>NZ_BDBX01000014.1 GCF_001613205.1 Nocardia sienata NBRC 100364 | reverse complement strand
TCTCCGGGCCTGACCCGCTCATGCCGTGCCACAGAGGATGGCTCAGGTCACTGCGGTACCGTCGGCGCGTGTCATCTGGTGAGTCAACGGCCGCTGTCGCCGCCGACGCGCCGGCCCCCCGTTCGCTCGCCGAGCGCCTGCGGACCGGGCTGCGGCAGAGTGCGGCGTTCCTGGTGGTCGGCGTGGTCGGCTTCCTGGTCGATGCGGGGACCTACAACCTGCTGGTGTTCAATCTGGGCGCCTGGGGTGGCGAGGGTCTCATGCACGACGTCCCGTTGCCCGCCAAGATCATCGCTATCGCGGTGGCCACGGTGGTCACCTACTTCGGCAACAAGTGGTGGACCTTCTCGCACAAGCAGTCCGGCAGCCCGGCCCGGGAGTACCTGTCGTACGCGGTGATCAATGTGATCGCGATCGGACTGCAATTGGGTTGCCTGGGTTTCTCCAGGTACATCCTGGGTCTGGCCACGCCGCTGGCGGACAATATCTCTGGAACATTGATCGGTCAGATCGTTGCCGTGGTGTTCCGGTATTGGGCTTATGACAAGTTCGTGTTTACCGGGCAACCCGATCGGGAAACGACCAACCGGGCGACCGGCGTGGCTGATTGATATCCTCGGGCCCGCCGCGAACCGTATTCACCGGACATGTTTGTCCAGTCGGCACAGCATGAGTTGATCAGGCCCGGAGGCGGTAGCGGAGCGTAACCACGCAGGGCCCTCGCTCATGCGCGAAAATATTGAGGATTTCGAGGACTTCATGGACCAGTCGGCTATGCAGGCCGTTACCGAGACGAACGATCACGCTGCGGTCGCGCCCGAGTCGCTGCGCGCCGAAAACCACCCGGCTCCGCGGCGGCTGGTGCTCGCCCGGGGTATCTTCACCGGACCCTCGGCGAAGATCAGCGACGAACTGTACGCGGTGGTCAAAGGCCGTGCCGTCCGGGACCGGATGATTCTGCGCCTGGACAAGGGCTCGACCGCGCACACCAACACCTATTTCGGCCGTTTCGCCGCCAGCTACTGGCAGCGCTGGACCGTGGTCACCGAGGTGCAGGCCACGATGATCCTGCAGGTCGGCAAGCATGCCAGAGTCCGGATCGTGGCCTCCGATATCGCCGGGCACCGCCGGATCGTCGGCACCGCCGAGGTCACCGCCACCGGCCCGCTGACCCTGACCGCGCCGCTGGACCAGTTCGTCGACGGCGGGGCCCTGTGGCTGGAGTTCGAAGCGGTCGGCGGCGACCTGGAGATCTCCGACCTCACCTGGACCGCGACCGCCCCCGAGACCGTACGCCCGGTCGCCATCGCCATCTGCACTTTCAACCGCGCCCAGGATTGCGCCGAGACCATCGCCGCGCTGGCCTCCGACCAGACCGTGCTCGGCTCGCTCGACGCGGTGTACGTGGTGGACCAGGGCACCGATCTGGTGGAGAACCGGCCGCTGTACCAGGCCACGCGGTCGATGTTCGGAGACAAACTGCGCTACATCCGCCAGCCCAATCTGGGCGGGGCGGGCGGTTTCACCCGTGGACTGTACGAGGTGTCCGCGGCCAACGAACACGCCGACGTCATCCTCATGGACGACGATATCCTCTGTGAGCCCGAGACCGTGCTGCGGTTGCAGGCCTTCGCCAACCTCACCGTGGAACCGACGCTGGTCGGCGCGCAGATGTTGTTCCTGCTCAACCCCGACTACCTGAATGTCGGGGCCGAGGACGTGCACCTGCACCGGCTCATGCACGGGCAGAAGGTGCCCAAGGCGCTGCGCAACACCAGCATGCTGAAGAAGAACCAGGAACGCCGGGTCGATGCCGGATACAACGCCTGGTGGACCTGCCTCATCCCGGCCGAGGTGGTGAAGAAGATCGGGCTGCCGTTGCCCATCTTCTTCCAGTGGGACGATGTCGAATACGGGGTCCGCGCCCGCGAACACGGGTTTGTCACGGTCACGCTGCCCAATGCGGCGGTCTGGCACGCGGACTTCTACTGGAAGGATTTCGACGACTGGGCGCGGTACTTCAGCACCCGCAACTCGCTGATCGTCAGCGCGATGCACGCGGACCTGAACCCGGGCACGGTCACCCGGCAGCTCTTCCGGAACATCTCCGAATATCTGGTCGCGATGCAGTACGGTCTCGCGCACACCACCCTGCAGGGCATCGAGGATTTCCTGGCGGGACCCTCGATCCTGCGGGACGGCGGTGTCGAGCCGCTGAAACGGGCCCGGACCAGTCGCGCCGACTACGCGGAGACCCTCAAGCATCCCGCGGCGACGCCCCCGGTGGACTCCTCCGAGATCCGTGTGCGTCGCGCCGGTGGCGAACCGAGCCGACTGCTGGCGGTGCTGATCAAACGCGCGATCCAGCAGTGGACCGGCAAGGTCCAGTACGGGTTGGTCGGGGTCACCCGCGAAGACGCGCACTGGTGGCATGTATCGCTGTTCGACCATGTCGTGGTCACCGATGCCTCACAGTCCGGAGTCCGGGTTCGCAAACGTGACAAGGCGACTGCGCGCGCCCTGCTGCTGCGCACGGTGCGGGTACTGCGGCGGTTGTACAAGGAACTGCCCGATCTTGCGCAGCGCTACCGCGCCGCGCACGCCGAGCTCACCAGCAGGGAGAACTGGGAGCGGCTGTACGGGATCGACTCCGACCGGAACTGAGCCGGACGCGTCCTGTCCGAACGGGCCACGCCGTATCCGCGGCGTGGCCCGTGGTCGTCAGAGGAACAGGTCGGTGGTGAGGGGTTCGTCGCCGGGGGTCACCCGGTATCTGTCCAGGTCGGTGATGCCGTGGGCGGCGAGCACCTCGTCGTCTATGAAGAAATTCCCGGTGGTCGCGGTGGCCGGTGAGGTGAGTACCAGGTAGGCGGCGTCGGCGTAGATATCCGGGGTTCGCGAGGTACGCACCATCTCCTCGCCGCCGAGCAGGTTGCGCACGGCCGCGGTCGCGATCGTGGTGCGTGGCCAGAGCGAATTCACGCCGATACCGTCGGATTTCAGTTCCTCGGCCAAACCCAGTGTGGTCAGCGACATCCCGTACTTGGCGATGGTGTAGCCCAACGAGGAACCGGCCCATTTGGGGTCCAGGTTCAGGGGTGGCGACAGCGTGAGGATATGCGGATTACGACCGGCTGCCGCGGAGTCGCGCAGCGCGGGTATGCACAGCTTGGACAGCAGAAAACTACCGCGGCAATTGATGTCCTGCATGAGGTCGTACTTCTTCATCGTCAGCGAATCGGTGGGAGACAGATCGATGGCGGAGGCATTGTTGACCACGATGTCTATACCGCCGAAGCGCTCGGTGGTCAGCCGGACCGCCTCGGCGACCGATGCGTCGATCCGCACATCGCCGACGAACGGCAGCACGGTCGCCCCCGCCTCCTCCAGTTCCGCGGCGGCGGTGTGGATCGTGCCCGGCAATCTGGGATGGGGTTGATCGGTCTTGGCGATCAGCGTGATGTTCGCGCCGTCGGCGGCCGCCCGTTTGGCGATCTCCAGCCCGATACCGCGGCTGCCGCCGGACATGATCATCGTCCGGCCGCTCAGCGGTTTGTCTCCGGTAGCTGTCATTGCCTGCCCTCCTGTTGGTCGCGGGCGCCGACCGCTCTGCGTTCGGCACTGCGTTCCGAGCGTAGGCAACAGGTCCGGGCTTGCCCAGGACCGTGCGATCCGATGTGCGGGTGTCGGACGGCCGGCGAGTGGTCGGGCCGGTCGTGCGGCCGGTCCACTGGTGTCGCAGGATGCACGACCGACCCGCCCGCGAGATCACCGAGTCTCGCTTGGCTCGCCGCATCGAGCGTATGCGGCCGTCGTCGAATTCTTGTACGCGAGCCCGTCCACTGCCACCGCTCTTATCTGCGCGTTCCGGCCGCGGCACCCCCGGGTCGCCTCTTTGTCAGTGACTTCGAGACGTCCTCGTCCGGGCGAGTCCGCCGGACACCAACGGCCGAGCGATGCGCCGTGCGGGGGCCTCTATACCTGAGGTTCGGACGCTTCTGCGAAACCGATCCGTGCGCGGCCGGCCGTCGCCGACCCCGCCGCGCGCGGATCGTCGCTCACATCGTGGCGATCATCAGGATGTTCAGCAGGAAGATCAGGGCGACGAATGCCCAGATCACATACATGACCACCATGCCGGGAGTCTTCTGCGGAACCGGTCCGATCGCTCCGTTGAGGAAGATGAGCGCCGGGGTCCGGTAGTAGTACCGGACCGCCTGCCCGGGCTGGACCGGCACCGCCACATCGGCCGGACCCATATCGAACAGCCAGGGCGTCGTAACCCGCACGTGGTACTGCCCTGGGCCGACCGGAATATGGTTGGCGCCCCACCGGGTGTTGGGCACCCGCTGGCCGTTCACCGTGATCTTGGGTTTGGTGATCGCGAGCAGGAACGCTATCGGGGCGTAGGAACAGTCCACCGTGATACCCGGCGGGTCGTTGGGCGCGGCCAGGGGCGGCTGCCCGTAGGGTCCGGGCTGCCCGCCCGGACCGAACTGGGCAGGGGGCTGTCCGGGCGGCTGCGCGTATGGACCGCTGGCGTATTGCGGCTGGGCGGCCGGCTGACCGAAGCCCTGCGGCGGCTGGCCGGGCGGCGGTGCACCCCACGGCTGCGGACCGCCCTGTGGCCCCCCTGGATACTGTGGCTGCCCAACCTGGTTCGGTGCCGGCGGCGCGTACTGCTGTGGCGGCGGCGGAAACTGGCCGGGTGCGGGCAGGCCCTGTGGCGGCTGACCGCCGGGGTAACTCATCGATCTCCTCCCGAATCATGCAGATTGCCAGCCGAACTTACCTGGCGGGGAGCGATCTCTCCCATCCGCCGTCAACCCTGGTTGTCCGGAAGGTGACCGATTCGGGACGCTATGGGTGCCGACGGGCTAGTCCGGTTTCTGGAACTGCTCGTTACGTCCGAGGCTGCGCAGATGGAACCACTCGCGCAATCCGGCCGGGTCGCGGCGGGTCACCAGGAAGAACCAGGAGAACCGGATCCACTCCTGGGGCAGCAGCTTTCGCATACCCGGCTGGGACATGAGATAGCCCCGGTTGCGGTAGGTGAAGTACCGCTTCACCGGATCGTCCGGGTACTGGGTGTGCATCCGGCCACCGAGGATCGGCTTGAACTCGGCCGCGCCGTTGGGGTGCAGATAGGCGGTTTGCAGACAGGTTCCGAAGGGTAATCCCGAGCGGACCAGCCGCCGGTGCACCTCGACCTCGTCGCCGCGCACGAACAGCCGCAGATCCGGTACACCGATCACGTCCACCGCCTGCGCGGAGATCAGGGCGCCGTTGAACAGCGACGCGATACCGGGCAGGAAGTCCTCGCCGCCCAGTTCGGACCGCAACCGCCGCCACACCACACCGCGGCGCAGCGGGAAGGCCAGGCGGTCCGGTTCGTCGATATCGCAGACGACCGGCGAGACCTCTACCAGCTCGTGGCGCCGCGCGCAGTCGAACAGGGTCGCCAATACCTCGGGACCCTCGGGGCGGCCGTCGTCGTCGGCCAGCCAGACCCAATCGGCACCCAGGCTCAGCGCGTGCAACATGCCCAGCGCGAAACCGCCCGCGCCACCCAGATTGTGCGCCGAACCCAGATAGGTGGTCTCGATGGGCTGGTCCGCCACCAGTTCGGCCACTTCGGCCTCGTTGCCGTTGTCGATCACGATCAGGTGATCGACAGCGCGCGATTGCGTGGCGACGGCCTTCAGCGATTCGGCGAGCAGCTCGCGGCGCTTGTGTGTGACGACTACGGCGACGATCTTGGCATCCGGTCCGTACTCGACCTCCGGCAACACCGCGGCGGCCGCTTCGTGTTCCCGCGCGGGAGCCGGAGCCGAACGCCGGGGGCCGCTGGTGCCGGGCGCACCGGGGACCGGCGCGGCCGGCACGTGATCGCGTTTCTCCGGCGCTTCCGATCCTGGCTCGCCGGATACCGGAGAGGGCGCCACCTCATGGCGCTCGGCTTTCGCCTCCGGGGCCGACCCGCTGCTGTGCCCGCCGGGAACTGTCGCGGGCGCTATCGGGTCACGCTTTGCTTCCGCCTGGGAGGATCCGGGCTCGCTCGTGCTGTCGTCGGGCACCGGCGAGGGCCCTGCGTGGTCACGCGTCGCTTCCGCCTCGGAGCCCGGCTCGCTCGTGCTGTCGTCGGGCACCGGCGAGGGCTCTACGGGGTCACGCGTCGCTTCCGCCTCCGGGCGGGACTCGCTCATGCTGTGTTGTTCTCCAGTTCTCGTTCGCCGTCGGCCGTTTCCGGTGCTGGTGCGTCGTCGGCACGATCGGACTTCTCGGCCTCGATCTCCCGCAGGACCGCCGCTACATGATTACCCGCGTCCGGACCCTCGTAGGCCCGGACGACCTCTTCGATCCCGCCCTGCAACCGGACCTGGCCGTGATCGATCCACAGCGCGGTATCGCAGAGCTGGGCCAGGAATTCGTTGGAATGGCTGGCGAACACCAGGATGCCCGAGCGGGCGACCAATTCCTGCAAGCGGATCCGCGCCTTCTTCATGAACTCCGCGTCGACCGCGCCGATCCCCTCGTCGAGCAGCAGGATCTCCGGGTCGATGGAGGTCACCACGCCCATCGCCAGGCGCACCCGCATACCGGTCGAATAGGTGCGCAGCGGCATGGACAGATATTCGCCGAGTTCGGTGAAATCGGCGATCTCGTCGATCTTGGCCAGCATCTGCTTGCGGGTCTGCCCCAGGAACAGACCGCGGATGATGATGTTCTCGTAGCCGGAGATCTCCGGGTCCATCCCGACGCCCAGATCGAACACCGGCGCGACCCGCCCGCGGATCCGCGCGCTACCGCGCGAAGGCTCGTAGATCCCGGACAGCAGCCGCAGCAGCGTGGACTTGCCCGCACCGTTGTGGCCGACCAGGCCGACCCGGTCGCCTTCTTTCAGCGACAGGTTGATATCGCGCAGGGCCTCGACCACCACGACATCGGACTGGTTGCGGCCGATCGAACCGCCCGCCTTGCCCAGGAACGCCTTTTTCAGCGACCGGGATTTCGCGTCGAAGATCGGGAACTCCACCCACGCGTTGCGGGTTTCGATACTCACGTGATCACTCATGATCGCCTGACTCCTAAACCCAGTAGGGCACGCGCGAACGGTACTTGCGCAACGCGATCGCCGCGGCGATCCAGCCCACCACGGTGATGGCGCCGACGATCACCCAGTGGTAGGGCTTCTGGTCGTCGCCGAGCAGCGGCGCGCGCACGATCTCCAGATAGTGGTAGGTGGGCACCACTTCGGCCAGCCGGGCCCGTTCGGCGACCTGGCCGCCCTGCTCGTGCAGGCTCTTGGTGTTCCACATCACCGGGGTCAGCACGAACAACATCAGCGTCATACTGCCCAGGATCGGCGCGATATCGCGGTAGCGGGTGCTGAAGATACCGAACAGCACCGAGACCCACATCGCGTTGAGGAACAGCAGCACCAGGGCCGGTATCGCGAAGACCACGGTCCAGTGCAGATCGCGCCAGACCCCGAACAGGGCCAGCACGACGAAGTAGATCAGCAGGTTGTGCGCGAAGAACAGCATCTGCCGCCACACCAGCCGGTACACGTGCACGCTCAGCGCCGACGGCAGCTGTTTGATCAAGCCTTCGTTGGCGACGAACACCTCAGCGCCCTCGAGGATCGAGGCGTTGATGACATTCCACACGATCAGGCCGACCGCCACATACGGCAGGTATTCGGTCAGCGGTTGCCCCAGCAGCGCGGCGTACAGAATGCCGATGGCGGTGGCCTGCACGCCGGTGGCGATGGTGATCCAGAACGGACCCAGCACCGACCGCCGGTAGCGCTGTTTGATGTCCTGCCAGCCCAGCGAAAGCCACAGTTCGCGCTGCCGGAACCCGTCGCGGATATCGCGCCAGGCCCGGGACCAGGACTGCGAATCCGATTCGATGGGGTCCGCGGCGGTCACCTCGGTGATATCGGAGACGGCGGTATCGGCGCCGACGACCGGGGTCTGCTCGGAACTCACGGGCTTCTCATCTGCGGCGGGGTCGTGGTCGGGGCGCACCGGGCTCTCGTCGGTGCTCTCCGGATCGTCAGGGTTTACCAGGTCGGAGCGAGCGGAAGCTGCAGGCACGGTGCACGACACTACCTCGGTGGGCGAGTCCCGGTACCGGCCGCCTATATACCACCGCGTTCAAAGGTATTGTCCGGTGCCTCCGATGGACTGGCCCGGCTGCGCGCCGCGGCCTTCCGCGGTATGGATACCCGGAGGCAGCGCGCCTTGACGCATCTGCTCGAGTTGGGCCCGCGCGGCCATCTGCTGGGCGAACAGCGCCGTCTGGATTCCGTGGAACAGACCTTCCAGCCAGCCCACCAGCTGCGCCTGGGCGATACGGAGTTCCGCGTCGGAGGGCACGGCGTCCTCGCTGAACGGCAGCGCCAGCCGTTCCAGCTCCTCGCGCAGCTCCGGCGCCAGGCCCTGTTCCAGCTCTCGAATCGAGGATTTGTGGATCTCGGCCAGCCGGGTGCGGCTGGCGTCGTCGAGCGGAGCCGCCCGTACCTCCTCGAGCAGCTGTTTGATCATGGTGCCGATCCGCATGACCTTGGCCGGCTGCTCGACCATATCGGCCAGCGATTCGGAGGTGTCGCGCTCGGCGCCCTCCTGCTCGGGCGCCTCCCGGCCCGGGTAGGACGCACTCGTCGCGGCGCCCGCGGGCAGCACCAGCGGACGGCCCTCGGGGCCGATCACGACAACGGGATCCGATGCGTCATCCGATTGCGTCATGGTCCCCATCATGTCGTGTTCGCGCCGAACGCGCTAAGCCGGTGGTGGTCACGCGGGTTGTAGACCCCGGACCAGGGTTACCGGAATATGGACCCTGCCTTAAAGTGACCTGCATGACTTACGACGTCGCGCGGGTCCGGGGACTGATCCCCTCCCTGGCCGACGGCTGGATCAACCTGGCTCCGCAGGCGGGCATGCTTGTTCCGGATTCTGTCTCGCGCGCGGTGTCCATCGGTTTCCGCTCGTCGTCGTTCTCCCACCACGGCCGCCACGGCGCAGCCAAACGCAGCGCCGATATGTTGCACGAGGCCCGGGTGGCCGTCGCGGACCTGGTCGGGGCGGACCCGAGCGGGGTGGTGCTGGGACCGGACCGTGCCGTCCTGCTGGCCTGGCTCGCCGAATCGCTGAGTTCCCGGCTGGGGCTGGGCACCGGGATCGTCCTGTCCCGGCTGGACGACGAGGCGAACGTGGCGCCGTGGCTGCGGATCGCCAACCGCTACGGCGCCCATGTGCGCTGGGCCGAGGTGGAGATCGAGACCTGCGAGATGCCGGCCTGGCAGTTCGAGGAGCTCATCGGGCCCACCGCCCGGTTGGTCGCGCTCACGGCCGCCTCACCGATCGTGGGCTCGGCGCCCTCGGTGCGGGTAGCGGCCGAACGGGTGCACGAGGTCGGTGGACTGCTGGTCGCGGACGCGGTCGGCGCCGCACCGTACGCGCTGCTCGATATCGACGACCTGAACGCCGACGTTGTCGCATTGAGCGCGCCGAGCTGGGGCGGCCCGCAGGTCGGGGCGCTCGTCTTCCGGGACCCGGCGTTCCTGGACCGGATCCCGTCCATGGCGTTGAACCCCTACGCCAAGGGCCCTGAACGGCTCGAGGTCGGCGGACACCAGTACGCGCTGCTGGCCGGTCTCACCACCTCGATCGATTATCTGGCCGGGCTCGACGAACGGGCCCGCGGCACCCGCCGGGAGCGGCTGGAACTGTCGATCACCTCGCTGCAGGACTACCACGACCAGCTCTTCGACCATCTGATGAGCACCCTGGACAAAATCGCCGGCCTCACCGTGATCGGCAGGGCCTCCACCCGCATCCCGACGGTCAGTTTCACCATCGACGGTATGCAGGCGGAGAAGATCGCCGCCGAACTGGCCGATAAGCGCATCAATGTGCTGGCGGGCTCGCACGGCGGCAGCCGGTTACTGGACGCACTGGGTGTGAACGACGAGGGCGGCGCGGTGACCATAGGTCTCGCGCCGTACACGACTCGCCGGGAGATCGATCAGTTCGGCCGGGCCCTGGCCGCGCTCGGCTGACCGGCCCCGCCGCGCCCGGTTCCGCCGGGCACGAGCGAGGTCATGTGCGGCCCGCTCCGTCCGCTACCGCCTACCGGCCCGGCTCGCTCGTACCGGCGTTCCCGATCCGCAGGATCACTTTGCCGAATGTGTCGTGTTCGTCGAGCAGTTCGTGCGCCCGGGCCGCTTCGGTCACCGGGATCTCGGCGTGGATCACCGGGACGACCGCGCCCGTCTCCAGCAGCGGCCAGACGTGGGCCCGTACCTCGGCGATGATGTCGGCCTTGCTGCCGCGGCCGGTGGCCGGGCGATCGCGTAGTTTGATCGCGCGCACCGTTCCGCGTTTGGCCATGAGCTCGCCGAGGTTCAGTTCGGCGTTCACCCCGCCCTGCATGCCGATCACCAGCACCTGCCCGTCCAGGGCCAGCGCCGCCACATTGCGCGCGAGATAGGCGGCGCCCATGTTGTCGAGGATGATGTCGGCACCCGGTCCGCCCAGGCCCTGTTCGGCCCGGATGAGATCGACGAAATCGTGTTCCCGGTAGTTGATGAGCACGTCGGCGCCCAGTTCCGCGCAGCGCGCCAATTTCGCCGCCGACCCGGCCGTCACCGCGACCCGGGCGCCCAGCTGCGCCGCCACCTGGATGGCGTGGGTGCCGATACCGCTGCCGCCGCCGTGGATCAGCACCAACTGCCCGGAATGCAGGCCGGCGGTCAGCACCAGATTCGACCAGACCGTCGCCGCGACCTCGGGCAGTCCCGCGGCCGCCGCCAGGTCCAGGCCCGCCGGCACCGGTAGCACCTGTCCGGCCGGGACCACCACCTTTTCGGCGTACCCGCCGCCGGACAACAGCGCGCACACCCGGTCGCCGGCCGACCAGTCCCGGACACCCTCGCCGACCTCCGCGATCACGCCTGAGCATTCGAGTCCGGGCACGGCGGTGGTGCCCGGCGGGGGCGCGTACCGACCGCGCCGCTGCAGCAGATCGGCCCGATTGACGCCGGCCGCCGCCACGTCGATCACTACCTCGCCGTGCCCGGGTACCGGGTCCGGGGCATCGGACCACTGCATCACCTCAGGGCCGCCGAATCCGTTCAAGTTGATCGCGCGCACGGGTCCCATACTGCATCAGAAATCGCCGAGAGGGTGCCCGCGACTGGCCGGACACGGCTACCGTGAGCGCCGTGAGCAGCTTCATCGACTTCCAGAACGAGATCTACCTCCAGGGAATGGGCGGGACGGTTCCCGAGCTGCCGATGACCGCGGACGGTTTCGCGGACCGGGCCCGGGAGTTGCTCGACGCGCGCGCCTACGCCTATGTGGCCGGTAGCGCCTCCACCGAACGCACGGCCGTGGCCAACACCTCCGCGTTCGATCGGTACCGGATCGTGCCGCGCATGCTCTGCGGGACCAGCGGGCCGGGTGCGCGCGACACCACGGTCGAGGTGCTCGGCACCAGGCTGGCAGCCCCGGTGCTGACCTCGCCGGTCGGGGTGCTGGAACTGCTGCACGAGAAGGGGGAGGTGGTGGTGGCCCGGGCCGCGAAGGAGCTGGGCGTCGGCAGCGTCCTGTCCACCGCGTCCTCCTCGACCATCGAGGAGGTGGGCGAGGCCGCCGGCGACTGGTGGTATCAGCTGTACTGGCCCGCCGACGACGAGCTGGCCCGCTCGTTCGTGCAGCGCGCGCAGCGGTCCGGGGCGAAGGCGATCGTGGTCACCGTGGACACCCCCTCGCTGGGGTGGCGGCCGCGGGATCTCGAACTCGCGCATCTGCCCTTCCTGCTGGGCAAAGGTATCGCCAACTATCTGTCCGATCCGGTCTTCCGGGCGAAGCTGTCCGCGCCGCCGGAAGAGAGCGAGGACGCGCTGCGGATGGCGATCCTCACCTGGGTCGGCCTGTTCGGCAACCACACGCTGCGTCCCGCCGACCTGGCCAAGCTGCGGGAATGGACCGATCTGCCGATCGCGGTGAAGGGCGTGCTCCATCCCGACGATGCCCGGCTGGTGGTGGACGCCGGCGCGGACGCGGTGTGGGTGAGCAATCACGGCGGCCGGCAGATCGATAATTCCATTGCCGCGCTGGACGCGCTCGGTGCGGTCGTCGGCGCGGTCGGTGACCGGGCCGATGTGCTGTTCGACTCCGGGGTCCGCTCCGGTTCGGATGTGGTGGTCGCACTCGCTCTCGGCGCCAAAGCGGTGGGTTACGGCCGGCCCTGGGCCTACGCACTCGGTATCGCCGGTGGCGCGGGGGTGCGCCACGCACTGCGCCTGCTGCTCGCCGATTTCGATTCCGCCATGGGGCTTTCCGGTTGCGCCGACCTCTCCGGCATAACCCGTGACCTGCTCGCCGTGCCCCGATGACCGCGCGGCCGCCCGGCCGGTGACCGGTGGCCGGCTTTGGGTCGCGCCCGGTCGTATCGGTTACCATCGAGGCCCTGGAGACGTGGCAGAGCGGCCGAATGCACTCGCCTTGAAAGCGAGAGTCGTGAGAGCGACCGGGGGTTCAAATCCCTCCGTCTCCGCCAGGCTCGGCTGTGTCATCCCTCGTCGGCCCGGCCCCGGTCGGCCGCGGTCAGTGGCTCGCTCAGCGGGAGAAGTCCGGGGATCGTGCGCCGCGAGGCCTCGAGCGAACGGTTGTCCCGCCCGCCCGGCCGTGTGATGGTTTGCCGATGCAGAGTGCGGTGTGGGAGCGCCGCGGGGGGAGGGGATCGTATGGCGGAAGAACTCGATCAGACGTGGCAGACCGGGCCTGCGCTTGCCTGGAGAGCGAGAGTCCCGGTAGCGACCGGGTATTCGAGTCCGTGGTCTCCGCCGGAGGCCGGCCGGTACTCGACGGGTGCGTCCGGGGCTCAGGCTCGGACCGGCCCCTCCACCAGGTTCATCTCGTTCCACAGGCGGTGCCAGTCCGCGGCCTGTCCGGGGTGGCCGGCGTAGGCCTGCGTGAGCGCCTCCCGGAAGTTCTGGTTGCGCACCAGGTGGGCGTATTCCTCTCCAGGCGTGCGTGAGCGGGCCCGCTCCTGCGCCAAAACCATGCCGCCCTCGGGCGGTGCCGACCACTCACCCGTCGCCGACCGGTGGTTCTCGTACAGCAGGCCGGAGCGGGAACGCACCCTGATCTCGTCCACGGCCACCGGTGGATGCTTCGATTCGAGCAGGCGCAACAGCTCGGCCGAGCCGTCGAAACAGATGTCCTGCGCACGGAAGGGTACATACCGCCCGGTGCCGTCGCGCAGGCGCTCGCCGAGGAAGCGGGCGAGCACCGACGCCCCGCTCTCCCTCCGTGATACCGCCACGGCTTCGACGGCCGAGTGATAGTGGTACATCTGGAAGCGGTCGATGACCCCCGCCGCCCGCATCGGGTTGCCCGCACCCTCCTCGAGAACGGCGTTCCGCCGACCCGCGATCACATGGTCTATGGCCATATCGAGCCATCGCTCCGCAATGGGATACAGGTGATCGCCGGCCGTGAAATCGTCGAGCGCACGCAGTTCGGCGAACATCGGGTGGTACCGCATGTAGTTGTCGGCGATCAGCGGGACCGCACCACCGCGGTCACGGAAGGACGCGACGATGGACCTTATCGCCGTGGACTTTCCCGCACCCGGCTGCGCCAGGGCGACCACGAGCCGGGGCCGGCCCACGGCGGCCGTGGCGCGACCCGGGACATCCAGCTGTTCAGGAACGATCCTCTGCTCGAAGATCCGGCACATATCGTGATCGGACAACGCGAAGCGCAGGGCGCTCTTGCGCAGCCGATCCGCGAAATAGCGTCCGGATCGGCTGATTTCCCCGCTCGCGGTGTAGATCGCGTTGCCGATCCGACCGAATCCCCGCGTGGCGACCACCGAAACCGGTGATCGCATGCACTCCACTTCAACCCACAGGATGCGATTCTCTCGGATTCTCGCCCGTGGGCAGCCCCCGGGGAAACGGGTCACGGCGCCGGTGACGTGCCGGAGCGGCCCGGCGCGAGAGGGTTGCCCCTGCTTCCTGGTCATCGGGCGGTACGCGACCGTGCGGCGCGGCCCCTCGGCCTTCCGCGAACCCCACCCGTTTCCGGGACTACACGGCGGCCGTACCGGTTCATATGCGGTAAGCCGGATCCAGTATCGCCGCGACGCGGAACAACGACCGTATGAGCGCTGCAGGCGCGGGTCTTGCGTACGGTGGACACGTGACGCGATCGAGCGACGTAACCCCCGGACCGGCGGCGACGCCGGCCGCCGGGCGGTGGCCCGCGGTTCTCACCTGGCGTGCGCACGACGGCTCGCGGATGGAATCGGTCCGCGTAACGCTCAACGGCAACCGGATCCGCGCCAGCGGCCGGATCATCGGCGGCGGTTGCGGTGAGCACACCGCGTTCAGTGCCTCCTACGATCTGGTCACCGATGAGAACGGGGCGACCAGAAGGCTGTCGATGAGCAGCACCACCGCCGCCGGGGAGCGGCACGCGTCGCTGGCCCGCGACGAGGAGAACTACTGGCTCGTCGACGCCCCCGGCACCCATATCCGATCCATGTTCGGCGGCGCCCTGGACGCGGACGTGGTGCTCAGCCCGTTCTTCAACACGCTGCCCATCCGCCGGTTCGGCCTGCAGCACGCCATGGAGGATGTGCAGGTGCCGGTGGTCTATGTCCGGTTACCGGAGCTGACGGTGCAGGAGGCCGATCTCACCTACAGCAGCGCCGGGGACGGGATCAGCGTTCTTTCGCCGGTGTCCAGCGCGACCCTCACCGTCGATCCCGACGGCTTCGTACTCGACTACCCGGGCCTGGCCGAGCGGGTGTGAACCGCGGCCGTACCCGCCGTCACGCCCGGCCCGCTTCCGCCTGGCTCAGGCGTCCGGGGCTGCCCCAAGCCGGGTGATGACCCCGCCGGCCCGGCCCGCTTCCTGCAGCTTCTCCAGCCAGCCCGGCGCGCCCGGGGCGATATCGGTGATCTCCCAGCGTTGGGCCGTTTCGTAGCGTTTCCGGGCGGCGTGGCCGGCCGCGGTGAGCTCGGCGAGCGAGGTCTGTGCGCTCAGGGACTGTCTGGCCTCACCAAGCGCGGCCAGTGTCTCGTCCAGCACCGCCAGCAGCGCCTCGGAGTTGGGTTCGCAGATCGCCCGCACCAGATCGGCTGCGGTGCCCGCGACCCGCGTACCGTCCCGGAACGACCCCGCCGCCAAGCCGAGCGCGAGGTCCCCGCCACGGGCTCCGGCGACCGCCAGCGCCTCGGCCAGCACATGCGGTAGATGTGAGATCCGGGCCACGGCGCGGTCGTGTTCGGCGGCGGTCACCGGGACCACCACCGCGCCGCAGTCCAGGGCCAGCCGCGTGACGCGCGTCCAGACGTCCGCGTCGGTGCCCGGGTCCACGCCGACGGCCCACGCCGCACCACCGAACAGTTCCGGATCGGTTGCCTGCCAGCCCGATTCGGCGGTGCCGGCCATCGGATGCCCGCCGACGTAGCGAGCCTGCAGTCCGTACCGGCGCACCGCCGCCGCGACAGGGGCCTTCACACTCACCACATCGGTCAGCGCGCACCCCGGCGCGTGTTCGGCGATCGCGTCGAGCATCGTGTTCACCGCCGGCATCGGCACCGCCACCGCGACGAGAGCATCGGCTTCGTCGGCCCGGCGCAATACCGCCGCCAGATCGTCGCCGACATCGAAACCCGAGGTCCGGGCGGCCGCCACGCCCGACGCCGAGCGGTTGTATCCCCAGCAGGTCCGACCGGCCGCGGTCGCCGCACGCAGCAGCGAGCCGCCGATCAAACCCGTTCCGAGAACACAGAGCGCCGTATGGTCGTCAGCAGTCACCGGAACAGATTCGCATACGACTTCATCTAACGGCCTCGGGCCGACTACCGTTGCGCCCATGGCAGCACAGCGCTCGGGGACGAACAGGGCGACGTCGGATGATTACGACGACGTGGAAGGGTTCGCGGTGGCCGTTGTCCGGGAAGACGGTACCTGGCGGTGCACTCCGTTGACCTCGGCCGCGCTCACCACCCTGTCGGCCGCGGAGACCGAGCTGAAAGCCCTGCGTTCCTCCGGCGCGGTCTTCGGACTCCTGGACGTCGACGACGAGTTCTTCATCGTGGTCCGGCCCGCTCCCAGCGGTACCCGGCTGCTGGTGTCGGACGCGACCGCGGCGATCGACTACGACATCGCCGCCGATGTCCTCGAGGAACTCCATATCGAGATCCCCGATATAGATCCCGACGAACTCGACGACGTCGAACCGTGGGAGGAAGGCGACCTCGGCATCCTGGCCGATCTGGGCCTGCCCGAACCGGTGCTCAGTGTGATTCTCGCCGAGACCGATCTCTATCCCGACGAACAGCTCGCGATGATCGCCCAGCGGCTGGGTTTCGCGTCGGAGTTCTCCGCGGTGCTCGACAAACTGCCCCGCTGAGGTGAGCGTTCCGCTCACCGATATCGAGATGGTGCGTACGGCCCTCGCTGTCGCCGCCACCGCCGACCCGCGCGATGTTCCCGTGGGCGCGGTGGTGTTCGACGATCAGGGTAGGGAGCTGGCCCGCGCCACCAATGCGCGTGAGGCCTCCGGTGATCCCACCGCGCATGCGGAGGTGCTGGCCCTGCGCCGCGCGGCCGCGGTTCACGGCGACGGCTGGCGGCTCACCGGCACCACCCTCGCGGTGACCCTGGAGCCGTGCACCATGTGCGCGGGCGCGCTGGTGGCGGCCCGGGTGGATCGGTTGCTGTTCGGGGCGTGGGAGCCGAAGACGGGAGCGGTCGGTTCGCTGTGGGATGTGGTCCGCGACCGGCGGCTCAACCATCGTCCGCAGGTGCGCGGCGGGATCCTGGAGACCGAATGCGCCGCGATTCTCGACGAGTTCTTCGGGAACCGGCGCTGAACGCGTCTTCTCTGCGGTCGTGCGTGTATACCGCGAAGGTCCGCAGGTCCGGCCCCGATTTAGGGATACGGGACTGTTCCGGTATTGTTGCGGGCGGTGGCGTGTCCGAGCGGCCTAAGGAGCACGCCTCGAAAGCGTGTGAGGGGTAACCCCCCTCCGAGGGTTCAAATCCCTCCGCCACCGCTTCAGCCCCTCGCCTTCGCAGGTGAGGGGCTTTTTTCAGTGGGACGGTCGGGACGGCACCGCTTCGGGGCCCGGGGTGGTTCGCGTCGCCGGGCAGCGTTCCAGATGCAGTGTGCAGGTGGGGTTCACCCGCGGCAGGGCGCGTGCGGCCGCCTCCTGCATGGAAGTGGGGCCGCAGACATAAACGGCCGTATGGGGGTTCGCGCGGGCGAGGATCTCCTCCATATCCGGAGCCCCGTACTCGTCGTCCGGACGGATGACCGCGCCGGGGACCCGGTCGAGGAAGGGCATCGACTCCCGGCTGCGTCCGGTATAGACGAGTTTGCCACGCCGGCCGGCTGCCTGGGCCATGGGAAGAATGGGGGTGATCCCCATGCCGCCGGCGACGAAGAGATATTCCTGCGCGTCGATGAACGGGAAGGTGTGCCGGGGGCCGTAAACCCGCAACGCGTCGCCGCTGCGGAGGCTTTCGTGGATTTCGATCGAGCCGCCGTTGCCGTGCGGCATGAGCCGGACGGCGATGCGGTAGGCGGATCGGTCGCGGGGATCACCGCACAGCGAGTACTGGCGGCGGCGCCCGGACGGCAGGGCCAGTTCCAGGTGGGCGCCCGGTAGCCAGGCGGGTAACGGATCGCCGTCGGGATCCACCAGGACCACGGTCACCACATCGACGGCCTTGCGCCGGATCGCGGCGACCACGAGCCTGCGGTTGAAACCGCTGTGGCAGAGCACCTTCGAGTGCGGCAGCAGGGAGGCGGGCCGGTGGGCGACGAATATCGACCGGCAGACGTCCACGGCCGTGCCGATCATCTGGAAACCGCGCGCCGGTACCTGGGTGCCCATCAGTTGACTCCCGATAGTCGGGACGTACGACGCACCAGGATGGAACAAGCGACTGCTCGGCTGGTCTGCACCATTCGGCGAATCTACATCGCAACATTATTAATAGCAATGTTGCAATATTGCGAGTGCCCGATAGGTGTTTGCGCTCACGCGGTACTTGCTAGCGTTAACTGCATGTCCGCCGCGTATACATCGTCACCCGGACTGCAGGACGGTATCGAGGCTCGCATTCTGGACGCGGCGTTGATCAGATTCAGCGAGTTCGGCGTCAAGAAGACGACCATCGAAGACATCGCCAGGCAGGCCGGTGTCGACCGCGTCACCATATATCGCCGGGTCGGTTCCCGCGATGATGTGGTGCAGGCGGTCGTGAGCCGAGAGGTAGCCGCGGTCCTCATCGAGGTCGACGCCATCTCTACCCGACACTCCTCTCTGGCCGACCTGATCGCCGATATCTTTGTGACAGTCGTCACGCGATGGCGGGATCATCCGCTGGTCAAGCGCATGCTGACCGTCGAACCGGAACGCATTCTGGAAAAACTGACCGTGGAGGGCGGCCCGGTCTTCGCCATGTCGGTGGCGGCCGCCCATACCGCCCTGTGCCGCGCCGCGGACGCCGGGCTGTTCACCGAACCCGCCGATCTGCTGAACCGCGCGGAAGTGGCGTGCCGGCTGGTGCACTCGTTCATCCTCTGTCCGTCGGGCCTGGTGCCTCTGGAATCCGACGAGCAGCTCGACGAATTCGCCCGCGCCTACGTGGTTCCCATCGTTGCCTCCGGCCAGTGAGGGCCGGGCCGCCCGGCGGCGGTGCAGCGGACAGCTTCTGACCGCAACCGATGTCATGCTCGCGCCATGACCACTCCACCTCTGATCAGCCCTGTGTCCGAGCTCGGCAACGGTTACGGCAGCCTAAACGCTTTCGCCGCGGTCAAGGGGCCCGGCGGCGCCCGGGCCTTCATCGAGTTCCTCGGCGCGGTGTTCGACGCAGCCCAGACCCCGCAGGCGCACGCGGTCGACACCGACGGCCTGCTGATCCACGCGGAGGTGCGGATCGGCGATTCGTGCCTGATGGTGGTGGACTCCAAACCCGACTGGGTGTTCACTCCCGCCCTGCTCCAGGTCAATGTGGCCGACTGCGACGAGATACTGCGGCGGGCCGCGGCGCGGGGGGCGCGGATCATCACCGAGACCACACCCTTCTACGGCGCTTCCTCCCTCGCCCGCTTCATCGATCCGTGGAGCAATGTGTGGTGGCTGTTCGGGCCCGCGATCGAAAACGCGCCGGAACCGACCTGGGACCCCGAGGCGGTGACCGAAGAGTCCGATATCCATGCCACCATCTGCCGGGCCATGCGGGAATTGTCCGCGCCGGTGGAGTCGACGCCGTAGTTCCCGGTCGCGCGGCGGCGGGTTCTCTGCCGGCTCCGGTAGCGGCAGCGTCACGGTTTCGGCGCGGACGGCGGAATTCGCCGGCGGGCGCGCGGCGCCCTGGAGAATCGAAGCTATGACCGCTCTCGTCCTGACGCCCGAACGCCGAACCGAATTGGCCGCGTTGCTCGACGACGAGGCCCGGTTGCGGACCGAATACCCGAAGGTCGCCGAGTACCTGTCCACCGCGCCGCTGTTCGACGGGACCGGCGATCCGCATGCCGATGCGGCTTTCGACCTGCGGTTCGTGCACTACATGACCGGAGGCGAAACCGAGTCGGGTAATCCGTACTGGGATATCGTCGGCCCGGCCGTCGGATCCGCGAGCGACCGGCGGGTCGTCGACGGCGGCAACCCGCGAGGGAGCGTGCGGCTGGGCTTCGCCCAGACGATCCTGCAGGCCGCGTACGCCTACGCGATCCCGGCACCGGAGACGCTCGACTGGATCGTGGCCTTCGGCGCGGGACGCCCCCTGGTCGAGTTGGGGGCTGGGCGCGGCTACTGGGCGAAACTGCTCGCCGACCGGGGCGTCGCGGTGACGGCGTTCGACTCCGCGCCCCCGGATACCACGGTGAACGTATCTTTTCCCGGCAGCGCCGGAAACCCGGCCGTATGGTTCCCGGTCGGTGCCGCCGAGGGGTTCGCGGCCGGGTTGGCCGAAGAATCGGTCCTGTTCCTGTGCTGGCCGCCGGGCTGGGGCGATCGAATGGCGTCGGCCGCACTGGAACTCTTCGAGTCCCGCGGCGGTCGGCGCCTGATCTACGTGGGCGAACCCCAGGGCGGCAAGACCGGCGACGACGCTTTCTTCGCTCGGCTCGCCGCCGGTTGGTCGCTGGAATCGGTGGACGAGCGGCACGTGCGCTGGTGGAATCTCGGCGATGTCGCCCAGGGGTGGGTACGGAACGGAAAGCGGCTCCCGGCCTGACTCCGGCATCGCCGGAACACGGCGTCCGGCCCGGCGAGCGTGTTTCTGGTGGGACCGCCGTCAGGATGCGGCGCCGTTGCCGGACGCCCGGCGCCGTGCCCTGGCACGAATCACGTAGACGGTCACTCCCATAGCGGTAGCGGCCACACCGGTTGCCACCGCCGTCCAAGGCAGAGTGAAGGCCAGCACCAGGCATCCGAGCAGACCGAGAACAGGAATCACGCGCGGTGGCCGGTTCTCGGCCGCGGTCAGCGTCCAGGCCGAGGCGTTCGCGACGGCGTAGTACAGGAGCACGCCGAAGGAGGAGAAACCGATGGCCGAACCTACATCGGCGGTCGCGGCGACCACCGCGACGAGCACTCCGACACCGATCTCGGCGCGGTGCGGCACCCCGAACCGGGAGTGCACCGCCGAGAGCGCTTGCGGCAGATACCGATCGCGTGCCATGGCCAGCACGGTGCGCGAGACCCCCAGGGTCAAGGCGAGCAGCGAGCCGAGCGCCGCCGCGGCGGCACCGGCGCGGACCACGGGTTCGAGCCAGGCCACGCCGGTGACCTGCACGACCTGCGAAAGGGGTGCGGTCGCGCCGGCCAGCCGCTGGGGACCGAGCACGCCGAGCGCGGCCACCGCGACCACTGTGTAGACGGCCAGGGTGATGGCCAGCGCGAGTGGAATCGCCCGCGGGATCGTGCGCGAGGGATCGCGTACTTCCTCTGCCAGAGTGGCGATCCGCGCGTACCCGGCGAACGCGAAGAACAGCAGTCCGGCGGACCGGAGGATCCCGCCGACGGTCACCTCCGTGTCGAACACGAGCCGCTCGGTATCGGCGTGCCCGGTGGTGAAGGCGGCCACCACCACAGCGGCCAGCACGCCCAGCACGACAGCTACCACAATCCGGGTCAGCAAGGCCGATTTCTCCACCCCGCGGTAGTTGACGGCGGTCATCGTCACCACGGCGGCGACGGCGACGGCATGTGCCCGGTCCGGCCACACATAGGCGCCCACGGTCAGCGCCATGGCCGCGCACGAGGCGGTTTTGCCGACCACGAAACTCCAGCCGGCCGCGAACCCCCAGAACTCCCCGAGCCGCTCCCGCCCGTACACATAGGTGCCGCCGGAAACCGGATACCGCGCCGCCAGCCGAGCCGACGAGGTGGCGTTGCAGTAGGCGATCACCGCCGCGACCACCAGCCCGGCCAGGAGCCCGGCCCCTGCCGCGCGCGCGGCCGGCCCGAGCGCGGCGAAGATCCCCGCACCGAGCATCGAACCCAATCCGATCACCACCGCGTCGGAGAGCCCGAGCCGCCTGCGCAGCCCGCCGGGGAACTTTCCCTGTGGATGATCCGGAGTAGACGATCGCTCGGCCACAACTTCTCCTAGCAGAACGCCGAGTCGACAGCTCGGGCAACCGACAGGCCGATTCGCAACCTATGCCGCGATCGGCGCCTCCGCTACCCGACCGGACCGCACGCCCCGCTCAGTCGATGCCGGTGCGATAGCGGGTGATCGCCTCCTCGAGCTGCCGGCCGTCACCGGAGTTCTCCCGCTCGACGGCTCGAAGCACGTCCGCGATCTTGGCCATGCGCCGCTCGACCTGCGCACGGTAGTTCTCGATATCGAGCTCGTGATAGTCGGCGATCGCGGACAGGACTTGGTCGAGTTCCGTCGCCACATCGGCCGCGCCCAGTTCGACCAAGCGGTCGCGCACAGCGGTCAGGTCGTCGCGGTGGCCGAGCAGTTCCTCGGGTCCCAGATCGGACAGATAGTTGTCGCTGCCGCTCATGTCTGTGTCCTCCCGGCTCCGGGTTGTCGTGGCTTCGGTCCTCGCCGCCGGTATAACCACTTTCTCGCTTCGTTATCTCGGATGCGGGAGTTGTCGCAATCCGGTGCGTACTCGATGCGGTGCGCGGGGGGTGATCAACTCTTCAGCTCACCGGTCGCCGAAGAAGACGCGGATATCGTCGGCCAGAAGAGCGGGTTGTTCGAGGGCGAGGTATGCGCCGGCCGCGTCGATCTCGGTCCAGCGGGCGACCGTGGTGTCGCGGTCGGCGAAACGGCGGACGGTGACATCGCCCGCCGCGACGGCGAACGCGGTCGGCACGGTCACCTGCGGCTTGGGCGCCCAGGCCGCTGGGTCGTGGGCCAGGTCATTGTAGGTCTGCGCGATCGAACCCGATGTGGCGGTGAACCACTGGACGCTGACATCGGTGAGCATCCGGTCCCTGGAGATCGCCTGTTCGGGCAGGTCGGCCTTCGGATCGCTCCATTCCTTGAACTTCTCCACCATCCAGGCCAGCAACCCGATCGGCGAGTCGTTGAGACCGTGCGCGATGGTCTGCGGCCTGGTCGACATGATGATGTTGAACCCGATTCCGTCCCGCATGAACGTGTCGATCGCCGCCATCCGCCGTTGTTCGTCAGCGCTGAGTCCGTCGACGTTCTCGTCCGGCATCGCGACGTAGGCGTTGACGTGCAGGCCGATCAGCCGGTCCGGCACTTGGCGGCCCATCTCGAGCGACAGGTTCGCGCCGCCGCCGCCACCGTGGGCGCCGAACCGCTCGTAGCCCAACCGTGTCATCAACTCCGCGAATGCCGACGCGGTCCGCGGCACGGTCCAGCCGGTATCGGACAGCGGGGTGGAGAACCCGAAACCGGGCATGAACGGGATCACCAGGTGGAAGTCTCGCGAGAGCGGCTCGATCACATCGAGTAAACCCATTGCGCCACCGGGATTGTCGTGCAGTAGCAGCAGCGCTTTCGCCTCTGGACGCTCATTGCGGAGGTGCTTGAAGTGGATCCGCTGACCGTCGATCTCGGTGGTGAACTGCGGCCACCTGTTCAGTTCCGCTTCGGCCGCGCGCCAGTCGAATTCGTCCCTCCAGTAGTCGGCCAACTCGCGGAGATAATCCACCGGGACGCCGCGGCTCCAGCTCGCGCCCGGCAGGGCGGGCGTCCAGCGCGCCCGGGTCAACCGCTCGCGCAGATCTTCCACTTCCGCCTGCGGAACGTCGACAACGAAGGGGTGAATGGTGGACATGGCATCTCCTTTGGAACGGAATGATCTCTTCCGTTCAAACCATAGCGGAACATTCCGTTCCGTTTCAAGTCGGTCCCGCCCTGCCATCGAGATCACCATGCCGACGCCGGCGAGACCGTACCGACGTCGAGCCGGAGATGCGCCGTCCCCGACCGGCCGGCACCGCCGATGGTCGCTACCGGCGCGATCGGGCGGTTGCGCATCTCCCGCCCACCGCCATCGAGGAGGACAGTGGCCTGCCTCGATGACGGGATCCTTGCCGGCAGCTCCTGATGTCCGCTGCCGGCCCGACGGCCCGGCCTCACTTCAGGTGCCGGGCGAAGAACCGATTCGCCTCGTCCCCCTCGAACTGTGGGACGCCGGTGTGCCCGCCCATATTGGCGTGCAGCGTCTTCTCCTCGGAGCCGAAGGCGTCGAACAGGTCCAGGGCCATTTGCCGGTCGTTGTGTTCGTCGTCCCACTGCAGCAGGACCTGCAGCGGAATGGTGACCTGCCGAGCCTCCTCGAACATGATGCGGGGCACGAAGCTCCCGGCGAACAGCAGCGCGGCCGCGATGCGCGGTTCGACCACCGCCAGCCGGACGCCGATGGCGATCACCCCGCCCGAGTACCCGACCGGGCCGCCGATCCCGGGTAGCGAAAGCAGGGCGTCCAGAGCGGTCCGCCATTCCGGGACCGCCTTGTCGACCAGTGGGAGGACGAGCCGGTCGACTATCTCGTCGGCGACCGGCTCACCGGCCTCCACCGCCCGGCGCAGGTCGGCGCGAGCCTGCTCGGCGGCGGCGGACCGGGGCCGGTCACCACTGCCCGGAAGCTCGATGGTGGCTGCGGCGAAGCCCTCCGCCACAGCGTGCCGGGCTCGCGCCACCAGTCGCGGGTGCATCATGTGCAGTCCGCCGGGGTGGCCGACCAGGATCAGCGGCGCCGGTGCGGATGCCGGCTCGGGCGTCCACAGGACGCCGGGGATATCACCGAGGGTGAATTCGCGTTCGAGGACGCCGTCGTCGAGGCGTTGTTCGGAAGTGAATTGCATTGTCGGGCCTTTCGGGAGTGCTCTCGAGCGGCGCTCCCGGACGACCTATCGCCCGACCGTGACCCCAGAGGGGAGCACCCATGTCGATACTGCGTTCACGGATACCACCTCCTCGTTCTCTGGCACGGCCTCCGGAAAGTAGCAGCCGTCGCCGTGGTCCGCCAACAGGTTTTCGCGGAGGAGGATCGGAGGGGAACTCCCATACCGGAGGGCCACGGGCTATGCGATCAGCGATACCTCGAGGCATCCGATTCCGGTGCATGTACTCGAAACGCCGATCGGCCTCCGGTCCGCTCTCGCGGATCGGAGGCCGATCTCTGTGCGCCCGAAGGGATTCGAACCCCTAACCTTCTGATCCGTAGTCAGATGCTCTATCCGTTGAGCTACGGGCGCGTACACGTATTCAATTGTCACCCGGTTTCCCGGGCGTGGCGGAGGCGAGAGGATTTGAACCTCCGGTCCCCGTGAAGGGACAACTCATTAGCAGTGAGTCCCATTCGGCCGCTCTGGCACGCCTCCTGGAGCCTTCTCTTCGAGGGCACCGGTCCTTTCGAACCGCCGAGCAGAAAGGCTACCCGAGCTTGTAGGAAAACTGCAAAACGGCTGGTAGATCAGCGTAGGTGGCTGTCGAACCAGTCGAAGATGCGGGTTCGGGAGTCGATCAGGTCGTCGCCGTCTTCCTCACCGCCCGGATGGTCGGCGCGGTGGAGCTGACCGGGGTAGGTGACCACGAGGCTGGCGACGGCGGCGGTGGCGGTGGCATCGCGGAGGGCGTCGATGTCGTCGGCGGAGGTCTCCGCCTCGGCGCCGAACAGGCCCAGCCAGGGGGCCTGCAGGCGTGGTGCGGCCACCACCAGTGCTTCGGCTTGTTCGGCGATGGGGGCGGCGATGCCGGTGGCGCCGACACTCACCGCGGCGCCGACGGGGCGGTTGGTGGCGACCAGGAAGGACGCGGTGCCGGCGGTGTCGAAACCGAGCACGCCGATGCAGTCCGGGAAGACGCCGCGGTGGGTGAGCCAGTCGAAGCAGGCATCGAAATCCTCGAAGAGTTCGTCGCCGTACACCCCGGACGACGACGCGGTGGCGCGGTGGAACAGGTCGGGTGCGACGACCAGCCACCCTTCGCCGGCGAGGGCGCGCATGAACTCCAGCAACGATCCGGTGAACTCCCGGGCCTCGTGCAACAGGACGATTCCGCCGCGGGCGAAGCCGTCCGGTTCGATGACGGTGATGGGCACATGCTCGTCGGCTTTCGGGCTGGTGGCAGCCCCTGTCGGCTCTTGGTCGTGTCCGTTCGCTTCCGGTTCACCACGCCGCAGCAGCGCGATATCGTCATAAGTGCCCGACATGTTCCCAGCGTAGGGCGATATCCCGGGACCGGGAAGAATTAGCGGTTGAGCAGCCCGAACGTGGCTCGATCGAGACCGGAACTAAGCTCGTTACGTGACCGCGCACATCCGGCCGGACCTCGACTCCATTCCGGCATACGTTCCCGGCCGCAGCCATCCCGGCGCGGTCAAGCTGGCGAGCAACGAGACCACTATCGGTCCGCTGCCCGCCGCGAGCAAAGCCATCGCCGAGGCGGTGGAACTGGCCAACCGCTACCCCGACAACCAGTCCGGCGAACTGCGAGCGGCGCTGGCGCAGTTCCTCGGCGTCGAGCCGGCGAATATCGCGGTCGGTTGCGGGAGCGTGGCGCTGTGCCAGGAACTGATCCAGATCACCTGCGCGGGTCCGGCCGACGAGGTGCTCTACGCGTGGCGTTCGTTCGAGGCGTATCCGATCATCACCCAGGTCGGCAACGCGACCGCGGTGACCGTGCCGCTGCGCGATCATGTGCACGATCTGGACGCACTGGCCGCCGCCGTCACCGAGCGGACCCGGCTGGTGTTCGTGTGCAATCCGAACAATCCGACCGGCACCGCCGTCGGCCGGGCGGAACTGGAGCGATTCCTCGACCGGGTGCCCGGCCATGTCCTGATCGCGCTGGACGAGGCGTACTACGAGTACCTCCGGATGACGCCCGGTGATCATCCCGACGGGGTGGAGCTGGCCCGGAACCGGCCGAATGTGGTTGTGCTGCGAACCTTCTCGAAGGCCTACGGGCTGGCTGGGCTGCGTGTCGGGTACGCGGTGGGCGCGCCGGAGGTCATCGCGGCGTTGCTGAAGGTGCACATCCCGTTCAGCGTGAGCCGGGTCGCGCAGGCCGCGGCCATCGCCTCGCTGGAGGCCCGTCCCGAACTGCTGGACCGCACCGAGGCGGTGATCGCCGAACGCGACCGGATGCGTACCGCGCTGCTGGCGGCGGGCTACCGGGTGCCGGTGAGCGAATCGAACTTCCTGTGGATCACGCTGGACGCCGCTACCACCGAATTCGCGGAGGCGAGCGCGGCGGCGGGTGTGCTGATCCGCCCCTTCGCCGGTGAGGGTGTCCGGGTGACCGCGGGCGATCCGCACGAGAACGATCTGTTCCTGCGTTTCGCGACCGACCCGCAGAACGCGGCCCGTTTCGCGGGCAGCGCGTAAAGGCCGGTTCAGTCGAGTCCGAGCCCGCCGGCGATGGTGGGCCAGGAGGTGACCAGTTCGTCCGCCCAGTACGGCCACGAGTGGGTACCGGTCGGGCGGAAGTTGGCCGTGTAGGTGATGCCCAGGCTGTCGAGGCGCTGGGCCAGGCGGCGGGTGCAGAAGTCGGTGGCCGCCTCCAGCGGGCCGCCCATCACCACGCTGGTGGGGGTTTCCGGGTTGGCCAGGGTGTCGTGGATACCGGGCCGGCCGCTGCCCACCGACAGGTAGAGTGCTTTGCCGCGCAGCGCGGCGGCGTGCAGGGTCACGTCGTGGGCGAGCCAGGCCGGGTCGTCGGGGGCGCCGAACATGTTGTCCGGATCGCCCTTGTAGGTGGAGACGACGACGCGGGCCTGGGCCTGGCCCAGGTCGGTGCCGGTCGAGAAACAGCCGCTGTGCGCGCCGACCGCCGAGTACAGGCCGGGTTTGCGGATGGCGAGCATCATCGCGGCCTCGGCGCCCATGGAGGTGCCGATCACGGCGTTGCGGCCGTTTCCGGAAAACCGGGCGTCCAGCAGCGGGGGCAGTTCCTCGGTGAGGAAGGTCTCCCATTTGTTGACGCCGAGTACCGGGTCGGGGCGCTGCCAATCGGTGTAGAAACTGGCGGGCCCTCCGACGGTGAACACCACATTGACCGGTTTGTCGGCGAAGAACTGGGCGGCGTGGCCGCGGTCGAGCCAGTTGTTGCTGTCGGGTTGGGTGCTGCGGCCGTCGAGCATGTAGACGGTGGGGCGGGGTTTGCTCCGGTCGGCGGGTAGCAGGACCAGTACCTGCACCGTGCGATGCATGGCCGGTGAATCCACGAACACCCGCATCAGCCGGTCGTCCACCGGTTCGGTACCGATGATCGCGGCCTTCGGCGCCGGGACGGGTTCGGCTTTCTCCACCGGACCGGGGTCTTCGGCGGAACCGGTATCGGGCCGCGCGGGTGTGGCGTGCAGGAGTCCGGGGACGGCCGCCGCGGCGCCGGGTAGGACCGCACCGGACAGGGCGAAAGCGCCCGACACCACGGTGGCCAGACCGACACGCAACCTCATGGCGCCCATCCTGCCAGACCTCCGGGCCCGGGCCGCGAACCTGAAACCACCGGTGATAATCCTTCTGACCAGGCATTCTATGGCGTTGTCGCTGAGTAGCTCTCGATCGGTCGTGATCGACCCGCAGGGCGGGCACCTGTGCGACGGTGGTGTATCTCACGGTTGCGGACCGCTCCTGGAGAAGGGCTCGGCCACGAATCCCCCGCTCGGGCGCAGCGACCCGGGAAGCCGGGAGAATTCGCGGAGTAATCTCCCTTCGGGAGCCGGACCGGATGGAGAGAGGACTTCGTGACGGGCGCGCGGATGGTGGGGCTTTTCGCCGGGATCGGAGGACTCGAACTCGGGCTGTCGGCGCACGGATGGCGAACGACTCTGCTGTGTGAAATCGACTCGGGCGCACGGGCGGTGCTGGCGAGCCGCTTCCCCGAAGCCGAACTGCACACCGATATCACCCGGCTGCGTGCGCTACCGCCGGATACCGAACTGGTCGCCGCGGGTTTCCCATGCCAGGACCTGTCGCAGGCAGGCCGCACCGCGGGAATCACCGGCACCCGATCGAGTCTGGTCGACCATGTGTTCCGGCTCGTGCGGCGTAAACGCGGGCCGCGCTGGCTGCTCATCGAGAACGTGCCGTTCATGCTGCAACTCGGCCGCGGAGCGGCCATGCGTCATATCACCGCGGCCCTCGACGAGCTCGGCTACACCTGGGCCTACCGGGTGGTGGACGCGCGCGCGTTCGGCCTGCCGCAGCGGCGCAACCGGGTGATCTTGCTGGCCTCGCGCACCGAGGATCCGCGCACG
The DNA here is from genome assembly GCF_001613205.1 of Nocardia sienata NBRC 100364. Classification (GTDB taxonomy): domain Bacteria; phylum Actinomycetota; class Actinomycetes; order Mycobacteriales; family Mycobacteriaceae; genus Nocardia; species Nocardia sienata. The sequence continues at coordinate 36,021 of NZ_BDBX01000014.1, read as the reverse complement.
GTGCTGTTCGCCGACGACGCCGGGCCGCGGCTGCTGGGTTCCCCGGAACACGATCCGTGCGGCTTCTACTGGACCGAAGGTGTGCGCGGCCTGGGGTGGGTGGTCAACGCCGTCCCGACCTTGAAGGGCGGGTCGGGTCTCGGCATCGCCAGCCCGCCGGCAGTGCGACTGCCGTCCGGGGAGATCGTGACGCCGGGAATCACCGACGGGGAGCGGTTGCAGGGCTTCGTGCCCGGCTGGACCGAACCGGCGCTGGATGCGCCGGGATTCCGGCCGGGGCAACGCTGGAAACTGGTGGGCAACGCGGTGAGTGTGCGGATGGCGGCGTGGGTCGGTTCCCGGTTGAGTACTCCGGCCGAGCCGATACCGGGACATATTCCGCTGCCGCCGGGCAGCCCGTGGCCGGGTGCGGCGTGGGGGCGGGCCGGGTCGGCCTTCGAGGTGCCGATCTCGCCGTGGCCCGTGCACGATCCCTATGAGGACCTGCGCTTCTTCTTGTCCGACACCCAGCTGCTGTCGGCGCGCGCCACCGCCGGTTTCCTGCGCCGCACCGGTATGGGGTCGCTGCGTTTCCCGGTCGGGTTCCTCGACGATGTGCAGGCGCATCTGGACCGGATGGGTGGTTGGGCGGCATGACCGGTGACCCTTCCGGCGCCGGCTCGTGGCGCCCGCCGACCGACGCGGCGACCAGCGCGCGGATGTCGCGGCAGCGGCGCGCCCACACTGCGCCCGAACTGGCTCTGCGCCGTGAACTGCACCGGCGGGGCCTGCGCTATTTCGTGGACCGCGCGCCGATCCGGGGCCAGCGCCGCCGCGCGGATCTGGTGTTCCCGCGCCGGCGGATCGCGGTCTATGTGGACGGCTGTTTCTGGCACCGCTGCCCCGACCACGCCACCGACCCCAAGAACAACGCCGGATGGTGGGCGGAGAAGCTGGCCGGCAATGTCGCGCGCGACCGGGCTACCGACGCAGCCCTGCGCGCGGCGGGCTGGCAGGTCGTCCGGATCTGGGAACACGAGGATCCGGTGCGCGCCGCCGACCGGGTGCAGGCCGCCCTGGGGACCGACCCGCCGGGACCGGAAACCACTGGGAAGTAGTCGTATTGCGGAAGTAGTGTCGGAAGCCGTGCCCAGCGATTTCATCGAACTGCTCACCGCGCGGACGCAGGCGGTCACCGACGCGACCCGTGCGCTGCTCGCCACCGTCGACACCCTGGACGACGCGGCGGTCGCCGCCCCCTCCGCGCTACCGGGCTGGACCCGGGGCCATGTTCTGACCCATCTGTCCCGCAATGCCGACAGCCTGGTCAACCTGTTGCTCTGGGCGCACACGGGGGTGGAGACGCCGCAGTACGCCAGCGCGGCCCTGCGGGACTCCGATATCGAGGCGGGTGCGCCGCGTCCGCTCGCCGAACAGCGCGCCGATCTGGTGGATTCGGCCGACCGGCTGTCCGGGATGGCCGGGGTGCTCTCCGCCGAGCAGTGGCGGGCGGAGGTCCGGACCAGGCAGGGCACTGCGATCGAGGCGACCCGGATTCCGTGGATGCGGTTGCAGGAGGTGCTGATCCACCACGTGGATCTGAACGCCGGCTACACCCACGCCCACTGGCCGGCCGATTTCGTGGCCGAACTGCTCGCCGAGGCCGCCGTCGACCTGGGTGGGCGTGCGGGGGTGCGGCCCTTCGCCGTCGACGCGACCGATACGGGTTTCACGGCGATCGTGGGGGCGGGGGAACCCGAGCAGGTCGTGGCGGGGCCGGCGTCGGCGCTGCTGGCCTGGCTGCTGGGCCGTGGCGCCGACAGCGCGCTGCCGCGGCCGCTGCCGGAACTGCCTGCCTGGCGCTGAGCGCTGCCCGGCGTTGCCTGCCTGGCGCTGAACGGCAGTCGCTCGTCTGCCGTTGCCTTCCGGCGCTGCCGGCTCGCCGTCGATCCCCAGGCGCGGCCACGCCTGGCGCTGCGCACCTGCAGCCATCTGCTCGACGTTGCCCGCCCGGCTCTGCCTACTCGGCGCTGCCGCCTGGCGTTGCCCGCCCGGCCCGCGCATCCGGCGCGGCGCGGGGCCGCTCGCCTGAATCCCGGCGGCGACCCGGCAACGAAACGGCCGGCGTCCGTTGCGGACGCCGGCCGTTTCGTCGGTACAGCGGTGGATCAGACCCCGGCGGGTTCGGATTCGACCGCGGGGGTCTTGGCGCGCTGCTGGAGCTCGCGCAGTTTCGTCCCCTCGACATCGATATCCGGCAGGATCCGGTCCAGCCAGGCCGGCATCCACCAGGCCCATTTGCCCAGCAACGCCAGCAGCGACGGGATCAGCACCATACGCACCAGGAAGGCGTCGAAGAACACACCCGCCGCCAGGGCGAAGCCCATGGACTTGGAGGTGATGTCCGGCGAGAGCATGAAGCCGCCGAACACCGAGATCATGATGATCGCGGCCGCGGTGACCACGCGCGCGCCGTGGTGGTAGCCGCTGACCATCGCCTCCTTCGGATCCTTGCCGTGCACGTACTCCTCGCGCATCCGGGTCACCAGGAAGACCTGGTAGTCCATCGCCAGACCGAACACCAGGCCGATCAGCACGATGGGCAGGAAGCTGATGATCGGATGGGTGTCGGAGACGATGCCGAAGGCGCCCTCCTGGAAGATCAGCACGGTGACGCCGAAGGTCGCGGCCATGGACAGCAGGAAGCCGAGCGCGGCGGTGAGCGGTACCAGAATGGACCGGAACACCAGCAGCAGCAGCACGAACGCGGCCGCCGCGACAATGGCCAGGTACGGGATGATGCTGGTCAGCAGCACACTGTTGACGTCGGCGTAGATGGCGGTCTGGCCGGTGATGCCGTACTCCATGCCGTACCGATCCTGCAGCGCGGCCTCCGCGTCACGGGCGTGCGCCACCAGGTCCTGGGTCTCGGCACTGTTCGGACCGGAATCGGGCACCACCTGGAACAGCGCGGCCTGCCCGTCCCGGCTGGGCTGCGCGACACTCAGGTAGTCCACGCCGTCGTAGCTCGCCAGCTCGTCCCGCAGTGCCGTGAGCGCGGCGTCGCGCTGATCCTGCGGGGTCTGCGAGAGATCGACCGCTATCACCAGTGCGCCGTTCTTGCCCTCGCCGAAGCCCTCGGTCTGCAATTCGTAGGCTTTACGCATCGAGGAGTCCTCGGGCATGCTGTCGCCACCGGGCAGGCCCAGGTTCAGCTGGGTGGCCGGGGCGGCGAGCGCGCCCAGTACTACCGCGCTCACCACCAGCGTCAGCACCGGCACCCGGGCGATCACGCGGGCGAAGCGCATCCCGTTGGTGACCGAATCGTCGTCCTCGGGATCGTGCTGGGCGACCAGCGGCAGTTTCGGTTTGAACAGGAACCGGCCGAGCGCGCCGAGCAGCGCGGGCATCAGAGTGATGGCGGCGAATACCGCGAACCCCGCGGCGATGGCCCCGCCGATACCCATCATGGTGAGGAAGCCGATCCCGACCACCGAAAGCCCGAGCAGGGCGATCACCACGGTGAGTCCGGCGAACACCACGGCCGAACCGGCGGTGCCGACCGCGACACCCGCGGCTTCCTCGGGTGAATCCTGGACCACCAGCTCGTGCTTGTACCGGGAGACGATGAACAGCGCGTAATCGATCGACAGCGCCAGGCCGATCATGGAGGCCAGGATCGGGGTGAACGTCGGGACCTCGGTCAGCGAGGTGCCGGTCAGGATGAGCGCGCCCGCGCAGGCGACACCGACGATGCCGGTGACAATGGGGACGAACGCCGCCACGATGGCACCGAAGGCGATGATCATGACGATCAGCGCGACCCCGATACCTATCATCTCGGCCTGGCCGGACTCGACCTGGGTCTGCGCGATGGCGCCGGTGAGCTCCACCTGCAGGCCGGCATTGCGGGCCTCCTGGGCGATGGCCTCGGCGGCCTGCCGGTTCTCCTCGGTGATATCGGAGAAGGTCGGCATCGTGAATTTCACGTCGAGTACGGCGACGGTTTCCGGGTTGCTCTCGTTGAGCACGTTCAGCGGAGCGCCACCGCACAGACCCTTGAACTCCGGTGAGCCCTGCCCGTCGAGGCAGTTCGGCTCCGGCAGCGGCGGGGCCTCACCGGGCGCGAGTCCGGCCGCGGCCTGTGCCTGGGCCTTGGCGGCTTCCTGGCTGGCGGGCATCATCGAGGTGGCGAGGACCGGGTTGACGGCCTGTTCGGTGTGATCGACGATGTCGAGTTCGTTCAGCCGCTGGACCAGCGCGTCGAGTGCGGCCATATTCGGCTCGTCGGTGAGTTTGCCGTTCTGGGCCGCGATCACATAGGTGCCGTTGATGGCGTCGATGCTGAACATCGCGGCCATCTGCGGCATATGTTCTTCGAGGATGGCGGTGGCCTTCTCCGACGGTAGTCCCGGCATCTCGAAGCTGTCCTGGAACGGCTTGGACAGCGCGGCCGCCGCCCCACCGAGCAGTACCAGGATCAGCGCCCAGACGGGCAGCACTATCCATTTCCGGCGGAAAGCGAACTTTCCCCATCTGTACAGGAATACGGACACGAGGGATTTCTCCTAGCGAGGCCGGGACGTTTCGGTCATATGCGCGTGACGAGCTGACGGCCGACGTCGCTATCGCGGACCGGGGCCGATCGGGCCGGACGCTTTCGCGTGCCCGGAGCCGGTGTATCCGCCTACACGGTGGACGCCAGATGTATCTACCGTACGGTAGGTAGGCTACCGGGAGGTTAAGTGGAGGAACAAGCTCGACTTCCGGTGCCGGCCGGACGTGTCACCGGGAGAACGAGAAAGGGCCGAGCATGGCGAATCGCAGAACTGGCGACCACGTTACCGCAGGTCGCGACACCAAGCGGGCCATCCTGGATGCCGCGGTGCGCCTGTTCGTGGCCAAGGGTTTCGAAGAGACGAGCCTGCGCGAGATCGCGGATGCGGTCGGAATCACAAAACCGTCGCTCTACTATCACTTCGCCTCGAAACTCGAACTGCTCGTGGCGATCGTCGACCCGCTCCTCGACGATCTGCGCGCGCTCGCCGACGAAGTAGAACAGATGACCCCCGACGTCGAAGGCCGCCGGACCATCCTGCAAACCTATATCCGGGCCATGATCCGGCACCGCGACGCCGGGGAGATGATGCTGCGCAACGCGGTCCCCATCATCAACGCGCTCGCCGACCAGTACCCGGTGATCGTCGACGCCAACAAGGCGCTGCGGAACTGGCTCGCCGGGCCCGAACCCACCGCGGTTCGGTTGCTGCGGGCCAGTGCGGCCATGGAAATCCTGGCCGTCGCGCTGATTTCGAACGAGATCGCCCAGGATGCGGGAGATGATGTGGTGGAGGCGACGCTGCTGGACGCGGCGCTCGCGGTTCTGCAACCCGGCGCCGACTAGGTTTGTCGCGTCATCGTGCCCCGGCACAGCGAAAGGTCAGGTCAGTCGTGCACATCACCGCCAAGGTGGATCATGCCGTGCGGACCCTGCTCGAGATCACGGCATCCGACCAGGCTGCCGCGGTGAAGGCGGAGTCCATCGCGGCAGCACAGCGCATACCACCCAAAGTGCTCGAAAGTGTCCTGGCCGAATTGCGCCGGGCCGGGCTGGTCACCAGCCGGCGCGGCCCCGACGGCGGTTACCGGCTGGCCCGGCCGGCCGGCGAGATCTCCATCGCCGATGTCATCCGCGCCCTCGAGGGCCCGCTCGCCTCGGTGCGCGGCCTGCGGCCCGAAGAAGTGCAGTACGGGGGCGTGGCCGAACCGCTGCAGCAGGTGTGGATCGCCCTGCGGGTGAACCTGCGCGCGGTCCTGGAGAATGTGAGCCTGGCCGATATCGCCGCGAACGCCCTGCCGGAATTCATCGGAACGCTCACCGCCGACCCGGGCGCCTGGGTGCGCCGCGAACCGCACCGCACCGATCCGCCGAAAATCACAGGCCGCCCCACCGGGGCAGACGGTAGCGTGCGGTCATCATGTTGATCCGACTGCTCCGTGGTTCCCTGGCCCCGTACCGGAAACAGCTGACCGGGATCGTGGTACTGCAGCTGATCTCGGTCATCGCGATGCTGTACCTGCCGAGTCTGAACGCCGACCTCATCGACGAGGGGGTCACCAAGGGCGATATCGGCTACATCTGGACGGCCGGACTGCGGATGTTGCTGGTCTCCGGTGTGCAGATCATCGCGTCCGCGTCCTCGGTGTTCCTGGCCGCGCGGGCGGCGATGAGCGCGGGCCGCGATCTGCGCGGCGCCCTGCTGCACCGGGTGGGCGCCTTCTCGGCGCGTGAGGTCGGGATGTACGGCGCGCCCTCGCTGATCACCCGCAACACCAATGATGTCCAGCAGGTCCAGTTGCTCATCGTCATGGCCTCGACCGTGGCGGTGATGGCGCCCATCATGTGCGTCGGCGGCATCGTCATGGCGCTGCGCGAAGATTTCGGGTTGTCCTGGCTGCTACTGATCGCGGTGCCGGCCCTGGCGCTGAGCATGGGTTTGATCATCGCCCGCATGGTGCCGGCGTTCCGCCAGATGCAGGCCCGCCTCGACGAGGTGAACCGGGTGCTGCGCGAGCAGATCACCGGCATCCGCGTGGTTCGCGCCTTCGTCCGGGAGCCGCTCGAGACCTGGCGGTTCGGGGTGGCCAATACCGACCTCACCGATATCTCGCTGCGGGTGGGCCGGCTGATGGCCCTCATGTTCCCGACGGTCATGCTGATCAGCAATGTCACCTCGGTGGCGGTGATCTGGTTCGGCGGCAGGGCCATCGACGCGGGCGAGATGCAGATCGGCTCGCTGACCGCCCTGCTCTCCTACATCATGCAGATCCTGATGGCCGTCATGATGGCATCGTTCCTGGCCATGATGGCCCCGCGTGCCGCGGTTTCGGCAGACCGGATCTCCGAGGTCCTCGAAACCGAATCGTCGGTGCGCTCGCCGGATCTACCGAAGCCGTTCCGGGGCGACCCCGCCGAGGTACGGGTGCGCGATGCCGCGTTCAGCTTCCCCGGCGCCGAGAAGCCGGTGCTGTGCGGGATCGACTTCGAGGTGCGCCCCGGGGAGACCACGGCGATCGTCGGCTCCACCGGATCCGGTAAGACCACTTTGCTGAATCTGATTCCCCGCCTCATCGACGTCACCGAGGGCACAGTGGAGATCGGCGGCACCGATGTGCGCGATCTCGACCTGGCCGAACTGCGGTCGCGGATCGGCCTGGTCCCGCAGAAGGCGTACCTTTTCTCGGGCACGGTGGCGAGCAACCTGCGCTACGGCGATCCCGACGCCACCGACGAGGAACTGTGGCGCTGCCTGGAGATCGCCCAGGCGGCCGACTTCGTGCGCGCCATGCCCCAAGGCCTGCAGACCCCGGTCGCCCAGGGCGGGACCACCGTTTCGGGCGGGCAGCGCCAGCGCCTGGCCATCGCCCGGGCGCTGGTGCGCCGACCCCGGGTGTATCTGTTCGACGATTCGTTCTCCGCGCTCGACGTGGCCACCGACGCGCGGCTGCGCGCGGCCCTGCGCCCGGCGACCGAGGACGCCGCGGTGATCATCGTGGCCCAGCGGATCGCCACCATTCGCGACGCCGACCGGATCGTCGTACTCGAGGACGGTGAGATGGCGGGAGTCGGTACCCACGAGGAACTGCTGCGTGATTGCGCGGAGTACCGCGAGATCGTCGAATCCCAGCTGAGCGTGGAGGAGGCGCGATGAGACCGGGAACGCCGGGTGCCCCCGACGCGAAACCGAAATCCTTCAAACCGTCGCTGAAAAGGCTGGTGGGACGGCTCGCGCCGGAGCGGGTGCGGGTGGGTGTGATCATCGGGCTGGGCATCGTGTCGGTGGTGCTGAATATCGCCGGGCCGTACTTGCTCGGCAAGGCCACCAACCTGATCTTCGACGGTGTCGTCGGCCGGGAGCTACCCGCGGGGGTGAGCAAAGAGGAGGCGCTCGCCGGACTGCGGGCCCAGGGGCAGGACACCATGGCCGACATGCTGTCGGGGATGGATGTCGTCCCCGGGGTCGGCATCGACTTCGACGCGGTCGGCCGGGTGCTGACCCTCGTGCTCGCGCTCTACCTGGGCGCCGCGGTGTTCGGCTGGTTGCAGGCCTTCCTGCTCAACGATGTGATCAACCGGGTTATCAAACGGCTGCGCTCCGATGTCGAGGACAAGATCCACCGGCTGCCGTTGAGCTACTTCGACTCCGCGCCCCGTGGCGATGTGCTCAGCCGGGTCACCAACGACGTGGACAATGTGTCGCAGAGCCTGCAGCAGACCATGAGCCAGCTACTCATCTCGGTGCTCTCGGTGATCGGCATTCTCGGGATGATGTTCTGGATCTCGTGGCTACTGGCACTGGTCGCCCTGCTCACGGTGCCCGCGGTGGTCGTGGTGACCGCCCAGATTGCCAAACGGTCCAAACCGCATTTCGTGGACCAGTGGAAGTACACCGGCTTGGTGAACGCCCAGGTGGAAGAGGCCTACACCGGGCACGAGGTGGTCACCGCGTTCGGCCGCAGCAAGCAGGTCGGCGCCGAGTTCGACGAGCGCAACGACCATCTCTACAAGTCCAGTTTCCGAGCACAGTTCATCTCCGGCCTGATCATGCCGTCGTCGATGTTCCTCGGGAACGTCAACTACGTGCTGATCGCGCTGATCGGCGGGCTGCGGGTCGCCTCCGGGCAGTTGTCGCTGGGCGAGGTGCAGGCGTTCATCCAGTACTCGCGCCAGTTCAGCCAGCCGCTCACCCAGATCGGCGCCATGGCCAACCTGCTGCAATCGGGAGTGGCCTCGGCGGAACGGATCTTCGAGATCCTCGACGCCCCCGAACAGAGCCCGGACCCGGTAGAGAAGGTCACCCGGCCGCCCGAACGGGGCCGGGTGGAATTCCGGGACGTCTCCTTCCGCTACGAACCGCAGACGCCGATAATCGACGACCTCTCGCTGGTCGCCGAACCGGGCCATGTGGTCGCGATCGTCGGACCCACCGGCGCGGGAAAGACCACGCTGGTCAATCTGCTGCTGCGGTTCTACGAACTCGATTCCGGTGCGATCACCATCGACGGGGTCGATATCACCGCGTTGAGCCGGGAGCAGTTGCGTTCGCGGATCGGGATGGTGCTGCAGGACACCTGGCTGTTCAAGGGCACCATCCGGGAGAACATCGCCTACGGCGATCCCACCGCGAGCGATGACGATATCCTCGCCGCCGCCCGCGCGGCCTACGTGGACCGTTTCGTGCACGCCCTGCCGGACGGATACGACACGGTGATCGACGAGGAGGGCACCGGGGTCAGCGCGGGTGAGAAACAGCTCATCACCATCGCCCGGGCCTTCCTGTCCAAACCGGCCATCCTGGTGCTCGATGAGGCCACGAGTTCGGTCGATACGCGGACCGAACTGCTGGTGCAGCAGGCCACCGCGGAACTACGGCGCGACCGGACCAGCTTCGTCATCGCCCACCGCCTGTCCACCATCCGCGACGCGGACCTGATCGTGGTGATGGAGGCGGGCCGGATCGTGGAGACCGGGTCGCACGACGATCTGCTGGCGCGCGAGGGAGCGTACTACCGGCTCTACAGCGCCCAGTTCGCGGCGGCCGCGGTCGAAGCCTGACCCCGGTACGAGCCCGAAGGAGCAGCGCAGCGTAAGCCAGTAGGGCCCGCGCTCGTGCCCGGTCGACCCCGGCATGAGCGAGTCGGACCCGGAGTGGGCAGCCCGGCCTGACCACGCCGGCGCCTCGCTCGTGCTCGGTCGACCCGGGTATCAGCCGGGTCGGGCCCGACGGAGGCAGCGTGACCACGCAGGGCCCTCGCTCACGCCCGACGGATGCAGCCTGAGAGGATGTCGGCCGTGTCGGATGGCGTCGGATTCTCGTTCAGTGTCGGTACCCGCCTCGAGGGGCGGCACGGCCGCACCGGAGTGCTGCGGACCCCGCACGGAACCGTCGCGACCCCCGCCTTCGTCCCGGTGGGCACCAAGGCGACCGTGAAGGCGGTCCTGCCGGAGGCGATGAAGGAGCTCGGAGCGCAGGCGCTGCTGGCCAACGCCTACCACCTGTACCTGCAGCCCGGCCCCGATATCGTCGACGAGGCCGGCGGCCTGGCGGCCTTCATGAACTGGCCGGGTCCCACCTTCACCGACAGCGGTGGCTTCCAGGTCATGTCGCTGGGGGTGGGCTTCAAGAAGGTCCTGGCAATGGAAACCGTCGATGTGCGCAGCGACGACGTCATCGCCAAGGGCAAGGAACGCCTGGCGACCGTGGACGACGACGGGGTGACCTTCCGGTCGCATCTGAACGGGTCGAAGCATCGCTTCACCCCCGAGGTCTCGATGGGGATCCAGCATCAGCTGGGGGCGGACATCATGTTCGCCTTCGATGAGCTCACCACATTGATGAACACCCGCGGGTACCAGGAGAAATCGGTGCGGCGCACGCACGACTGGGCGCAGCGGTGCATCGACGAGCACGAGCGGCTCACCGCCGAGCGCGCACACCGGCCCTATCAGGCGCTGTTCGCGGTCGTACAGGGCGCGCAGTACGAGGATTTGCGGCGCAAGGCTTCCCGGGAACTGGCCGAGATCCGTGGCGCCGCGGGAACCGATTTCGACGGATACGGAATCGGCGGGGCGCTGGAGAAGCACAATCTGGGCACCATCGTCGGCTGGTGCTGCGACGAACTACCCGAGGACAAGCCCCGCCATATGCTGGGGATCAGCGAACCGGAGGATATGTTCGCCGCGATCGAGGCCGGCGCGGACACCTTCGACTGTGTGAATCCGTCTCGCGTGGGTCGCAACGGCGGGATCTATGTGGAGGCCGGCCGGTTCAATATCGATACCCTCCGCTTCAAACGGGATTTCACCCCCATCGACGAGACCTGCGACTGCTACACCTGCGCGAATTACACCCGCGCCTATATCCACCACCTGTTCAAGGCCAAGGAGATGCTGGCCTCCACCCTGTGCACGATCCACAACGAGCGCTTCACCATCCGTCTCGTGGACCGCATCCGGGCCAGTATCGACGGGGGCTACTTCGACGAGTACCGCGCCGAAGCCCTCGGTCGCTGGCAGGGCCGCATCACCGCGCCGTAAATATTGGCGGCGCCTCCGGCGCCTCCGGCGCGCCGCGGGTCGGGGCCCTGTGACCCCGATTCTTCCCTCCTCCGCTCAGTCGCTGTGCTCCTTCGCTCCGTCAGTCAAGAATCGGGGCGGGCCCCGACCATAGGGGTGGACCATTCGGAGTAGACGGAAGGTGGATGTTGTCGTGCGCCTGATCCGGCCTGGGGAGGTTCACGACTCTGTCAGTGCTCAATGGTCGGCGTTTTCTGGACTGTCGACTGCACACGCTCCGTCAGTCCGAAGTCGGGGCGGGCTCCGACCATCCGGAGTAGACGAAAGTTGGCTGCGGCGTGCCGGTGGCGGTTGCCGAGCGCGGATCGGAGTGTGTTGTGCCCGGCACGGGTGGCCGGGCACAACAGGTCCGGGTCAGGAGCGCAGCGGGGCGGCGTCGCTCGGGGCGTAGGTCGGTTCGTGCTTCTTCAGTAGCCCGATCACCTGGTAGGTGATCGGCAGTACCAGCACCTCGCAGAGCGTTTTCCACAGGAACCCGACGATCACATAGTTGACGAACTGACCCCAGCTGTCGATACCGATGGCCGTGGCGGCGATCGAACAGAAGATCAGCGTATCGGCGAGTTCGCCGACCACCGTCGAGCCGATCAGCCGCGCCCACAGATATTTCTCCCGGGTCCGTTCCTTGATCAGTACCAGTGTCGCGGAGTTGAGCAGCTGACCGACCAGATAACCGGCCAGACCGGCCGCGACCAGTTGCGGTGTGGTGCCGATGACGCTGCGGAAGGCCTCCTGGTTCTCGTAGAACACGGCAGCGGGCAGCCGGATCGCCACGGCGAAGCAGATAACAGTCAGCAGCAGCGCGGCGAAACCATAGAAGACAGCGTGCCGGGTGGCACGGAATCCGTAGACCTCGCTGAGCACGTCACCGACGATGTAGGCGAGGGGGAACAGAAAGAACGCGGCGTCGGTGGTGATCGGCAGGATCTCCAGAGGTCCGAGGGTGAGCGAACTGCCGGAGAAGAACTGCACCCCCTTGGTCGCGCAGATATTGGAGACGATGAGCGTTGCGGTGAACAGTACGACGATCGGTGTGTAGTACCCCCGCGCCACCTGTGCGTGGGCCGCATGTGCGGGCGCGGGGTGTCCAGACTTGCCGGGTAAGGGGGTTTTGTTCGAATCTTCCACCCGACTATCCAATCAAACTCTCGAATAGGCTGTAGTCATGACGAACCCCGGTGAATCCGACGAGTGGTGGAAGCAGTACGGGGGGTCGGGCGTCTCGTCGGACCCGGCTGCCGGGCAGCAACCCTACGAACCTTCCAGTTATCCGTCGGCACCGCAGTACCCCTCCACCCCGGCCGCGTCCCCTGCGCCGCCGCCCGGACAACCGTCGTACGCGACCCCGCCGCCTGCGGCTCCCTACCCCGGGACGCCGCCCTACTCGCCCTATGGCGCGGCGGGGGCCGGGTATCCGGCGGGCTACCAGCCCTACGGTTATCCGGCCAACCGCGGTACCAACGGCCTGGCGATCGCCTCACTGGTCACCTCGCTGGCCGGTTTCGCGACCTGCGGCGCCACCTCGATCGTCGGGATCATCCTCGGTGTGATCTCGCTCAACCAGATCCGCGACAGCGGCCAAGAGGGCCGTGGGATGGCGCTCGCCGGTATCTGGATCGGGGTCGGCCTGATCGCCCTGGGGCTCATCTGGTTCGTGGTGATGATCGTCGCGAGCGCCGCCGGCGCGTGACCCCCGGGTACTCAGGCCGCGATGACCTGGGTGCCGCCCGCGAGTTTGTCGTTCCAGCCCTGCCGGTTCGGGTCCTTGTCGAGGGTGGCGGCCGTGTAGAGCATGAGCGCCGCCCCGGCCACCCAGCCGACACAGGGCACGATCAGCACCGCCAGGAAGATATTGCGTTTCAGTGAGAGCAGTGGCGGGACGGCGGGGGCCCCGTCCGGTGCCACGACCCTGAGTCCCAGGATCTTCTTGCCGAGGGTAGCTCCGGACTTCCATTCCATGAGCACGTAGTACACGAGGGTGACCGCGAAGATGATCGCGTAACTGACCGCCGGCCCGGTGAGACCGGTCAGGTTCGGCATGAGGACGAAGTTCAGCAGCAGGGCCAGCGGGAGCGCGATGATGAGGTTGTCGATCAGGCGGGCCGCGAACCGCGGCCACAGGTTGCCGGGAACGCCGAACGAGGGCTGATAGTGCCCGTACTGCTGTCCGCCGTACTGTGCCTCCGGGAACACCGTCTGCTGGTAGCGGGGGGCCGGCGGAGCGGGCGGAGCGGGCGGAGCGGGCGGAGCCTGCCGGCCGTAGGGCTGGGGCTGTCCGGCCGGCGGGTTGTAGTGCGGCGGCTGGGGAGCGTAGGGGTCCGGCTGCGGCGCATACGGGTCCGGCTGCGGAGCGTACTGTCCTGGCTGCGTGTACTGCGGGGGCTGCCCGTACGGCTGCCCGGCCTGGGGGTGGTTGCTGGGGTCGTACCCGCCACTGGTCATCTCGCCTGCCTGAACTCGAAATCCGAAGATCTGGTCGCAGGCCAGGTTACGGACAGCGGCCCGCGACCACCAAGCTGTCGGGGTCGAGCGCCCAGGGTTCGCGGGGCAGCCGGCGCGGGTCGAATCCGGGGAGCAGTTCGGCCGCGCTGTGGCCCGCCAGGCCGAGCGAGCCGGCCAGCCTCCTCACCACATCGCCGACGGTTTCCCCGCGTGCGAGCCGGTCGGCCAGTGTGACCGCACCGTCGCGTTTGGCCAGCCGCCTGCCCTCGGTGTTGAGCACCAGCGGAACATGCGCGTACTCGGGCACCGGCAAGCCGAGCAGTGTGGCGAGATAGGCCTGTCGCGGTGTGGACGGGAGCAGATCGTCACCGCGTACCACCTGATCCACGCCCTGTTCGGCATCGTCGATCACGACCGTCAGGTTGTAGGCGGGTATTCCATCGCCGCGGCACAGCACCAGATCGTCCACGGGGCCCCGGTACCGGCCGTGCAGCCGATCGATGATCTCGAATTCCGTACGGGCCGAACGCAGCCGCAACGCGGCGGGGCGGCCGGCCGCGCGACGCTGCGCGCGCTCGGTGGGGGAGAGGTCACGGCAGGTGCCGGGGTAGGCGCCCAACGGTCCGTGTGGCGCGGTGGCGGCCTGCTGGATTTCCCTTCGCGTGCAGAAGCATTCGTAGGTCAGACCGGCGGAGATGAGTTGGCCCACGGCTGCGGCGTAGTGGTCGAGACGGTCGGATTGGTGGGCTACCGGCCCGTCCCAGTCGAGGCCGATGGCCCGCAGGTCGGCGAGCTGGCGCTCCTCGGCACCGGGCCGCACCCGATCCAGATCGTCGATACGCAGCACGAACCGGCGGCCGGTGGCGCGGGCGAAGAGCCAGGCCAGCAGGGCGGTGCGCAGGTTTCCCAGATGCAGATCCCCCGACGGACTGGGCGCGTACCGCCCTGCGGGTGCGGCGGAGGTGGTGGACGGCATCGGGGTCATGGTATGTCGCGACGTAGCCGGGGCATCAGGTCGGGCCGGTCGATATCCGGCGGTGCGGAGCGTTCGTATCCTGCGGTGTCGTCGTTTTCCGGTGTGGTTGCCAGCTCGGCCAGCAGGGCTTCGGCGTGGGCGAGGAGGCCCGGTCCGTCGAGGTGGTAAGGGAGTTCTCCCGCCGGGTACCCGGCGGCGGCCGGATCGAAGGCCCGGAGCCGCCCGAGGGCACGTTCGAGCAGCGTACGGGCACCTTTCGGGTTGCCGCGCTGAACATGGGTGAGGCCGACCGCGTACTGCGCGAGGCCCTGCCAGAGCATCCGTTCGGCGTCCGGGCCGTTCTTCCAGACCGACTCCAGTACTTCGTGCGCGTTGAAAGCCAGTCCCTGATCCAGCAGTTGCTGGGCGTAGTCGAGGGCTTCGGCGGGCGCGAGGTCCAGGTCGTCGGGTATCCGCGGTACACCGGGACTACCCGGTGGCAGCGGGCGCCCCAGTCGGTCCCGGGGCCTGGCGTTGGTGGCTCGCCCCTGTTCGTCTCGGTCGCGTTCGGGCATGCCGCCATCATCCCGCCGCGGCACGGTCGCCCATGCGGTAGGGGTGTTGACAAATGATAATCGGGCGATCACATAACAATCACTTTCGGCTATTAGCGGGATCGCCACGGCCTTTTTTCGAGCAAAGTCATCCTTATAACTCTGCAATTACGCAGCAATACGGCATCTTAGCAGTGTTGCCAAACGTATTGGCCCAGTTGGCAAGAGAGCGGCAAACCTGGTGTGAACCTGCTAGTGTTCGCTGTGCGGGCCACCCTCACATGGGGTTTTGGTCACCGCGTCAGATGTGTTCGCGGAAGTGCGGGTCCGATACTGGCAAACCGGATATTTACTCGCTATCTGCGCGTGCATCCGTGTATTCGGTGGTATCCACCGGATACCAGCTAGTCAGGAACTATGCAGGAATCGAATATCATTATCGACGCAGCGAAGGAGTGCAGTGCCGTGAAGGTGGATATGACGGGTGCTGTGTGGCGGAAGAGTACATACAGCGGCCCGGACGGGAACTGCGTGGAGGTGGCATTTCTCGTAGACGGCAACGTGGCGGTCCGTGATACGAAGGATCACGGCAGCGGGCCGGTGCTGGCCTTCGCGCCGGGCGAGTGGGCCGAGTTCCTGTCCGGCGTATCGGTAGCGGACTTCCGCAGCGCCTGACGGTTTTCGCGATATCGGGCAAGGCGGCCCCGGACCCGACGGGTCCGGGGCCTTTGCGTGCGCGGATCGGGGCCGAGTCCCGCCGGCGGCATCCATTAAGGTCGGCCGGTGATCCCGCTGGCACCCCCGGACGCGACCATGTACTGGCTCTCCCGGCGCACTCGAAACGACCAGTTCCTCCTCTACTGTTTCGCCGAGTCCGCCTGGGAGAACGCGCGGTTGCACGAGGCGGTCGTCGGGCGGTGCGCCACGATTCCCGAACTGCGGGTCAGGTTGTGCCCGGACCCCACCGGACTGTCCTATCCGGTGTGGGTTCCCGCCGAACCCGAGCCCGCCCAGTTCGTGACGCACCGGCTCGACCGGCCACACTGGTCCGGCCTGCTCGCGGTCCTGGGACGGCTGCTGGGCACCGGCGTCGATGCCGCCCGGCACCCCTGGCGGCTGCACATCTTCCGCGGTATCCGGGAGAGCCCGGCGCCGGATCCGGCGGTGACCGTGGTGGTGCTGCAGATATCGCACGCATTGGTCGACGGCCGCGGCGCGTCGCGAATCGCCCGGGCCCTGTTCACCGACGACCCCGGTACTGCGGCCACGCCGGGTATACGCCCCCTGTCGCGTTCCCGGCTCACGGTGCGCGCGGGGCGCGCGGGACTGACCCTGCCACTGGATATCACGCGGACTGTGCGACGCGGACTCGCCGCCGGTCGAGCCCGGGCGGAGCTCGCGGAACTCACCGCGGCCGGGCGCGTGCCGCAGGCCGCGCCGGGATATCCGCCGGGGGTCCTCAATGTGCCGAGCGAGGTCAGCGGCCATGTGGTGGGGATGCTGGTCTGCCGGACGGCGGATTTCCGGATGCCCGGCCGCAGCGTCACTGTGGTGGGTCTGACGGCCATATCGTTCGCACTCCAGCGGTATCTGCGCGAACGCGGTGCCCAGACCGCTGCCCTGGGCGCCCAGGTGCCGATGGCGATACCGCCCCGGTCCGGGGTTCGCAACAACTACCGCAGTCTCGGCGTCGATCTGGCGATCGGCGAGGAGGACCCGGTGCGGCGGGCCGCGGCGATCGCCGCGAATCTGGCCGCCCGGCGGGAACGGGCCGTACACCCGCTGCTCGGCGCTCAGGACGCGGTGACCGCCGCACTCCCGCCGCTGCTGCTGCGGCGCGACGTGCGGAACTATCCGATCGACAGCGTGCCGGAGCGGATCACCGGCCATACCGTCGTCTCCAGTGTCGACCGCGGCCCGGCCGATCTGCACTTCGGTGCCGCCCCGGTCCGCTTCACCGGCGGGTTTCCCGCCCTCGGTTCGGTGATGCGTCTCACACACGGCATCCACGGCATGGGAGACACCGTCACCCTCTCGCTGCACGCCGATCCGGCGGTCGTCCCGGACCTCGACACCTATGCCGAACATCTGCGTACGGCCATGCGGGACGTGAGCGGAGCCAGTTGAGGGGCCGGCCGGGCCGCGCGCCGACCGCTCAGTTCGGTTCGATATCGAGCTCTTCGCGGGTGGCGCCGATGAGTTCGCGCTCGGCCGCCCGGACCTCGCCTAGCAACTGGTTCTTGTGGTCGCGTGCGGCGCGGATCTCCTCGGCCGGGGCGTCCTGCAGTTTCTTGCGCTGTAGCGTGAGCGCGGCCAGCAGCGCGTCGGAGAGGGTATCGGCCAGCCGGCGCCATTGTTTGTAATGCTGGTCCGAGCCGACCAGGCGCAGCACATTCGCTCGCTCCGAGCCGTCCTCCAGATCGTGGATCAGATCGCCGATGAGCTCGTCGGTCCACTCCTCGTCCCGCCGTAGCGCCTGGCAGATACGGCCGGACATGCTCAGCGTATCGGCTATCGCGGCGACCACGGTGCCGCGGCGCCAGTTCTCACCGGCCTGCCCGAGCGCGACGGCGTGCGCGGACTCGACCTGGTGATGGGCGGCGTCGAGCTGCAGCCGGGTAGTGTCGACCTGGCGTTTTGCGCTGTCGTTCTGTTGCTGGGCGGCCGCGGCCAGAGTGCGCTGAGCACGCTCGTCGGCGGCGGCGATCGCATCCCGGTTCGTCCGGTTGTTGACCAGTACCGCGATCACCGCCACGCCGCCGAGGACGAGCGAACCGAGCAGTGGCAGCCACGACTGCCACCAAGCCGGGGAACTCTGAACGACTTCGATCACCTGGGGATCCACGGCGCCCATAATGGCACCGTCGGCGCGAGCGGGCGCGACGGCCGTCACAATTGGGTGATCAGCGCGGCAAACCGCTGGATATCTTGCCCGGTAACGGGATTCGTGCTATGAGACCGGCCGGTGTGCCGGGGTCCGGACCGGGGATGAGCGGGCGTTTTCACGATGCGCCGGGGTGGCAGGTATGCTGCTCGGCGGAGGATTCGCCTAGTGGCCTATGGCGCTCGCCTGGAACGCGGGTTGGGTTAACAGCCCTCGCGGGTTCGAATCCCGCATCCTCCGCCACCGAATCCGCCGGTAGCAGTCCTGCTACCGGCGGATTCGTGTTTATTTGCGCAGCTCGTCGAGTACTTTGCGGATCTGGTCCCGGCAGATCCGGTCCACAGTCGACCGATCCACCACCCCGTCGTAGCTGATGTACAGGTCGACCTTGACCGAGATATTGCTGTCCTTGGCCGCGACCGTGTAGTCCAGGGTCTGGAACGACGAGTAATCGTTGACCTGGGAGGAGTAGTAGGCGTCCTCGCCCAGCCCGTTCACCGCGCCGGAGGAGTAATCCGTGCCGGTGGTGGCGGTATCGGATTTCTTCCAGTCGTCGTAGCCGTATGAGCCGTATTCGCTGTCGAAGGTGACATCGAGACCGAGCCGGGCACTGTTGGAGCCGGTGCCCTCATTGTCGACCTGGCAGTCCAGCGAGCCGCCGCCGTAACTGGCCGGGGCGTGCTCCTGGTGGGTGGTCTCGTCGCGGTTGGCGGCCCACTGGTCCAGGACGGAGGCGTCGACGAGGTCACAGGCGTTGGTGACGTTCTCCATGCCGTAGTCGCCGCCGGCCCCCTCGGACCCCGAGTCGGAATTCACCAGCGCGATTCCCCCGATCCCGCAGATCAACAGGATGACGAACAGCACCACACCGACCACGATCAGGGCCGTGTTGTTCTTCGACCGTGATCGAGCGGCCGCAGCGGCCCCGTATCCGGTGGGGGTTCCGAAATGGGACGGTCCGGACTGCCACGCGGGGCCGGGGGCCGGATACGGCTGCTGCCCGCC
The DNA here is from genome assembly GCF_001613205.1 of Nocardia sienata NBRC 100364. Lineage (GTDB taxonomy): Bacteria > Actinomycetota > Actinomycetes > Mycobacteriales > Mycobacteriaceae > Nocardia > Nocardia sienata. The sequence continues at coordinate 17,065 of NZ_BDBX01000014.1, read as the reverse complement.
GGCGTACTGCTGCCCGCTCGAATACTGCTGTTGCGCGCTCGGGAACTGCTGCCCGCCGCTCGGATGCTGCTGCTGACCACTCGGATGCTGCTGTCCGCCGGGGTACTGCTGTTGCTGACCGCTCGCGTACGGCTGCTGCTCACTCGCGTAGGGCTGCCGGCCGCTCGGATACGCCTGCTGATCGCTCGAGTACGGCGGCGCCGCCGGGTGCGGGTTCTGGCCGCTGGGGAACTGCGCGGCGGCATTCGGGTTCACCATTGTCGGATCCGCGCCCGGGGTGCTATCCGGCCCCGGCTCGCCCGCCCCGCCGGGTGTCTCCCACCACTTTGTCTGCTCCGCACGTTCGTGCTCCGGCGGATTCTCCTCGGTCATCCTCGCCATCCCCTCGTGTGGTGAGGGAATATCCCCCTCCGGCTCAGGAGAATGGTAGCGAGCACGGGGCCGACTCGGGCCCGGCCGGTGCGAGCGGTTCCGGCCCCCTGCGGCGCGCGACCGGGGGAAGCCGCTACACTGGCCGACGGATCCCGCGCGGCGCGCATCCTGTGAACTCCCCCAGGGCCGGAAGGCAGCAAGGGTCAACGGGCTCTGCCGGGTGCGCGGGGTCCCCTTAATTCAGGCGGGGGCCTCATTCGGATCGTGCGATGTGTTGTCGGCCGTCCATGGACCGGGGGCCATTGAGCACTTGCTGGTGATGTGGGCCTGCCCAGGTCGATCGAGGCGTGTGCCGCACCGTTCACCTTTCGTCCTCCCGGAACGTGGCTCTGCGGTCGCGGCCGCCCTCCGGGTTCTGGAACGCGTGCGGTCGGCCGTGCATGGGTGAGCGACCATCGAGCTCTACCCTGCCGAAGGCGGGTCCACCGAACATAATGCGGTGTCCGGAACCCCAACACCTCCCGGTGGCGATGGGTGCGCGGGTAACGTGGCGCGGGGCGGCCGGACCCAGCGGTCGTCGTAAGCGAGCACTCACCAGGTAGTTGGAAAGGCTGTCCACGATGCCCCGGCAAACGCAGATCGGTTTGATGAGTCCCGAGGAACTCACCGCCGAGCACGAACTCCAGTCCGCGAACTACGCGACGCTGCAGGCCGCTCAGCTCACCCTCGATCTGACCCGGGGAAAGCCCTCGCCGGAACAACTCGCCCTCTCCTCGGCGCTGCTGTCGCTGCCCGGCGACGGTGATTTCCGCGACGGCACCGGTACCGACTGCCGTAACTACGGTGGGCTGCACGGACTTCCGGAGCTGCGGGCCATCTTCGGCGAACTGCTCGGTATCGGCGTCGACAATCTGATCGCGGGCAACAACGCCAGCCTGGAGTTGATGCACGACACCATCGTCTTCGCGAGTCTGTTCGGGCTACCCGATTCGCCGCGGCGGTGGGCCGCCGAGCCCACCGTGAAATTCCTGTGTCCCAGCCCCGGTTACGACCGGCATTTCGCGATCACCGAATCGCTGGGCTTCGAGATGATCACCGTGCCGATGCGGCACAACGGGCCCGACACCCGGATCGTCGCCGAGCTGCTGGCCGACGATCCGCAGATCAAGGGCCTGTGGGCGGTACCGAACTATTCGAACCCGACCGGTGTCGTCTTCTCCGAAGACGTGGTGCGCGAACTGGTCTCGATGCCCGCCGCGGCCCCCGATTTCCGGCTGTTCTGGGACAACGCCTACGCGGTGCACCCGCTGACCGATACCGCGGCGCCGGTGCTGGACGTCCTGGGCATGGCCGCGGCGGCCGGAAATCCGCATCGGCCGCTGGTTTTCGCCTCGACCTCCAAGATCACCTTCGCCGGCTCCGGAGTCAGTTTCTTCGGCGCCTCGACCGAGAACCTGAACTGGTACCTGAGTCATGCCGGGAAGAAGAGCATCGGCCCGGACAAGATCAACCAGCTGCGCCATCTGCGGTTCTTCACCGACGCCGCCGGGGTGCGGGCGCATATGCAGAAGCATCGTGCGATCCTGGAGCCGAAATTCGCGCTGGTCCTGCGGATCCTCGAGGAGCGGCTGGGCGCCTCGAAGGTCGCGTCCTGGACCGAGCCGAAGGGTGGCTACTTCATCAGCCTCGACGTCCTCGAGGGCACCGCGGCGCGGGTGATCGAACTGGCGAAGAACGCCGGAATCGCGTTGACCGCGGCGGGTTCGGCCTTCCCGTACAAGAAGGACGCCGAGGACAAGAACATCCGGATCGCCCCTAGTTTCCCGGCGCTGCCGGAGCTCGAGCAGGCCATGGACGGCCTTGCCACCTGCGTGCTGTTGGCAGCCACCGAGAAACTGCTGAAGTAGGAGCCGGAAGACCCGGAGGTCAGCGGGGTTTGCGGACGTGCACGGCGAACATGGTCACCGAGAGGTGGATATCACCGGCCGCCGCGCCCCGGGCCAGATCGGCGAGTAGTTTCTCGCGCTCGGCCTCGGTGATCACCCGCCGGGCCACCGCCATGGCGGAGACCCGGCTGACCAACGCTCCGGCTCCGGCCGAACGGTCCTGGATCAGTGCCTGCGAGCCGGTGCTCTCCACCTCCAGCCCGGCCGCGGTCAGCAGACCCGCCAGCCTGCGGCCCGAGTAGGGGTTGGTCGTCGCCGAGACGAGCGTGTCCACGACCTCGCGGACCACGCGATGCTCGCCGGGGTGCACGATGGCAGATCCCCAGTCGGCATCCATCACCACGGCCCGGCCCCCGGGACGCAGTACCCGGGCGATTTCGCGCGCGGCCCGGGCGGGTGCGGTCAGATGCTGGAACACCCGCTCGCACAGCACCGCGTCGAAGGTGGCGGACCCGAACGGGATGCCGTAGGCGTCACCGGAATGGAATGTGGCCGACGAACGCGCCTCGGCGGCGCGCGCGACGGCGGCGGCGAGCAGGTGCGGATCGGGTTCCACACCCGCTGCCGAACCGGTGGGCCCTACCGCCTCGGCGAAGGTGATCACCTCCGATCCGGTGCCGGAGCCGATATCGACCGCGTGTTCACCCGGCTGCAGCGCCAGGGCTTCGTGGGCCCAGTCGCGTAGCCGGGTGAGTCCCGGAAGAGTGGCCTGTAGATCGCGGACATCGACCAGCTGATCCTGGCCCGCGGCATCGAAACGGTCGGGGCGTAACCCGAAACTGTCCATGGGTCCGTGTCCATCCAGTGTGGTGGGTGGCTTTGTCGCCGTGTCTGGCATGGGGGCGAGCCTAGCGGAGAACGGCACAGTGCCCGTGGGATCATCGCTGGTAGTCCAGAGTGAGGAGCAGGGCATGGCCAAGTTGTGTCTGGCGCAGGAACCCGAGGCCGACGAGCTGCTCTCGGAAAGCTCGCTGGCGCTGCTGATCGGGATGCTCCTGGACCAGCAGTACCCGCTCGAACACGCTTTCCGGGGCCCCAAGAAGCTCGCCGACCGGATGGGCGGACTGGATATCCACGCGATCGCCACCGCGGACCAGGCCGAGTTCGAGGAGCTGGCCGCGACGCCGCCCGCCATCCACCGCTACGGCCGGTCCATGGCCCGGCGGATCCAGGACCTCGCCCGCTACGTGATCGAGCACTACGACGGAGACGTGGCCGCCATCTGGACCGCCGGCGATCCCGACGGCAAAGAAGTGCTGAAGAGATTGAAAGCGCTGCCCGGTTACGGCGACCAGAAGGCCCGGATATTCCTCGCGCTGCTCGGTAAGCAGCTGGGGGTGCGCCCGGCCGGATGGGAAGCGGCTGCCGGGGACTATGCCGAACCCGGATCGCGGCGCTCGGCGGCCGATATCGTCGACGGGGAGACCTTGCTCGAGGTACGCGCCTTCAAGAAACAGATGAAGGCTGCCGCCAAGCAGAAGTGACCCGCGCTCCGGCCTGTGCGCGGGTCAGCGTATCCGGGCCAGCCGGGTGAGTTCGGCGGCCAGATCGGATTCGCCGACCGGGGTCAGCGTCAGATGGCTGCCCGCGGCCAGCAGGTACCGGCCGTCGCCGGTGAAATCCAGCCAGGTGCGGTGTACCGGTGGCGGTGACATCGGGTCCTCCGGGGCGATGGAGACCGTGAGGAACCCCCGTGCGTCGATGGGCCGGTGCAGGATCTCGCGCAGTCGCTCGGCCCGGCCGGGCCGAGGCCGGCCCGGGTCCGGGCAGAGAACGGCTTCCCGTGGTGCTCGCATGGCCGGAAGGGCTCCGGGTCCGGCCGGGCCGAGCGCGGTAGCGAGGTGTTTACCGATATTCCGGGCGTGACAGGCCGTGATGCTCACCTGCCCCGAATACGCGCGGATCACCGCGCCCCAGTTCCCGAAGGCGACGGCGAGCGCGAGGATCGGGTCGGGGAGGCGCCGGTCGCCGTCGAATTCGTCGCCGAAGACGGTCACCCGGGTGACATCGGTGCGGGCGAGAAAGCGCAATGTACCGGTGAGATCGGCATCGCTGTTCGGCGGAAACCGGGAGTCCAGCTCCAGCGCGGCCCGTGCGCTCTCGGTGGTGACGGTGGCTCGGGGAGCCAGGTCTATGGGGTGGGGCCACCGGTCGAGCCCGGTCTCGGTCTGCCAGATATGACCGAACTCGTCCGGCGTGAACACCCAATCCATCAGTGTTTCCCGTCACCCGGTCGGGTTCTGTCCGGTTCCTCGGCCTCGGTGTACTCACCGAAGACCGGCGGGACGGCGGGCGGTGTAGCGGTCAGCTGCTCGTTCGGTGCGTGCAGATATTCCGGACTGCTGCGTTCGCGATCGGGTGTCCGTGACGGCACCGGTCCGGGTGCGGCCGGCAGCGGGAATCCGCTCGGTCGCACCGTCCGGGCCCAGGGGTGTTCGGATCGCTCGGTCACCGCCGGGTCCACCCCGGCGCCCGTGGGAGCGAATGGGTCGCGTGGCGCCTCGGTGGTCGGGCGGGAGGGGGCCGAGCGGGCTATCTGTTCGCTCTGGACGGCCGCGGCGCCTGCGTCGGGATCGGTCGCCTGGGGCGTGGCCGGTGTCGATGAGTTGACCGAGCCCGGCCGGTGGCCGCCGAACGGTGATCCGGGGGCGGTGTCGGCGCGGCCGGCCGGTTCTGCCGGACTCCATCCGGCCGACGCGGGCGGTCGGGGTGGTACCGCCGCGGGAACGGGGCTCGTATCGCCTCGGTCCAGGAACCCGGCTGCCTGCGGTACCGGACCCTGTGCCCGGGTCGGACCGGCTGCCCCGGCGCCGTCCGCGGCGGCACGGTCCACGGTGGGCGCAGTGGAAGTGGACAGCGCGGCCGGGGAGGTGTCGGCCGAACCGGCAGCGTTGCTTTCCGGCGTGGAGTCGGATGGATCGACCACTGCGCCGGAGGACAGCGCCGTCGTACGGGGCGGCGGCGCGGCCGTATCGGGAGGTAGCGCTGCTGGATCGCGAGGTGACGCCGGTGTACTCGACAACGGCGCCGACGCATCCGGAGAGGGTTCGGATGTACCGGCAGGTGGCGCCGTGGGTGCGGACTCCGGCGCCGCGATCTGGGCGGCCGGCCGCGGTGCTGCTGCCGGTGAACCGTCGCTTTCCCCGCCGCGTACGGCGACGGGGGCTCCGGGATCCGGAGCGGGATCGTGGGCCGGCTCTTCCTGGGCGCCGTCCGGCGCCGGGCTCGCCGACCACGGCGGGGCGACTGTTTCCTGGGATGGCGGCGCCGCCGCGGATGAGTCCGGTAGTGCCGGCGGCCCCGCCGTGGGCGGTTCGTCTTCCGCAGCCCCGGCCCCCGGCGGGGTGAATCGGGGGACGGCGTCCCCGCTGGCCGGGATGGTCGGGTTGTAGCCGAAGGTCATCGCGTCCTGGGCCTCGGCTGTCAGGGTCGCCGCGGCGGTGTTGTAGGTCGTGCGCCGCCGCGCGCCGGTGGCCGCCTCGACAGCAGGGTCGGGATCCGGCAGGTAGGGGCTCGGTGGGGGCGGGATCGCCGCGCGAACGGATTCGGCGGCCGCGGAATCGGCCGACAGCAAATTCTCGACCACGTGGCAGACCGCGACGGCGTCGTCCCCGGCCTGGACGAACGTGGCCGCGGCCCGCGCCGCGGCCACCGCCGCGAGACCCGACCAGTCACCGGAGAAGCGGGCGAGATCGCGGGCGAATTCGTCGAAGGCCGTTTCCACCGCGGTCGCGGTATGACCCCAGGTATCCGCGAGACGGCTCAGTTCGGCCGGTGCCAGTACTTCCTGTACCAGGTCCCAGATCTGCTGATGGGTGTACGCGCCGAATACTTCACGGTCGGGTACGTAGGCCGGGTCTGTGCCCGCCCCCGCGGTACCCGGCTGCCCCTGCTGCGCCACTGTCGGCCCCCTTGGTTGCGCGATCCGGCGCACCGTCGCGGCGCATCGGATCGCATGGTTCAATTTTTCTGCACCCCTGCGTAATCGGACATACTGCCGCATGTCATGCGGTATCCGCCACCGTGCCGGTGAGGGCCGCGCTGTTGGCGGCATCGGCCTCGAGAAAAAGCGCGGCGGCCGCCAGGTACGCGGCCTTGTGTCGCAGCGCTGTCTGTTCGAAGGCAGTGAGGGTGTCCAAGTACTCCTGACCCTTCGCGGCGAAACCTCGCGTCAGCGCATGTCCCGACGGCAGATCCGGAAACCCCCGCACCTCGGTGAGGGCGGCCGCGCTCATTCGCGCCTGCCGGATTCGCTCCGCGAGCCGGTCACACGATTCGGCCAGGCCGCGGGCGGCCGCTTCGGACATATGGAACTCTCCGGCCCGCGCCGCCTCGTACAGGCGGACGGCTGCCGATTGGCCCAGATCTGGTACGGGCATCGTCTTCCCCCTTCGACTCCCCACCGTGCGCTCGGAGCATAGCAGCGGAAAATGCCGTGTACCAGGGTCTTCGCGGTTCGCCGGGCGTGCTGGCGGGAGTGCGGTGGCATATGGGTCGGGCGACACGCCGGGGCATTCCGAGGCGCGCCGATTCTCCGCCGCCGCGCGGACAATATTCTCTCCGCGCACGGGTCGGCGATATTTTCCGGAGGTCGGCGGACAATATTCTCCGGGCGCCGACGGCGAATTGGGAGGTCTCGACCGGACCCTTATTTCCCGGATGTCAACGGAGAATTGGGGTAGGTCGATGTTTCGAATTCACCACGGGCCGGGTACGAGGCCGATACCACACCGCGGGCTGCCGAGAATGACTGTGCACGACGGGAAGTCGGGCGGGGAGGTACCGGGAATATGGGGTCGAGCAGGGCGAACGCCCGGGCGCGCGAGACGAAGATCGCGGAAACCTTGGTGTTGCGCCCGCGGAGATGTTAATTTATTCGTTATGTCTACCAGCAACGCCGACTCGCGGAAGGTCACCTATGTGACCGCCGCGCTGGGTCTGCGTCTGCCCCTCACTCGCGAGTTGTGTTGCCGCCGTTGCCGCGGTTGAGCGATTCGAATCTCCCAGCCGCCTCGTTGCAGTTGTAGGCATATCCCGTTTCGCGGGAAATATTCATCGAGGAAATTCATATGGCTGTCCGTACCGCCGAACGCACCGCGCCGCAGGCTTCCACTGTTCGTACCCGAGTTCCTCGTCCGGTGGTCGCCCCTGATCTGCGGTTATCGGACAACCCCGCCGCGGCCGTGCTGCGGGCCGCCACCACCGGACCGGTGTTCCGGGACAAGACGGCCCGGGCCACCGGACTGAGCATCGCCACCGTCAATCGGCAGGTGTCCTCGCTGCTCACCGCCGGTCTGCTGCGTGAGCGCGCCGATCTGACCGCCTCCGGCGCGGTCGGCAGGCCCCGGGTGCCGTTCGAGGTCGACCACGACACGTTCGGAACCCTCGGTGTGCACATCGGCGCCGCGTCCACCCGGATCGTGGTCTCGGATCTGCGCGGCCGGATCCTCGGCGGCCTCACCATCGCCACCCCGCAGACCGGCCAGGAGTTCGCCGTCAAAACCGTCGCGCACAGCGCGAAATCCTTTCTGCAGCGCTGGTACCGGCGTACTCCGTTATGGGTCGGCGTCGCGATCGGCGGCCGAGTGGATCCCGGTACCGGTATCGTCGACCACCCGAAACTGGGTTGGCAGGCCGCGCCGGTGGGTGCGGTGTTCAGTGAGGTCCTCGGCCTCCCGGTGACGATCGCCCCGCACGTCGAGGCCATGGCCGCTTCGGAACTGCTGCTACCGGGCGTGAGCCAGGACGCGGCGGAGGACCACGGCCGGGCCGCGCACGGCAGCAGCCTCTACTTCTATGTCCGGGAGACCGCGGGAATCTCGGTGACCCTCGACGGCCGGGTGCACACGCCGAGCAACGGTCCGGGTTCGATCGCGCATCTGCCCACCGGCTCCGACGTCGAATGCTCGTGCGGCCGGCGCGGCTGCTTGGAGGCGACCGTCGGCGACCGCGGGCTGCACGCGCGCGCTGTCGGGCGGGGAATCATCCCCGCGCACAACGGTAAAGCCAGTTCCAGCATCGCCGACCTCTACCGGGCGGCGGCGCACGGTTCCGACCCGGCCCGCGAACTGCTGGCGGAACGGGCCGGCGTCCTCGGCCGGACCGTGGCACTGGTGCGGGACATGCTCAACCCCGATCGGGTGGTGCTCGGCGGGCAGGCGTTCACGACCTACCGCCCGGGCCTCGCGCATGTGGCGCGTGCCTTCAACGAATCCACGATGCTGCCGCCCACGGATATCCGGGTCACCGGGTACGCCTCGAAGGTGCAGGAGTTCGCGGCCGTCGTCACCTCGCTGAGCGCGCTGTACGCCGACCCGCTTGCTGCGCTGCGCCGGGTCACGGCATGAGCGAGTCAGGCCCGGAGGCGGTAGCGCAGCGTGACCACGTAGGGCCCTCGCTCATGCCCGGTGAAAGCAGCATGAGCGAGTCAGGCCCGGAGGCGGTAGCGCAGCGTGACCACGTAGGGCCCCGCTCATGCCCGGTGAAAGCAGCATGAGCGGGTCAGGCCCGGAGGCGGTAGCGCAGCGTAACCACGTAGGGCCCTCGCTCATGCCCGGTGAAAGCAGGCGCTAGCGCTCGAACGTGCCCCGTGCGGCCGAGGCCGCACGGGGTTCTCGCATCATTTCGCGGGGAACAGCGATTCGATCGCGGTGATGAAATACGGGAAATGCACGGCGAACCGGTGCAGATCCCGGTCGCGTTCGAAACCGCCGAACCAGTACAGCCCGGGCTCGTCGTCGGCGGAAGGGTCGATATCGCGGAAGGTACGGACCCAGTTGTCGGCTCGGCTCCAGACCACCATGTAGGGCAGACCGCGGGAGAACACGAGTTCGCGGTCGCCGGGCGGGATCTGCCGGCTGGTGACCTGTTCCAGACCCCGCTGCAAGCCACGGACCTGCGCGGTCAGTGTCCGCCCGAAGGCGGTGCGCACCGGCAGGAACCGCTGGGCCGCGAGCAGTGCGCCACCGGCGAGCGCGATCGCCACACCCACCAGGGCGTGTCCGGCCAGGAGAGCGGCGAGGACGGTCACCGCGGCACCGAGGACGACCAGTCCGCCGCCGAGCCACAGCGGGATCCGGCGGCGGACGGGGTCTATGAAGGCGCCGCGGTCGACGGCGTCGGCGACCATGGCCCGGCGCAGTGGTTCGGTGGGCAGCCGGCCGGGTGCGGCGAGTTCGGCCATGGTGACCGCGTCGGTGCCGGGCGGCAGCAGCGCGTCATAGACCGTCCGCTCGTAGGTACGCAGCTGGTCGTCGGCCGGGTTCACCCGCACCAGCCGCCACTGGGTCTCACCGATTCGGGAGATCCACAGATAGTTGCGGACCGCGAGATCCACCACTGTAGCGGCGATATCGGTCGGGTCGGAGTGACCGTCGAGCAGGACACCGGCCTCGCCCGGCAGAATACCGTCCGGGGAGCTGAAGTGGGTCCGCCCGCCGCTGCGCACCAGCGGTTCCATCGGCTCGGCGGGGACCGACTGCCGGCGTACCCAGAACACGTAGGCGGCCAGCGCGACGAGGGCGGCCACCAGCAGGCCGAACGCCACGAGCACGGGCCCGGTCACCGCGAACGGTGAATCGCCGGGGCCGGTGATATCGGCATTCGGCGGTACGGTTCCCGGCGGGATCTGCAGGGTCAGGTCGACCGATTCGCCTTTGCGCAGATTCGTCTGGTCCAGGTACATGACGCCGTCCGGCTCGATCCGCACCTGGGCGCAGGGCCGGGTGTTGCCGATCGGGCCCAGGAGGCAGTCGACGATGCCCATTTCGAAACTGGGGCTGATGAGCGAGGCATGGATTTCGGCGAGATCGACATTGAGCACCCCGAACCAGCGGAAAACCTGACTGCCTTCGGCATCGCTGACCGTATTGCGCACCGAATAGCGGACCGTCGTCTCCCCCGGGCCCGCGTCCACCGTGAACAGGTCGTCGGCGATGGTCGCACTGCCGGGGCCGCTGGTCTCGATGTCGGCGACCGCGAACCGGCGTTCGGAATCCTCGCTGATCTGCACCCGCAGCGGCAGTGTCATGGTGAACCGTTCACCGGGCGGAACGGTTACGCGCTCGGTCACTTCGAGGATGCCTTCGCGGTTCAGCGTCATATCCAGGTACAGGATCGAACCGACCGGCTCCTGGGCCCGGGCCGCCGGTGCGCTCGTCCCGAAAGCGGCGAGAAATCCGGTCAGTGCGAGCAGCAGCGCGAGCGCGCCCCCCCGAAATATGAGCATGACTCGTAACCTTAGACAGCTTGCTATCCTGCGTCAGCGGCTGTTGGTGTTCGGAGAAGGTGAGGGGGTCCGGGGGAGTGACGCAACCACCTTACGGGCGCGGACCGGTACCGCCCGGCAGGCAGCCGGTACCACCCGGTGGCCGGCCCCCGTACGGTCCCCGGCCCGGTGGACCGCCACGGCCGCCTTATCCGGGCCCGCACCCGGGTTACCCTCCCGCTCAGGGCTATCCGCACCGGCCGCCGCCGCCCGGCTATCCCGCACAGGGCCCGATCTCCGGTTATCGTCCGATTGTCGCCCCGCCCATGCCGCCGCCGGTGCCCTATCGGGTGCCCAACGCACCGCGGCCGCGTAGCCGGCGCAGCAGTGGCAGCACGTTGCTGGTGATACTCGCGGTGATCCTGGTGGTGGTCGGCGCACTCGTGCGGGGCGCGCTGAATTCCGACGGCCTGAGAGTGCTCGGCCCGCAGCCGGAGCACAGTTACGACATCGGCGAAACCGGTCCCGCCGAAACCGGGACCAATCCGCTGCTCACCGACCCGGATGCGACGCTGATCCCCGCGAACTGCGAGTACGCGCAGTGGTCGGCCGACGAGGACACGGCCCGGGCGTTCTTCTCCAGCGCCGAGAAATGCCTGGAGGCGGCCTGGCAGCCGGTCCTGGCGGACGCGGGCCTGCCGTTCGAGCCGCCGACGGTGCTGGTGTCGGCGGATACCGAGGGCATCACCACACCGTGCACCGGTTCGACCGACAACTTCGCCGCGTTCTACTGTCCGGCCAACCGGACCATCTATATGCCGGTCAGCCAGTTGCAGACCGACTACTACCACGACAACTGGGTGGTCTACCTGTCGGTGTTCGCCCACGAATACGGGCATCACATCCAGAACATGTCCGGAATTCTGCTCGCCGCCAACAGTGCCCGGGTCGACGCCGGCGCGCGCAGTCCGGAAGGGCTGGAACTGTCGCGGCGAGTGGAACTGCAGGCGAACTGCTTCGACGGAATGTATCTGGTCTCCTCGGCCGACGGCGGTGCGCTCACCGACGCACAGATGACCGATGCGCGGACCGACGCCGATCATCGTGGCGACCAGCACGGCGATATGCGCGATCACGGCACGCCGGAGAACGGTGGCCGCTGGTTCGGGTTGGGCGTCGAACACAATTCGACCGCCGAGTGCAACACCTTCACCGCCTCGGCGGACGCGGTGAGCTGAATCAGTCCGACGGATCCGGTTCGCGTATCCGCGAGCGCAGCTCCATCACCCACTGGGTCATTTCCGCGGGAGACTTGTCCGGGCCCATCAGTTCGGTGAGCACATGCCCGAAACATGCGGCGTCGAGCACCCTTTCGGCGACGGCCATCGGATCACCCCAGGGTAGATAGGGTTTGGCCAGCAGCAGTGAGGCGATGCCGTGCGCCGCGGCCCACAGTTCGAGCACCAGCGGGGTGGGGTCCGCGCGGTCGATGAGCCCGTCGGACATGGCTTCTTCCACGGTGGCGGCGAAGTACCGGAATGCGCCGCTGGTCAGCACCATGTCCACCGCGCCCTGATGGGTGGTCGGGATGGTCGCCAGCCGGTACTGCTCGGGGTGGTCCAGGGCGAACCGCACGTAGGCGAGGCCGAGCCGGTGCAGGCGCAACGCCGGCGGGTCCGCCGGATCCACGGCCGCCTGCATCGCGGTGTTCAGCGCTTCGAAAACCTCGGCCACCGCCGCCTCGATCAGTGCGTCCTTGTCGGCGAAGTGGCGATAGATCGAGGGCGCGCTGACCCCCACCACACCCGCGACCGCGCGGATCGATACCGCCCCGACATCGCCCGTGCGCTCGAGCAACTCCCGGGTGGCGGTGATGATCTCCTCGCGCAGCCGGCTTCCGTGCCCGCGGGGGGAGCGTGGCCGCCCGGTCATACGCGCACCGGTGGCTCGACGGTTGTCCCCGGCGCGTCCAGAGGTTCCTCGCTGAACCCGATCCGGTCGTGCAGCCCGGCCAGCGGTTTCGGCGCCCACCAGTTGAGCGGGCCCATCAGTTTCATGAGTGCCGGAACGAGCAGGGCCCGGATGAGGGTGGCGTCGGCGAGCACGGTCAGGGTCAGGCCCAGGCCCATCAGCTGGATGAACGACACCTTGGAGGTGGTGAGGGCGCCGATCACGATGGCCATCAGCACGGCCGCGGCGGTGAAGATACGCCCGGTGCGGGCCACCCCGACGGCGACGGCTTCGGTGTTGGCCTCCCGTGCCGACTCCGTGCCGCCGTGCCCGGCTCGCCGGCGCAGCCATTCTTCCCGGATTCGCGACAGCAGGAACACCTCGTAGTCCATGGACAGCCCGAAGGCCAGGCAGAACATGAGGATCGGCATGGTCGGCACCAGGTAGCCGACGGCGGTGAAGCCGAGCAATCCCTGCAGATGGCCGTCCTGGAAGATCCACACCATGGCGCCGAACGCGGCGGTCAGTGAGAGGGTGTTCAGCAGCAGTGCCTTCAGCGGCAGGATCAGGCTGCCGGTGAACAGGAACAGCACCACGAATGTGGACAGCACGATGAGCAGACCGGCCAGCGGCAGCCGCTCGGCCAGTGCGTCGAGCGAGTCCTCGTTCACCGCGGCGGAGCCGCCGAACAGAGCCGGGGCGGGTGGGTCGATCGCCCGCAACGCGTCCAGCTGTTCCGCGCCGGCGGGGGAGAACGGGTCGACCGTGCTGTTGACGGTCAAGTACGTGCCGGTGTCGTTTGTCATCCCCGGGGGAGTAGGGGCGAGCCGGTTTCCGGAAACATACACGCCGGCGGCGGACAGCACGCCGGTGATGTTGTCGACTTCGGACAGCCGGGCCGCGTATTCGCCGACCCCGCGTTCGTCGCGATAGCCGTCCAGCACGATCGTGGTGTTGCCGCCGGGATCGGCGCGCGGGAACTCCGCCCGGATCTCGTTGCCCACCTGCCGGCTGGCCGCCGAATCGGGCAGTACCCGCTCGTCGGGATATCCGAACTTCGCCGAGAGGAACGGCGAGCCCAGCGCCAGCATGAGCGCCACGATCACCACGGAAACCGGGACGGCCGCCCGCATGACCCGCTTGACCAGGCGGTACCAGCCGGTCTGCTCCGGCACCATGGCGCCCAGCGGCTTCGGCTCGCGGCCGAACAGGCGCAGGACTGGCGCCCGCAGGTCGAGGGCGTTGACCCGGTGCCCGAGCAGTACCAGCGCGGCGGGCAGCACCACGATCGACGCCACGGCGGCCGCCATCACCACCGCGACGCCGGAGTAGGCGAACGAGCGCAGGAAGTACAGGTCGAATACGAGCATCGCCGACAGCGACAACGCCACGGTGACCGCGGAGAACAGCACGGTGCGACCGGCGGTCTGCAAGGCCCGGACGGTGGCCGTGCGCGGGTCGCGGCCGGCCGCGAGTTCCTCCCGGAACCGGCTGACGATGAACAGGCTGTAGTCGATGGCCAGTGCCAGGCCCAGCGCGGTGGTGAGGTTCATCGCGTAGATGGAAACGTCGGTGACCAGGGTGAACAGCTTGAGGATCGCCAGCGTGGCAGCGATCGCGAACAGTCCGACCAGCAGTGGCAGCGAGGCGGCTATCAAGCTGCCGAAAACCAGGACGAGCACCACCAGGGTGAGCGGTATCGCCGCGGTCTCGGCGACGGCCAGATCGTGGGTGATCTGGTCGTTGACCTCTTGGAAGGTCGCCGCGGTACCGCCGGCCCGGACGGTCACCCCGTCGGCCGTTCCGGTGACCTGCTCGCCGAGATCGCCGGCGGCTTCCTGGATCTGGGTCTCGTCGCCGGTGAAGTTGACCGCGATGAGTCCGGATTCGCCGTCGGTGCTGCGCAGCACGCTCGCGACCGCCGGGGACGGCGCGGTCCAGTACGACTGGACGCTGTCGGTGTCGGGGTGGGCCCGGACGATATCGATCACCTGGAGGGCGCGTGCCCGCACCGCATCCGCGTCGACCCCGTCCGGCGATTCGACCAGCAGGATGTAGTTGGGCGCGGCGCCGTCGAAGTTGTCGGTGAGCTGTTCGGCGGCGCGGATGGATTCGGCGTCGGCGGAGACGAACCCTCCGGATTTCAGCCCCGCGGCCGCGGTGGCACCGAAGATCGCGCACAGCAGTGCGACGGCCAGTGCGCCGATGAGTATTGCGCGGGGAAATCTGGTGGTGAACTGCGCGATGCGGATCAGCATGTCGTGGGCCCCCGGATCAGTAAGTTAGTGGCGTTAGCGTAACGCTGTTAACCCAGGGAGGGAAGGGGCAGGACGGACGGTGCGGTGAACGGCTGGCCACGCCGGGTGCGCGCTGTCGGTCTGCGCCGGTAACCTCTGGCCGTGGCTCTGTACCGGAAGTACCGACCGGCAACGTTCGCTGACGTGGTGGGCCAGGAGCATGTCACCGAACCGCTGTGTACCGCGCTCGACACCGGCCGGATCAGTCATGCCTATCTCTTCTCGGGTCCGCGCGGGTGCGGTAAGACCTCCTCGGCCCGGATCCTCGCCCGCTCGCTGAATTGTGTGCAGGGCCCCACTTCCACCCCCTGCGGCACCTGTGCCTCCTGTCTGTCCCTGGCACCGGGCGGTGGGGGTAATCTCGACGTGATCGAACTGGACGCCGCCAGCCACGGTGGTGTCGACGACACCCGCGAACTACGCGACCGGGCCTTCTACGCGCCCGCCGAATCCCGCTACCGGGTGTTCATCGTCGACGAGGCGCATATGGTCACCACGGCCGGCTTCAACGCGTTGCTGAAGATCGTCGAGGAACCCCCGGCCCATCTGATCTTCGTCTTCGCCACCACCGAGCCGGACAAGGTACTGCCGACCATCCGCTCGCGCACCCACCACTACCCCTTCCGGCTGCTGCCCCCCGCCACCATGCGCGGCCTGCTCGGCGGTATCTGCGAGCAGGAGCAGGTGCCCGTGGAAGAAGCGGTGTATCCCTTGGTTATCCGCGCGGGTGGTGGGTCCCCGCGCGACAGTTTGAGCGTGCTCGACCAGTTGCTCGCCGGCGCCGGGTCCCAGGGCGTCACCTACTCGCGCGCCGTCGCACTGCTGGGGGTGACCGATGTGGCGTTGATCGACGACGCGGTCGACGCGCTGGCAGCCGGCGACGGCGCCGCCCTGTTCGGCACCGTCGACCGGGTGATGGAGGCCGGTCACGATCCGCGCCGGTTCGCGGTGGACCTGCTCGAGCGGCTGCGCGACCTGATCCTGCTGCAGGCCGTACCCGATGCCACCGAGCGCGGACTCGTCGCCGCGCCCGCCGACCTGCTGGACCGGATGCGCGGGCAGGCCGCCCGGCTCGGGCCCGCGGCCCTCACCCGCTACGCCGAACTCCTGCACGCCGGACTGGGCGAGATGCGGGGAGCCACCGCGCCGCGGCTGTTGCTCGAGGTCGTCTGCTCGCGGATGCTGCTGCCCGCCGCGGACGAATCCGAGGCCGCGACCCTGCAGCGGCTGGAACAGCTGGAACGGCGCGTCGCCTCGGGCGCCGTCGCAGCCCCGGCCGTCGTCTCCGCGGGCGGTGAGCCGGCCCGCCCCGCTGCCGAAGCCGCGCCGCCTGCCCAGCTCGCCGATCCGTCCCGCCGCCGGGGGGCCGAAGCCCTGGCCGCGCTCCGGGAGTCCAAGAGCGGCCGGTCGGCCGAGCGTGCCGCCGGCGACGCAGGAGCCGCGTCCGGGGCGGTATCTTCCGAGCCCGGGTCACCTCCAGCGCCCGCCTCGGGTGGAGGAAGCCCGGAAATGTCGGCCACCGCATCGGGTTCCGATGTGGTTCAGGGTCGTACGCCGGAGCCCCGGCAAGCGGCTCCCGAAGTTTCGGAAGAGGCGCGGGATACGGGCGGACAGCCGCCGGCCGGCCCCCCGCGCGACCCGATGACACCTGCGCGACCGGAGGATCCGGCCCGCCCGGCCGCCACGGAAGGTGGGCAGACGCACGGCGCGGGACCGATACCGGCCGGGCAACCGGCCGCCCGGATCCGTCCCGGCAACGGGACCACCCGTGCCGTGGACACCGGATCCGACGCGGAACCGGCGGCCGCCGTCCCGGCGTCGGAGAGTCCGGCGCCGGCGGCGAACGAGCCTGTCGGCGATACCGCGTCGCCGACCGCGGCTGCTGATCCGGCGCCGGCCGATCCGGAGTTGCTGGCCGCGGTGGAGGCCGCCTGGCCGGAGATCAAATTGAAGGTCAAGGAGTTCGGGCCGACGATCGGCGCGATGCTCACCTCGGGGGCCGCGGTGGCCGCCGTACAGGATGGCGAGATCGTGCTGGCCCACCACGCGGCGCTGGTACAGCGGCTTTCCCAACCGCAGCCGTTGTCGGAGGTGCGTGCGGCGGTGAGCGCGGTGCTCGGCCGGGAGCATCCGGTTCGCTGGGTGGTCGCGGGTCAGCAGATCTCGCGCGGACCCGGTGGGCGTGAGCGCGGCGGCCGCCGGACCGGCGATTCTGAGTCCGGTGATTCCGAGGGCGGTCGCCGAGGCACTGCCCAACGCCCGGCGTCGAGCCGGCCCGGCGGCGAGCCGGCGGA
>NZ_BDBX01000013.1 GCF_001613205.1 Nocardia sienata NBRC 100364 | reverse complement strand
GCGGGGTGGCGGCGGTGATCCGGCGCGCCGGCCGCGGTTCTCGCGGCCGAGCCAGGCCAAGGCCGGGGCAGCGGCGAGTCCCTACGACGACATCCCGCCCCCGGATTATCCGGACCTGCCCGACGATCCGGGTGATCACGGTTACACACCGCACAGCGTGCCCGCGTCCACTCCGGAGGAGGAGCAGGAGATGCTGGCGGAGTCGGCACAGCCGGTCGCGCCGGGCGATCGGCGCGACCCGGACGAGGTCGCGCTGCGGCTCCTGGCCAGTGAGCTGGGCGCCACCCCGTTGAACGGTTGACAAGCACCGGCTCGACCACGTTAAGTTAACCGGAGTTCGCATCCGGCGGTACTATGGGCGGGTAGCTGCGGACTTCGGCGAGACGAGGTTCTATGGTGGGCCGTGAGGTACGGGCTGCTCGGTACCCCGCGGTGACCCGTGCCGTGGTTTGTACGGCGTATGCCCGCGCGGGTGACCAGCCCGTAAGCGCTGCTCAACTGAATACGGACGGTCGGTCGAACGGCCGGTCGGCGAGGTAACTCGCGTCCGCTCCGCCTGGCGCGGGTGGGCGTATTCCTACGAAGGGACATTCCGATATGACCACAGAGGCCTACATTTACGAGGCCATCCGCACCCCGCGCGGCCGCAACAAGAAGGGGTCGCTGCACTCGGTCAAGCCGATCGACCTGACCACCGGCCTGGTGCAGGAGCTGCGCAACCGCTTCCCGAACCTCGACGAGGACCGGATCTCCGACCTCATCCTCGGTGTCGTCTCCCCGGTCGGTGACCAGGGCTCCGATATCGCCCGCACCACCGTGCTGACCGCCGGCCTGCCGCAGACCGTCGGCGGTGTGCAGATCAACCGCTTCTGCGCCTCCGGCCTGGAGGCCGTGAACATGGCCGCCCAGAAGGTGCGCTCCGGCTTCGAGGATCTGGTCCTGGCCGGCGGTGTCGAGTCCATGTCCCGCGTGCCCATGGGCTCCGACGGCGGCGCCTGGATGCTCGACCCGGCCACCAACTACGACACCTACGTCGTACCGCAGGGCATCAGCGCCGACCTCATCGCCAGCATCGAAGGCTTTTCCCGTGAAGACGTCGACGCCTACGCGGTGCGCTCGCAGGATCTGGCCGCCAAGGCGACCACCGGCGGCTACTTCGCCAAGTCGATCGTTCCGGTCAAGGACATCAACGGCCTGACCGTCCTGGACCACGACGAGCACATGCGGCCCGGCACCACCCTCGAGGACCTGGCCAAGCTGAACCCGTCCTTCGCCGGTATCGGTGAAATGGGCGGCTTCGACGCGGTGGCGCTGCAGAAGTACCACTTCGTGGAGAAGATCAACCACGTTCACCACGGTGGCAACAGCTCCGGCATCGTCGACGGTGCCGCGCTCGTCCTGGTCGGCACCGAAGAGGCCGGTCAGGCCTCGGGCCTGACCCCGCGGGCCCGTATCGTCGCCACCGCCACCAGCGGTGCGGACAGCACCATCATGCTCACCGGCCCCACTCCGGCGTCGCAGAAGGTGCTGGCCAAGGCCGGGCTGACCGTCGACGATATCGACCTGTTCGAGATCAACGAAGCCTTCGCCTCGGTAGTGCTGAAGTTCCAGAAGGATCTGCAGATCCCGGACGAGAAGCTCAACGTCAACGGTGGCGCCATCGCCATGGGCCACCCGCTCGGTGCCACCGGCGCCATGATCACCGGCACCATGGTCGACGAGCTGGAGCGGCGCAACGCCCGCTACGCCCTGATCACGCTGTGCATCGGCGGCGGCATGGGCGTGGCCACCATCATCGAGCGCGTCTGACGCCCGCGACCCCTTATCTTCCCGAGGAGACAGAAAAACCGTGAGCGAAGCCAACATGATCGGTTGGGAGAAGGATTCGGACGGCATCGTCGTGCTGACGATGGACGACCCGAACCAGGGCGCCAACACCATGAACGACCTCTACAAGAAGTCGATGACCGCGACGGTCGAGCGGCTCGAGGCCGAGAAGGACGACATCACCGGTGTCGTGCTGACCTCCGCGAAGAAGACCTTCTTCGCCGGCGGCGACCTGAAGAACATGATGCAGGTCGGCCCGGACAACGGGCCCGAGCTGATGGCCGAACTGACCGAGATCAAGTCGGCCCTGCGCAGCCTGGAGACCCTCGGCAAGCCGGTCGTGGCCGCCATCAACGGTGCCGCGCTGGGCGGTGGCCTCGAGATCGCGCTCGCCACCCACCACCGGATCGCAGCCGATGTCCCGGGCTCCCAGATCGGCCTGCCCGAGGCCACCCTGGGCCTGCTGCCCGCCGGTGGCGGCATCATCCGTACCGTGCGCATGCTCGGCCTGCAGAACGCGCTCATGGGCGTGCTGCTGCAGGGCCAGCGCAACAAGCCGGCCAAGGCCAAGGAGATCGGCCTGGTCGACGAGCTGGTCGGTTCGATCGAGGAACTGGTCCCCGCCGCCAAGGCGTGGATCAAGGCCAACCCCGAGGGCGGCGTCCAGCCGTGGGACAAGAAGGGCTTCAAGATCCCCGGCGGCACCCCCGCCAGCCCGTCCTTCGCCGCGACCCTGCCGGCCTTCCCGGCCAACCTGCGCAAGCAGCTCAAGGGCGCCAATATGCCGGCTCCGCGCGCCATCATGGCCGCGGCGGTCGAGGGCTCGCAGGTCGATATCGACAACGCGTCGCTGATCGAATCGCGTTACTTCGTGCACCTGCTCACCGGGCCGGTCGCCAAGAACATGATCCAGGCGTTCTTCTTCGACCTGCAGACCATCAACAACGGTGGTTCGCGTCCCAAGGATGTGCCGAAGAAGGAGATCAAGAAGGTCGGCGTGCTCGGCGCGGGCATGATGGGCGCGGGTATCGCCTACGTGTCGGCCAAGGCCGGCTACGAGGTCGTGCTCAAGGACGTCACCATCGAGGCGGCCGAGCGCGGCAAGGGCTACTCGGAGAAGATCGAGGCCAAGGCGCTGTCCCGCGGTAAGACCACCGAGGAGAAGTCCAAGGCGCTGCTCGACCGGATCAAGCCGACCGCCGATGTGGCCGACTTCGCCGGCGTCGACTTCGTGATCGAAGCCGTCTTCGAGAGCACCGAGCTCAAGCACAAGGTCTTCCAGGAGATCGAGGACATCGTCACCCCCGACGCGCTGCTCGGCTCCAACACCTCGACCCTGCCGATCACCGGCCTGGCCGAGGGCGTGAAGCGTCAGGAAGACTTCATCGGCATCCACTTCTTCTCGCCGGTCGACAAGATGCCGCTGGTGGAGATCATCAAGGGTGAGCGGACCTCCGACGAGGCCCTGGCCCGGGTGTTCGACTACACCCTCGCCATCAAGAAGACCCCGATCGTGGTCAACGACAGCCGCGGCTTCTTCACCTCCCGCGTGATCGGCACCTTCGTCAACGAGGCGATCGCCATGCTGGGCGAGGGCATCGAGCCCGCGACCATCGAGCAGGCCGGTTCGCAGGCGGGCTACCCGGCGCCGCCGCTGCAGCTGACCGACGAGCTCAACATGAAGCTCATGCAGAAGATCGCCCGGGAAACCGAAGCAGCCGCCAAGGCGGGCGACGCCGCCATGGGTACCGAACGGCACCCGGCCATCGACGTAGTCGACTACATGGTGGAGCAGGGGCGCCCGGGTCGCCTGGAGAAGGCCGGCTTCTACGAGTACGACGAGAACGGCAAGCGGCTCAACATCTGGCCGCAGCTGCGCGAGCACTTCAAGACCACCGCCGGTTTCGACGTGCCGCTGCAGGACCTGATCGACCGCATGCTGTTCGCCGAGGCCATCGAAACCCAGAAGTGTTTCGACGAAGGTGTGCTGGAGTCCACCGCGGACGCCAATATCGGTTCCATCTTCGGCATCGGTTTCCCGGCCTGGACCGGTGGTGTCCACCAGTTCATCGTCGGCTACCCCGGCGGCCAGGAGGCCTTCGTGGCCCGGGCCGACGAGCTGGCGAAGAAGTACGGCAAGCGCTTCGAGGTCCCGGCTTCGCTGCGCAAGTAGGTCCCGGGGCGTCCGGCCCGGCCGGCCGGTCGCGCTGACCGTTCGCACAACCCGTCGCACCGCGAGGTGCGGCGGGTTGTGTTGGTTTGCGCCGGCGGCCACGGTGGCTCGGGCTGCGCTTGCGTTACCGCATCGGAACAGATCCGGAATGTCGGGCCGGATCAGCCGGCCGCGCCGGTGCGGAACATCGGAATATTGTGGACGCCTGGGGATAATTGCGACCCTCCCGCCCAGGTGACCACGGCGGGTCGGGCCGTGAGGGTGCCGGTCGCCGGGAGGCGCCGCGGCCGGTCGGCGGCCCGGCGCCCGGCGCGCCGGAACCTCTGAACAGGACACGCGAGCCGGAGGAAACCACCCACCGGGGTATCGGGCGCGCTACGTTGGAAGTGAGGACCGGAACGGTGGGCGCGGCGGAAATCGCCACCGCAGCCGATTCGTTACGAGTGCGAGGTGGTGAGATGACTCCACGAACGCGTTCGGGCCCCGCGGGCCGCGAATCGGATACCGCCTACGTCGCTGCGGACGCCGCCGGTCCGGCGGCCGGTGCCGCCCCGGAGAACCTCGCTGTTCCACCGGAGGCCGAATCCGCCGAACCCGATACGGAAGCGGAAGACCCAGGCGCCGCCCGGAGTGTGTCGCCCGAGCCCACCATGGGGGTCGCCGACCCCATGGACGCCGACCCGCAGGAAACGGAGCGGATAGCCGAGGAACTGGCGGCCCTGGGGTTCACCGAAGCCCATGAGATCGGTCGTGGCGGATTCGGAGTCGTGTACCGGTGTGTCCAGCGGGCCCTGGACCGGGTGGTCGCGGTGAAGGTGCTCTCCTCCGATCTCGATTCCGAGAGCCGGGAGCGGTTCCTGCGTGAGGAACATGCCATGGGCCGGCTGTCGGGGCATCCGAATATCGTCGACATCCTGCAGGTGGATGTGACCGCCAGTGGACTGCCGTTCATCGTGATGCCGTTCGCCACGCACGGCTCGCTGGAACGGCTCGTCCATGAGACGGGCCCGTTGAGCTGGGCCGATACCCTGCGGGTCGGGGTGAAACTGGCCGGTGCCATCGAGAGCGCGCATCGCACTCGGATCCTGCACCGGGATGTGAAGCCGGCCAATGTGCTGCTCAGCTCCTATGGAGAGCCGCAGCTCACCGATTTCGGGATCGCCCGGATGCCCGGGAGTTTCCGTACGTCCAGCAGCCAGATCACCGGTTCGCCCGCGTTCACCGCCCCCGAAGTCCTCAAGGGCGCCGACCCCACCGTCCGCTCCGATGTGTACGGGCTCGGGGCGACCCTTTTCGCCCTGCTCACCGGCCATGCCGCGTTCGAGAGGCAGGCCGGCGAGCGGGTGGTCGCGCAATTCCTCCGCATCACCACCCAGCCGGTGCCGGATCTGCGAGAGCGCGACATTCCCGCCGATGTGGCCGCGGTGATCGAACAGGCCATGGCCCAGGAACCGGAGGAACGGCCGGCATCGGCCTACGAGTTCGGTGAGATGTTGCGTGCGGTACAGGTCGCACACGACCAGGTCCCCGACGAGATGGCGCTGCTGGACCCCGAGGTCACGGCGGTCGATGCCGCGCCGCCCGCCCACGAACGGGCCCCCGCGGTGACCGCGCGGCGCAGCTGGCCGCTGCTGCCGCCGACACTCGCGGGCCGCAGGGAAACGGACGCCACCGCCGCGCCGAGCTCGTTCGGTGTCCGAACGCGCGAGCGCGGGATCGGAGCGGGCCCACGCAGCACTACATCCGGTCGTCTCGGTACTTCCGGACATACGCTGGAACACTCGCCTGCCACGCTGCCGCCGAGTCCGGCCACCAAGTTCCACCCGCCCACCCCGCCCCGGGAACCGGTGCGCCGGCCGCGCTTACTGGACATCCTGCGGGAGGGTGTGGGCCGCCGGCTCACCGTGATCCACGCGCCTGCCGGTTTCGGTAAGAGCGTGCTGGCGGCGCAGTGGCGTGACGAACTCGCCGCACTCGATCTCCCGGTCGCCTGGATCGGTATCGACAGCCGTGACGACAACGAAGTCTGGTTCCTGGCCCATCTGATCGAGGCCGTCAACCGGATCCGTCCCGAGATCGGGACCGGGCTGTGCCAGATGCTCGAGGAGCGTCCCGCCGATACCGTCGCGTTCGCGATATCGAGCCTGATCGACGAATTGCACACCAGCGGGAAACCGGTGGTCGTGATCATCGACGACTGGCACCGGCTCACAGACCCCGGCGCCTTGGGAGTGCTGCCCGCCCTGCTGGACAGTGGCTGCCATCATCTGCGGTTCGTGGTGACCAGCCGTGACCCCTCCGACCTGCCGATGGGCCGGATGCGGATGAACGACGAGCTGGTGCAGATCGATTCCGAGCAACTGCGGCTGACCCGCGCCGAGATCGGCGAGATCCTGGTGCGGCGCAACGGGTTCGCACTCGATGCCGGCCAGCTCGACCGTGTGTACGCTGCCACCGACGGCTGGCCCGCCGCGATCCAACTGATCGGCCTCGCTCTGCGCGACGATCCGAACCCTGGGGATCTGCTGAACCGTATGTCCGAAGGCGGGCACGGTATCCGCGAGTACCTCGCCGAGAACGTGCTGGACACTCTGGAACCGGAGATGCTGGACTTCCTGTCCGATTTCTCGGTGATCGAGCTCGCGAACAGTTCCCTGGCCGGGGCTGTCACCGACAACGACGAGGCTCCGCGGCTGCTCGAGCAGGCCGAGCGGCGGGAACTGTTCGTGCGCCACACCGACGAGGACGCCGAGTGGTACCGGATGCAGCCGCTGTTCGCCGAATATCTGCGGGCGCGACTGGAACGGACCCGGCCGGGCCGGGTCAAGACGCTGCACCGGCGGGCCGCGCGCTGGTTCGCCGAACACCAGCTGCTGCGCAGGGCGGTGGATCATTCGCTGGCCGGTACCGATTTCAAAACCGCGCTCGACCTGCTGGAGAGCGGCGGTATGGATCTGATCGACGGGTCGCGGGTGGCCACGCTGCTCGGGTCGGTCTCCAAACTTCCCGTGCAGCAGGTGGCTTCGCGGTCGAAACTGCTGATGGCGGTGGCCCGCGCGAATGTGAACCTGCAGCAGTCCACCGCGGCGCGCTCGGCCCTCAACCGGCTGTCCAATGTGCTGTCCCGGGGTCCGGAGGACGACACCGAGGTACGCACCCAGCGTTGTCAGGCCGCGGTGCTCGCGGCCTCCGACGAGATCTCCCACGACCGCACCGCCGGTGTGCTCGAGCAGGTCGCCGAATCACTGAAGCATCCCGACGATCTGCCGGCGTGGACGGTGGCGACCGCGGCGAATATCAATGCCTACGTGCGGTTCTGCGAATTCGACTTCCCGGCGGCGATGGCCGTGCTGGAATGGGCGCGGCCGTACCAGGAGCGGTCCCGCGAACCGCTCGGTGAGATCTTCGCCTGGAGTGGGCGCGGACTCATCGCCTACGAACAACTGGATATCCCGGCCTCGCTGAGCGCCTACCAGCAGGCCTATAAGACGGCACAGAACCGGTCCGGGCCACGCTCACACGGCGTGCGGGCGG
The DNA here is from genome assembly GCF_001613205.1 of Nocardia sienata NBRC 100364. GTDB lineage: Bacteria > Actinomycetota > Actinomycetes > Mycobacteriales > Mycobacteriaceae > Nocardia > Nocardia sienata. Next base: position 3,956 of record NZ_BDBX01000013.1, on the reverse strand, counting down.
TCGCCGGGCTGCTCGGTGAACTGGAATACCGGCGCGGTGACCTGAGCGCGGCCGAGGAATTGTTCGACGAGAGCTACCAGCTGGTCGCGCGGATCGGCCCGATCGAACCACTGATCGCCACCATTGTGACCGGGGCCCGGGTGAAGGCGCTGCGGGGCGATGTCACGGCGGCGGCGGTGCGCCTGGCCGAGGGGTCGCGGATCGCCGCAGATCACCAACTGTCCCGGCTGGCGGCCCATATCCGGGCCGAGCAGATCCGGCTGGGCGTAGTGCAGCCGGGCCCGGGCGATCGGCCGGAAGCCGCGGACAGCACCGCGCGCGGCCTGCCGAATTTCACCGGGCGCGATCGCGGCTCCGGCGCCGACACAGCGCCGACCGTGCTGAACCTCGAAGCCGGCGAGGTCACCGTCATCCGTGCCCTGCTCGAATCCGGAGACCGGCAGGAGCACGAGCGCGCGGCGCGCCATGCCCGTGCCCTCTACGGGCGCACCGGCGAACAGCAGCGTCCCCGGGCCCAGCTCGATATGTCGCTGCTGCTCGCCGAATGCCTGGCCACCGCGGGCTGGGTCGGCGAATCGGCCGCCCTGCTGGCACCGGCCGTCTCCACCTGCGCCGAACTGGGCTGGACCCGGCCGCTACTGGATGCCGGCCCGGCAGTACGCGAGATCCTGCGCGTGGTGCGCGACGACCTGCCGGTCACCACGCCGGACGGGACGGACACGGTCCGCACCCTCGGTGAGATCCGTGTCCCGATCCGTTTTCTCGATGAACTGCTCAGCTGAGCGGCCGGTTACGGCTGCCACCAAGGCCGCAGTGGCACCTCGGGGCGCCCGGAGGGTCCGAGTTTCACGCCCAGTACCTGGTGCAGCTGCACCACATTGCGTTCGAAACCGAGCCGGCTGCCCGCCATGTACAGGCCCCACACCTTGGCGGTGCCCTCGCCGGCTTCGGCCACGCAGGCATCCCAGTTGGCGACCAGGTTCTTGCACCATTCGGTGAGAGTCAGCGCGTAGTGCTCGCGCAGATTCTCCTCGTGCAGTACTTCCAGGCCGACGTTCTGGATATCGCTGATGATGCGGCCGGAACCGATGAGTTCCCCGTCGGGGAACACGTACCGGTCGATGAAATCGCCGGCCTTGGTGGTGCGGGTGTTGTCCGGCCGGGTGATGCAGTGGTTGAGGAACAAACCACCCTCACGCAGCTTGCTCTGGATGAACCCGAAATAGTACGGGTAGTTCTGGACCCCGATGTGCTCGGTCAGCCCGATCGAGGACACCGCGTCGAACTCGGTTTCGGTGATGTCGCGGTAATCGCAGTGGCGGACCTCGGCCAGCTCGCCGAGACCGTCCTCGGCGATCTTGCGCTGCGCCCAGGCGGCCTGCTCGGCCGAGAGCGTGGCACCGATGACCCGGACTCCGCGGGTGGCGGCGTACCGGACCATGCCGCCCCATCCGCAGCCGATATCGAGAAGGCGATCGCCCTCCTTCAACCGCAGTTTCTCGAAGACCAGCCGGTACTTGTTCTCCTGGGCCTGCTCCAGCGTCCAGTCGCGCTCGCCGTAGCACGCACAGGTGTAGGTCATCGACGGGCCGAGTACGTACTCGTAGAACGTGTTCGAGACGTCGTAGTGGTGGTGGATGACCTCGGCGTCGCGGGCCTTGGAATGCCGCAGCCCCTCCAGGGCGATCCGGCGCCAGCGCGGCAGCGTCTCCTGCGGCGGCGGTGGAACCGGGCGCAGCCGCTCCCAGCCCAGCGATCGCGCGATCGCCACCAGCGACAATGCCGACGGACGTTTGAACTTCAGGTCCGTCATGGCGGCGAGGATGGCGTACGGATCGCCGGGGTGTACCCCGGCGGCATCCATATCGCCGGAGATGTAGGCGCGGGCCAGACCGAGATCACCCGGCGCGTTGGCGAGATAGTTGATTCCGCGCGGGTTGCGGATATCGAGTGCGAACTCGGAATCCACCGGGCCGGTGGTGCTGCCGTCGTAGGCGGTCAGCTTGATGGGAACATCGCCGTCGACCAAAGTCTCGACAACTTCGGCGATGCTGAGCCGGGTGCCCAGGTCCGCGAAAGCATCGGATCTATCCTTGAATGTCGTCATCTGCGTTGCACCGCCTTCGAGTACAGATCCAGCAGGCGCTGGCCGGGATCGTAGCGTTTTTTCAATGCTTTGTAACTTTCACCGCCGTAGAGGGCGGCAAATTCCTCGGGCTTGTAAAAAGAATCCGAGTACAGGGATTTGTGTCCGTCGAATTCGGTGACGGTTTTCTCGATGGCACGGTTCGCCGCGCCATCCATCTGACCGGGCGATTTCGGGACCGCCGACCAGAAGCCGATATTCACATAGGTGCGGCCGGGTCGCAGCGGGTAGAGCGGCCACGGTCGATCGCTGTCCGGGGTGCCGGAATCGCGCAGGCGCAGCGGGCACAACCAGATGGGCTCGATGGGGATCTCGCGCAGGAACCACTCGACGAAATCCGCGGTGCGCTCCACCGGGACCTCGATGTCCTGCACGACGCGCTCCTGCGGCGGCTCGCCTTTGCGCGCGGCGAGCTTGTCACCGATGTTGTAGCGGTGATCCAGCGCGACCAGCTTCCAGTAGAAGCTGCTGCGCCGGTAGCGTTTCGGCCAGAACCGGCGGATCTTCGGGTTCTGTGTCCCGAAGGCGCGCGAGCACCAGAACCAGTCGGTGTCCCACCGCCAGAGATAGTCGTGGATGGTCAGCCGGTCGCGTTTGGGCGCCGGGCCGTCGTGCTGGATGGAGCGGTAGTAGATGTCCATTCCGGTGTAGTCGCTGACCGGGCCCGGTTCATCGGTCTGCCGGCCCAGCGTCAGGTAGCTCTCCCGGCCGCTGAACACGACCCCGTCCAGGTAGTCGACCCGCTCACCGTCGTGGCTGCGTTCCAGTACGACTCGCTCCAGGACCGACTCGAGTTCCCGCAGATCGTGAAATCGCAGGTGGCGCAACTCCACATACGGCAGCACCGATTCCAGCTCGATCTTCAAACGGGTGGTGTAGCCGAGCGTGCCGTAGGAGTTCGGGAAACCGCGGAAGAGTTCGGCGTCGGCCCCGTCCGGGCCGATGGTGACGATCTCGCCGGCTCCGGTCAGCACTTCCATCTCCAGCACCGATTCGTGCGGCAGACCGTTGCGGAAGGAAGTCGATTCGATCCCCAGCCCGGTCACCGCCCCGCCGAGGGTGATGGTCTTGAGCTGCGGCACCACCAGCGGCGCCAGGCCGTAGGGCAGCGTGGCCGCGACCAGCTCCTCGTAGGTCGTCATCCCCGCGACCTCGGCCGTTTTCGTATCCGGGTCGACTTCGATCACCCGGGTGAGACCCGAGACGTCCAGTCCCGGTGCCGTGTTCTTCGCCCGGGCGCGGAAGAGATTGGAAGTCTTCTTGGCCAGTCGCACATCGGCGTCGGCCGGGATGGCGCGATAGCTCGCGAGCAGGCGATCGACACCTGCCCGATATGCGGCGAACCCGGATTCATATGCGGCCGGACCGTGGCCGGCCTTCCCCAACAGACTCATTGCCACGTCTAGACGCTAGTCCTACTCGGCCGCGAGCGGCCACAGCGGGGGGATTGTCGGTGACGAAATGTCACATATCCGTTGCACCGTGTTCGAAGAACTGTTCACCCAGGTCGACCGCTATTCCTGAATTGTCGGTATTTGTCCGACCACGCGGGCTGGAGAGAGTGCGCAGGTGTTCAGGGGGCTTGCTTGTGAAAAATGAGGATGGAACGCGACAACGTCGGTGAGGCAGCACGCTCTGAACGGTGGAACGTCTCTCAACCCTTCGTGGGCCCCATCGAACTCGGGGCCGAGCGGGCGCGGCCTTCCGCAAATGGACCCACATGCGAGGCCGACCCCCTGCGAACAACTCAGCATCCGACCTGGGCATCGCACGCCGACGCACCCCGCATGCGTCGAGTTCTGCGAGACAC
>NZ_BDBX01000012.1 GCF_001613205.1 Nocardia sienata NBRC 100364 | reverse complement strand
CTCAACCCCGCGCGCGCCGGCGCGCCGTAAACACAGCAGGATGGGGTTGTCACAACACACCGATAAGGAGTTCACCGTGGGACAGGTCAAAGCCGGCAGTTCGATCGAGGTCGCCGCAGACCCGCAGCGCGCGCTGGCGGCGGTCACCGATTACACGGAGGTGCGCCCGAGGATCCTGTCGGCGCACTACCGCGACTACAAGGTGGTCGAGGGTGGGCAGGGCGACGGCACCGTCGCCGAATGGACGTTGCAGGCCACCGAGAACGCGTACGCAATATCCGTGCCCAGGTCTCGGTCGCCGACAATGTCGTCACCGAGAAGGATGCCAATTCCTCGCTCGTCAACACCTGGACGGTAGCCCCGGCCGGGTCCGGTTCGATGGTCACCCTGGAAACCACCTGGCAGGGCGCCGGCGGTGTCAAGGGCATCTTCGAGGGCATTTTCGCCCCGCTCGGCCTGCGCAAGATCCAGGCCGAGGTGCTGGCGAACCTGAAGCGCGAACTCGCCTGACGGGCGGCATCCGGCCGGGCGGTCGCCGGTAAGCGGATATCCGATGCGTGCCGGTGACCGTCCGGCCGGTGCCTGCGGCCGGTCGGGTCGGTACGGCGGTATCGGCCGACCTACCGGCATATCTTCCTCAGGCGAGGACGAACGACAGCATCACCGGGGTCCGGTGTTCGCCACGCCACCAGGAGTAGCCGAGCCACACACCGGGCACGACCTCCCGGATCTCGTCGTAGACCTGCGGCGTGATCGCGGGTGTGTAGTCGAGCACCCAGGTGGGTTCGCCGTCCTCCCGGGACGGGGCCAGATAGACCTCGGCCGGCCAGCCCTCGAAATCGGCGCCGGTGACCCGGTTGGTCAACCGGCCGCCGTGGGGTCCGGTCTCGAAGGTTTTCCCGAGCCAGAACGTGGGCGCGATGGACTGGACGACCGAGCTGGAGGTCACCCAGCCGTTTTTCACTCCCGACGGCACCGCGCCGGCCTGGGCGGCCAAGTAGATCTCGGCGTGCTGCCGGGCAGTGCAGCGCGAACGTAATGAATCGATGGTGACCGCCGGTGCGGCCGGATCGATGACGCATCCGTTGCCGTGGCCGGTTACCTCATGGGGATCGGCTTCGGCGGGTGCCGCGTGGAACACGCCGGATACCAGGATCAGCGCACCCAGCAGATATCCCTTGAACACAGTTTGCTCCAGTAACACTCAACGCTTTCTCCCCGGCGCGAGATCGCACCGGTGAAGTCGATCTTATGGCGGCGTGGGTGGCGGGCGGAATCGGTGACCGAGGCGGTCTAGGCTGAATTGCGACCCGTCCGTAGAGAGGAATCCCGTGCAGCCCGATGGTCAGTTCGATATGCAGCAGTTGCTCCAGCAGGCCCAGCAGATGCAGGAGCAGGTGATGGCCGCGCAGGCCGAGATCGCCGCGGCCGAAGTGGACGGTCAGGCCGGCAACGGTCTGGTCCGGGTGACGATCAAGGCGACCGGCGAGGTCCAGTCGCTGACAATCGATCCCCAGGCGGTCGACCCCGAGGATGTGGAAACGCTGCAGGATCTGGTGATCGGCGCCATCAACGACGCCATGGCCAATGCCCAGCAGCTGGCGGCCGAACGACTCGGACCACTGGCCGGCGGCGCCCCGGGTCTGCCCGGCTTCTGAACACGCCGGGGTATCGCGGTGTACGAGGGTCCGGTTCAGGATCTCATCGACGAACTGGGGAAACTCCCGGGTGTCGGTCCCAAGAGCGCGCAGCGGATCGCGTTCCATCTGCTGCAGGTGGAACCGCCCGAACTCGACCGGTTGCAGGCGGTACTACAGAAGATCCGCGACGGTGTGCGCTTCTGCGCGCAGTGCGGCACGGTCGCCGACGGCGAGCTGTGCCGGATATGCGCCGACCCGCGCCGCGACCGCAGCATGATCTGCGTGGTCGAGGAACCCAAGGATGTCCCGGCGATCGAACGGACCCGCGAGTTCCGGGGCCGCTATCACGTGCTGGGCGGTGCGCTCGATCCGTTGAGCGGGGTGGGCCCCGAACAGCTGCGGATCCGGGAACTGCTGACCCGCATCGGCAGCCAGGACGACGGGGTGGATGTCACCGAGGTGATCATAGCCACCGACCCGAACACCGAGGGTGAGGCGACCGCGACCTATCTGGTTCGGATGCTGCGTGATTTCCCCGGACTCACCGTCACCCGGCTCGCCTCCGGCCTGCCCATGGGCGGCGACCTGGAGTTCGCCGACGAACTGACCCTGGGCCGGGCATTCTCGGGTCGCCGCGCGTTGTGAGGACCGCCGCGGCCGCGGTCGCGGCGGTCACAATGTGAGCTTGTGCCACTCGAGCCGGTCGAGCCTGGTGCGGTCCTCGCGCGCCCAGTCCCAGATGAGGCCGGCCACTGTGTCCGGGTCGGAGACCACGGTGGCGAAATGCCGATCGGATCCGCCATCCCGGTATTCGAGGGTGTAGTCGCCGGTGGATTCCCGGTAGGTCTGGATGTAGACCTCGGGAGCGCGTTCCACGACCAGATACGGATTCGGGTCGATGAGTTCGCGTACCCACAGGGTGGCCAGCGCTTCGGTCAGATAGGGGAATTCTCCCGCCCCGCCGTGGGTCACCGTCACCGGGATATGCCCGGCCGGGTCGATCAACCAGGTCAGCTGTGGATCGTAGATCGCGTAATCACGCGGGGTCGCCAGCCGGAACAGCAGTTCCCGGACGAACCCGATCGCGTCGTAGGGGCTCGGCACCGGCAGCACGGCCCCGGTCGGCGCGCCGCCCAGCGGCGCGACACTCAGGAAACCGTCCTCTTCGGGAAGTTCCGCGTCGCGGGCATTGAGCTCCGCCGCCAGCGCCGTGACCTCCGCTGTCTCGGGAAGCCCCTGCTGGGCGGTGAGGTACGCGTCGACCTCCGCGGGAGTGGAGGCGACACCGGACGGCAACAGCACATGGTCGTAGCTCACCAGAGGAGTCTATTGCCCGGCCCGAGGACGCGGCCGAACGGATGGGAACGGACGAGACCTCGGGCTCCGGGCCGGAGCGAGCTCAGGCGCGCAGGCGTTCCCGGCGGAGTTGGTCGACTTCGGGTAGGTCCAGCGGGGGCAGGGAGTCCACACCGAGGGCGCGGCACAGCAGGTAGTCGGCGAGTTCGGGGTTGCGGGCCAGGGCGGGGCCGTGCATGTAGGTGCCCAGGACCGAGCCCTGCACCACACCTTCGAGTCCGTCGCCGACACCGTTACCGATACCGCGGGTCACCCGGGCCAGGCCGGTGGCGTCCGGGCCCAGGGTGGTGCCGCCGCGATGGTTCTCGAACCCGGTGAGCGGTGCGGACAGGCCGGTGAGCAGCGGGTTCGTCGTCACCTCGCCGATCGCGCGGGTCTGCTGCGGGGAGGTGGTGGCGTCCAGCAGGCCGACGCCTTCCACCCGTTCGCCGCTCGAGGTCTCGTACCACCGGCCGAGGACCTGGATCGCCGCGCAGATCGCCAGCACCGGGGCGCCGCGCCCGGCCGCGTCCTGCAGCCCGGGGTAACGCAGCAGATGGCGGGTGGCCAGGCGCTGGGCGGAGTCCTCGGCGCCGCCGAGGGTGTAGATGTCCAGTGAGTTCGGTACGGGGTCGGGCAGGGTGATCTCCACGATCTCGGCGTCGATCTCGCGTAGCCGCAGCCGCTGCCGCAGGACCAGCGCGTTGCCGCCGTCACCGTAGGTGCCCATCACATCGGGCAGCACCAGGCCGATGCGTACTGTCGAATCACTCATCGGTTCCGCTCCTGGAGGTCACGGTTGAGATCGCGGAACGCGGTGTAGTTGGCGAGAACTTCGACCGGGCCCGCCGGGCAGGACGCGATGGCGCGTACGGGGTCCGCGACGGTGGTGTGCGTGACCCCGGCGTAGGTGAGACGCACCGCGAGGTCGGTGGCGCGCTCCCCGGCGGCGACGACGTGGACGTCTTCGAAATGCTCGAATCGCACATCCCACAGCCAGGACAGGTCCTCGCCGTCGGGTACCTGGCCGTTCACCGCGATCACCAGCCCGGAGGCGCTGTGGTCGATCATGGACAGCGCTTCCTGCCAGCCGGCCGGGTTCTTGGCCAGCAGCAGCCGGGCGGCGTGTTCGCCGACCTGGACGGTGCGGTAGCGGCCCGCGATCTCCCGCACGGTTCCGGTGGCGGCGCAGGCCTGTTCCGTATCGGCGCCCAGCGCCACCGCCGCGGCCACCGCCTGGGCCGCGTTGCCCCGGTTCGCCCGGCCGGGCAGCGCCAGGCGCAGTGGCAGCCGGATGCCGTCGGGGCCGCAGAGTTTGTCGCCGTCGAGCCACCAATCCGGCTGAGGCCGAGCGAAATCGGTGCCGGTGCTGTACCAGTGGGTGCCCTCCCAGAGGATCGGCTCCCCACTGCGCGGACAGCTGGTGGCGTCCATCGCCCAGCCACTGCCAGCGGCGACCCACACCACATTCGGATGGTCGTAGGCGATGGAGGTGACCAGTACGTCGTCGCAGTTGGCGATGACGACGGTATCCGGGTGCCGCGCCAAACCGGAGCGCAGCCGTCGTTCGATCATATTGATCTCGCCGACCCGGTCCAGCTGATCGCGGCTGAGGTTCAGCAGTACGACCGCCTCCGGTTTGAGGGCGTCGGTGACATGCGGAAGATGCAGTTCGTCCACCTCGATCGCGGCCAGGGGCGCCTCCCGGTGGACATTGAGCGCCGAGACGATCCCGGCGTCCATATTGGCGCCGTCGGCCTGGGTGGCGACTTCGCCCAGGGTGCCGAGCGCCGCGGTGGTCATCCGGGTGGTGGTCGATTTGCCGTTGGTGCCGGTGATCAGCACGGTGCGCCGTCCGCGGCCCAGCTGCTTCATGATCCGCGGGTCGATCTTCAGCGCGAGCAGCCCGCCGATCATCGATCCGTTGCCACGGCCCGCCTTGCGGGAGGCCCAGGCCGCCGCGCCGGCCACCCCGAGGGCCAGCCGCCCCCGCACCGATATCTCTGCCACGTCGCGCAGTCTAGTGACCCGTCGGGCTCGCCCTCACGCGGCGCGGGGGAGTTCACCTCGTGGTGACATGTCTGCGCTCGGCGCCCGGATGGGTCGGTTCGGGCTGCCGGTCCGCGTCCGTCGCATCGGGGCTGATCGCGCCCTCCCAGGAGCGGTGCCGGCCTCACGATGTGGCGGGGCGAGTCTGCGGCCGGGTGGGCATTCCGTACGCTCTGTCGAGCATCGCACGGGCCCTACAGGCCTTTCCCGGGTGGGATCGACCCGTTGTCAGAACTGGATATCGAAAGCGTTCGGTCGTCCGGCCGCGTACGCGTCGGCGTCGGCGCGTCGCAGCGGTTCGAGTTCCGGGGCGCGCCAGAGGGTGTAGGTGGGGCAGCGGGGTGCGTCCGAACCGGTGACTTCCAGGAGCGCGTTCACCGCGGCCCGGGCGGATTCGTTGGCGCCCTCCATGGTGGCCAGGTCGATATTCGTGCGTACGTAATCGCCTGCCAGATAGAGGTTCTCGACACCGCCGTGCGGTTCGGGCCGCAGCTCCCACGATCCCGCCGTGTTGATCAGCAACGGGTCGGCGTTCGCGTTCTCACCGCGCTCGGCGTGCCAGGTGATCCCGGGGTCGAGGAACCAGGAGTGCAGGTCGGCATCGCCCAGCATATGGTCGCGGTCGTTGAGGTGCGCGAGGATCTGTGCCCAGGTCTCCTTGGCGATCTCCTCGTGGGTGCATTCCTTCGCGGTCTTGCCGAACAGGATGCCTGGGGTGTTCCAGTCGGAGATGTCGACCGACAGGCAGTCGAGTACGGTCCCGTCACCGTACTGGTCCAGTTTGCGTGACCACAGCGCGTTCTGCGCTATGGAGGTCAGCGACCAGGGTGAGTCGATATAGGCGGCGTGACCGCTGCCCAGTCCGGGCCGACGCCGCAGGTAGAACTGGATACCGCTCATCCAGTCGGTGAACAGCCGGCTCATCGAAGCCAGTTGCGGCCAGGCGGAGAGGATGTCGGCGTTCCACAGATCCCGGGCGCGTTCGGCGGGCAGCGCCACGATGAAGTGGTCCGCCGTCACGGTTTGGGCCGCCCCGGATCCGGTGACGATCCGGGCGCCGGTGATGCGCCGGTCCCGGGTCTCCAGTCCCCGCACTTCGGCGCCGACTTCGAAACGGACGCCCAGTTCGCGTAGCCGCGCCACCCACGGGTCGATCCACGCGACATTGGTCGGTCCGTTGAGCACGCGGTCCAGGTCGCCGTCGTGGCCGATCTGCATCGGGTTGCCCAGGAACTGTTCACCCATCGACCCGATCGTGCGCACGCTGGCCAGTTCGTCCTTGGCCGCGACAAGCAGGCTGGTGAGGGTGCGCGAGACCAGTGCGCGGAACTCGTGCGACCGTGCGTGGGCGCCCACGAAATCTGCCCAGGACGTGTGCTCCCATTGACCGAAGCGGCGCGCGTCGCAGCTGGTGTTGAAGACCAGCAGCCGGTTGGCGAAGAAGAGGCCCTCGGCGGGCGCCATCTTCAGTGTGGTGGAGATGACCGAGGCGAGGCTTTCGCGCATCCCCTCGGGTGACGCGGCGTCCACGCGGCCGAAGCCGAGCGGCGCGCGGATATCGTCGGCGTCGGCCCGGGCGAACCGGGCATCGGGGACGCCGACCAGGTTGTCCCATACTCCGTTCACGTTCCGCTCGAACGGGATCCGCCGCATGGTATCGGGAATGTGCTGGTAGAAGCCGGGAAAGAAGCGGAAGCCGTGTTCGCCGGGCAGATCCGGCCGACCCCCGGTCCCGGTGCCGGGCACCGGCATGCTGCGTGCCTTCCCGCCGAGCGCACGGCGTTCGTACACGGTGACCTCGAACCCGCGTTCGGCGAGTTCGTGGGCCGCGGTGAGCCCGGCGACGCCGCCGCCGAGTACGGCAACCCGTGCGGTGGGCAGGGCGCGGGCGGTCGCGCCGGGTAGCGCGGCTACGGCCGCCGCCCCGATGCCCGCGGCCGCGGTGGCGCGGAGCACAGTTCGCCGGGTGTACGCGCTCGCCCCCGCAGGTCGACCTGGAATCTTCGCGGCACCCGACGCGGGCCACCGATGCTCTGCCATGTTGTCTACTGCTGCCTAACCCGGGGTAGCTGTCTCGATCGCGCCAACTTTAAACGGGATCCGGCTGCGCCGGTGCATCGACCGCGTGATCGATCGGGCGGCGTCTCATCCGACGGCGGGTTCCAGCGTCCGCGTCGCACCGATATCCGCCCTCGCGGGCAGGGCAGCCGATTCGCCGGCCGGCTCCCGCGGCGTCGTCTTCCCGGCACCGGCCGTCGCCGCGAACGCTCCCGCGATCACGATCACTCCGCCGATCAGGCTCGCGGGTGCCGGTGTTTCGTCCAGGAAGATCCACGCGGCGGTGAATCCGACCACCGGAACGAGCAGCGACAACGGCGCGACACTTCCGGCCGGGTAGCGGCTCATGAGGTAGGTCCACAGGCCGGACCCGACGATTGTGCCGAGCACCACGATGTAGACCAGGCCGGCCAGTGCGGGCCAGCCGTCGGCCGAGAACGTGCCGGCCAGTGCCCGGACTCCGGTGGTCGGACCTTCCCACACAACCGAGAGCGCGAACAGCGGCAGCACCGGCACGGCGGTGATCCACAGCGTGAGATGCAGCGGATTGGTGCCCGGCGCTTCCACACCGGCCTGACGCGCGCCGAGATTGCCCAGCGCCCAGCCGAACCCGGCCGCCAGCGTGAGCAGCACCGGCAGCAGCGCGGCGTGCGCGAACTGATTCCAGCCGATGACCGCCATCCCCCCCACCGCGACGGCGAGCCCGGCGATCTGCACCGGCCGTAACCGCTCACCCAGCAGCAGCGCCCCGAGCAACACCGTGAACGGCGCCGAGGATTGCAAGACCAGCGAGGCCAGGCCGGTGGGCATCCCCACCCGCATCGCGGTGAACAGGAACGCGAATTGCAGCATCCCGAAGCCGGTGCCGTACAGCAGCAGCCAGCGCGCCCGGACGGCGGGGCGCGGGATGAACAGCAGCGCCGGTATCGCGATCACCGCGAATCGCAGAGCGGCGAAGAAGAACGGCGGCATATGGTCGAGCCCCACGCGAATGGCGAGGAAGTTGAGACCCCACAGGAGGATGACGGTCAGGGCGATCATGCGGTCACGGGAGGTCACCCAATAATCATGGGATGTATCGACCTGTGAGCACAAACGAATTGTTATGGATTGATGATTTAGTATTGCTTAATGGTTGGTGCGCACGCCTCGCTGTCGGTGGAGCGGCTACGTATCCTGCGCGAGTTCGCCGACCGCGGCACGATCGGCGCGGTTGCCGCCGCCCTGTCCATGACCCCGTCGGCGGTGTCACAACAACTCAAAGTGCTGACCAGGGAGGCGGGCGTCACCCTGCTCGAACCGAGCGGCCGCCGGGTCCGCCTCACCGACGCCGGGCATGCCCTCGTGGTCCGGGCCGACGAGGTCCTCGCCGCACTCGAGCGTGCCGTCGCGGAGATGGCGCACTATCGCGGATCCCCGCACGGACAGGTCCGGGTGGGAGTCTTCCCTTCCGGCGGTGCGCTGCTGCTGCCCCATGTGCTGCCCGCGATGGCCGGTAGCGGGGTGGACATCGTGGCCGGTGACGAGGACGTACCGCCGCACGAGACCCCCGGTCTGCTCGCCGACTACGACATCGTCCTGACCCATCGCGACGAACGCGCCGCACCGGTGGCCGGGCCGCGGGTGAGTTCCCGGGTACTCATGCGCGAACCCATCGACGTCCTGGTGGCACCCGACCATCCTTTGGCCGGAAAGGACGCGGTCGCGGCCGAGGAACTGGCCGGAGAGGCCTGGCTGAGCGTGCGCGGTGGTTTCCCGGTCGACGATGTGCTGCGATCCATCGCCACGATAACCGGTGTGGAACCGCGAATCGTACAGAGATTGAACGACTTCCGGATGATCGAAACGCTGGTCGGCGCCGGATACGGCGTCGCGCTCATGCCCCGCTACGTCGTCACGCACCCCGGGTTGTCCCAGCTGCGACTGTCCGGAGTGCGTGCGGCCCGCCTCTACGACCTGGTCACCAGGCCACGCGCCGAGAACCGTCCCGCGATCGCCGCGGTACTGGACTCGTTCACGGCGGCGGCCCGGCGGGTCACCGCCGAACCGCCGCCCGGGACCGATCAGTAGCGGTTGCCGTACGGATACCCGTCCACATTGGCGAAATCGTCGGCGACCATCGCGGCGAGCTCCAGCAAGGCCTGCCGGGTCGGTTTGCTCACCAGTTCCAGATCGATTTCGGCGCCCTCGGCGAGATGGTCGTCGAAGGGTACGACCTGGACCGCCCGGGTGCGGTCCAGGAACAGTCGGCGCAGATGGTCCAGGTTCACCGAGGTGGACCCGCGCCGGGACGCGTTGACCACCACCACGGTCTGCTGTACCAGGTGCGAATAGCCGTGGTAGTCGAGCCAGTCCAGGGTGGCCGAGGCGCTACGGGCGCCGTCGATGGCGGGGGAGGTCACCAGGACCAGCGAACTCGCCATATCGAGCACCCCGGACATCGCCGAATGCATCAGTCCGGTACCGCAGTCGGTGAGGATGATGTTGTAGAACGACTGCAGGATCCCGATCGCGCGCCGGTAGTCGGCCTCGCTGAAGGCCTCGGAGACCGCCGGGTCCTGCTCGCTGGCCAGCACTTCCAGCCGGCTCGGTGACTGCGAGGTATGCGCGCGCACATCCGAGTAGCGGGTGATGTTCTGGTCTTCCAGCAGGTTGCGCACGGTGGAGCGGGTCTGGCGCGGTACCCGGTGGGCAAGGGTGCCCAGGTCGGGGTTGGCGTCGATCGCGATGACCCGATCACCCCGCAACGACGCGAAGGTGGCGCCGAGGCCGACGGTCGTGGTGGTCTTGCCGACTCCGCCCTTGAGCGAGAGGATCGCGATCCGGAAATCACCGTAGACCGGTGCGTTCACCCGGCTCACCAGGTCCCGGTGGACGACATCGGAGGCCGATTCACCCGGGTTGATCGCACCGCGCGAGACCTTGTGGACCGCTCGCCGCCAACCGCTGCGCGGCGCCTTACGGGCCCGCTTGAGCAGGTTCAGGTCGTTGACCGAATTACCGAGCTGGCCCGGCTCGGGCATCTGGCGCGGCGAAAACTGTTGCTGTCCCGGCTGGCCGGGCTGTCCCGGTTGGCCGGGCTGCTGGAACTGCTGCTGCGGGGCCGGCGGCCGGCCGGGGTCGCCCCATGCGGGAGGCTGGAACTGCCCGGTCGGCGGATTCTGTGCCGCCGGGGGCGGCGCCTGCTGGTACTGCGGCTGCGGTACGGGCGGCGGCGCGGTCGGCATGGGGGGTGGTGCCCAGCTGTAGATCGGCCCGCCCGGCTCGTTCTCCGGCGCGGGCGCGGAACTCGGCTGCGGAGCGGCCGGTGGTGCGTAGCCGCCGGTGGGCTGGGCAACCGGCGGTGCGTACGGTGGCTGCCGCGGGTCCGCCTGTCCCGGATGGAAATTCGGGTCCTGTGGCGGATACTGCCCGGTCGGTGGCCCGGGCACCACGAAGGGGTCGGGCGGGTTCTGCCCCGGCCCACCGGGCTGGAACTGGCCCGGTGCCGGCTGCGCGAACTGGCCGCTGCCATTTTCGCTGTTCGGGGCCTGGAATTGGCCGGTTTCGGGTTGTGGGAATTGGCCGCTGCCGTATCCGGCGTCCGGGGAGGGGAACTGGCCTGGACCCGACTGGGATGGGCCGGCGTCGGGTTGTGGGAATTGGCCGCTGCTGTGTCCGGTGTTCGGGGCCTGGAATTGAGCGGGGTCCGGTTGTGGGAATTGGCCGCTGCCGTATCCGTTGTTCGGGGCCTGGAATTGGCCGGCGTCCGGTTGTGGGAACTGGCCGCTGCCGTATCCGGCGTCCGGGGAGGGGAACTGGCCCGGACCCGACTGGGATGGGCCGGCGTCGGGTCGTGGGAATTGGCCGCTGCCGTATCCGGTATTCGGAGCCTCGAACTGGCCGGGCCCGGCCTGCGCGGGGTCCGCGGCGGGCCCGATGTTCGCGGGCTGGAACTCGTTCGGGTCCGGTTGCGGGATCTGTGCGCCGGCCGGGTCCGGGAACTGCTCCGGGGCAGGCGCACTGAAAGCCCCGCCGGGTACCGGCGGAGCGAATTGGTCGAACGGGGCATCCCCGTGAAGGGCGCCGCTGTCGGCCGGTGTCTGTGGTGGCGGCGCGAACCCATTGCCGTCCGGCCACGGCGGGGTGCCCGGTTCGACCGGGTCTGCCGTCGGGTTACCGGCTTCGGCACCCTCGTCGGCGGGGGCCGGATTCTCGGAATCGGTGGTGCGAGCAGCTTCCGGGTCGCTCGCGGCGCCTGGTCGCGCGGACTCGTCCGGGGTATCGGTTCCCGCGGCCGAATCGGATTCCGCGGGTCCGGCTTCCACGGGCGGCGCTTCGGAAGACAGCTGCTCGGCGGGCTCACCCGGCTCGGCGAGCGGCTCCGGCTCGCTTCGTGCCGGGTCCTCGGCCGGCACGGCATCCGGGTCGCCGCCGCGGCCGGCGGTGTCCGCCGGTTGACTCGCGGGCCAGGGCTGGGAAGTCGGATCGTGTTCGTCAGTAGTCACAGTTCCCCCATCTGCTCGGGATTTTCGAGCAGAGAGCTCGGCGGCGTGGAGTCCGGACCAACGCTAGCAGGTACGCGAAGGTTCGCATGCCGGACGGTTTACCACCGATGAGGCCGCCGTCACCGCTACGGTGACGGCGGCCTGAACAGTGATCGTGGGTTACTGCTTCTGGGCGGCCCGGTTCACGGCCGAGACCACGGCGCGCAGCGAAGCGGTCGTGATGGAGGTGGCGATACCCACGCCCCAGACGATCCGGTCACCGATCGCGCATTCCACATAGGCCGCTGCCTGGGCGTCGTCGCCGGCGGACAGCGCGTGCTCGGAGTAGTCGAGCACCTCCACCTCGTACCCGACCGCGGCGATGGCGTCGACGAAGGCCGCGAGCGGTCCGTTGCCGCTACCGGTGACCTCCTGCTCGACCCCGTCCACCTTGACCACCGCGGTGATGCGGTCGGTGCCGCCGTCGGTCTCGGCGGCGGTGACCTTCTGGCGCATCCGCTCCAGCGGCCGGATCGGGGTCAGGTATTCGTCGGCGAAGGCGTCCCACATCTCCTTGGGTGTGATCTCACCACCCTCGCCGTCGGTGATCTGCTGGATGGCCTGCGAGAATTCGATCTGCAACCGGCGTGGCAGGGCCAGCCCGTGATCGGTCTTCATGATGTAGGCCACGCCGCCCTTGCCGGACTGCGAATTGACCCGGATGACCGCCTCGTAGGTGCGGCCCACATCCTTCGGGTCGATCGGCAGGTAGGGCACCTCCCAGGAGATATCGTCCACATCGGCGCCGGCCGAGTCGGCGGCTGCCTTCATGGCGTCCAGGCCCTTGTTGATCGCGTCCTGGTGGCTGCCGGAGAACGCGGTGTAGACCAGATCGCCGCCGTAGGGGTGGCGTTCGTGGACCGGGAGCTGGTTGCAGTACTCCACCGTGCGACGGATCTCGTCGATATCGGAGAAGTTGATCTGCGGGTCCACACCCTGGGAGAACATGTTCATGCCCAGGGTCACCAGGCAGACGTTGCCGGTGCGTTCGCCGTTGCCGAACAGGCAGCCCTCGATGCGGTCGGCCCCGGCCTGGTAGCCCAGCTCCGCGGCGGCGACCGCGGTGCCCCGGTCGTTGTGCGGGTGCAGCGACAGCACGATCGAATCGCGCCGCGCCAGGTTGCGGTGCATCCATTCGATGGAATCGGCGTACACATTGGGCGTCGCCATCTCGACGGTGGCCGGCAGGTTGATGATCAGCGGCTTGTCGGGGGTCGGCGCGATGATCTCCGAGACCGCGTCGCAGACCTGTTTGGCGTACTCCAGTTCGGTGCCGGTGTAGGACTCCGGGCTGTACTCGTAACGCCAGTTGGTGTCCGGGTAGCGCTTCTCGGTCTCCAGGCACAGCCGCGCGGCGTCGGTGGCGATCTTCTGCACGGCATCGCGGTCGGCGCGGAACACCACCCGGCGCTGCAGGATGGAGGTGGAGTTGTAGAAGTGCACGATCACGTTCGCCGCGCCGGCGCATGCCTCGAAAGTGCGCTCGATCAGCTCGGGACGACACTGGGTGAGCACCTGGATGCTGACGTCGTCCGGGATGGCGCCGTCCTCGATGATCTCGCGGACGAAATCGAAATCGGTCTGGCTGGCGGACGGGAAGCCGACCTCGATCTCCTTGTAACCCATCCGCACCAGTAGATCGAACATCCGGCGCTTGCGGGCGGGGCTCATCGGGTCGATCAGCGCCTGATTGCCGTCACGCAGGTCGACGGCGCACCAAGCGGGCGCTCGGTCGATCACCTTGTCCGGCCAGGTGCGGTCCGGCAGCGTGACCGGCTCGACTTCCTCGGCGAACGGACGGTAGCGGAAGACGGGCGCAGACGAGTTCTTCTGCTTGTTCCACGCGGGCTGGTCGGCAGGCGCGGGCTTGGCGGGCGCGGTGATGGTGCGCGTGCCGGATACGAAGGCGTCAGCGGGTGACATGCGATTTCTCCGTGAGTGAGATTGTTTCCCGAATTGGGTCGACCGGCGTGGCTGAACCCCGCGACGGGAAGCCGGTCCGATCAGACCCCGTCGCGGCGGCTGAGAAGAAGTGCCCGCTGCATGACCCGTGCGAGTCTACCTCCTCTGGTGTCGGGCCTGCCGAGGCGGTCCGGAGGGCCGGTGCTTCACAGGGCGTCGCGGTTCGTGTCGCCGACGACGGTCGCCGCGCCGTTCGTGTAGGGCTCGCGGCGCGGTATCGCGATCGTCGTGAAGCTATTCGCTGTGCGCGACGCGGCTGTTTCTCCCGGCCGGCCCCGGGCGCGTCGCGCCACCTCCCGCGGGCTCCTGCTGCTCCGGCGCGCGGCGGCGCGTCCACAGGCGGCCCTGCCCCGACCCGTCGTGATCTTCGGGACAGGCAACCGCTAGCGTCCCTCAGGGTTGCGAGTGACCGGACGCCGGTCCGGAAAGGTCGAGGGTTCGAGCATGACTTGGCTGGAGATGCTGGCCGTTTTCGGCGCGGGTATCGCCGCGGGGGGCATCAACACTGTCGTCGGGTCGGGGACGCTTATCACCTTCCCGGTACTGCTGGCCATCGGTTTGCCGCCGGTGACCGCGAATGTGTCGAATACCGTCGGACTGGTGCCCGGCTCGCTGAGCGGGGCGATCGGCTACCGGCGGGAACTGTCGGGGCAGTGGGGCAGGGTGCTGCGCTACAGCTCGGCGTCGCTGCTGGGCGCCGCGGTAGGCGCGGTCCTGCTGCTGACGCTGCCCGCCGGTGCGTTCGCCGCCATCGTGCCGGTACTGATCATTGTGGCGCTGGTACTGGTGGTGGTGCAGCCGCGGCTGTCGGCCTGGGTGCGGCAACGGCAGGGCGAGGCCGAGAACCTCCCCCCGCACGGCGGACCGGTTCTGCTCGCCGCCATTTTCGGCACCGGCATCTACGGGGGTTACTTCGGGGCGGCCCAGGGTGTGTTGCTGCTCGCGCTGCTCGGTGTGTTCGTCCACGAGGACATCCAGCGTCTCAACGCGGTGAAGAATGTGCTGGCCCTGCTCACCAATGGGCTTTCGGCCGTTATCTTCATCGTGGTCGCCGAGGTGGATTGGCCGGTCGTGGCCTTGATCGCGGCCGGAGCGATCATCGGAGGCCAGCTGGGAGCCAAGGTCGGGCGACGGCTGCAGCCGAATGTGCTGCGCGCGGTGATCGTGATCGTGGGCACCCTCGCGGTTGTCCGGTTGATCTTCGGCTAGCGGCTTCAGGATCCGAATCGGCCTCCCCGCCACGACTGTTCACACCGGTCGATTCTCGGTACCATCCGTGCGCTGTTGCGTTACCAGAGAGGTGTGCTGGGGTGGATAGGCGTGCCCTTTTCAAAGCCGCGGGGGCGGCTGCTCTCATCGGTGCGGTGGGATCGGCGGTCCCGAGAGCGGAAACAGGTCTGCCGCGGGCCGCGGCGGAGCCGATCTGGCACGAACTGTTCGCGCAGTGGGTACCGGAGATCTTCGGTCCGGTGCCGGCGCCACCCGAGCACACCGAGGCCATAGTGATCGGTTCGGGATTCGGCGCGGCGGTCACCGCTTTGCGGCTGTCGGAGGCCGGGGTCCCCACCACGGTGCTCGAACGCGGCTCCCGCTGGCCCAACGACCCGTGGCGAGAGATCTTCACCGGCGACGATCTACCCGACGGTCGCGGCTTCTGGCATGCCACCAGCTTCACCGGCGTGACCAAGGTACCGATGCAGTTCGCCGACTTCGGGGGCGTGCTGGATTGCACCCGTTTCCAGGGGATCGATGTCTGGCGAGGCGCGGCGGTGGGCGGCGGCTCGGTGGTTTTCACCGGCGCGATGATCGCGCCCGAACGCCGGCTCTTCGACCATGTCTTCGGCGGTGTGGTCGACTACGGCGAACTCGACCGGGTGTACTACCCGCGGGTGCGCGCGAAATTGCGGCTGGATCCGATGCCCGAGGACATCTACCGGTCGGCGCCGTTCACCCATTCCCGGGCCTGGGACGATCAGGTGCGCAAGGCCGGTTACCGGCCGGTGCCCAACGACTCGATCTTCACCTGGGATGTGCTGCGCGGCGAACTGGCGGGGACGGTCCGGGCCTCGGCGACCGCCGGGCGCAGCAATCTCGGCAACTCCAACGGCGCCAAATTCGATCTCAACCAGAACTATCTGAAGGACGCCGAGGCCACCGGGAAAGCCAAGATCTATCCCGGCCATCGCGTCGATACGATCGCCCAGGAAGCCGGCGGCCGGTTCGTGGTCACGGTCACCCATCTCGCACCGACCGGCGCGGTACACGGAAAACGAACCCTCACCTGCGACAAGTTGTTCCTGGGCGCGGGCTCGGTCGGTACCTCCGAACTGCTCGTCCGGGCCCGGGAGACGGGCGCGCTACCGCGACTCAACGAACACATCGGCGACGGCTGGGGCACCAACGGCGATGTCGTGCTCGCCCGCGGGGCGAGTTCGGTCGCGGGTAACGGGCAGGGTGTGCCCAGCGCCAGCCGGATCTTCGACGACACCGGCATGGCGCTGTCTTTGGAGAACTGGTACATCCCCGGGATCCCGTTCGAAACGGGTGCGCTGGCCTCGCTGGCAATGGTCCTCGATCCCACCCGCGCGCGGTTCGGCTACGACCCCGTCTCCGGGGGTGTCGGACTGAGCTGGCCGAGCCGGGCCCGGGACGAGGTGGCGGCGGCGGCCCGGGCGGTGGACCGCCGTATCGCGGAGCGGGCCGGTGCGTTGGCCGAGTACGGCGTCCTCGGATACGACGCCAACGCCCTGTTCACCGCGCATCCCCTCGGCGGCGCGGTGCTGGGCGCAGCGACCGACTCCTACGGCCGGGTGCACGGGCATCCGGGCCTGTACGTCATGGACGGCGCGGCGATTCCGGGCAGCACCGGCACCGTCAATCCGTCGCTGACCATCACCGCGCTGGCCGAACGCAATATCGAGGCGATCATCCGCGAGGGCCGCTGACCCGGGACGAAAGGCGGTGGTGGCCGCGATGCCGGAATACGGCGGCCGTTCGCCGGACGAGTCCTGCTCAGTGGTGCACCGGCCGCTGACCGGCGCCGTGCGCGGTCCGCGCAGCCGGTCGGCGAGTAATACTGGTCGGCGATCTTTCGGCGTCGAAGGGAATGCAGGTGTCAACACCGTCGTCCACGGAGTCCGGTCCCGGCTACGGACCCGAAACCCCTGAGCCGAAGAGTTTCCCCCGGAAACCGCCCGCCCTGTGGAGCGATTTCCTGATGCTGGGGCTGGCCGCGATCTCGGTCGTTCTGGTGTGCTGGATCACCTTCCTCGAGGTCTCGCCCGAGACCTACCGGGTCATTGTCGGTGTCGACTACGCGATCTGCGCCGTCTTCGCGATCGAGTTCCTCTGGCGCTGGCGCCGGGGCGGCTGGTCGTGGACCTTCCCATTCGTCTACTGGTACGAAGTCCTCGGCATGATCCCGGTGGCAAGTCCGTTCTTCCGGTCCTTCCGATTGCTGCGGGTCGTGGTGATCCTGGTCCGGCTGGCCCGTGTCGCCGACCGGGTGTTCGGTGACCGGGTCACCGCCGCGGTGATCAACCATTCCGTGGGCACGATCGTGGAGGTCATCAAGCGTCCGATGACCATCGCGATCATGGAGGAGGTCACCGCGGTCCTGCGAACCGGGCACTACACCCGCAATATCGCGGCGGCGCTGGAGGAGAACCGCAGCGAGCTCGACGAGATGATCGTCGAGATGATCAAGAACGATCCGCAGACCGGCCGGGTGCGCTACATCCCGTTCCATGACGAGATCATTCGCCTGGTCGCCGACACCGTGTTCCGGATCCTGTTCCAGGTGCTCGCCGATCCGCGCACCGACGAACTCGTATCGGACATGATCCGGGAGAATGTGGATCAGATCCGCGAATCGGTGCGTGCGGGGGTCAAAGTGGCGCCGGCGGCCTATGGTCCGACCGCCCATCACCTCACTGCCCGGCACCTCACTGGGGGAGGTGGGTGAAGTGGCCGTGGAGCGTGGGTGCGCCGGGCCGGCTCAGACGAGGTCGTAGGTCTCGGATTCGGGAAACTGCTCGGCGTAGGCGACGAAGTTTTCCACCAGGGCCTCGTAGGATTTGCGGACCGCCCTCTTGCCCAGGAAGCCGGGCACGGGCAGCGGCGTGTACTGCTCTACGTGCAGCAGCACGTCACTACCGCTTTCACCCGCGGTGACCTCGAAGAACCCGCCGCCTCTGATACCGCGCGTGCTGTCGGAGACCTCCCACGACATCCGGTTCGGCGACCAGTCGAACTCCCACACCTGCATATCCGGGGAATTGGAGACCGAGACCTGGATGAAGACCCGGCGCGGCCGACCCTCTTCGTCGCGCCCCGCCACTCGTGCGTCATCGAAATCGGGCGACCATTCGGACAGCATCTCGACCGCCATCAACGCGTCCATCACCTGGCCGGGGTCGGCCTCGACGGCGAATCGGATATCGGTCTTCGTACGCATGGTCCCTCGCACCCCCGGTTATTACGAATAGGCCACGATTCTTCCCGGGGGTCACGTGATCGTCAACACGCGGATTTGCCGCGCCCGGGATTCCGCCACCGGGCATACCGGCCGCAGACGTTTGCGGGGCCGGTCCTGACCGGGGGGCGCTGTGCCTGCCGCGTGGGCAGGTCAGGGTGTTCGTTCCACTGTCGCGTCCGGGCCGGGGAAGACGAGTGACTCATGGCCGTCGTCGAAACGCACCAGATACGGCGGCGTTCCGTCGCGGCCGTGAACCTCCACGATCTCTCCCTCGTGGTCGACTTCGCCGACGGTGTGCCCGTGCACGTGCAACCGGTCTCCGACGTTTGCCATCATGCAGCCCATTATTCGAGCCCTATGGCGGGCATCACAACCCCGATCGGCCGGCTATCGGTCATTGGTGGCGGCTCGTAATCAATTCGGGCGCCGGATATCGAGTGGGTGCGATCGGCGGCCGGTTCGATATGCACCCTCCTTGCGTTCCCGGTGGCCGGCCTTGACACCACTCCGATTGTAGTACTACATTCAAACCACTTCGATCAGAGTACTACGAAAAGGGCGGTACTTCATGCGAAAACTCGTCTACTACGTCGCCGTCTCCCTCGACGGCTATATCGCCGGCCCCGGCGGAGAGGTCGATTTCTATCCGGTCGACGCCGAAATGGCCGAATGGATCAACGAGCGTTATCCGGAATCCCTCCCCACGCATATACGGGAACACGCCGGTATCGCACCCGATGTCCCGAACCGGCACTGGGACACGGTGATCATGGGCCGCGGCACCTACGAACCCGCACTGTCGGCGGGGATCCCCAGCCCCTACGCCCACCTGAAGCAGTACGTCGTCTCCACCACTCTGGAGCGGGTCGACGATCCGGATATCGAGCTGGTGCGCACCGATCCGGTCGAACTGGTGCGGCGACTCAAAAAGGAGGAGGGCCCCGAGGGCAAGGACATCTGGCTCTGCGGCGGCGGCGGCCTCGCCGGCGCGCTGATCGAGGAGATCGACCAGCTCATCTTCAAGAGCTATCCGGTGTTGGCCGGCGCCGGCGTACCGGTTCTGGGTGGCCTTTTCCGGCCCGCCCGGTTCAGTCCCGTGCAGCGGCGGGAGTTCGGCAACGGAGCGCAGGTGAGCTGGTTCGATCGGATATGAGCGTCGTGCGCCCGCCCGCCGGGCCCGCCCGCGCGTGCGGCGGGTCCGCGCGCAGGTAAACGTGACGTCACGCGGCTGTGTGTTATTCCACAGCCAGGCCGGATACTCCCGGAACAGCGTGGCCGGCATCGGTACGCTATTGCACTGATCGCCTGTTCGCTGACATTGGAGGACCCCTCGTGGCACTCGTTGTCCAGAAGTACGGAGGATCCTCGGTAGCCTCTGCCGACCGGATCCGTCGCGTCGCCGAACGGATCGTCGAGACGAAGAAGCAGGGCCACGACGTGGTCGTGGTGTGCTCAGCCATGGGCGATACCACCGATGAACTGCTCGACCTGGCCGAACAGGTCTCTCCCGCGCCCCCGGCCCGGGAGATGGACATGCTGCTCACCTCCGGTGAACGCATCTCCAACGCCCTGGTGGCCATGGCCATTCACAGTCTCGGCGCCGAGGCGCGGTCGTTCACCGGCTCCCAGGCCGGTGTCATCACCACGTCGGTACACGGTAAGGCCAAGATCATCGACGTGACGCCGGGCCGGCTGCGTGAAGCCCTGGACGAGGGCACCATCGTCCTGGTCGCGGGTTTCCAGGGCGTCAGCCAGGACAGCAAGGACGTCACCACGCTGGGTCGGGGTGGTTCCGATACCACCGCGGTCGCGCTGGCCGCCGCGCTGGAGGCCGACGTCTGTGAGATCTACACCGACGTGGACGGAGTCTTCACCGCCGATCCGCGCATCGTGAGCGATGCGCAGAAGCTCGAGCAGGTCTCCTACGAGGAAATGCTCGAGATGGCGGCCTGCGGGTCGAAGGTGCTCATGCTGCGCTGCGTCGAATACGCGCGCCGCTACAACGTGCCCGTGCATGTGCGTTCGTCCTATACCGACAAGCAGGGCACCTATGTATACGGATCGATGGAGGACATTCCCTTGGAACAAGCAATCCTGACGGGCGTCGCGCACGACCGCAGCGAGGCCAAGGTGACCGTGGTCGGGCTGCCGGACGAACCCGGATACGCCGCCAAGGTGTTCCGTTATGTGGCCGAGGCCGAGATCAACATCGATATGGTCCTGCAGAACATCTCCAAGGTGGAGACCGGCAAGACCGACATCACCTTCACCCTCCCCAAGGCCGACGGCGTCCGTGCGGTGGAGATGCTGAGCAAATACCAGAGCGAGATCGGCTTCTCCCAGGTGCTCTACGACGACCACATCGGCAAGGTATCGCTGGTCGGAGCCGGTATGAAGAGCCATCCCGGGGTCACTGCCACCTTCTGCGAGGCGCTGGCCGAGGCCGGTATCAATATCGACCTCATCTCCACCTCCGAGATCCGGATCTCGGTGCTGGT
This sequence comes from Nocardia sienata NBRC 100364, assembly GCF_001613205.1. Classification (GTDB taxonomy): domain Bacteria; phylum Actinomycetota; class Actinomycetes; order Mycobacteriales; family Mycobacteriaceae; genus Nocardia; species Nocardia sienata. The sequence goes on along the minus strand of NZ_BDBX01000012.1, from coordinate 72,381 downwards.
CAAGGACACCGAACTCGACGATGCCGTGCAGGTGCTGCATCGCGCGTTCGATCTCGGCGGCGACGAGGTCGCCGTCGTTCACGCCGGAACGGGGCGCTGACATGATCGGGTCAGGCGCGGAGGCGGTAGCGGAGCGTAACCACGGAGCGCTCCCGATCATGTCGAAAGGGCGCTGCTTGATCGGGTCAGGCGCGGAGGCGGTAGCGCAGCGTAACCACGTAGCGCTCCCGATCGAGTCGAGAGGATAGAGCCATGGGTGTGCGGGTAGGTGTGGTCGGCGCGACCGGTCAGGTCGGCGCCGTGATGCGCAAACTGCTCGAGGAACGCGATTTCCCCGCCGACGAGGTGCGTTTCTTCGCCTCGGCGCGTTCGGCCGGTAAGAAGCTACCGTGGCGCGGCGGTGAGATCGTGGTGGAGGACACCGAGACCGCCGACCCGTCGGGCCTGGATATCGCGCTGTTCTCCGCCGGCGCCACCATGTCGCGGGTGCAGGCGCCGCGGTTCGCCGCCGCGGGGGTCACCGTGATCGACAACTCCTCGGCCTGGCGCAAGGATCCCGAGGTCCCGCTGGTGGTCAGCGAAGTCAACCCGGAGCAGACCCGCAATCTGGTCAAAGGCATCATCGCCAACCCCAACTGCACCACCATGGCCGCGATGCCGGTGCTCAAACCGCTGCACGACGCGGCCGGGTTGCAGCGCCTCATCGTGTCCAGCTATCAGGCGGTATCGGGTAGCGGTCTGGCCGGTGTCGAGGAACTCGCCTCGCAGACCCGCGCGGTCATCGACGACGCGGAGAAGCTGACCCACGACGGCAGCGCGGTGGATTTCCCGGCCCCGAACAAGTACATCGCCCCGATCGCGTTCAATGTGCTGGCCCTGGCGGGTTCGCTGGTGGACGACGGTTCCGGGGAGACCGACGAGGATCAGAAACTGCGCAACGAGAGCCGCAAGATCCTGGGTCTACCGGAGCTGCTGGTGAGCGGAACCTGCGTCCGGGTACCGGTGTTCACCGGGCACTCGTTGTCGGTGAACGCCGAATTCGCCGATCCGCTGTCGGTACAGCGCGCCCAGGAGATCCTCGCCAAGGCGCCCGGGGTGGAGCTGGTCGACGTCCCGACGCCGCTGGCGGCCGCCGGTAAGGACGAATCGCTGGTCGGGCGTATCCGCCAGGATCCGGGTGTCCCGGACGGGCGTGGGCTGGCGCTGTTCATCTCCGGCGACAACTTGCGCAAGGGCGCGGCGCTCAACACCATCCAGATCGCCGAGGTTCTGCTCGCCGATCGCTGACGGCGTAGGACGCCGCCCGGTTCAGTGGATTCCAGGGGTGCGCGGATCGTTTCCGAGGCACACCAGCAGGACACAGCCGGGCGGCGCGTCGCTGAACGGCGCCGCGAGCGGTTCGCCGAGACAGGCGAACACATCGCAGCCCGGATACGCGGACTCACCGATGCCGAATACCGCGAGCAGGATATCGGTGTCGATATAGGAGTTCGGGTCGGTGCGCAGCGGCGGCTCCACGTACGGGCCGGGGTCGGGGACCGGGGGTCGGTGGAAGGCGGCCATGAGCCGCCGGAAGAATTCGTGCGGCAGTTCGCCGGTATGCGCGATGATGCCGGCCGGGCCGTAGGCGCTCACGTTCCCGAACAGCCCCGTCCACACCACCACCAGGTCCAGGCTCGGGACGACGAACACGTTCTGGAGGCCGACTCCGGCCATCGCGTAGGTGCCCGACGGCAGGAACGACGCGTTCTCCGCGCAGTCGGGGCCGGTCCAGAACAGATATCCGTAGCAGGAGTTGGTCGCCGACGGGCTGGTCGCGCGGGCCAGATACGCGGCGGGCACGATCTGGCGGCCGTTCCAGTTGCCGTTGCCCGCGACCAGCAATCCGAGCTTGGCCAGATCGTTCGGCGGGATCAGCAGATGTGCGTAGCCGTAGGTGTGGCCGGACCGGTCCCGCGCCCAATACCAGTCGCCGCGTCCGATCCCGAGCGGCTCGAACAATTCCCGCTGCGCGAAGTCCTGTAGCGGTTCACCGACCGCCAGCTCCAGCACGTACGACAGCAGATCCACGGTGCGCTGGCTGTAGGTGAAGACGGTGCCCGGCTCGTGGTCCAGCGGGACACCCAGTGCCTGTACCGCGCTGTTCGGGTCGAGCGGTACCGCCCCGGTGAGGCCCTCGGTGACCACGCCGGTGCGCATACCCGAAGTTTCGGTGAGCAGATTCTCGACCGTGATGGCCCGGCGCTGCGCGTCGCCGAGTCCCGGCGGCAGATACCGGCCGATGGGCGCCTCGATATCGATACGGCCGGCTCCGGCCGCGATGCCGGTGAGCAGCGAAACCACGCTCTTGGTCACGCTCCATACGTTCCAGGGTGTATTACCGGTGCGCGTGTTGCGCGGGCCCTCGCCGATCAGGCAATTGTGCCGGAAGACCTGGACGTTGAGGCGATTGCGGCCCGCGGCGAAATCCAGTGCGTCGGTCAGCCGGGCGGAGTCCAGCCCCACCTGTTCCGGCGCGGCCCGGGCCGGTTCCCGGCCGGAGGACACCTCGCAGCGGAAACCGGCCCGGGCGGCCGTGCCGTCGGTTTCCGGTGCTGCCTGTGCCTGTGCCTGCGCCGCGAAGAGCTGTCCCGCCATCAGTGTTACCGCTGTGACCCCCGCCAGGAGCCCGCCGAAACGCACCATGCGGATCACACTAACGGGCGTCCGACCACAGGACCGGTGATCTCGCGGCCCGGACAGCACGACACCCCTGCCCGATCGGGAAGATCGGCTCAGGGGCGAGCTATTGGCACGATTGTCGCGGTGCCGGCGGGTTGTCGGCGCGGGGCCCGATCAGAGCAGACCGAACCAGTAGACCGCACAGGCCAGGGCCCATAACACCAACGTATCCATCCACACTCCCACTCGTTGTCGTAGCGGATATCTCCATGATGCCCGAGATACACCGGTCCCGGAGCAGGTCCCCCCGCTGTGCCCCGACCTTGTCTGCACTGTGACGAATCGTGGTTGCAGCGTTATAAGTTCACGTTAAGCGCCTGCCAAGCGCGGGGCCGCATTGTTGGTGTCGAGGCCGGAACAACCGGTAACGAGGACACCGCGAAGAGGAACCCCGCAATGATCAGCAAGCCGACTGTCACGCCTGCTCCGGGCGGCGTCACCGCCGCTGTGGGGCCGGGTGCCGAGCCCGCCGTGACGACCGAAGGTAGGCCGGGTACCGCTCCGGCCGGCCGGGCCATTGTGACCAGTTCGTCGTCGATGCCGGCGCGCCCGCCGGCGGTGCTGCGGCACGCGGTCGCCGTGGCAGACGCCGGAGGATCCGGTACCGCAGCGCGAGCGTCTGTGCCGCGTGGGCAGGTCTGTTCGGCGCCGACGGCCCGGAGACCGGCCGTACGGGCGGTAACCGACCGGGCGAAATGGGCGCCGACCTGCCGGCGACCGGTTGCCTGATCGAGGGCGGGTCACACCGAACTCGGCGTAGCCGGCTGCTGCGGTGACCGGATACGTCGCTGGGGCGGGGTACGGACCGGTGCCCGGGGAGGAACCGGAAAGTACTCGGTGGGGGATAGGCGGGTCCAGGGGAGGGAGCCGTGTGCAGGGGTGAGGTGGTTGCGGGGCCGGGGAGGAACCGGAACCCCTCGGAAGGTGGGGGTCGCAGGAACCGGTGGGGAGCCGGGGACTGCGGTGGGTGGGTCGGTCTGTCCCGCGGGGTGGCAGACCGGCCCATCGGCCGGCGGCAGCATCCGTCCGGTCCGGTCTCGCGGGGTGACCGGACCGGACGGGCCATCGAGCGATAGTTCGGCTCTTCCGGATGCTCGGCAGCGAAATCGGAATCGGTACGAGTGTGGTCGATCCGGCCGCTGCCAGCGAAAGGTAACCGTTCGAGGGATCGGCGATGGTGGTCGCGGTGATTCGGCCGGTCGGGCGAAGGTGGAGAGGACAGTAGGTGGATCTCCTGCCCGGTCGGCCGCCTGCGGATCCGGGTTCTTCGGTTCGAGGGCTCACGGTGAAGTCCGCGCCCGCCCGGCCTCCGGCGGCCGAGCCGTTCCCGCCGGTTACCGCGGCAGGGGTCCCTGTTCCGGGGTGCAGAGTTCGGTGGAGTAATCGGGCAGCGCGTAATCCTCGGTCCCGGACAGCATGCGGGTCATCAGTGGCTGCATGATCCTGGAGGTGGTGAGCCGGACCAGGGCCAGCGAAGCCCGGATACCCGCCCGGGTGCGCGGGGTCATGGCCTTCACTCCACCGGGCGGGAGCTGTTGTGCGGATTCCACGAACGGGCGCAGGACCTCGCCGTACCGGGCCAGTGCGGCGGCGGGCCGGTCCGGCGTGCGCATGATCTCGCCGACCAGTACGTAGGCGCCGACCAGAGCCATGGCCGTGCCCTGTCCGCTCAGCGGTGAGCCGCAGTACCCGGCATCTCCGACCAGCGCGATTCGCTCCGTCGTCCAGCGCGGCATGGTGATACGCGCGAGTTCGTCGAAGTAGAAGTCCTCGGCCCGGTCCATGGCCGCGTCGACTTCGGCGATCAGCCGGCCGCCGGCCGCGAGACCTTCGCGTAGCAGCCGCTTCTGGGCCGCCGTATCGCGCCGCAGGGCGGGGTCGGCGGGGCGCCGGATGCTGATCATCGCCTTTGTGGTCGTCGGGTCGGCGTCCGGCCGGAATCCCAGGAAGGTCCCGCCGGGCAACAGTTGCACGGTCATCCAGTGCGGGCGGATCCCCGCCGGGGTCGGCATGGTGAAGTACGAGGTGTACCCGCCGAGGTATGTGCTGAACTGCTCTTCCGGCCCGAAGGCCAGCCGCCGGGTGGTCGAGTGCAGGCCGTCGGCGCCGATCACCAGGTCGAATTCCTCGGTGGTTCCGGAGGCGAATTCCACCGAGACGCTGTCGGCGTGTTCGCGCAGGGCGTGGATCTGTTCGCCATAGCGGTAGTCGATACCGGGCGCGCCGGGGCGCGCGGTCTCCTCGGCGACGGCGTCGAGGAGTACCTGGTTCAGATCGCCACGAGTAATTTCGATTTCGGCCACCGCTCCCTTGCCACCGAAGAGTTCGGCCGGCATGCGGGCGGCTTCGCGACCGGTGGAGTCCACGTACACCATGCCCCGCTCGTCGAGCTGGTACCGGCGGATGCCCGGCATGAGACCCAAACGCTGCGCCACGACCCGGCTGGGTCCGCGCAGGTCGACGGCCTGACCGCCCGGCCGCGGCGCGGCCGCGCGTTCGATCACCGTGGGCCGGATTCCGGCTCGCAGCAGTTGCAGGGCGACCGCGTTACCGGCGATACCGGCGCCGGAGATGAGGATGCGCGGTGTGGCGGGGGTGGTCTGTGTGGTCATCGGTGTCCTCGCTCAGAATTAATTCGAATGTCTTAGACGTATGTCTAACACAGATGTAGAACGTTCGTCTAGAACAAATGTCTAATACGTGGTTAGAGTGGGGGCATGGGAAACAAGGAGGACCTACTCGCGGCCGCGCGGACCTGCATCTACGAACGCGGGTTCGCCGCCACCACGGCCCGCGATATCGCCACCACCGCGGGAGTGAGCCTGGCCGCCATCGGCTACCACTTCGGCTCCAAGGACCGCTTGCTCACCGAGGCCTTCACCGACGAGACAGGCCGGGTGATCGGTGACGACCTCGAAAGGCGGATCAGAGCGACCGCGGGCCAATCGGCGGGCGCGGCGTTTCCGCAGGTCTGGGACGGTATCGCCGAGTTGTTCGACCGCAACCGGGACGTGCTGGTGGCGAGTATGGAGAACGTGGTCCGCGTCTACCGGACACCGAGCGAACAGACCCGGATGGGGGAGATGCACGACATCGCGGTTTCCGAGATCGCGAATCTGGTCGCCGACTCCTATCCAGGCCTCGACGGTTCCCGGGCCCGCGCCGTCGCCGAGTTGTACTTCGTCATCCTCAACGGCTTGGTGATGCAGTGGATGAGCAGCCCGGATGCCGAAGTGCCCAGCGGAGCCCGGCTGGCGGAGGCGCTCAGCGCTCTGACCTCGAACGAGCGTTCGGTGTAGCGGTGGGTCGCCGCTCATCGGCGCGTAGACCTGTACGGAGTGCGAAAAAGGCCCCTGACCATGGGTCAGGGGCCTAGTCGTGTCTCGACCAACACGAGTCGGGGTGGCGGGATTTGAACCCACGACCTCTTCGTCCCGAACGAAGCGCGCTACCAAGCTGCGCCACACCCCGTGAAGCGGACCTGCGATAGCTTACATCAGGTCCGGTCCGGAAAAGAAACCGACTGTTCAAGGCCTATTTTCCGGTAGCGTCCCGGGCTATCGGGCGACTGCCTGCGATGTCGACACCCCGTGGCCGGAATCGGCGGCGGGCTGTTTGGGTGGAACGGCGACGAGGGTGAGCAGGGTGGCCTCGGGCCGGCAGCAGAAACGGTACGGCGCCCAAGGGGAGGTGCCGATACCCGCCGATACGTGCAGCCGGGTGTGCGCACCCCATTTGGACGGTCCCTTGACTCGGGCCCGGTCGATATCGCAGTTGGTGACCAGGGCGCCGTAGCCGGGCAGGCAGAGCTGGCCACCATGGGTGTGCCCGGCCAGGATCAGGTCGTAACCGTCATCGGCGAAACGGTCTAGCACCCGCGGTTCCGGGGAGTGCGTCAGGCCGATGCGAAGATCGGCGAGCGGGTTCGGGGCGCCGGCGATGGTGTCGTAGCGATCGCGCTGCAGATGCGGATCGTCGACGCCCGCGCTGGCGATGCGGATACCGCCGACCTCGATATCGCGGCGGGTGTGCGTCAGGTCCAGCCAGCCGCGCTCGGTGAACGCCGCGCGCAGATCCTTCCAGGGCAGCGGGGCTCCGTGCACGCGTTTATGGTTCTTGTCGAAATACTTCAGGGGGTTCTTGGGGACCGGTGCGAAGTAGTCGTTGCTGCCGAAAACGAACAGGCCCGGCCGTGACAGCAGCCCGCCCAGCGATTGCACCACCGCGGGCACGGCTTTCTGATGCGACAGGTTGTCGCCGGTGTTGATCACCAGGTCGGGTTCGAGCCGGTCGAGTTCGCGCAGCCACTGCTGTTTGAGCTTCTGCCCGGGCGTCATGTGGAGATCGCTGATGTGCAATACCCGCAGCGGAGCCGAGCCGGGTCGCAGCACCGGCATCGTGGCTTCGCGCAGGACAAAGGCATTGCGTTCGATCAGTGAGGCATAGCCGACTCCGGCCGCCGCGGCTCCGGCGGCGCCGAATACGGTTCGGCGAAGGACCGACGTCGAGATCACGGGCATTTGCCCAGCATAGGTGACCAGGTCGCTCGGCGCGCAGCGTGTTGAGCCACAGTTTCGGCCATATGGCGGGCAGATGACACGCCACCGCGGCCGAGGACACGCCTGTGGCCTCGGGAAACGACCGATCGGCGCAGCATAGAACACGCCCGGTTCACCGGGTTATCCGGTGGGCGTGGCGGGGTGCAGCGGCTACCGTTCTGCCCATGTCGGAACTGAAATCGAGGCTGCGCGCCGATATGACCGCCGCGATGAAAGCGAAGGATTCGCTGCGGCTGAACACCCTGCGGATGCTGCTGGCCGCCATCCAGACGAGCGAGGTCGCCGGGAAGGAGGCCCGCGAACTGTCCGATGCCGAGGTGGTGGCGGTGCTCACCAAGGAGTCGAAGAAACGCAACGAATCGGCCGAGATCTACACCCAGGCGGGCCGCGGCGAGCTGGCGGCCAACGAACACGCCGAGGCCCGGATCATCGACGAGTATCTACCCACCCAGCTGACCGAGGCCGAGGTCGCCGACCTGGCCGATACCGCGATCGCCCAGGTCGCCGAGGAACTCGGCGAACGACCCGGTATGCGGCAGATGGGCCAGGTCATGAAGGTGGCCTCCGGGCTGGCCGCCGGCAAGGCCGACGGCTCCCGGATCTCGGCGGCGGTGAAGGCGCGGCTGTAGGACCGCGCCCGCACCCCCGGGGTCAGCGGGGGATGGGCACCGGAATGGGGATCGGCGGCAGGAACGGCGGCAGCGGCAACCCGGGGGCGTTCGGGGTGGTCGCGGCCGGCCGGCCCGGCGGCGGGGGCTCACGGACGGTGCCGTCGCTGAGGTAGATCGTCACCTGTGACCCGGGAATCGCCGACCCGTTCGGTGTCGACCCGGTGACCGTTCCCTTGGGTGCCGAACCGGGCGAGGTCACCGACGTGACCTTGAAGCCGGCGCCGGTGAGCGCCGCGGTCGCCTCGCCCGCAGTCATACCGACGACATCGGGCACCTGTGCGTTCTCCGCGCCACGGACGTATTTCTCGTCGACCGGCGGCAGCGCCGGAGGCGGGAAGTTGCCCACCACCGGCTTGACGGCGCCGAACCAGGTGCGGGCGGGCTCGTTACCGCCGAACAAGCCGTTGGCGTCGCTGGCCGGGCAGTTGCGCAGCGGGAAGGAGCAGATCTCACCGGGGGTCGGGCTGTCGCCGTAGACGTAGACCGCGCCCGCGAGCGAATTGGTGAAGCCGAGGAAGGCCGAGGACCGGTGGCTTTCGGTGGTACCCGTCTTGGCCGCTACCGGCAGGTTCCACCCGGTCGACCCGGCCGCCGCCGAGGCGGTGCCGCCGCCGGAGGAGTCCTTGCCCATGGCATTGGCCAGGGTGTTTGCCAGGCCCGGTTCGACGACCTGTTCACAGGCCTGTTCGGTGAGCGGAACCGGCTTGCCGTAGCGGTCGATCACTTCCGCGATGGGCGAGGGCGGGCACCAGGTTCCGCCGGAAGCGAGGGTCGCGGCCACATTCGACAGTTCCAGCGGATTGATCGCGAGTGGGCCGAGGGTGAACGAGCCGAGATTCTGGCCCTTGATCATGTCGGCGAGGCTCTGGTTGTCGTCGTGTCCGGAGGTGCCGGGATCGGTATAGGAGCGCAGCCCCAGGCGGACGGCCATATCCACGGTCGGGGTCACGCCGACGGCCTGGATCAGTTTCACGAAGGCCGTGTTGGGCGAGGTGGCCAGCGCCTCGGTCACCGACATCGGTGACCGATAGTTGCCCGCGTTCTCGACGCAGTAGGTCTCGGGTGGGCAGCCGGGGGCGCCGCCGTTGCCCATGCCGCGGGCGTCGAACCGCGACGGTACATCGAGCTGGGCGCTGATGCCCATACCCTTCTCCATCGCCGCGGCGGTGGTGAACAGCTTGAACACCGAACCCGCGCCGTCGCCGACCATCGTGTACGGCTGGCCGAGCAGGGTTTCGTGCGCGTCCCGGTTCAGCCCGTAGGTACGACTGCTCGCCATGGCCAGCACCGGATGTTTGTCCTTGCCGGGCCCGATCAACGACATGATCTCGGCGATATTCTCCAGGTGGGGATCGGCGTTCGCGTTGACCGAGCGCTTCACCGAGTCCTGGACGGCGGGGTCCAGGGTGGTGCGGATCAGGTACCCGCCCTTTTCGATCTGTTCTTTGCTGAGCCCGGCCTCGGCCAGGTACTGCAGGGCGTAGTCGCAGAAGAATCCGCGGTCGCCCGCGGCGATACAACCCCGGGGCAGGCCTTTCGGTTCGGGCAGTACACCCAGCGGCTCTGATTTGGCGGCGTGGAACTCCGCGGCCCGGCTGGGGATGTTCTGGATCAGGGTGTCCAGCACGGTGTTGCGGCGCGCGGTGACACCCTCGGGGTTGGTGTAGGGATTCAGCTTGGAGCTGGACTGCACCATTCCGGCCAGCATCGCCGACTGGGCGATGTTCAGGTCCTTGGCGTCGATACCGAAGTACGTCTGGGCGGCGTCCTGGATGCCGTAGGAGGAATTCCCGAACGGGACCAGGTTCAGGTAGCGGGTGAGGACCTCGTCCTTGGTGAGTTCCTTGTCCAGGGTCAGCGCCATGCGGATCTCGCGGATCTTGCGCGCGGGCGTGGTCTCGATGGCGGCCCGGCGTTCGGCGTCGGTCTTGGCGACCACGAGCAGGTTGAAGTTCTTCACGTACTGCTGGTCGATGGTCGAGGCGCCCTGCTGGACCTCGCCGCTGCTGGTGTTGGTCAGGAAGGCTCGGATGGTGCCCTGCCAGTCGACGCCGTGATGGTCGGCGAAGCGCTTGTCCTCGATGGAGACGATGGCCAGCTTCATATCGTTGGAGATCTGGTCGCTGGGCACTTCGAACCGGCGCTGCTCGTAGAGCCAGGCGATGGGATTACCGGCCTTGTCCACCATGGTGGACACGGCGGGGACGGTTCCCTCGACCAGTTCCGCGGACACGTTGTCGACGGCGTCGGCGGCGCGATTCGAGACGAATCCGAAACCTCCGGCGACCGGGAACAACAATCCGGCTACGAGCACGGAGGCGAGTACACAACTGCCCGCCAGCTTGAGGAGCGCACGTGTGATCGGCACAGCACCAGCGTAGAGGGTCGTCATTCGGGGTTCGTGAAGTGTGGACGCCGGGTGTTGTCTTCGCTGATCAGTGTATTGAGCGGGGAGTATCGCGCAGGGCTCTTGACGTGCAATTACCGGCCAGAAGCCGGGTGACGCCCACCGGGGTGCAGGCACGGACGTACCAAAAAGTCATCACTCGGTCTTGCGCAATCGGCATACCTTTACCTAGATTGAGAGCTCAGTGTGATAGAGCTAACACTCAATGTGGAATGTGGTGCACTTCGCAGCGGGGCTCGGATTGCTGCGGAGTGGACGCGATTCCGGAGCGCCGTGACCCGGTGTTCGGACTGGCAAAGGGGCACACCAAATGCACATGACAACCCCCGTCGCTCGATTGGACGTAGAGCAGGCCGAAGCGAGGATCGCCTGGGTGGCCCAGGCCCGATGCAAGGAAGTGGACCCCGATCAACTGTTCGTACGCGGCGCCGCCCAGCGCAAGGCGGCGACGATCTGCCGGCACTGCCCGGTCCTGATGGAGTGCGGAGCGGATGCGCTGGACAACCGGGTCGAGTTCGGGGTGTGGGGCGGTATGACCGAACGACAGCGGCGGGCGCTGCTCAAACAGCATCCCGAGGTGACCTCCTGGTCGGACTTCTTCCACGCGCAGCGCCAGCACCAGGTGGCTATGTAAACCAAATACCTATTGGACCACCGACCGCCGGGTACTCGAGTTTCGAGTGCCCGGCGGTTTGCCCGGTCCGACCGCTTCAGCTGTCCGCCGTCGGCCGCGTACCGGCCAGCTGCGCACCGACCGCCCGCAATGCGGCCAGGTCGGTCACATCGAACGGCAGCGCGGTCACCGAGACGATCGGTACCCGCGGATGCGCCCCCGTGAACCGGTGCAGCAGATGCTGTTCGCGCCGCGCGGTCGAGACCCGCTGCGCGTGTACGCGCAGTATCCCCGCCGATAGCGGATCCGAATCATCGAGCCCGTCGGCGGCCGTGAGGGCGTGATCCGAGGGCAGTGAGCACAGGACCGGATGGGTCCGGTTGAGTACCAGCCCGGCCAGGGGCATCTGTTCGGTGGACAACCGGTCCACGAAGAACGACGCCTCGCGCAGCGCGTCGGGTTCCGGCGCGGCGACCACCAGGAAATGGGTGCCGGGCCTGGCCAGCATGGCGAATGTACGGTTGGCCCGCTCCTGGAAGCCGCCGAACAGCGATTCCAGCGATTGCAGGAAATTCGAGGCGTCCTTGAGCATCTGGCCGCCCACGATGGTCGACACCCCGCGTACGGCCAGGCTCATCGCGCCCGTGACGAACCGTCCGACGCCCCGCCCCGGCGCCATGATGACCCGGATCATCCGGCCGTTCAGGAAGTTGCCCAGCCGTTTCGGGGCGTCGAGGAAGTCCAGGGCGTTGCGTGAGGGCGGGGTGTCCACGACGATCAGATCCCATTCACGGCGTCCGGCGAGCTGGCCGAGTTTCTCCATCGCCATGTATTCCTGGGTGCCGCCGAACGAGGAGGCCACCGCCTGATAGAAGGGGTTGGCGAAAATCTGCTCGGCCTTGTCGGCGGTGGTGTGCTCCAGCACCATCTCATCGAAAGTGCGCCGCATGTTCAGCATCATGGCGTGCAACTCGCCCTTGGCCTCCGGCCCCAGTTCGACCCGCTGCGGACTGTTGTCGAGATCCGCGACACCGAGCGACTGGGCCAGTCGGCGGGCGGGGTCGATGGTGAGGACGACAACCTTGCGTCCCTGCTCGGCCGCGCGCAACGCGATCGCCGCCGCCGTGGTGGTTTTACCGACGCCGCCGGAACCGCAGCACACCACCACGCGGGCGCTCGGGTCGGCGAGGATGGCCGAGATATCGAGGGGGGCCGGACCGGCCGGTCGGGTACTCATCGGACTCCCTGCTCGCTCAGATGGGCGGCCAGTTCGTAGAGTCCGCCCAGGTCCATACCGTTGGGGAGGGCGGGCAGCAGCAGCCGGGCGACCTCCAGATCGAGGAGTTCGGCCGCGCTGGTGTCCTGGGCGCCGAGGGTGGCCGAATGCTCCACTGTCTCGGTGAGCAGACCCGCGAAGTCGGCGGTGGACAGGGTGATCCCGGCGGATTCCAGTCCGGCGCGCACGGCGTCGGTGTCGAGTTCACCGGCTGCCGCGGTGGCCCGCATCTCCGCGTTGAGCGGGCTGTGCACGGCGCGGTTGACGATCACGCTGCCGATGCGCAGATCATTTCCGCGCAGCTCGGCGATGGCGTCCAGGGTCTCCTGGACCGGCAGCGCCTCGAGCAGTGTCACCAAGTGGATCACCGTCTGGTCCGAATGCAGCAGTTTGGACACTCCGTCGGCCTGGGCGGCGATCGGGCCGCCTTTGGCGAGTTCGGCCATGGCCTGGGTGACGTCGAGGAAACTGGCGATCCGGCCGGTCGGCGGCGCGTCGACGACCACTTCGTCGTAGACGGGACGTCCGGAGTTGTCGGACCGGACCACGCATTCTTTGATCTTGCCGGTCAGGATGACATCGCGCAGGCCCGGCGCGATCGTGGTGACGAAATCTATGGCGCCCATCCGGCGCATCGCCCGGCCCGCGAAGCCCAGGTTGTAGAACATATCGAGGTATTCCAGGAACGCATGCTCGATATCGAGTGCCAGGGCCACCACTTCGCCGCCGCCGTCTGCGGTGGCGATCTTCGTCTCGGTGGGTGGCAGCGGAGGCAGATCGAACAGCTGGGCGATCGACTGGCGGTTCTCCACCTCGACCAGCAGCACCCGCCGCCCTCCGGCGGCCAGCGCCAGTGCCAGGGACGCGGACACCGTGGACTTACCGGTGCCGCCCTTACCGGATACGTAGTGCAGGCGGGCGTTCGTCGCGCTGTCGGGCCACCCCGTCTTCAGGCCCGGTTCGGCCGATTCCGACATCGTCGTTGGTTCTGCCACGGTCGCGAGCCTATAACTCGTATCGGACGGATGCCCGCATACTGCGGTTTGTGTGGATGTGGTGTACCAGACACCGGGGCCACCCCTCTATCACCGGACCCGCGGTCGCGCCGTGGGCCTCGCGGACGGCACCCAGTAGGCTCCGTGCGCATGAGCGATGTGACCCAGTGGGAATACGCGACCGTACCGCTGCTGACGCATGCGACCAAACAGATCCTGGATCAGTGGGGCGCCGACGGCTGGGAGCTGGTGACCGTGCTGCCCGGGCCGACCGGTGAGCAGCATGTCGCCTACCTCAAGCGGGCGAAGCAGTAAGCGCCGTGGTGGAATCCGAAGCGAATCGGCCCGTGACCGAATGGCGGGCCAACCTCGACCGCCTCGGCCTGACGGTTCCTGCCGTGGTGGCTCCGGTGGCGGCGTACGTGCCCGCGATACGCACCGGCAACCACGTCTACACCTCCGGGCAGTTGCCTTTCGTGGCGGGTGAGCTGTCGGCGATCGGGAAGGTCGGGGCCGAGGTCTCGCTCGACGAGGCGGTGACCGCCGCCCGCTGGTGCGCGGTGAACGCGCTGGCCGCCATCCACGACCTGGTCGGCCTCGACGAGGTCGTACGGATCGTGAAGGTGGTCGGGTTCGTCGCCTCGGCACCGGGATTCACCGATCAGCCGCTGGTGATCAACGGTGCCTCGGAGTTCCTCGGTGAGGTGTTCGGGCCCGCGGGTGCGCACGCGCGCTCGGCGGTCGGCGTCTTCGAACTGCCGAAGAACACCCCGGTGGAGGTCGAACTCATCGCCGAGGTGCGCTGAGCAGGCCGCACGCTCCCGGTTCGGCAGACCCGCCGCGTTGCCCATAGATTCGAACGGGCGACTTTCGAATTGGAGGTGTTGTGGTGACACTCACCCATCCCGCCTACGGGCAACTGCGCGTGGTGACGCCGTCGGCGTCGGTACTGCTCGCGAACAATCCGGGACCGATGACTCTGGACGGTACGAACACCTGGATTTTGCGATCCCCCGATCGCGCGGACTGTGTGGTGGTGGACCCGGGGCCCGACGACCCGGAGCACATCGCGGCGATCGCCGCGGCGGCCGGCGGTGCGGTGGCGCTCACCCTGATCACCCATCGGCATCCCGACCACACCGGTGGGATCGACGAGTTGGTGCGTCTGACCGGGACACCGGTACGGGCCATGGACCCGGAGTTCCTGCGCGGCGAAGTGACGGCGCTGGCCGACGGTGAACTGATCGAGGCCGCCGGCCTGCGGATCACGGTGCTGCACACTCCCGGGCATACGGCCGATTCGGTGAGTTTCCTGCTCGAGGACGCGCTGCTGAGCGGGGACACCATCCTCGGTCGCGGCACCACGGTGCTCGATCGCGACGGCACGCTGCGGGACTATCTACGGTCGATGGACCGTTTGCTCGAGGCCGGTGCGGGGCGGGCCCTGCTGCCCGCACACGGCCCCGATCACCCGGATGCGGAACCGGTGGCGCGGTACTACATCGCGCACCGGCAGGAGCGGCTCGCACAGGTCCGCACGGCCCTGGCAGAGCTCGGTGCCGACGCGGATGCCATGGATGTGGTGCGCAAGGTGTACTCCGACGTCGACGAGAGCCTGTGGCCGGCGGCCCGTAGTTCGGTGGAATCGCAGCTCACGTATCTGCGGTCGGAGCAGGACACGCAGAACTGAGCCGAGCGTATTCGGCAACGGGCGGCGCTCCGGGGACGGTATCCCTCGGAGCACCGCCCGTTCTACGTAGCAGCGCCGCAAGTACTCGGTGCGCCCGGTACCGACCGGTGGTCCACCCTCCGCGATCGGGTGGACTCCCGGGTATGGCCGGGGGTGTTCGTGCCGCGGTGTCAGCGAGCCCGGCGGGCCAGCCGCTCGGAATCGGAGATCAGCACACTCTTGCCCTCGAGGCGCAGCCAGCCGCGGTGCGCGAAATCGGCGAGCGCCTTGTTGACCGTCTCGCGGGAGGCGCCGACGAGCTGGGCGATCTCCTCCTGGGTCAGGTCGTGGGTCACCCGCAGCGCGCCCGCCTCCTGGGTGCCGAACCGCTGTGCGAGCTGCAGCAGCGCCTTGGCGACCCGGCCGGGCACGTCGGTGAAGATCAGGTCCGCGAGGTTGTTGTTGGTCCGGCGCAGCCGGCGGGCGAGTACCCGCAGCAGCTGTTCGGCGATCTCGGGACGCTGATCGATCCACGCCTTGAGCGCGTCCCGGTCCATGGTCACGGCGCGGACCTCGGTCACCGTGGTGGCGGTGGAGGTACGCGGCCCGGGATCGAAGATCGACAGCTCGCCGAACATATCCGACGGACCCATGATGGTCAGCAGGTTCTCCCGGCCGTCCGGAGAACGGCGGCCCAGCTTCACCTTGCCGGACGTGATGATGTACAGCCGATCACCCGGTTCGCCCTCGTTGAAGATGACGTGGCCGCGAGGGAAATCCACGGGCTGCAGCTGTTTGGCGAGCGCAGCCACCGCGGTGGGCTCAACGCCTTGGAAGATGCCTGCTCTGGCGAGGGCCTCGTCCACGAATGTGCTCCTTAGGGAAACGGCTGTAGTCGTCGGGCGGACCGATGCGGTTCGGCCGACAGTGCAGTCTACGCGGCGTTATCGACGCGCAGTGACAGACACCACGTAAGGAAGGTTAACCGTGGGCGAGTCGGGACGGTACGGCCGCCCGCACGAATCGGCTCGTACGGGCGATGTCGATCAGCTCGCACGGGCGATGTCGACGGTCTCGCGCGCCTCCTCGCTGCGATTACGGCGGCGGCGCATACGCGCGACCGCCGCCGGTAGTCCGAGCTTCGTCAGCTCGTTGACCTCGGCGTTGCTGGCCTTGTCCAGGTAGGCCTGGACTTCCTCGTCGGGCTCGAGAAGTTTGCGCAGACGGTTCTCCACCCGTTCCATGCCGAGTGCGAACAGCATCAACACCACTGGGAAGAGCACCACAGCGAGTCCTTGCATGCCGGGTAGTTAACACGGTCGAGGTCTCAGATGGAATACGGGAGTAGAACTGAGAAGACAACGTTGTCGGACGGTTCCGTATGGTGGACGGGTGCGTACCTCCCCCTCAGAAACCGTCGGAAGCGACATTTCCGGCACTGTCGAGGCGGCTGTCGTGCGCCCGGCCGCCGGCGGGGCGCGCACCCGTAAATCCAGTACTCGACCGGCGGAAACGCGTTTGGGTCTGGTGCGTCGTGCCCGCCGTATGAACCGGCTTCTGGCACGTGCATTTCCCGACGCTCATTGCGAGTTGGATTTCGGTACTCCGCTGGAACTGGCGGTGGCCACGATCCTGTCTGCGCAATGCACGGATGTGCGAGTGAATATGACCACTCCGGCGCTGTTCGCCGCCTATCCCGACGCCCGCGCATATGCCGAGGCCAACCGTGCGGAGCTGGAAGAACTCATCCGCCCCACCGGTTTCTACCGCAACAAGGCGAATTCACTCATCGGCCTCGGACAGGCACTTCTCGAACACTACGACGGTGAATTACCTCACACGATGGCGGAGCTGGTCCGTTTACCGGGCATCGGCCGGAAAACCGCCAATGTGATTCTCGGTAACGCATTCGGAATTCCGGGTATCACCGTCGATACCCATTTCGGCCGGTTGGTGCGTCGCTGGGGGTGGACCGCCGAGGAGGACCCGGTAAAGGTCGAACACGCGATCGGTGCGCTGATCGAGCGCAAGGAATGGACGATGCTGTCGCACCGGGTGATCTTCCACGGGCGGCGTGTCTGTCATGCCCGGAAGCCGGCGTGCGGTGTCTGCCTGCTGGCCAAGGACTGCCCCTCGTTCGGGGCCGGACCCACCGATCCGGAAGCGGCGGCAAAACTCGTGAAAGGACCCGAGGCGCCGCATCTGCTCGAACTGGTGGGCCGGTGAGTCGCGTACCGGTTTTCTGGAAATGGGCGTTGACGGCGGTAATAGTGGCCCTGGCGGCCGCGATCGCATTCTGGCCGCGCGGTGGTTCGGAAAACGCAGGGCCGGTGACAGAACCCACCCGCAAGATCGAACCCGCGCTGCGCGCGGCGTCCGGCGCCGCGGATTGCCCCCCCGCGTCGACATCGACACCGCGGCCGGGTCCGCTGGCGGATCTGGTGCTGACTTGTCTCGCCGATGCCTCGCCGGTGTACCCGGGTCGCCTTACCGGCCGGCCCCTCGTACTCAACCTGTGGGCGTACTGGTGCCAACCGTGCCGTACCGAACTGCCCCACTTCCAGGAATACGCCGACCGGGCGGGCTCCGCGGTGCAGGTGGTCACGGTGCACAGTGACCCGGACGAGGCGAAAGCGCTCGCGCTGCTCGCCGCGCTCGACGACGAGCTGCGGGCGCAGGGGCGCCCCGGGTTGCACCTGCCGGGGCTGCAGGACTCCGACGCCCGAGTGCGCGCCGCCGCGCAGGCCCCGACCGCCCTGCCGATCACCGTTCTGGTCCGCTCGGACGGTTCGATCGCGGACTATGTCGCCCGCCCGTTCCGCGACGCGGACGATATCGCCGCCAGTGTGGCCGGCGCGCTGGGAGTCACCGCATGATGGGAATTCCTTCGCTGACGCTTCGCTATTCGGTCCGCCAACGCCTCGGCCGCTGCGGAGCGCGTATAGCCCCTTCGAGGAAGATCCCATGAGTGAACATCTGGTGCCGCCCTGGCTGAGCGGGGCGGCCGGACCCGCCCAGCCCGATTTCGCCGACACTCTCGGCCGTACCCGGATGTTGCGCCGCACGATGGCGGGCAAGGTCCGCGAGGCCGCGGTCCTGGTGCTCTTCGCGGGCGATCCGGCCGGTGATCCGACCGCAGCCGGTGGGCTGCCTGCCGACGCCGACGTACTGCTCACCCAGCGCGCGACCACCATGCGGCAGCACCGTGGGCAGGTGGCATTTCCCGGTGGTGCCGCCGATCCCGGCGATGACGGTCCGGTCGATACCGCGCTGCGCGAGGCATGGGAGGAAACCGGTCTGGACCGGACCGGCGTGCAGCCGATCACCACACTGCCGAAGGTGTACGTCCCGGTATCGCGCTTCGACGTCACCCCGGTCGTCTCGTATTGGCGCACGCCGAGCGAGGTGCGGGTCGTGGACAGTGCGGAAACCGATCGGGTGGTGCGAGTACCGATGGCGGAACTCCTCGATCCGGCCAACCGGTTCCTGGTCCGCACCGCGCTCGGGTACCGGAGTCCGGCCTTCCAGGTGGACGGAATGTTGGTCTGGGGACTCACCGGCGGCATACTGGCCGAACTCGTGACTTCACTGGGCTGGGAATCGGAATGGGACCGAACCGACGTGCGTGATCTGGAAGAGGCGTTGGCCGCAGTGGGGATGGTGTTGTGAGCTCCTCGGCGTGGCTCGATATAGCGGTTGTCATATTGGCGCTCCTGGCCGCCTCCTCCGGGTGGCGGCAGGGCGCGGTGGCGTCCGCACTGGCTTTTCTCGGGGTGGTGCTCGGCGCGGTCGCCGGCATTCTGATCGCCCCGCACATTCTCGTGCACATCGATGAGGGCCGCAGCCGGGTACTGGCCGGCGTCCTGCTCATCGTGCTGCTGGTGATCGTCGGTGAAGTAGCAGGCATGGTGCTGGGCCGGGCGGCGCGCAGCGGGATGACCCATCCCTTCGCGCGCGGGGCCGACAGTGTGGTCGGCGCGGTACTGCAGACCGGCGCGGTGCTGGTGACGGCCTGGCTGCTGGCGCTGCCCCTGGCGACCTCGTCGCAGCCCGCCATCGCCTCGGCCATCAACAGTTCCCGCGTACTGGCCGACGTCAACCGGGTCGCCCCGGACTGGTTGCGCCACCTGCCCAACGAGTTCTCCAAACTGCTCAACACCTCGGGTCTGCCGGATGTGATCGGCCCGTTCGGGCGCGCGCCCATCGCCGCGGTGGAACCGCCGGATCCCAGCGTGCTGGCCAGTCCGGTCGCCGGTTCCCTGCAGCAGAGCGTGCTGCGTATCCGCGGTGTGGCACCGAGCTGCCAGCGGGCGCTGGAAGGTTCCGGCTTCGTGGTGGCGCCGGAGCGAGTGATGACCAATGCGCACGTGGTGGCCGGAACCACCAGCGTGACAGTGGATTCCGCGGCCGGACCGCTGGATGCCACGGTGGTCGAATTCGATCCGTCCATGGATATCGCGGTGCTGTCGGTGCCCGGGCTGGTCGCGCCGGTCATTCCGCAGGCGTCCGAACCGGCCGGATCGGGTGAGAGCGCGATTGTGCTCGGCTATCCCGGCGGTGGCCGGTACACGGCGAGCGCGGCCAGGGTGCGCGAGACGCTGGATTTGACGGGGCCCACCATCTACCGGGACGGCACGGTGGAACGTGAGGTCTACACCGTGCGCGGCTCGGTGCGGGCCGGGAATTCGGGTGGCCCACTGGTCGATACCGAGGGCAATGTGCTGGGCGTGGTGTTCGGTGCCGCCGTCACCGACGACGACACCGGTTACGTCCTCACACTCGACGAGGTCCGGGAACGTATTGATATCGCACCCTCGGCCAGTGCGCCGGTGGATACCGGTCCCTGCGTACTGAGCTGACCTGCGGGCGCCGGCCGGGCCTGGCGTATCTGGGAGTGTCGAAGCCGGGGTCGGCCGGGGCTCGGCGGCCGTGCGCCGATAATCGGCTCGGGACCTCGTCGGTGCGGCGTCGAATACCCGCATGCGGCGGAGCCGACCAAGGCCGCTACCACCGGATCTCGCCCACGGGCGCACCCCGGTCGACGCGGCTCGGGTGGCCGGTGCCGGTCTACGGCCGGGACGTACGCAGGCTGTGAGTGAGTCCCACCCACACCGGGCACTCAGGCGTAGCGACCCGGTCTTCGCCGGTCGGTCCCGGCGAGCA
This sequence comes from Nocardia sienata NBRC 100364, assembly GCF_001613205.1. Classification (GTDB taxonomy): domain Bacteria; phylum Actinomycetota; class Actinomycetes; order Mycobacteriales; family Mycobacteriaceae; genus Nocardia; species Nocardia sienata. The sequence goes on along the minus strand of NZ_BDBX01000012.1, from coordinate 52,307 downwards.
GCTTCGCGATCTCGGCGGTGACCGCGTCCGGATTCTCCAGGTGCGCGAAATGCGCGGCGTCACGGATGGTGACCACCCGGCGGTGCGGTGACAGTTGCGGGCCGCGGTGCACGGTGGCGGGCAGGATGTAGCGGTCGAACTCGCCGCGCATGGAGACCACCGGGATATCGATCGGCTGACGCATCACCGCCATGAACCGACGACCGTCGGCCCGCCACTGGCTGCGGAAGGCCCAGCGCCGGTATTCCAGCCCGCAGTGGGCGGCCCCGGGAATCCGGATGGCCGAACGCATCCGGTTGGCGCTGTCGGCGAAATCCGCGGTGCGCGCCCAGGACCGGTCGGCGCGGTCGGCCAGGATCCGCACGGCGCCGGCACCGTCGTCGCGGGTGAGCCGGTGCTCGGGGTAGCGGGGGAGCTGGTCGCGCAGGAACTCCGGTAACCACGCCCGGCGCTGGGCGTGGTCCCGCAGCACCGAACTCTTCAGGGCCGCCGGATGCGGCGAGGACACCACAGCGATCGACCGGACCAGTCGAGGGTGCAGGACCGCGGTCGCCCAGCAGACCAGACCGCCGTCGGCATGCCCGACCAGGGTCGCGCCGGTGTGCCCGAGCGCGCGGATCAGCCCCGCGATATCACCGGCCAGCGTCCAGCCGTCGTAGCCGCGCGGCGGTTTGTCACTGTCGCCGTAGCCACGCAGGTCGACCGCTACCACATGATTGCCGAGTTCGGCGAGCGCGGTGAGCTGATGGCGCCACGACCACCAGAAGTCCGCGAACCCATGTAACAGGACGACCAGCGGCGCCTCCGGATGCTCCGGTCCAGCGCTCGCGATGTGCAGCCGTATCCCGTTGGCGTGCACGTCGCGATGCGTCCAGGGGCCGCCGAAGCGCACGCTGGACGGGTCCGGTGGAAAGTTCGACGCCACGCCGTCCGAGCGTAGTGAACGCCGGGCCGTCGCGGTGTGCCGGTCCCGCCTACCGCTGCGTGGTCTTCTCCAGCGCGCTCGGCTCGTCGTGGCCGCCGAACCCGGAGGGCAGGACCGTACGGGTCTGCTTGAGCGAATCGATGGTCTTCTCCGGCGCGCGCAGCTTCTTCACCTTGCGGTAGCCGAGGAACGCCAGCAGCGCGGTCACCAGGATCATGAGCGCGAAGACGATCCAGAACGCGGCCCACCGGGTGAGCCAGATGTCCAGGGTCTCGGCCACGGCGAAGAAGAAGAAGAAACTGCTGAACAGCAGCACGGTCAGCGCGCCGATGAAGAAGACGCTGCCCTGCATGCCCTTCTTGATCTCACCGGTGACCTCGGCTTTGGCCAGGGCGACTTCGGCGCGGACCAGGGTCGAGACCTGCTCGGAGGCGTCGCGGACAAGACTGCCGAAACTGGCCGATGCGTGCGGGTCGATCTCGGACAGCGGAATCGAGGTGACCGTGCCGCCTCGTACACCGTCTCCGTTACCGCCCTGTGTGACACTCACGTGGTCGACCCTCTCCCTGTCCCGATCCTGCTCGGTCTTACTGTTCTGGTTCTAGCGCATCCGCGTCGCGCCGTGCTCGGTGGACACGCCCACGCCGCAACAGTAGCGCCGAACCGGCCAGCGATGCGGCCATGGACGTCACCAGGACCGCGGCCTTGGCGAGTTCGGCGGAATCGGGATAGTCCTCCAGTGCCAGTTCCGCCACCAGCAGGCTAACGGTGAACCCGATCGCGCCCAGCACCGACAGGGCGAACATGTCCCGATAACCCAGCTGTGCGGGCCGTTCGGCGATTCCGGTGCGGATGGCCAACCAGCTGATCCCGAAGATGCCCACGGTTTTGCCGATGAGCAGACCGAAGATGATCGCCAGCGACAACCGGTCGGTGAACAGCTCGCCGAAAACCTCGGCGTTGATCGGCACCCCGGCCGCGAAAAGCGCGAACAGTGGCACGCACAGTCCGGCCGAAATGGGTTGGAACCGGTGTTCCCAGCGGGCGGCGGGGGCTTCGGTTTCGCCCTTGTCCGGGCGGACCCGGGTGAGCAGACCACAGGCCACGCCCGCCAGCGTCGGGTGAATATGCGCTTCGTGCAAGGCATACCAGCAGACCAGGGCCAACGGAATGTAGATCAGCGGGGAGGTCCACCGTTTGTGCTGCGCGAACCACCAGGCCGCGCAACAGGCCAGTGCGGCCGCCAGCCAGGCGAAGGCCAGGCCGGTGGTGAACAGTACCGCGATGAGCACGATCGCCAGCAGATCGTCGACCACGGCCAGGCTGAGGAGGAAGACCCGCGCACCGACCGGGATCCGGGAACCGGTCATGGCCAGCACCGCGAGGGCGAAGGCGATATCAGTGGCGACCGGAATCGCCCAGCCGCGGTCCATCCCGTCGACCCCGAAACCCACCGTGTAGGCGATGATCGCCGGAGTCACCACCCCACCTACGGCCGCGATGATCGGGAGCGCGGCGCGTTTGGGGTCGGCGAGTTCGCCGATGACGAGTTCGCGTTTGAGTTCGAGACCGGCCACGAAGAAGAACACGGCGAGCAGGCCGTCCTGCACCCAGTCGGCCAGGGTGAGATCCAGGTGCAGCGGCGGGATGGCCAGGTGGGTTTCGGTGAGTGTGAGGTAGCTCTGGCCCCACGGCGAGTTCACCCAGAGCAACGCCACCGCGGCCGCGACGAGCAACAGTGCGCCACCGACGGTTTCGGTGCGGAGGTAGCGGGCGAGTTCCAGCCGGGGGTTGGTGACCACGGGGAAACCTTTCGGTCGCACGGACGTCTGCCGCGCCCGCCGTGGAAGCTTCCTTCCGTAGACGCGCGCCCATCTCGCCGACCAGACTTCCCGGCACACCTTCGGCAATTCTATTGGCGCCATCCCCGACGCCGCGGGCCGGGGCCCTCGTGCCCCGCGCCGAAACGAGTCCCGCCCACGCGAGCCGACCGGCCGGAGAAGGCCGGGGTTCGCGTGGGCGGGCGCCCGGATCGGTGTCGGTCAGTCGGCCCGGCCGGCCCGGATCGCCTCGAAGACCTGCGGATCCACCAGGGTCGAGGTATCGCCGAGCTCCCGGCCCTCGGCCACATCGCGCAGCAGCCGGCGCATGATCTTGCCGCTGCGGGTCTTGGGCAGTTCGGGTACCACATGGATCTCCCGCGGGCGGGCGATCGGACTGATCTCGCGCGCCACCTCGGCCTTGAGTTCGTCGACCATCGCGGCCCCGGTATCGGTGGCCTCGGCGGTGAGGATCACGAAGGCCACGATCCCCTGACCGGTCGTTTCGTCGGTGGCGCCGACCACCGCCGCCTCCGCCACGCCGGAGTGCCCGACCAGCGCCGATTCCACTTCGGCGGTGGAGATGCGGTGACCGGAAACATTCATCACATCGTCGACGCGGCCCAGTACCCAGAGGTCGCCGTTGACATCGAGCTTGGCGCCGTCTCCGGCGAAGTACCAGCCCTGGTCGCCGAAACGATCCCAGTAGGTGGCCCGGTACCGCTCCATATCGCCCCAGATACCCCGCAGCATCGACGGCCACGGCTGGTCCAGGACCAGATAGCCGTTGGCCTCGGTCTCACCGCGCCGCACAGGCTTACCCTCTTCGTCGACCACAGCGGCCGAGATACCGGGCACGGGGGTCATGGCGGCGCCCGGTTTGGTCGCGGTGATACCGGGCAGCGGCGAGATCATGATGGCGCCGGTCTCGGTCTGCCACCAGGTGTCCACGATCGGGGCGGTGCCGGAGCCGATCACGTCCCGGTACCAGCGCCAGGCCTCCGGGTTGATGGGTTCGCCGACCGACCCGAGCACGCGGATGCTGGACAGATCGTGCGCGTCGGGGATCTGGCGGCCCCATTTCATGAAGGTGCGCACCAGCGTCGGCGCCGTGTAGTAGATAGTGACGCCGTACTTCTCGATGATCTGCCAGTGCCGATGCTCGTCGGGGAAATTCGGCGTGCCCTCGTAGAGCACCTGGGTGGCGCCATTGGCCAGCGGGCCGTAGACGATATAGCTGTGCCCGGTCACCCAGCCGACATCGGCGGTGCACCAGTACACATCGGTCTCCGGCTTGTGGTCGAAGACCACCCGGTGGGTGTAGCTGGTTTGGGTGAGGTAACCGCCGCTGGTGTGCAGGATGCCCTTGGGCTTACCCGTGGTCCCCGAGGTGTAGAGGATGAACAGGGGGTGTTCGGCATCGAATGCCTGCGCCTCGTGCACCGGATCGGCCTGCGCGACGGTCTCGTGCCACCAGAGGTCGCGGCCCTCGTTCCACTCCACCTCGGTGCCGACCCGGCGGACCACCAGGACGTGCTCGACGCTGGATGGCACATCGCCCTTGGCGTACAGGGCCTCGTCGACGGCTTCTTTCAGCGGTGCGGCAGTCCCACGGCGCCACTGACCGTCGACGGTGATGACCAGGCGGGCTTCGGCGTCGTCGATCCGCTGCCGCAGCGCGGTCGGTGAGAAACCGGCGAAGACCAGCGAATGCGGCAGTCCGAGCCGGGCGCAGGCCAGCATCGCCACAATGGTCTCGGGGATCATCGGCATGTAGATCGCGACCCGGTCGCCCGCGGTCAGCCCGAGCTCGGTCAGGTAGTTGGCGGCCCGGCTCACCTCGGCGAGCAGATCGGAATAGGTGATCGTGCGGGAATCGCCCGGCTCACCCTCCCAGTGCAGCGCGACCTTGTCGCCGCGCCCCTCCAGGACATGGCGGTCCACACAGTTGTAGGCGACATTGAGCCGGCCGCCGACGAACCATTTCGCGACCGGTGCGTCGGTCCAGTCGAGTACCTGGTTCCACCGCTCGTGCCAGTGCAGGCGGTCGGCCTGCTCGGCCCAGAACGCTTCGCGGTCCTGCGCGGCACGCTCGTAGATACCGGCGTCGACATTCGCCGCGGCAGCGAACTCCGCACTCGGCGGGTAGGCGTCCGGGTGATCGGCGGGTTCGGTCATCTGAGTCACTTCCTTCGCGTTACCTGCACCATAGAGGGCCATCTGTGACCCTAGACTCTCGCTCCGGCCCGCCGAGGTGGTCCCGGGACGAATGGTCGCCGGTGTCCGGTGAGCGGCAGTCGGCGTCCGACGAACGGCCGCCCGCGGCGCGGTCGCGGCGGCCGGGCCGACGATACGAGAGTTCACGAATCCGGCGGGATCGCCCAACGGGACCTATAGTCTGCTGACAACTCTGCGGGGTGCCGAGGCTGTGGTCGTGACGAGCCGGGAGGGTGAGTGAGGGGATCGTCGTGGGTGTTGCGGGCGGCCGCCCTGGCACTCGTTCTGGTCGGCGCGACGGTACTGCCGGCCTGCGCGGTGACACCCGCCCTCGGTGAATCGATCGCGGTCAACGGTACCGAACCGCAGAACCCGCTGGTCCCGTCGAACACCAACGAGAACGGCGGCGGGCGCATCGTGGACCGGTTGTTCGCCGGACTGCGCCGCATCGCGGCGGACGGCAGTCTGCACGACGAGGTCGCCGAATCCATCGAGACCACCGACCAGCAGTTCTACCGGATCCGGCTGAAACCCGGCTGGACGTTCTCCGACGGTTCCGCGGTGACGGCGCATTCGTTCGTCGACGCCTGGAACTACGGCGCCCTGGTCACCAACGCGCAGCTGCAGAGCTACACCTATGCGCCGATCGCCGGGTTCGAGGATGTACAGGCCGACCCGCCCCGCGCGCGGACCATGTCGGGGCTGCGGGTGCTCGACGATCTCACCTTCACCGTCGCGCTGAAAGAACCCACCATCGACTTCCGGACCCGGCTGGCCTACGCCCCGTTCTATCCGCTGCCCGCGGCAGCGTATGCGGATATGGAGGCGTTCGGGCAGCGACCGATCGGTAATGGGCCGTACCGCTTCGCGACCGCCGACGCCTGGCAGCACGATGTGAAACTGGACCTGGTGCCCAATGAGAGCTACCGGGGTGGGCGTCCGGCCCGTAACAAGGGCCTGACCTTCGTGTTCTACTCCGACTTCGACGCCGCCTACGCCGATCTGCTCGCCGGCAACCTCGATGTGCTCGATACGGTTCCCTCCAGCGCGCTGACCGTGGTGGACAACGACCTGGGGGAGCGGGCGGTCTCGGCGCCGACCGCGCAGAGCCAGTGGATCGGTACCCAGTCGGGCCTCCCCCATTTCGGCGGTGAGGAAGGCCGGTTGCGCCGGCACGCGATCTCGATGGCCATCCAGCGGCAGGCCATCGGCGACAAGATCTTCCGAGGCACCCGCGCCCCCGCCCGCGACTACACCTCCCGGGTGCTCCCGGGCTACAACGGCGATCTGCCGGGCGCGCATCTGCTCGACTACAACCCCGACGAGGCGCGCCGGCTGTGGGCGAAGGCCGACGAGATCGCACCGTGGTCCGGGCGCTTCGAGATCGCCTACAACGCCGACGGTGACCATCAGGCGTGGGTGGACGCGGTCGCCAACAGCATCAAGAACACTCTCGGTATCGAGGCGGTGGGCGCGGCCCTGCCGACGTTCAAACAACTGCGCGATCAGATCACCACGCGGACCGTCGGCAAGGCGTTCCGCTCGGGCTGGCAGGGTGACTATCCGACCATGCTGCAGTTCCTGGAGCCCGGGTTCCTGAGCAACTCCGAAACCAACGACTTCGACTATCACAACCCGGAATTCGACGCGCTCATCGCGGCCGCCGAGGCGGCGTCCACCGAGGCCGAATCGTGGGCGCTGGTGGGCCGGGCGCAGACGCTGCTCTTACGGGATATGCCGACCATCCCGATCTTCGACTACGTGAACTCGGCCGGGTACTCCGAGCGGGTCCGCGGCGTCGTCTTCGGCTGGAACGGCCTGGCCGATTTCGAGAACATCGAGCTGATATGACCGCCGGCCGCGAATCCTCGCCCCGACCGCAGGAGTGCCCATGGCGTGGTATGTAGTGCGGCGTCTGCTGCAGATGATCCCGGTGTTCTTCGGCGCGACCCTGCTCATCTACTTCCTGATCTACAAGATCTCCGGCGGCTCGGTCGCCGCCCTGGCCGGTGACCGCACCCTCACGCCCGCGCTGGAGGCGCAGTTGAAGGCGCGCTACCACCTCGACCGCTCCTTCCTGGTGCAGTACTTCTACTATCTGAAGGGCATCTTCACCTTCGATCTCGGTACCACGTTCTCCGGACGTTCGGTGAAAGACGAACTGGCCCGGGCCTTTCCGATCACGATCCGGCTGGCGTTGCTGGCGCTGCTGTTCGAGGCGGTGTTCGGTGTGCTGTTCGGGACGCTGGCCGGGCTGCGCAAAGGCAAGCTGTTCGACTCCACCATGCTCGTGCTGAGCCTGGTGGTGATCGCGGTGCCGGTGTTCGTCCTCGGTTTCCTCGCGCAGTACCTGCTGGGCGTCGAATGGGGGATCGCGCCGGTCACCGTCGGTGCCGACGCGAGCTGGGGTCGCCTGGTCGTGCCGGCGCTGGTGCTCGGCTCGTTGTCGTTCGCCTATGTACTGCGGCTGACCCGCAACGCCGTGGCCGAGAACCGGGACGCCGACTATGTGCGTACCGCCACCGCCAAGGGCCTGCCGCGGCGCCGGGTGGTTCGGGTGCACATCCTGCGCAATTCGCTCATTCCGGTGGTCACCTTCCTGGGCGCCGATCTGGGCGCGCTGATGGGCGGTGCGATCGTCACCGAGGGCATCTTCAACATCCCGGGTGTCGGCGGCACCCTGTATCAGGCGGTCGTCCGCGGTGAGGCTCCGACGGTGGTTTCGTTCGTCACGGTTCTGATCGTGGTGTTCCTCCTCGCCAACCTGCTGGTGGACCTGCTGTACGCCGTGCTCGATCCGCGGATTCGCTATGCCTGAGAAGGAGTGCGGTCATGTCCGATGAGTCGCCTGCCCGCCCGGTCGGACCCGACCGGCGACGCTGGGTCGCCGCGGCGGACGCGGTGACCGTCGAAACCACCGATCGGGTGCGAGTGGCGGGCGCACCGCTTGGGTTCTGGGGGCAGGCCTGGCACGGTCTGCGCCGCAATCCGCTGTTCCTGATCTCGATAGCGCTCATCGCGCTGGTCCTGGTGGTCGCGGCCTTCCCGGGGCTGTTCACCGATCAGGATCCGCGCTACTGCGTGGTCGACAACAGTCTGCTGCCGCCCAGCTCGGCGCACTGGTTCGGATTCGACCTGCAGGGTTGCGATATCTACGCCCGCACCGTCTACGGGGCGCGGGCCTCGGTCCTCGTCGGGGTCGGGGCGGCCCTGCTTTTCGTGCTGATCGGCGCGACGCTCGGCGCGCTGGCCGGCTACTACGGCGGTCTGCTCGATTCGGTGATATCTCGGGTCTCCGAGATCGTGTACGCCGTCCCGCTGATGCTCGCCGCCATCGTGCTGATGCAGCTGTCGACCACGCGCACGGTCGGGCTGGTGATCGTCACCCTGGCCGGTTTCACCTGGCCGCAGGCGGCCCGGATCGCCCGTGGCGCGGTGATCGCCGCGAAGAACAGCGAATACGTGCTGGCGGCCCGGGCACTCGGCGTCTCCCGCTTCGGCATCCTGATCCGGCACGTGCTGCCGAACTCGCTGGGTCCGGTGATCGTGGTGACCGCGATCTGGCTCGGGGTCTTCATCGTCACCGAGGCCACACTGTCGTTCCTGGGTGTCGGCCTGCCGCCCACCGAGGTCTCCTGGGGCGCCGATATCGCCACCGGCCAGCAGCAGTTGCGCGGCGGTTCGCTGATCCTGTTCTATCCGGCCACCGCGCTGGCGCTGACGGTTCTCGGTTTCATCATGCTCGGTGACGCACTCGGTGACGCCCTGGATCCGAAAGGCCGGGTGTCGAGGTGAAACACTGCGAGCGAGCGGATTCCGGACCGGGAGCGGATATGACCGACGAGTCCAAGGCGCAGCGTCCACTGCTGCGGATCCGGGATCTGCGGATCGCGTTCGGGGAGGGAGACAACCGGGTGGACGCGGTACGCGGTGTCGATCTCACCGTGTACCCCGGCGAGACGGTGGCGATTGTCGGCGAGAGCGGTTCCGGGAAATCGACCACCGCGCACGCGATCATCGGACTGCTCCCGCGCGCCGGCCGGATCACCGGGGGCAGTATCGAATTCGACGGAACGGAACTGACCGGCGCGGCCGAATCGCGCTTGGTGCAGCTGCGGGGCACGAGAATCGGTTTCGTTCCGCAGGACCCGATGTCGAACCTCGATCCGGTACACAGGATCGGATTTCAAATCCGGGAAACCCTCGCGGCCAACGGTATCGCCCGCGGCCGCGCCGCCCGGGAGCGTGCGGTGGAACTGCTGCGCTCCGCGGGGATACCGGATCCCGAGCGACGGGTCGACCGGTATCCGCACGAATTGTCCGGGGGTCTGCGGCAGCGCGCGTTGATCGCGATGGCGTTGTCGGGGCGGCCCGAGCTGCTGATCGCCGACGAACCCACCTCCGCCCTGGACGTCACCGTGCAGCGCCGGATACTCGACCATATCGACAGTCTCACCGGTGAATTCGGCACGGCGATGCTGCTCATCACCCATGATCTCGGCTTGGCCGCCGAGCGCGCCGAACATCTGGTGGTGATGTACCGCGGCCGGGTGGTGGAATCGGGGCCCGCGCTGGAACTGTTGCGCGATCCGCGGCACGAGTACACTCGCAAGCTGGTCGAATCGGCGCCGTCCCTGGCGGCCGCCCGGCGGCCGGATCGAGTTCGCGAATCGGCCACCCGGGATGCCGTCCTCGTCGCAGACCGGCTCACCAAGAGGTATCGGACCCGCGGTTCGGTGCCGTGGCGATCCGTGGAATCAGTGGCCGTCGACAATGTTTCGTTCACGCTGCAGCGCGGGCTCACCACCGCACTGGTCGGTGAGTCCGGGTCGGGCAAGTCCACGGTCGCGCAGCTGGTACTCGGCCTGCTGGAACCCAGCTCCGGATCCGTCGTCTTCGACGGCGGGGATATCGGCCACCTGAAGGGGCGCGAGCAGACCCGGTTCCGCCGCCGGGTACAACCGATCTTCCAGAACCCGTACGCCTCGCTGGACCCCATGTACTCGATCCATCGTTGTATCGACGAACCGCTGCGGACCCACGGGATCGGCACCCGCACCGAGCGGGAGAGCCGGGTCCGCGAACTGCTGGAACATGTCGCGCTGCCCAGCAGTGTGCTGGCCCGCTATCCCAACGAGCTCTCCGGTGGCCAGCGGCAGCGGGTCGCCATCGCGCGCGCCCTGGCCCTGGAACCGGAACTGCTGGTCTGCGACGAAGCGGTCTCGGCGCTCGACGTCCTGGTCCAGCAGAACATTCTCGATCTGCTCACCCGGCTCCAGGACGAACTGGGCCTGACCTATCTGTTCATCACTCACGATCTGGCGGTGGTCCGTCAGCTCGCCGACGAGGTCCTGGTGATGCACCACGGCCGAATCGTCGAAGCGGCGCCGGTCGGGGAGATCTTCGAATCCCCGCGCGAGGAATACACCCGCCGCCTGCTCGAGGCCATCCCCGGCCGTGAACTGCTCGTCGGCTGAACCCGGCCACGGTCGCCACCGACGGCGAAGCGGTTATCGACTGCGGGGCCGGCGCCCGAGTGAATCCCGCCACGACCGCCACCTACGGCAGTTCTCGCCGCGGGGCCAGCGCTCGAGCCGGGATCCGGCGGCGGTAGCGTGCTGATCCGTGACCGATCCGCTCGCGCCGCTCATCGAACTGCCCGGGGTCCGGGCCGCCGCCGACAAGGCCCGCGACGCGCTGGCCGAGGTCCACCGGCACCGGGCGAACCGCCGCGGCTGGGCCACGACCGCCGCCGAGGCCTCGGTACGCGCGGCACGGTCGTCGGCGGCACTGGAAGGCGGCAGTACGGAGTTGCCGGCCGACGGCACGATCACCGACCCCATTCTGGCGGGCGCGTTGCGGGTGGGGCAGGCGCTCGACGGCGACGCGCTGCGCAACCTGGTCGGCATCTGGGAGCGGGCGCCGCTGCAGGCATTGGCCCGGCTACATCTGCTGGCCGCCGCCGACCTCGTGGACGACGAGAACGAATTGGGGCGTCCGCGCGCCGACGGCGGCGTCGCAGAACGCCTGGACGTGCTGGCGCAGACGCTGCTCACCACCTCCGCACCCGCACCGGTCACCGCCGCCGTGGTGCACGGTGAGCTGCTGACCCTGAAACCGTTCGGTTCGGCCGACGGGCTGGTCGCGCGGGCCGCCTCCCGGCTGGTGACGGTGGCCAGTGGACTCGACCCTCGCTCGCTCGGTGTGCCCGAGGTCTTCTGGCTGCGTCGGCGGCAGGCCTACCTGGACGCGGCGGCCGGGTTCGGGTCGGGGACCGCCGACGGTGTCGGCGGCTGGGTGCTGTTCTGCTGCGGTGCGCTCGAGGACGGCGCGCGGGAAGCGACTTCGATAGCGGACGCCGCCGGCTGATCAGGGTCTGTGACCGCGGGTAGAGCTGCCCCGGTACGTCAAAGCGGGCGGCGTGGTCGTGAGACCTCACCGCCCGCGAGCACGGACTACCTGGTTACCATGCGTGCTGGTTTGGGTTGTGTTCTCCGGCCTCGGCGTTCCTCCGGGCTCCGCAGCAGCTCATCCCCGCAGCTATGCGAGGCCATCGCCGGCAACGGACCGGATTTCGCAGGCCCACAACGCTTCTGCCCTTGTCGCGGCGAGCTCCGCGTGGGTACCGGGTGTCCGTGCTGGGAAGGGTAGGTCGGGAGACTGAGCCTTCTCTTCCGGCTCCGCCTTGGCCTTCCTTCCTTCCGTGCCTCCATTTTTACACTGTGACTGCACTCACATCAAGGGCTGGCGCAACTTGGTGGAACAAATAGAATCGGGCACATCGGACGGAGTCTTATGCTATAAGGCCAGGTCGTAAGGGTGCTCATCGTCGGCGCAGCAGTCGGTAGGTCACTGCCGCGGCGATAAGCGCACTGGCCGCGACGGCGAGTCCCGTGGCCACGGTTTTCGACGGCGCCCGAAAGCGTGACCACAGTGAGACCGGGTTGGAGAAGCCGAGCACGGGCCAGCCCCGGTTCGTTGCCTCGCGGCGCAGACCGCGGTCGGGATTGACCGCGGTGGGGTGTCCGACCGCGGTGAGCATCGGTAGATCGGTGATCGAATCGGAATACGCGTAGCAGCGCGCGAGGTCGTAACCCTCTGCTGCGGCGAGCTTCTCGATCGCGGTGACCTTTCCCTCGCCGTAGCAGTAGAAGTCGACTGCCCCGGTGTACTTGCCGTCCACGACCTCCATCCGGGTCGCGGCGGTATGGGTGGCGCCCAGCGCTTCGGCGATCGGGGCCACCACCTCCTCGCCCGAGGCGGAGACGATCACCACATCGTGCCCGCGAATGCGGTGGTCGGCGATGAGGTCGACGGCCTCCGCGTAGATCAGCGGGTCCACCAACTCGTGCAGGGTGTCCGCCACGATCGATCGGATCTGGGCGACGTCCCAGCCTGCGACCATATCGGTGAGGTGCGCTCGCATACGCTCCATCTGGTCGTGGTCGGCGCCGGAGAGCAGGAACATGAAGTGGGCGTAACTGCTCTCCAGTACGGCTCGGCGATTGATCAGCCCCTGAGCGAAGAACGGTTTGCTGAACACGTAGGTACTCGATCTGGCTATCACCGTCTTGTCCAGATCGAAGAAGGCGGCGATGCGGCCGTTCGCGCGGTGCCGATCGCCGGGAGATGGTGTCGTTTCACCGGAGCCCGTCACCGCTCCAGAATAGGCATCTGCGCGTCGCGTGTCTTGCCTGCTCTGCCTCCGCATGCGTGCTGACCAGGGATTTTCTTATTGGATGGGGGGTGAGGGTGACCTGTGGAACTTCTTCTTCGTCGGGCTTGCGTTCCGGGCCGTTCTTGGGTGTAGTATTGCTGGCACCTGGACATGTTCCAGGCGTGTTCAGCCCGACCCCCCGGGGCTGAACCCCGACGGCCCCAGCCTCCTCCCCCCCCGGCTGGGGCCGTCCTCTATCCAGGGGCGGTCGCCGGCTTCGAAGATTTCTCCACAGCCCGCGAGTTGTCCACAATCGCCGAATCCACCGGCTCGCGCAGGCCCGATCGGGCGACTCTGGACCCATGGATCACGACGCGACACCCACTGTCGGGGAGCCACCCGCGGTGCTGGTGCTCATCCGGGACGAACGGTTACGCGAGGAAGTGCGCCGGGTCGCCGCCGCGGCCGGTCGGCGAATCGACGAAGCCGAGGCGCCCGCCGGCAGGCACCCCTGGTCGGCGGCGCCGCTGGTGGTGCTCGACACCGAGGCCGCCGTGGTGTCCGCGGGCACGGCGCCCCCACGGCGCAGCGGTGTGGTGACAGTCACCGACGGTGAACCCGGATTGGCCGACTGGCAGGCTGCCGCCGTGATCGGAGCCGAACGGGTGATCGCTCTCCCCGCCGCCGCGGTCGGGCTCATCGAGAAATTCGCCGAATACGGAGAACAGCGCACCGACGGGGGAGTGGTGATCGCCCTGGCCGGGGCGGGTGGCGGTGCCGGGGCGTCCGTGCTGGCCGCCGCGACCGCGCTGCGCTCGGCCACCGCCGGATTCCGGCCGCATACGGTGCTGGTCGACGCCGCGCCCCGCGGCGGCGGACTCGATCTGCTGCTCGGTATCGAAGATGCGCCGGGCCTGCGCTGGCCGGATCTGGTCGTGGACGACGGCCGGGTCGCCGCCGCCGAACTGCACAATGCGCTCCCGGCGGCGGGCGGCGGGTTGTCGGTGCTGTCCAGCGGCCGGGGCCGGGGCCGGACCGGCCCCATCGGTGCGGCCGCGGTGCACGCGGTGGTCGAAGCCGCCCGAAACGCGGGTGATCTCGTGGTCTGCGATATCTCCAGCGAGCGCGGTCCGCATACGGACCGGATACTCGATGCCGCCGATCTCGTGGTGCTCGTCGTGCCGGCTCGGTTGCGCGCGGTGGCGGCAGCCGGTGCCGCGGTGGAATGGATCGCGCAGCGCAATCCCAACCGCGGCCTGGTGGTGCGCGGTCCGGCACCCGGAAACCTGCGCGGCCACGATATCGCCGCGGTGCTGGACCTACCACTGTTGGCGGCGGTCCGGGCGCAACCCGGCCTGGCCGCGCGGCTCGAACGCCGGGGTCTGCGGCTACGGCGCGGGCCCCTGCGAGACGCCTGCGATGCCGTACTGGCGGTGCTGAGCCCACCCGACCCGCGGCGGGCCGGATGAGCACCGGCCCCGAACACCCGGGGGTGGTGACGACCGAACTGCTGGAACGGGTGCGGGAAAGGCTGGCCGGAGACCGCGCGGAGCCCGACCCCGCACGGGTGGCGGCGGCCATCCGCGCCGAAGCCGGGGGCATGCTGGGGGATACCGATCTGCTGCGCGCCCTGCGGCTGCTGCAGACCGAACTGACCGGAGCGGGTGTGCTCGAACCGCTGTTGCACGATCCAGCGGTCGCCGATGTGCTGGTCACCGCTCCGGACGCGGTATGGATCGATCGGGGCCGCGGGGTCGAAAGGACCGCGACGAGCTTTCCCGACGAAGCCGCCGTCCGGCGGCTGGCGCAGCGCCTGGCCCTCTCGGCAGGTCGTCGTCTCGACGATGCCCAGCCCTGGGTCGACGGGCAACTGTCCGGCCGGGAACTGGTACTCGGACAGAGCTTCGGAGTCCGGCTGCACGCCGTGCTGGCCCCCATCGCTCGCGGTGGCACCTGCCTGTCACTGCGGATCCTGCGTCCGGCGACCCAGGGCCTGGACGCACTCTCGAGGTCCGGTGCGGTTCCCTCCGGCGCGAAACTCCTTTTGCAGCAGATAGTTCGTGCCCGCCTGGCCTTCCTCGTGGTCGGGGGCACCGGCGCGGGGAAAACCACCTTGCTCTCCGCCCTGCTCGCCGAGGTGGATCAGGGGGAGCGCATCATCTGCGTCGAGGACGCGGCCGAACTCGCACCACCGCATCCGCATGTGGTCCGCCTCGTGGCCCGGCCGCCCAATATCGAAGGTGCGGGGGAGATCACGCTGCGTGATCTGGTCCGACAGGCGTTGCGTATGCGTCCCGACCGCATAGTGGTCGGTGAAGTGCGAGGTCCGGAAGTCGTCGACCTACTCACCGCGTTGAACACCGGGCACGACGGCGGGGCGGGAACGATCCACGCCAACTCGATCCGGGAGGCGACCGCGCGGCTCGAGGCGCTGGCGGGGCTGGGCGGAATGGACCGGCCGGCGCTACACAGCCAATTGGCCGCTGCCGTTCAGGTGGTGCTGCACGTCCGGCGGCGAGCCGACGGGTTCCGGTATCTCACCGAAATCGGCGTGGTGCAGCGAGACAGCGCCGGCCGGGTGGAGATTCGCCCGGCGTGGCGGGCGGCCGGCCCGGCACCGGCGGCCGGGGTACTGCAGGCTGTGCTCGCGGAGCGGACCGGGTGATGTTCCCGATCGTGATAGCGGGCGGCCCGGTCGCGGCGGCATTGGGATGCACCGCTCTGGCGCTGTTGCTCACACCGGGTCCCGCGGGCAGGCGGCGATTCGGCAGAGTATTCGAAGTTCGTCGGACACGAGTTCTTCCTATGCGGTGGGTGATACGCGGGGCGGTCGGTATCGGATGTGCGCTGGCGTTCGTGCTGGGGAGCGGCAGCCTGATGGCCGCGCTCCTCGTCGCGGGCACTATCGCGGTGCGGGTGCGCCGCTCCCGCCGGACTCGTCTGCACCGCACCGAATGCGGATACCTCCTCGAAGGACTCGAGGCCGTCGTCTCCGAACTGCGGGTGGGCGCGCACCCGAGTGCCGCGGCCGCCATCGCCGCCCGGGAGAGCGGCGGTATCGCGGCGGCGGCCTTCGCGGTCGGTTCGGCGCGCAGCAGGCTGGGCGGGTCCGGTGCGCAGGGATTGCTCCGTCCCGACTCGGTGATAGCCGCCGAACTGGGTCGGGTGGCCGATGCCTGGCAGGTCGCCGAGAGACACGGCCTGGCGCTGGCCGAACTGCTGGCGGCGGCCCGCGCCGACCTTGCAGCCCGGATCAGATTCCGGACCCGGACCGACGCTTCGCTGGCCGGTGCTCGCGCCACCGCGGCGATTCTTGCGGTGCTGCCGGTGCTGGGTGTAGGTCTGGGCCAGCTGATGGGTGCCCATCCGCTCCACGTACTGTTCGTCTCCCCGGCGGGGCGCTTTCTCCTACCGCTGGGCGCCGGGCTGGCCTGTGCCGGATTGCTCTGGGCAGACGAGATAACCCACCGGGTGGCCCCGCGGTGAACCCGAATATGCCCGCCGACTCCGTCCGACATGCCGCCGAGCGGACCTTCTTCCGGCGAGACGAGGACAGCTCGGTACACGTAGCGACGCCTCGCCAGGGGCCCCACCGATTCCGGTCCGCGGCCTGCGCGGCGGCGGTGTCCATCCGGTCGGCCTTCTCGAACGACGCCGAAAGGAACAACGATGGCGTTCCACGCCTGGCCGTTCACCCTGCTGTCCGTCGCGATCCTGCTGGTACCGGCCCCACCGTCGGTGGTGTCCCGGTTGAGCTTCGATACGGCTGCCCGGCGGGTAGAGGGCCCGAAACCCGTCGCGGCCGCCGACCCGGTCGCGATCGCGACGCTGTTCGATCTGCTGGCCGCCTGTCTACGGGCCGGTTTACCGACCGCCGCCGCACTGCGTGCTGTCGCGCCGGCCGCACCCGATTCGCTATCGGACCGGCTACAGCGGGTGGCCGATCTGCTCGCCCTCGGTGCCGACCCGGCCGTGGCATGGGCTCCCACCGAATCCGGTACCTCCCCGGCTCCCGAATTCGACGCGCTCGCCCGGCTGGCACGGCGCTCGGCGCGCTCGGGTGCATCACTGGCGGCAGCCATAGGCGAACTCGCCGGGGAGCGCCGCACCCAGGCAGAGGAAGCGGCGACCGCGCGGGCCGAACGGGCCGGTGTCCTGATCGGCGGACCCTTGGGCCTGTGTTTCCTACCGGCGTTCATCTGCCTGGGCATAGTGCCGGTCATCGTCGGCCTGGCAGGTGGGGTGCTGGGCGGGGGCCTGCTGTGACGCCGCGGCCGGCGGCTACCGAGTTGTGCTCGTACGGAACGGCTGTACGAGCCGAGAAGAGAGGGGGTCGGGGTGCTCATGAGCCCAACGACGATGTGGAACGCGTGGAAGCCGGCGCGGGGAGTGTGGCGAAGGGCGAACGCACGGCTGCTGCGCGTGGTGGCGGAGGAGGAGGGGATGAGCACGGTCGAGTACGCGATCGGGACCATAGCCGCGGCCGCTTTCGGCGCGGTGCTGTACACCGTGGTGACCGGCGAGAGCATCCCCGATGCGCTGACCGGGATCATCGAGAAGGCGCTGAACACCAGCGTCTGAGGTATCCGATCGGCTCGACGGGCACCGGGGCCGCCGACGCCGGCAGCGCTGTCGGTGCGTTTCGGCGCCCGATCACCGACGAGACCGGGTCGGTGACCGTCGAAGCGGCGATCGCGATCGCCGCGATCGCCGCTACCGCCGTGTTGTGCATCGGAGCAATGCTGGCGGTGGTGACCCAGGTGCGGTGTGTGGACGCCGCGCGCGAGGCTGCCCGGCTGGCGGCCCGCGGCGATCGTGGTGCCGCGGAGGTCGCCGCGCGCGGGGTGGCACCGGAAGGGGCGGATATCTCGCTGCGCTACGAGGGCGGTCGGGTGATCGCTGTCGTAGCGTCCGATACTCCGCTGTTACCCGTTCTGCGGCTGCGCGCCGAGGCGGTGGCGGCAACAGAGCCGGATCCGAGCCCGTGAGTAGCCGAGATCGAACGCCGCCGTACCGGCGAACGCGGTGCGCGGGTGCGACTCGGCCCGTCTGTCCGATTCGGTACCGGCCGCGGCTCACGGCAGGTGAGGAGGGCTCCGCGACGGTCACGGCATGTCTGGCACTGGCGGGCTTGATCGTGGTGACCGTGCTCGTCGTCCAGTTCGGCGGGGTGGTCGTGGCGCGGCACCGAGCCCAGGCCGCGGCGGATCTGGCTGCCCTCGCGGCCGCGGGCGAACTCTGGAACGGCGCGGAAGCCGGATGCGCAGCGGCTCAGGCCCTCGGACGGCGAATGGCGGCTCATGTCGCGCGGTGCGAGATAGACGGCTGGGAGGCCGTGATCTCGATCGAAGAAACAATACCGTTGGGTCCGTTCGGGACGCGGAGTATACGAGCGGTTGCGCGAGCCGGGCCGGTCGGAGAAGCGCCGTGATCGCACTATGTCGAATTTTGTTAACGGCGAATACGGTATTCACTTAGCGACGGCAATTAATGGTCCGTTACTCGAATTCGACATATGTTCCGGAATTGATACGAAAGCACTCTCTGTAGCTACCGACCGGTCCTTTAGCAACGATTCAGTTAATATGATGCTTATCCTCTTAATTCGGCCGGCGGGTATGCGTACTCTGCCCGCTTTCACTCATCCGGCAACACCGTGACCACCAGGGTGCCCCATAGCCGTGGCGCGTCGACGTTCCGAGTGGGTGAGCTCGGCGAGAATCGCGGTCAACAAGCGGCTCGCCCCGGCTTTTTCCAGGGGATCGTTGCCGTTCCCGCACTTGGGCGACTGCACGCAGGACGGGCACCCGTTACGGCAGGTACACGCCTCCACCGCCGCGAGCGTGGCGGCGAGCCAGCGCCGCAGCATCGTGTAGCCGCGCTCGGCGAATCCGGCCCCACCGGGCTGCCCGTCGTACACGAAGACCGTGGGCAGACCGGTGTCGGGGTGCTGAGCTGTGGATACCCCGCCGATGTCCCATCGGTCGCAGGTCGCTACCAACGGCAACAGACCGATCGCCGCGTGTTCGGCGGCATGCAGGGCACCCGGCACCGCGGCGGCCTCGATCCCCGCGCGGTCCAGTAGGTCGGGCGTGACGGTGTAGAGCACGGCGGTGGTGGGCAGCGTCTGTTCGGGCAGGTCGAGTTCGACCAGGTCGAGGACCTCCCCGGTGACCAGAGTGCGCAGGTAGCCGACCACCTGGCTGCGCACCGTCACGTCTGCGAAAGCCGCGGTGACCTCGCCGAAGGTCGTGCTCTCGCGCACCGTGTCCAGCGTGAGGGAGGTGATCCGGCGGGCACTGGTCGTCCACCCCGGGGTATCGGCGCGGACCAGTGCGACACCGCCCTCGAGGTCCAGTTCCTCGACCAGATAGCTTTCGCCCTGGTGTAGGTGGACGGCGCCTTCGTGCAGGGTGGCAGGGGCTCGTCCGCCATCCGCCGTGCCGAGTAGCCGCCCGGTTTCGGCAACCACGATCGCGACCTGGGTGCCGATACCGCCGCGGATGTCGACATCTTCGTGCGGCGGTTCGGCACCCGTATAGAACCAACGGCTGCCGCCCTCGGCTCCTCGTCGCCGGAGGAGTCCCTGACCTGCCAATTCCGTAAGTACTCGATGGGCGCCGAGGGCTTGGGCCTCCGTGTCGGCGATGGGTAATTCTATGGCCGCGCAGAGCAGTTGCGGACCGAGTACGTACGGATTCGAGGGATCGATGATGCTGGCTTCCACCGGGCGGTCCAGCAGTGCTTCGGGATGATGCACGAGATAGGTGTCCAGGGGGTCGTCACGGGCCACCAGCAGGGCCAATGCCCCCTGTGTCCGGCGCCCGGCCCGGCCGATCTGCTGGCGGAACGAGGCGACCGTGCCGGGGAACCCGGCCAGTACCACGGCGTCGAGCCCGGCGATGTCCACCCCGAGTTCCAGAGCGTTCGTCGTCGCCGCGGCCAGCAGAGACCCGTCGGAGAGCCCGGCTTCCAGCGCCCGCCGGTCCTCGGGCAGATAGCCACCGCGGTAGGCGGCGACGCGTGGCGCCAGTGCGGGGTCGATTTCGGTCAGGCGCTGCCGGGTGTGGACGGCGATCAGTTCGGCCGCCCGGCGCGAACGCGCGAAGGTCAGTGTCCGTGCTCCCTCCAGGACCAGGTCGGCGGTGATACGTGCCGCCTCTGTGGTGGCACCGAGCCGGACGGGCGCACCGTTCTCCCCGGTCACCGCGGTAAGTAACGGCGGCTCCCAGAACGCGACGGTGCGCGGTCCGCGCGGCGACCCGTCCTCGGTCACCGCCACACAGTCGGCGCCGATCAACCTGGACGCCGCCGCGGCGGGATCGGCGGCCGTCGCGGAGCAGAGGACGAATACCGGATCGGCGCCGTAATGGGCCGCCAGGCGGCGCAATCGGCGCAGGACCAGCGCCACATGGGAACCGAACAACCCCCGGTAGGCGTGACACTCGTCGACCACTACGTAGCGCAGACGCCGGAAAAACCGTGACCAGCGGCGATGCGAGCGCAGCAGGCTGGAGTGCAGCATGTCGGGGTTGGTGAACAGCCAGCGGGCCTCCGCGCGCACCCACTGCCGGATCTCGGTGGGGGTGTCGCCGTCGTAGGCCGCGACGGAGATCCGGCGCAGAGATCCGTGTCGGGTGAGTCCGCCGACCATGCGGAGTTGATCGGCGCCCAGTGCCTTGGTCGGGGCGAGGTACAGCGCGGTCGCGCGCTGGTCCTCATGCAGTGCGGTGAGAACGGGGAGCTGGTAACCGAGCGACTTTCCCGACGCCGTCCCGGTCGCCACCACCACATGCTGCCCGCGAGCGGCATGGTCGGCGGTGACCGCCTGGTGACGCCACGGTGTGTCGATACCTTCCGCACGCAGCGCGTCGACGACATCCGGAGCCGACCAGGCCGGCCATTCGGCCGGTGCTGCGGCCCGGCCCGGGATCTCGGCGATATGGGTCAGTCGCGAATCCGTGGCCGGAACGCCGTCGAGGACACGATTCAGCAACGATCGCCCATAAGAGCGATCGGGCCGGCTCTCTCGACTCATGCCTGCGCGCCTTCCGGATCTCCGAACAATGTGAAACACCGCCGTCCGCTTCGTTCGACCTGCGGATTCGATACCCAATAGCGATCTGGGTCACAACCGGGTACTCGGTCCGAACGCTGGTTATCGGAAGGCAAACATACCGGAGGTTCAGATTCGTGCCGACTAACCCTTACCCCCGCATTCGCTAGATCATTTTTTTTGCAAATTGTCGGTAACTCCGCTGTTGAATTCCCCAAAGACATGGTTCACTGGTTCTCGGTCGCAAGCTTCTGTGTTCGAGGGACGGATGCAAAGTCCAAACCCCTGGCAGGATCGATGTTGCGAACGGCATACGTTGGCCCCCACGGGAGTCCAGAGTAGCGCCGATCGGAACAGGCCCGGTGGACGAAACCCAGTTGTCCGCCGTTCCGAGTAAGAAAAGAGAAGGAACAGAATGGCACAGGGAACTGTGAAGTGGTTCAACGCGGAGAAGGGCTTCGGCTTCATCGCGCCCGAAGACGGCTCTGCGGACGTCTTCGTCCACTATTCCGAGATCCAGGGTTCGGGATTCCGCACCCTCGAAGAAAATCAGAAGGTCGAGTTCGAGGTTGGTCAGGGCACCAAGGGCCCTCAGGCCACCGGAGTTCGCGCGCTCAGCTGAGCGAGTCCCCTCCCAGTTCGTCCCTCGCCTCCCGTAACGGGAGCGAGGGACGAACTATATGTGGAGTATGCGTATCTCCGCGTCCGTTCCGGCCGTGCGCTCTCGGCGTGGCGGGGTAGCAGCCCGGCATATGTGGTGGCGGATTATCGGAGCGTCCCCCTCACCCTTGCGTGGGTGGCCATCGGCTACCGACGTGCGCTCGAACAGCGAGCGGGTAGGCGCCTCGTTCGTGAGATCAGGCGGCCCCCGGGTGGGCACTCCGCCGATACGTTCATGGCACGGCGGCGCGTCCACCATGCATTTCCGGCGTATCGGCGCAGCCGGGCCGCAGCGACTTCCGCGTGCCGGGGTATCCGCTGCCACCGTGCTCTCCGGGTGCGGCGATGCACATGCAATGTGTCTTACGCGGAATCTCGCCCCTCTTGCGCACGCGCGCTTTTTAGAAGCGGCGCCCGCCGGGCGCTCGGCGGGCAGTGCGGCAGCGTACGGGGCCTGTGGATGGTGTGCTGCCCCACTCCGTGGCACTCCCGGCGCCTACCGCTCGGACCGGTCGAACGTGCTCCGCGCCACGCGCGGGCGGGAGGCCGATCGGTCTTCGCGCATACCGGTCAAGCCGATACTGCGTGGATTCGTGACGCACCGTGCGTGCCGACTGTCGGCGCGGCCCTGCATACTGAACGGCATCGACGCGCCATCGCCCGATGGTCGCAACCGTTCGACCACGCGCGGCGTCGAGGTATAAACGTGACTGGTGGTGATGTAAGGCGTCACCATCTGCTCAATCAGCCGCGTCCTGCCGTACCGAGCAGTGTTCAGCGGGTCGAGAAGGAAAGGGATTCGCCGGTGGCAACACGAGACCGAAACGCAGCCGAGGCGGGTCGTCCCGTGCGTCGTCTCGTCATCGTCGAATCGCCGACGAAGGCCCGCAAAATCGCGCCCTACCTGGGGCGGGACTATACGGTCGAGGCATCGGTCGGCCATATCCGGGATCTGCCGCGTGGTGCGGCCGATGTCCCGGCCAAGTACAAGGGCCAGGAGTGGGCCCGGCTCGGGGTGGACGTCGACAACGACTTCGAACCCATCTACGTCGTCAGCCCGGAGAAGAAGGGCAAGGTCACCGAACTCAAGGGTCTGCTGGCCGACGCCGACGAGTTGTATCTGGCCACCGACCCCGACCGTGAGGGCGAGGCCATCGCCTGGCATCTGCTGGAGACGCTGAAGCCGAAGGTTCCGGTTCGGCGGATGGTCTTCCACGAGATCACCGAGCCGGCGATCCGCGCGGCCGCCGCAGACACCCGCGACCTGGACAACGACCTGGTCGACGCGCAGGAAACCCGGCGCATCCTGGATCGGCTGTACGGCTACGAGGTCAGCCCCGTGCTGTGGAAGAAGGTCATGCCGCGGTTGTCGGCGGGCCGAGTCCAGTCGGTGGCGACCCGGGTGATCGTGCAGCGCGAGCGGGAACGGATGGCGTTCCGATCGGCCGAGTACTGGGATATCGCCGCCAAGCTGGACGCCGGCGGCGAGGCAGACTCCGCCAATCCGCGGGTTTTCGCCGCCCGTCTCGTCGACGTGGACGGCTCGCGGGTGGCGACCGGCCGTGACTTCGGGTCCGACGGCCGGCTCAAGGCCGACTCCCGGGCGCTGGTCCTGGACGAGGCTCGGGCCCGCCGCCTGGCCGAGGCCTTGCACGGCGCCGATCTGGTGGTCACCTCGGCCGAGTCCAAGCCCTACACCCGCAAACCGTACGCGCCGTTCATGACCTCCACGCTGCAGCAGGAGGCCGGCCGCAAGCTGCGGTTCACCTCGGAACGCACCATGCGCACCGCGCAGCGGCTCTACGAGAACGGCTACATCACCTATATGCGTACCGACTCGACCACGCTGTCGGAGTCGGCGATCAATGCCGCGCGCACCCAGGCCACGCAGCTCTACGGTGCCGAATTCGTGCATCCCACCGCCCGTCAGTACACCCGGAAGGTGAAGAACGCGCAGGAAGCGCACGAGGCCATCCGTCCCGCGGGTGACACCTTCGCCACCCCGGGCCAGTTGCACGCGCGGCTGGACAACGATGAGTTCCGGCTCTACGAGCTGATCTGGCAGCGCACCGTCGCCTCACAGATGGCCGACGCCAGGGGCACCACTCTCACCCTGCGGATCACCGGCACCGCCGGCACCGGCGAGGAATGCGTGTTCTCCGCCTCGGGGCGCACCATCACATTCCCGGGCTTCCTGAAGGCCTACGTGGAAAGTGTCGACGAGGAGGCCGGCGGGCAGTCCGACGACGCCGAGACCCGGTTGCCGCAGCTCGCCGAGGGCGCGGGCGTCACCGCTGTCGAACTGAATCCCGACGGGCACAGCACCAACCCGCCCGCCCGCTACACCGAGGCCTCGCTGATCAAATCGCTGGAGGAGCTCGGCATCGGGCGGCCGTCCACCTATTCGTCGATCATCAAGACCATTCTGGATCGCGGTTACGTCTACAAACGCGGCAGTGCGCTGGTGCCGTCCTGGGTGGCCTTCTCGGTGACCGGGCTGCTCGAACAGTACTTCGGCCGGCTGGTCGATTTCGATTTCACCGCTGCCATGGAAGACGATCTGGATGCCATCGCCGGCGGGCGGGCGCAGCGCGGGAACTGGTTGTCCAGCTTCTACTTCGGTGGTGACGACGGAGCCGAGGGCTCGGTCGCGCGGTCGGGCGGCCTGAAGCGCATGGTCGGCGAGCGGCTCGACGATATCGATGCCCGCGTGATCAACTCCATCAAATTGTTCAGCGACGACGCCGGGCGTGATGTAGTGGTGCGGGTCGGCCGGTACGGGCCGTACCTGGAGCGAATGGTCACCGATCCCGCCGCGCCGGACGCCGAACCGACCTCCCAGCGGGCGAACCTTCCCGACGATCTGCCGCCCGATGAACTGACCCCCGAGGTCGCGGAGGAACTCTTCGCCACCCCGGCGGAGGGAAGGCACCTGGGCTTCGACGACGACGATCATGAAATCGTCGTCAAGGAAGGCCGTTTCGGCCCGTACGTCACCGAAATCCTCCCGGAGGCGGAGGAGGAACAAGGGGCGAAGAAAACCGCGAAGAAGAACGCGCCGAAACCGCGGACCGGGTCTCTGTTCAAATCCATGAGCGCGGCGACCGTGACGCTCGAAGACGCGTTGAAACTGCTGTCGCTGCCGCGAGTGGTCGGCACCGACCCCGCCACCGGCGAGGAGATCACCGCGCAGAACGGTCGGTACGGGCCGTATCTGAAGAAGGGCACCGATTCACGGTCGCTGGCCACCGAGGACCAGATCTTCACGGTGACCCTGGACGAGGCCCTCAAACTTTATGCCGAACCCAAACGCAGAGGTAGACAGGCCGCGGCAGCCGCGCCGCTCCGGGAACTCGGCAACGATTCCGCCACCGGGAAGCCGATGGTCATCAAAGATGGGCGTTTCGGGCCCTACGTGACCGACGGTGAGACCAACGCCAGCCTGCGTAAGGGCGACGAAGTGGAATCCATCACCGACGAACGCGCCTCCGAGCTGCTGGCCGACCGGCGCGCCCGCGGCCCGGTGAAGAAGGCGGCCAAGAAGACCGCCAAGAAGGCACCGGCCAAGAAGGCCGCCGCCAAGAAGACCACCACCGCGGCGAAGAAGACGACCACCGCGAAAGCGGCTGCGAAGAAGACGGCGGCCAAGAAGGCTCCCGCCAAGAAGGCCCCGGCGAAGCAGGCCGCGGGCCGGTCGTCTTCCCAGCGCGAAGACTAGACGGCGGCCCTCTGTCGGATCGTCGCAGTAACGTCGCGCGCGAATATCGTCCACTGACAAGGAGCGCCGATGCCCGGTAGCCGGGAACGCGAGGATCTCATCCAACTGCTCGACGAACAGCGCGAGATGTTCCGCATAACGCTGCGGGGTATCGACGACGAGCAGGCGCGGCAGCGGACCACCGCGAGCGAGCTGACGCTCGGCGGCCTGCTGCACCACATCATCCGCTGCGAGCGAGAGTGGACGACGGTGCTCGTCGAGCGGGACGAGAACGCGGAACAGAAACTCGAGGATTACGAGGGCGAATACATTATCGGCGACGACGAGACAGTCGCCGGGCTGCTCGCCGAATGGGAGCGTGTCGCCGCGAACACCGCCGAGCTCGTGCGCGCCGTCGATGATCTGGACGCTTCGATTCCCACACCCACCAACCCGTGGGTACCCGGCCGTGTGTGGTGGTCCGCGCGGTTCCTGATCCTGCACATCCTTCGTGAGATCGCCCACCACAGCGGGCACGCCGACATCATCCGCGAACAGTTGGACGGGGCGAACACCACCGCACAGCGCGCCGGGTAGCCGTCCCGCGGACAGTGGGGGCGTGGCCGGTCGAGCGTATTAGGGTGTGAGCGTGGTGGGTGTCTTCGAGCGTCTCGTGGGTCAGGCTTCGGTGACCGCCGATCTGACCGCGGCCGCGGTCGCGGGCCGATCCGGTGTGGCCGAGGGCGCCATGACGCATTCGTGGCTGTTCACGGGCCCGCCCGGGTCCGGTCGTGAGGTCGCGGCCCTATGCTTCGCGGCCGCGCTGCAGTGCACAGATCCCGAGCAGCCCGGGTGCGGCCGCTGCCACGCCTGCACCACCACCATGGCGGGCACGCACGGCGATGTCCGCCGGGTGGTCCCCGAGGGTCTGAGCATCTCCACCAAGGAGATGCGCGGGATCGTCCAGATCGCGGCCCGGCGGCCCAGCACCGGCCGATGGCAGGTGGTGGTGATCGAGGACGCCGACCGGCTCACCGAAGCCGCGGGCAACGTGCTGCTCAAGGTGGTGGAGGAGCCGCCCGAGCGGACCGTGTTCCTGCTGTGCGCCCCTTCGGTGGATCCGGAGGACATCTCCGTCACCCTGCGCTCTCGCTGCCGGCACGTTCACCTGGTCACCCCCTCAGCTCCGGCGATAGCCCAGGTCCTGCGTGAATACGACGGCCTCGATCCGGAAATCGCCGACTGGGCAGCCGCCGTGAGCGGCGGTCATATCGGCCGCGCCCGCCGCCTCGCCACCGACGACGATGCCCGCGCCCGCCGCCGCCGCGCCCTGGACATCGTGACCGCGGTGACCCGCGGCACCGCCTACCTCGCCGCCGACGAACTGGTGAAGGCGGCCGAAGACGAGGCGAAACAGCTCAGCGCCGAACGTGACGACCGCGAACGCGAAGAACTGGCCACCGCCCTCGGCGCCGGTGGCACCGGTAAGGGCGCCGCGAGCGCGACCCGGGGTTCGGCGGGCGTCCTCAAGGACCTGGAACGCCGCCAGAAATCCCGCGCCACCCGTACCGGCCGTGACGCCTTGGACCGCGCTCTCCTGGATATCGCGGGCCTCTACCGCGACGCCCTCGCCATCGCCTTCGGCGACCCCGCCGGTATCACCATGACCCACCCCGATATGGCCGACCGCGCCCGCGAGCTGGCGAGCCGAGTCCGTCCCGAGGGCATCCTCCGCTCGATCGATGCCGTCCTCGCCTGCCGCGAAGCCCTCGACCGGAACGTCAAGCCCCGTTTCGCGGTGGCCGCCATGGCCGCCACCCTCATCGCGCAAACATCCTGACCAGCCGTTTTCGCGTTCCCAGGGCGGAGACGATAGACTCGCCACGCCGAAAGGCACGCCGCCTTAGCTCAGTCGGTAGAGCGCTTCACTCGTAATGAAAAGGTCAGGAGTTCGATTCTCCTAGGCGGCTCCACTTTTCCCCGGGGATTCCGGGGCCGTTGACACCAGTTTTTGACACCAGTCACGCCCCGGAGTCACCGAACAAGCTGTCCATGCCGGCGACGGCTTCCCGCTGTACCCGTTCGATGACCTCCATGTAGATGCTCGTGGTGGTCGTGATCGAGCTGTGCCGCAAGATCCGCTGGACAGTGGCCGGGTCGACCCCCTGAGCGAACAGCAGGGTTGCGCAGGAGTGGCGCAGATCATGCAGGCGAATCGGCCGGACGCCAGCCTTCCGGACCAGCTCGGTAAATGCGCGGTTGACGTTGCGCGGCTCCAACGGTGTGCCCTTGGCCGAGGTGAACACCAAGCCCAGCCGGTTCGCCTCCGACACCACCAGGTCGGCCAACTGGTCGCGGCGATGAAGCTTCAGGATCTCGAGAAGCTTGGGCGGCAGCGGCACCGTCCCTTCCGAACTCTCCGTCTTCACGTCGAACAGCCCCAGCTTGCCGTTGATCCGGTACAGCGCCTGGCGGATATCGACCATGCCCGCCTCCAGGTCGACGTCCACCCATCGCAGGCCGAGTGCTTCGCCACGACGCAGCCCGATCGCGAGAGCCACCGACCACAACGCGAACAACCGGTGCTCTCTGGTCGCCGCGAGGAACCGGGACGCCTCCGCATCGCTCCAGGGTTTCTCCTTCCGGATTCGTCCGGCCGGCATCTTGACCTGTTTCGCCACGTTGCGCGCCAGGATCTCGTCATCCACCGCGTCTTGCAGCGCTGCCCGCAGGACCCGGAGCACGGTCCGCAGAGTGCCGGCACTTGGAACCTGCCCACAGCAGGCCGCTGGAGACTTCGCACAGCACCGCGGCTTCGCCCGTTTGGCGTCCTTCTTCTGGGCGCAGCACTGGCACCGCGTCGCCGACTTGTTCAGCCAGTCCCGGATATGCCCGGCCTGCAACGTCTTGAGCTTGTACCGGCCGATTCCCGGCACCATGTACAGCCGCACGAGAGCTTCCCAGCTCATATACGTGGTCGGGCGAATCGACGGCTTGGCCACATCTGCCAACCAGCGTTCCAGGTATTGCCGAACGGTCATGGTCGTGACGTCGACCGGGATATTCCGCCGCTGCAACTCCTTGAGCCGGGTCCGCTCGTTGTCGACTTCTTCCCAGGTGGCCCCGTAGATCGTGATCCGCTTACGAGTGCCGTCGGGTGCGTCCACGAACAGACGCAGCTGATACCGGCCGTCCTTGCGCTGACTGATCGTGCCCGAGCCGTTCGGGTTCCGCTTCTTGCCCGCTGGCTTCTTCTCCGCCATCACGCCGCCTGATCGATCAGGTCGGACACGTAGGCGTCGAACGATTGCCGAACGATCCGGCGGGACCGGCCGATGGTGACCGACTGAACCTGCCCGGACCAGATCAGCTGATAGATGCTGTAGCGGGAGACCTGTAACACGTCTGCCGCCTGCTGCACCGTCATGAACTTCTCACTCACCGTTGCCCCCTCTCACGCTGCCTGTGGGATTGCCGAGATTCCGAGTGCTTCCGGTGGCCCGGCTTCGAGCAGGGCGCGGGTGTACTCGGCCCGCCATTTCGTGCGCTGGGCAATGGCGGCCATGATGATGTGATCCCGAGGCGGCACGTTCTTGTCGCCGGGCTTGACCAGGGAGAACCGCAGACCAGTGCGCTCGGGCTTCTCGATGCCTACGGCCGCGAGGAGTTGCCGGACGAATTCCGTGCGGTCGGCCTGGTGGTCGGGCAGCGTCTTGCCGGACCACTGCCGAGAGTTCGGCGTCCGCTTGCCGGGGATGCCGAGCAGGTCCCGGCGATGAGTCTTGCCCTTGCAGCGGCCGGGAACGGTCTTGTCGGTGGCGCCGACCGGGACGATGCCGTAACGCAGCCATACCGGGCAGCGTTTCGAGCACGGTATGTGCTGGAGCTCGGCGTGCCGGAAATGACATATCGGGGTTGACGCAATAGAGCGCGCTATTTTCGCTGGTGACGGGCTATCCGGGCCGTCCGGCGTCCATGGTGGGCCGGGTGGGTGCCAGGCCGTTACGTGGACGCTGAGCCGTTCATCGTGGCCGTGATCATCGCGCGGGCGTCCGCCCCGTGGACGGCCTGATCCTTCAGGCGATGAAAGGCTCTCTCGTACAGCGCTATCTCGCTCGGTTGAGTGATGGTGAGTTCGGCCGATACGGTCTCGACCTGCACCATACGGCTGTCGAACATGATGAAGTTGTTCGTGGGCGCTGTGTACCGGTGTGCCGACGGCACGATACCGAGCACCACACGGGGCAGAGACATCGCGGTGAGCAATCGGTCCATCTGCTCGACCATCAAGTCCGCGGTGCCCACGTGGGTGTGGAGAACCTGCTCCGCGAGGATGAAATAGAACCGGTGGTTGCCCCGGTACAGAACCTGCTGACGTTCGAGCCGGGCCGATAGGCTCGCGTCGATATCCGTCTCCGGCTCGTCGCAGAAATCGAGCACGGTTCGGAGGATCGCTTCGGCGTACGGCGGGGTCTGCAACAGGCCGGGCACGAGCACGGGTTCGTACCAGCGCATGAGGTTTGTCTTGGCCTCCGCCGCGATGGACTGTTTCTGGCGGTGTGGCAGTCGCATCCGCCGCCACTCGAGGTATGCCGTTTCGACGTTGCGCAGGTTGGCGATGAGGTCGGGCACCTGGTCGGCACGGTGGGTGTGGATGCACCACACGCGCACGTCGTCATCGGTCGGCGCTTGCTTGCCGTACTCGATCTTGGAAACTTTGGAAGGGGGCCAACCGGCAAGCTCGGAAAGTTGCCTGCCGGTCAGCCCCGCGTCCTTGCGGAGATTGCGGAGGCGCTCACCGAACGCCTCGCGCGCCTCTTTCGCGGTAGTGGTCACGCCCGGACGTAATCAGCGTGAGGAGTGGCTTTGTCCCACACTCGGCCCCACACCGCCCGAGCATGGTCGACTATCACCGGGTCGTGACTGATGCCCCAGCCGACGTATCGGCCCGATGGCTCGAACACGGTGAACGCGAGCGACCGGTCATCGATGAGCCAGAAATCATCCGTGGACAGCTCCGTCGGGTCGATCAGGTGCCGGGGGAGATACCGGATCTCCTCGCCGACAGCGATGTTCTGGTTCGCGACGACGAGACCCCACCGGGTGTAGTCGGTGTGTGGCTCGGTCACGACGCGGGCACGACGTACGGCCCGGCCGGTGCTGGTGACCTCGCGAATCAGGTTCCACCAGTCCGTGCCCCAGGCGTAATCGTCGGGCTCTCCGTCCAGGAACTTGCGGAACGGTTCGGCTTCCTCGGGCGTCTCGTACGTATCGAGCACTTCGAGGTGGTAGGCGCTGATCTCGCAGGACCGGAGAAGGTCGTCGATTTCCTCACCCTGTAGCAGTTGCATGTACCCAAACCTCCTGTCCTACGGGCACCTCGATGCTGGTCTCATGGTCCGGGGTGTTCATCTCGGCCAGCGCCCCGGCATCGGTGACCGGCGTACCCGCCAGGATGAACGTGCCCCGGCCGGTGTCCTCCAACGGTGCCCCGACGCACGTACCGGGGTGGGTGTGGGCAAGGAGACGGTGCGGTATCTCCACCCGGTCACCATGGCCCTGCACCTTCCATCCCTGCACGACGTACGTCCCCCGGTTCGTGGCGAAGAGTGTTGGGCTCCCGCCGTTCTGCGTGTTCTTGCCGAGGAACGTTAAGCGCAACGGTCTGTCTTCTATCGGTGCGTTTCGCACAATTTCTTCCATGCGATCGATGGTCGGGCACCAGTAGAAACTGGTCAACAAAAATCGTACCAGCGAGAAATTAGGAGAAATCCCTTACAGGCTTTCGCGTTTGGGTTCTTAGGTTCGTTCGCAATGGGCCGGGTGAGGTGTCCGCTCCTTCACCCGGCTCAGAGCCAACCGAAAGGGTCTGGGATGGCGCAGGAACAGTGCCGTGTCCGGTTGACGCTCGCCGGGCGGGAGTTCTCGTACCGAGCCGGAAGGCAAGCGGCCGGCCTCTACGCGCAGGATGTAGGCGCCTGGCTGGGTGTGCCGGTCGTGATCGATGACGGGGCGTACGACGATCTGCCCCCTCTGCCGTGCGAGTCGCTATGGTCGTGATCCTGCTCGCAACAGCGGTTCTTGCGTCGTTCGTCCTCGGGTTTCTGCTTGGCCGTCGTCGGCACCCGCCCGGTCGGCACAGTTTCGAATACCTCACCACACCCGCCGAAACCACCCTTGAGCTCCCGGCGGTCCGACCTCATCCACACCGCTCGGCATGGCCGCAGCGTCCAGTCAGAAGGAACTGATCCATCCGGGCGACCGATGACCGCCCATACCCCGCGAACAGGGTCGCCTAGTTTCGACGCTGGGCGGCTCTAACCGTTTCGGGTCATGTGGTGGTGGGGCCGACCCCGGCAGGTCGCCACGGAGTGGCTGGAAACGGCCCCACATCCGGGACGCAGAGCTGGGGGTGTGGCCGCCCAGCCAGGTTCGATGTCGGTGCTCCGTATTAGACTCGGCACCCTTCTGGGCGGCAGCCAATACACAGCGGTGAGGTGGTCGGTGATTCAAGAGTTGAATCCAGCGGCGGGATTGCATTCGATACTGCAGAAGATGTCGCAATCCGGAGCGGCGAGTGTTCAGAAGGGGTGGGAGAGTGTCCTTGGCGTGCAGTATGGGACGCCTGACTTCGCCCGACGACATGCAGAGGTTGTAGCACTTGTTGGCCGGATCTCCGATCGGCTGTACGCGATGCCCGAGGGTAACCCCACCCGTGAGCGGAACCTTCGGTACCTGCCTCACTGGTACAGCGCGGTCGTGTACTCCAACGGCTGGAATGCCCAAGGGCATCCTGCTCAGAACGTGATTAGTGTGGACCACCTTGATGATCTCGGGAACTTCTCGGACATCCTCGTCGGACGAGACCGAGATGCGGGCGACGGGATCTCTGACGATGCTATGGCTCGGCTTCGTGAGGGTCTCGCAAAATGGCGTGAATTGGTAGACGAATCGACCTTGCCCGGGCAACTGAGGGAGCAGATTCGTGGGCAAGTCGATCATCTCGAATGGCTGCTAACTGGCGTCGAGACCTTTGGGCCTCAGCCCGTGGTAGCCCGCACTGAAGAACTCGTAGGTACTGGCGTTACCGCATTGGCACTCATTCCCCGTTTGGCGAAGAAGGTCACTGAGGCGGTTGTGTACTGTACGGGTGCGCTCACGATCATTAATGGCGGTATGGCTGAGGGCAACGTGTTCTTGGAGCACCTGACCACAATGTCCGCGCAGATCGAGGAACTTACTAGTGGGGAGTCGCGTCCGCAGATCGAACAGAAACGACCGCAGGCGGAGCTACCCGCAGTCGGCGATGACAACGGACAAGCGGGGGATGTTGTCGATGCTGAGGTCGTCGATGAGCCACACGGTCCCTGACTGAAGCCCCACACCCGCGCGGGGCATGAAGCGGGTTTGGCCACTTTGAAAACTGCGCGACTCATGTCAGTCGGCTTAGATACGCTCACCTTCATGAAGGTTGGGGATTCGATCCGCCTGGCAATAGCAGACTTCGAGCGGGGGGAGTCTGAGGCCGCGATGCTGCACGCCTGCAACGCCATCGACGGGACGGCAAAAAAGGTCTACCCCGACATCAAGAGCGTGGGTCGTCGGTTCACCAAGCTAATCCGCGCGAACTACGACATCTTTGGCCTTATGGCCGTGCGCGGTGTGAACGTCGCTGAGACTCGGTGGCCGGTGCGTATCCAGTCGACACTGGGCAAGAACGAGTGGCCAGACACTGCCGACCTAATCTACTTCGTTCACCGGTGCGTTCAGGGCCACGGTGACGAGTTGCCGGACGGTTTCGAGCTGGGCATTCGAGAGGCGGAACTGATAAGCGAGATGCATGTCGAGGAAGGCAAGGTCCGCCTACCGTGGAACACCATCTTCGGGCTAATCGCGGTTGCCGTCGTGCAGAGGGTCAACATTGGTCAGCGGGTGCCAGAGGGCTACTACCTGAACTGGGGTGTCCCTCAGATTCGTTTCGAGATCAATGAGTGGTGGGGCAGGAAGGACGACCTTCGGGCGCAGCTCGCGACGCAACACACACCATTGGTAACGATGAACTGGGGTGATTGGACGGCGAACCCACCCTCCGGCCCCACACCCAACGCGGGGTATGGGGCCGGGGTGTAGCCGGGCTGGTTACTCGGCCGGGGGTGTGGTCGCTTCCGCCTTGGCCGCTGCGCGTTCCTACGCCCACTTCGTGAACCGGGTCTTCATCGGGCCGACATCTTTCGCGGTGAACACGTACCGCTTGCCGGACCCGACCGCCGTGTAGTCGGCCGACGCCCGGAGGAACACACGCAGCGTCTTCGGGTCGGTGCCGAGCGCCTCGGCTACCTGGCGGGTGGTGAGCGGTTCGGTGGCGGTGGCCTTCGTGGTCATGATTCCGGGGTCCTTTCGATCGGGTGGAAGGACCGTAAGAGACCCAGTGCTGACGTCTGCCGAATCTGTAGGAAGCCGTGACCTTCGACCGGCGGGAGTATGTGCCGCGTGTGTGCACACATGCCGGATAACGGACCGGCACGGGGAGGACGGAAACCGGGGTCTACCTGCGCGCGACGGGACAGGCGGGGTACATCGGATCACTGCCGAGCACGGTTTCTAGCTTGCTCGTAATGAAAAGGTCAGGAGTTCGATTCTCCTAGGCGGCTCCAGGTCAGAGGCCCTTTCCGGGCAGCCGGGAAGGGCCTTCGTCGTATCCTGTACGAGCGGGTTATGCCGCAACAACGAACCTTTCAGCTGAGCTGTTCGGCCAATCCGACGATGATGTTCTCGGGGCCGCGGACGTAACAGAGCCGGTAGATGTTCTCGTATTGCACCACCTCGCCGACGAGTTCGGCGCCGTGGTTGCGCAGGCGGTCGATGACGTCGTCGATATCGTCGACGGCGAACATGATGCGACGGATACCCAGCGTGTTCGCCGGCGCGTCTTTCGGTTCGGGGGTGATGGCCTTCGGTTTGTGGAACTTGGCCAGCTCGATCCGGCCGGGACCGTCCGGGATCCGCAGCATGGCGACATCCTGCCGGACGTCGTCGAGCCCGATGACGCGCTCCGCCCCGCGCCACTCGAGTGGCCCTCTGCCCTCCAGCTCCATGCCGAGCTCGACGAAGAACGCGATGACGGCGTCCAGATCCTCGACCACTATCAGGACGTTATCCATGCGTTGAATGGACATGTCAGGACTCCTCTGGTGTAGTGCGGCGACGAGGCCCGCGTCTGCCTCTGGGGCGGAGCCGGCAAGTCATTATCGATATCCCCGGCTTCATCGCTTCGGCGACATGGGAGCGCTCGTCGTCGGCGCGGGGTCGACGGTGACGCACAACGGAGTGTTCACGCCTCGTGGCGGCAACGGATGCCGATGTTCTGCCTGTGTGCCCGTAGCACTGAACAACCCGGTGCCACCCATCCGTGTCGCGCGGATGGCACCGGGTTGTTGCCCGTGTTCACTCGGCGAGGCGGAAACCTGCCTCCTGGACCGCGGCGGCGACCGCGTCTCGGCGGACCGGCTCCGTGGCGGTGATGGTGACCAGACCTCCGGCCACATCCACGTCGACTGTCCGGACGCCCGCGATCCGGCCGACCTTGTCGCGTACCTTGCCGGCGCAGCACCCGCAGGTCATTCCGGTGACGTTGAGCGTTGTCGTGTTCATCTCACTGCTTTCTCTGTTGTCGAATGGATTTCGGTGGTCGTGCCGACCGGCTACGACGCCGGTTCGGTACGGCGCATGGTCGCCGCCGTGACGGCTGCGCCGGTGAGGGCGATGCCGGCCGCGCCGATGAATGCCGCCGAGAACCCGTTGGTGAGGTCCGGCAGACTGTCGATGCGGTCGGCACCGAAGGCGGCGGCGACCGCGGTCATGGCCGCCAGGCCCAGTGCGGAGCCGACCTGGTAGCTCACATTGACGATGCCCGAGGCCAGGCCGCCCTCCTCGGGGCGAGCCGCGGAGATGGCGGTGCCCAGTGACGGTACGAAGGCCAGTGACATCCCGGCGGCCGCGACCAGCGAGGCCGGCAGGACGTCCACCCAGAAGTTCCCGGTCGGACGCACCAGCGACATGATCCCCAGACCCAGTCCGAGCACGGTCAGCCCGGCCACGGTCATCGGTTTGGCGCCGAACCGCTGCATGGCGCGGGGCGCCAGCACGATCATGCCGAGCATGATCAGGGTGGTCATCGGCAGTAGGGCAGAGCCGGCGGGGAAGGCGCTGTAGCCGAGTACCTGCTGCAGGTACAGGTTCAGGAAGAACCACATCGGCACCCAGGCCGCGCCGAGCAACAGCTGGGCGATATTGGCGGCGGCGAGGTTCGGTGCGGTGAAGATGCCGAGGCGCATCAGCGGTTCCCGGCGCCGCGCCTGGATCAGTACGAAGGCGGCGAGCAGCGCGGCGGCCGCGGCCAGGACACTCCACGTCTGTCCTGATGTCCAGCCGACCTCCGGCGCTCGGACGATGCCGTAGACTGCCGCGGCGAGACCGGCGGTGACCGTCACCGAGCCGAGCAGATCGACGGAACCGGAACGGGCCGGCGCATCGGGCATGAGCGCGGGGACCGCGAGCAGGGCCAGCAGTGCGATCGGGATGTTGATGTAGAAGACCCAGGGCCAGCTGATGTATTCGGTGATGACGCCGCCGAGGAAGACTCCGGCGGTGCCACCGGCCGGGGCTGCCGCGCCGTAGACGGCCAGCGCCTTGGTCAGTTCTCCGGGTGCCGAGCCGAACAACATCATCAGCAAGGTCAGCGCGGAGGGGGCGATCAGGGCGGCACCGCCACCCTGGATCGCGCGCCCGGCCAGTTCGATCGCGATATTGCCCGCCGCGCCCGCGATGACCGAACCTGCGAGCAGGACCGTCCATCCGGCGGCGAACACCCGCCGCGCACCGAGCAGATCCGACAATCGCCCGCCGAGCAGCAGCAACCCGCCGAAGGCGATGACGTAGGCGTTGAATACCCAGGTGAGGTTCTCCTGGGAGAACCCGAGATCGGCCTGCATCTTCGGCAGAGCGATCCCGATGATCGATGTGTCCATGATGACCATGAACTGAGCGGCGGCGATGACCGCCAGCGCCCACCACTTCCGCGTGGTGGTCCGCGTCTGCGTACTCATGACATTTCCCGTCCTTCCGGTACCGCTTCGGAGCGCCTACCATACCCCCCTAGGGTATGGATCGGTCAATAGGAAGCATGGACGATGACCGCATTCGACCCGCTTCCGCTGGGCCGGCCTATTACATGTTGCATATACCCCAGGGGGGTATTATCTTCGTCTGTGTCACCACAACACGATCGGAAGGCCGCGACAATGACCACTCGGACTCATGCCCATCACCATGGCGAGCACGCCGCCCATGCCGGTCACGCCGAACACGGGCACCACGCCGGGCACACGGCGCCGGCCGCCCACGCCGGGCACAGCAATCACGCCGCGCACGACGGCGCGGCGTCGGGCGGCCTCCAGATCACCCAGGACGGGTACACCTTGGAGTTGGCGGAGCCGATCACCGGTGCGGGCGAGATCGACCTCCGGTTCCGCGTGCTCGGTCCGGACGGGAAACCGGTCACCGATTACGCCGCCCTGCACGACCGCAAGCTGCACCTCATCGTGGTGCGGCGCGAACTGACCGGGTTCTGGCACGTTCACCCCGAGCTGGACGCCGACGGCACCTGGTCGGTGCGGCTGAACCTTCCGGAGGCGGGTGCCTACCGCGTGTTCGCCGATATCGCCCCGCGCGCGCTCGGCAAGACACTTACCCTCGGTGCGGACCTTGCGGTGGCGGGTCGGTACGCCCCGCAACCGGTACCGGCGGCCGCGCGCACCGCGATCGTGGACGGCTACGAGGTGAGCCTCGACGGCGATCTCGTGCCCGGCGAAGGCCGCCTGCTCACGCTCACCGTGCGCAAGGACGGCGCGCAGGTCACCGATTTGCAGCCCTACCTGGCCGCCTACGGCCATCTGGTGATCCTGCGCGCCGGTGATCTGGCCTATATCCACGTGCATCCGAACGGCGAGCCCGGCGACGGAGTGACCGCGCCCGGTCCGGACGTCACCTTCCACACCGCCGTACCCGGACCCGGCACCTACCGCCTGTTCCTGGATTTCCGGCACGGCGATGTGGTGCGTACCGCTGCCTTCACCCTGCCCACCGTCACCCACTGATCACGTCGGCGGGTGGGCGCGCGGCGCGCCCACCCGCCGACGGCGAAGGAGTCCGACATGTGCGAGTGCTGTTGTCGAACCACCCGCGGCCCACCCGAACTCGCCCGAGGAAGTATTCACGATGCGCTCCGCGCCCATGACCCGCTCACTGCTGCGCAACCACGACTATCTGCGCCTGTTCACCGCCCAGGTGACCGGCCTGTTCGGCACCGGATTAACCACCGTCGCACTGGGGTTGCTCGCCTACGAACTCGCCGGGGCGGCCGCTGCCGCCGTACTCGGCGCCGCCCTGACCATCAAGATGGTGGTCTACGTGACGGTCGCTCCGATCGTGGGCGCCTATGCCGACCGCCTCCCTCGCCGACTGTTCCTGGTGGCACTGCAGCTGATCCGCGCCGGCGTCGTGCTCGCCCTGCCGTTCATCGATCAGATCTGGCAGGTCTATGTGCTGATCGCCGTACTGCAGACCGCTTCCGCCGCCTACACCCCGACCTATCAGGCGGTCATTCCCGACATCCTGCCCGATGAGCGCGAATACACGCGTGCCCTGTCGGCGGCCCAGCTGGCCGCGACCATGGAGACCCTGTTGAGTCCGATGCTGGCCGCCGTCGCACTGACCGTGTTGAGCTTCCACTGGTTGTTCGTCGGTACCGCGATGGGCTTCGCCGTCTCGGCCGCGCTGGTGATCACCACCCACATCCCGAACGTGACCGCCGCGACCGAGGGTTCCTTCCGCGAACGGATCACGGTCGGACTGCGCATTTTCGCGGGCACACCGCGACTGCGCGGCCTGCTCGGGTTGAATCTCGTCGTCGCGGCCGCCGGATCCGTGGTGATGGTCAATACGGTCAACTACGTCCGCGACGTCCTCGGTGGCACCCAGTCCGGTGTCGCGCTGCTACTGGCAGCCAACGGGTTCGGGACCATGCTCATCGCCCT
Organism: Nocardia sienata NBRC 100364; assembly: GCF_001613205.1. Lineage (GTDB taxonomy): Bacteria > Actinomycetota > Actinomycetes > Mycobacteriales > Mycobacteriaceae > Nocardia > Nocardia sienata. The sequence goes on along the minus strand of NZ_BDBX01000012.1, from coordinate 14,181 downwards.
GTCGCTTCCCCGAGTCCTCGATCGTGTGGGTGCGCGACCGGTCATGCTCACCGGCGCGGTGACCCTGCTCGCCGCACTCGGATCGGCCGTCGCCCTGTCGTTCGCCGACTCCGGTGACTGGCGCAGGACCGCCGCCATTGCGGTATGGGCCGGTATCGGTGCGGGTACCGCGGCGATACTGACACCCATCGGACAGGTGCTGCGCCGCTCGTCCCGGTCTGCCGACCGTCCCGCGCTGTTCGCGGCCCAGTTCTCGCTCTCGCACCTGGCGTGGCTGCTCACCTACCCGATCGCCGGATGGCTGGCCACCGCTGTCGGATTCACCACGACCTGGGTGGTTCTCGCCGCGCTGGGGTCGGCGGGAATGGTTGGGGCACTGCGGATGTGGCCCCGGCACGACCCGGAGGTACTGACCCACCTGCACAAGGTCGGCACTATCGACCCGGCGCGCCTCGCCGACGCCGTACTCGTGGGCGATGGCTACTACCGGCACACCCACGCCTACGTCATCGACGAGGAACATCCCCGTTGGCCGACGACACCACGGCGGCTGGTCGGTACCGCCGCAGCTTGAGCATCCACCGAACCGCGTCATCCGGCGGGCACCCGAGTTCCGGGTGCCCGCCGCTGCGTCGGCCCACTGCCCGGCACGGGCGGGCGAGAGAACGCTGGAGAGGGATGGGTGGTCCTCCGCGGGAGTACCTGGGTGCGTAGATAATTGGATCGAGAAGATCTCCGGCCGGGAAGTCTTCGGGGGACTCCGCTGCGTGCGAAAACCGAGTGTCGGAGAATGTGATGATCGATATCGTCGGATCCGCTGCATGCCAAGGCACGCGTGTGGTGTGCGACCCATGGATTCCGTTGGATATCGAGTGGCTCCCGACTCCTCGGGACCAGCCGCTCTATGTGCGGATCTCCGGTCGGCGGGGTGGGGAGATAGAGCTGAAGGCCGATTCGCGGACCGGTGCGCTTGTGCAAGCTGTAGTGCTGGTATCGCCCCCGGTCTTCGGGGCCGGCGGCGCCGGCGAGCCCACCACGATGGACGAGGGGCTGTCGCCCCTTTTGGCGAAATCCCTGTGGCGCAGCGGCTCCGAGGTCGACCGTGATCCGCAGGCAGGGGAAACCGTCTGGTTATCAGCGGACCTGAGATTCCACATCGACGAGCATTTCGCTTGCCTTCGGCTTGCGGATACCGCAGCCACTTCTCATCTCCGGAGCGGCACCGTGGTTGTGGGTGTCTCGGCGGCCGGGTATCTGGTCGACATCTGTTCGTATGGCCCCAGGGCCTACGAATCGTATGCGGAATTACCCGACCAGCGGTCCGTGGAGCAGCGAGGCGACGGCACGGGGATCGCCCCGGGAAGGGCACTCGCCAACCGTATGCGAGCTCTTCTGCATCACCGGCGAGGGGAAAAAAGATGAGCCGGCGGCGGGGTGCCGCCAGGAGCGGTCGGCCCCGCCCCGCACCGGCCCGGGTGAATCACGGCAGCCGGCGAGCGGATGTCGGATCGGCGCTGATCTGTGCTGTTGGCGCGGCGATGCCGGGAGCCGCGCCGGTCGGCGTTGCGCTCGTCCCCGGACAAGCGTGCGCCGGCGGTGAAGCAGGGTGCGGTGCCGCTGGTGCTCGGGTGATCCGGGCGCTCACCGGTCGAGCGGCGTGGCCGCGGATCGCGCTTACCGCGCAGAGCCGGCCGGTCCGTCCTGTTCCAGCAACCGGCGCAGAATCGTCAGCCGTTCTTCGCGCAGGCCCGGGCGCAACCGGCCACCGCGTTCGAGAGTGGCCAGGCCGTGCAGCGCGCTCCAGCCGGTTTCGGTGAAGGTTTCCACATCGTGCTCTCCGGCGAACGGACTCAGCACGGCGACGAGTTCGGCGAACGCGTCGCGCAGGGATTGCGGGGCCTCGGGGCCGAATTGCAGATCGGTGGACATGGAGAACATCGCTTCGTAGACGGCGGGCCGCTCGGCCGCGAATTCGAGATAGGTATGCGCAAGCGCGGCGAGTGCGTCGGAATCGGTGGGGGCGGCGGTCCTGGCGCGGTGCAGTGCCGTGGCGAGTTCGGTGATTCCGTCCTCGGCGACGGCCGTGACAATGGCGCGTTTACCGGTGAAGTGGCTGTACAGCACCGGTTGGCTGTATTCGATGCGATCTGCCAGTTTGCGGACGGTCACCGCGTCCCAGCCCTCGGTCTCCGCCAGCTCGCGTGCGGTCTCGATGATCAGCCGATGGCGTTCCGCCCGTTCCCGTTCCCGCCTGTTCTGCACACTCATACCGAAATTCTAGCACCGCTAGACAAGATAGCCAGGGTAGGTTAGTGTTGCTCTAGCAAATAGCACTGCTAGATTTTGGAGCAATCGTGATCACCACTCGGCGTCTCGCCACCGCACTGTCGCTACTCGGGGCGGCGTTCATCCTCTACATCGGGATCAGCTATCTGATCGCTCCCGAATCGATCGCCACCGGCTTCGGGCTGCCCGAGTGGCCCACCGGTGATGCCGCGGCGTTCATGAACCTCAAAGGCGTACGCGACACAGCCAGCGGGATCATGATCCTCGCGCTGCTGGCCGTCGGGCAGCGTTTCGCGCTGGGGGTCGTCATGCTCGTCGTGGCGTTGATCCCGATCGGCGATATGACCACAGTGCTGGCCTACCACGGCTCCGCGGCGGCCGCCTTCGGGATCCACGGCCTCACGGCACTCCTCGTCGGCATCACCGGGTTGCTGCTCATCCGCGAGTCCGCGGCATCCGCCCCGACGCCGGCGTAATCGCCGGATACCGACCCACCACCAGCTGTAACCCGTAAGACACCAGGAGCCCGCCATGTCCGTATCCATCCAGATCCTCGCCGCCGTCGCGGTTCTCACCAATGCCGTCGTCTACGGCACCGATGTCTTGGCCGCGCTGGTCATGCGATCGGTCTACCGCCGGCTCGACGACACCACCATGACCCTCAGCGCGGGGTGGGGGCATTACTACGCAGACCTGCGTATGCCGCCGGTCGGAATCACCGGAGTGCTGACGGCGTCGGCGGCCGCGGTGATCGCCGCCCTGACCGGCGCTGCCGGTGCCGCTGTTTCGGCGGGGCTCGCGGTACTGGCCCTCGTTGTCTGGCTCGTCCTCTATGCGCGGATCGCCAAACCGATCAACGCGGCACAGAAGGCCGCCGCTCGATCCGGCGTGATCCCGCCGAATGCGCGTGCGCTGCAGGAGCGCTGGGACAGCATCATCTACCCCCGGGTCATCCTGCAGACCCTCGCTCTGGTCGCGTTGATCGTCACCTTGGTCCTCGCTTGAACGCGACGTTTCCGGGTGGCCGGGTGGGACGGATGTCCCCCCGGCCGTTCGCGTCTGCCGGCGGGAATGGCCGGACCGGTCACCTGCAGGCCGGTTCGATTCCCGCGAGTGCCGGCTCGACGAATGCCCGCGTCGGAATCTCCAGCGCGGCGCACGGTGTGTGTGGTTGCGGCATATCCGGGGAGCGCTCGCCGTTCTCGAACCGTTGCACAGTCCTGACGGCGTCAGAGCACGATGACGTTCTTGCCCCGGGTATGGCCCGACTGGCCCGCGGCGAAGGCGTCGGCGACTTCCTCCAGGGAGAAGGTCGCCGCGACCGGGACCACCAGGTTGCCCTCGGCGGCGAGATCGGCCAGGCGCTGGGTCTGGGCGCCGTCCGGACGGACCCACACCGCGTGGCCGCCGTGTTCGGTCACCGAACCGTCGGCGATCGAGGCATGCCGCCCGTTCTTCGCCAGAACGGCCAGTGTCGTATCGAGCTGGCCGCCGACGAAATCGGCCACCGCTTGCACACCGTCCGGGGCGAGTTCGCGAATGCGTTCGATCACGCCCTCCCCGTAGGCCACCGGTTCGGCGCCGAGTTCGCGCAGGAAATCGTGATTACCTTCGGAGGCGGTACCCAGGACGCGGGCGCCGCGAGCCCGCGCGATCTGGACGCCCAGGCTGCCCACACCGCCGGCCGCGGCATGGATCAGCACGGTGTCCTCGGCGGTGACCCGGAGAAGATCGAGGGTGCGCAGCGCGGTACCGCCGGCCAGCGGCAGCGCACCGGCCTGCTCCCAGGGCAGATCCGCCGGTTTGCGGGCCACCCGAGCCGCCGGGACGGCGACCAGTTCGGCGAAGGTGCCATCCTGCAGGACGTCTTTGCGGGCGTAGGCCAGCACTTCGTCGCCGACCTCGAATTCCGGGGTGTCCGTGCCCTTGCCCACCACAATCCCGGCGACGTCCCAGCCCGGGATCACCGGGAAGTGCGCATCGATCAAGCCGTCCAGTGCACCCGACATCAGCTTCCAGTCGACCGGGTTCACCCCGGCCGCGCGCACCTCGATCAGTACCGAACCCGGGAAAACTTTGGGTTTCGGCAGGTCACGCACCCGGATATCGCTGTTGTCGGTGGTATACCGGTCGTAGGTCGCTGCGCGCATAGTCCAGTCCTATCGGTTGCGTTCGTCATTGCGTGCAACGACGCGCCGCAAGCGGTATTCCGGTCTTCGCGAGTAGGGGGCCGGCGAATGCGGAGGGTCCACCGAGCCGGGCGACACTGACCGGACTCGGGGACTTCCCGCTCAGCCCGCGGCCGCGGACCGGGGGCTGGTGCGGTTCAGGATGGCGGTCAGCTCGTTGTTGAAATGGTCGATCCGCTCGATATTGCCCAGGTGGCCGGTGGGCCAGACCTGGTAATCGGGCGGGTGACCGGCCTCGATCATGGTGTCGGCAATGAGACGCGACATCCGTTCGGGCAGCAGGCGGTCGTAGCGGCCGGCGATGATCGTGGTGGGCACGGTCAGATTCGCCGCGGCCGCTCCGAGCTGCAGATCCGCCAGGATCGCAGCATGCCGGCCGCGAGCCAGCGGACGGCACGAACGCACGATGTTCAGGGCGAATTCGGCCTGTTCGTTGGTGGCGCCGCGGGCCATGATGCGTTCTTTCAGGATCTCGCGGGCTGCCCAACCACCGGGCAGGGGAAGGGGTGTGGTGAGCAGGGACTCGGCGACGATCATCGGCAGCCGGATCGGCGACCCGAGCAGGCTCAGCGGCTGGCTTCCCAGGCTGAGCGGCTTGTTCAGCAGCGGTAGCAGATCGGTGTCGTAACGGATATTGCCCGAGGTGGTGTTGGCCAGTACGACCCCGCGGGCTTGCCGCTCCACCTGGCCGGGATGGCGAGCGGCCCAGGCCTGCAGGGTGATACCGCCCATGCTGTGCCCGACCAGCAGGGCCTGCTCACCCGGCCGCAGGGTCGCGTCGAGGACGGCGGCGAGATCGTCGGCGAGGCTGCGGTCGCCCAGCGGTGCGCGACCGAGGGTGCTGTCGCCGTGGCCGCGCTGGTCGTAGGCGATCACGCGGTAGCGGTCGGCGAAGGCGTTGATCTGGGGGTGCCAGTACTCGATACAGCAGCTCCAGCCGTGGATGAGCACGATCGGCTCGGCATCGGCGGGACCGTAGGAGTGCACTCGCAGGCGGGCGCCGTCGGCAGTGGTGACGGAAACGACCTCGGGATGGGCGGCCGGCGCGTTGTAGTGGGCCGTCCGGAATCGGCGCGCGCGCAACGTCGCTCGGTACGGGGCGGTCAGCGCGCCTTGATGCGCCTGCGACAGCGCCGTTATCGATTTCACCAGCATCAGAACACTCCTTTGTGCCTGCTGACACGGTAACCCTGCAAGCTGGGTGCTTACAAGAGCAAGCGCAGTTCCGGTTCTCCTCGTCCGGGATGTGTTGCTTGTCCCGAATATCGGTGCGGCACGGGGCGCTGTTAGCTCAGGGGTGCCCATTCTCCGGATGATCTATGCCTGTTCGACGCAACCAGGGCCGGTATAAATGCAACCGGAGCAAGCACCTCCGGTGGTTGTGGCGTCAACCCGTGGGCCGCGACTACCGTGAAGGTCGTGAACGACTCGGACGCAGCCGACCCGCGCGAGCTGGTGGGCCAACGGGTTCCGGAAGCGGCCGGGCCGGACAGCGGTGCACGATGGCGCGGGCTGCTGCTGCCCGCGGCGGCGGCCACCGTAGGGGCGGCGGCGGTGCTGTTGCTGCACGTCCGGGACCCGCATATCGAGGGCGCGTACGGGCTGTGCCCGGTCTATGCCCTGTTCGGTGTGTACTGCCCGGGTTGCGGGGGTATGCGCGCAGTACACAACCTGACCGAGGGACATATCGTCGATTCCCTGCACAGCAACCTGCTGGCGCTGCCGGTACTGACGCTCTACGCGTTGTGGGTGGTTGATTGGGCGATCCGCGCATGGCGGGGTGAAGGACCACGTCTGCCGGGGATCAGCAGCCTCACGATGTGGACGCTGCTCGGCTCGATCGCCGTCTACACCGTGGTGCGCAACACCCCCTGGGGCACCTGGCTGACGCCGGTCTGACAGACGAGGTTCGAATGCGCGATTCACTCAAGGACCGGATACGCGACAAATTGCTGCGGCAACTGACCGAAGACGGCCCGGTGGGCGCCGAACCCGAGGATCCACGGCTCATCTCGGTGGTCGCCGACCTCGAGGCGCTGAACAGCGTCGCCGAGGACGACCCGCTCGTCGAACAACTCGCGGGCCGCTACCTGGTGTTCTGACCCGCGCTCCCGCCGAGCGGCGGCAGCTGCGGGAGCGGTTCGGCATAGAGCCACTGCTGCCACAGCGGCTGCATGGGCATGACGCTGTAGTGGCCGACCAGGTCGGTGAACTCCTCGGTGGAGACCGAGGCGTGCCGGTGGCGGGCGGTCCACTCGCGGATGAGCCGGAAGAACGCGGTATCGCCCAGCTCCAGCCGCAACGCGTGGAGCGTGAGGGCGCCGCGTTTGTAGACGCGGTCGTCGAACATCAGCTCGGGGCCCGGATCACCGACCACGATGTTCTGGGGTTCCCGGCGCAGGGTGTGCCAGGCCGCGCGGGCGAGCTGATCGGCGCTGGGCCCGTGCGCGGCCTCCGACCAGATCCACTCCGCGTAGCAGGCGAAACCCTCGTGCAACCAGATATCGCACCAATGCCGGATGGTGAGGCTGTTACCGAACCACTGGTGGGCGAGTTCGTGCGCGACCAGGCGTTCGGCCCCGCGGCGACCGTCGCAGTGGTTGGCGCCGAATACGGATATACCCTGCGCCTCGATCGGGATCTCGAGTTCGTCCTCGGTGACCACGACCGAATAGCTCTGGAACGGATACGGGCCGAACAGCTCGCTGAACACCGACATCATCTCGGGTTGCCGGGCGAAATCGTGGTCGAAGGCCGCGCGCAGCGACGCCGGTATCACCGCGTGGATCGGGACGGGCGTGCGCCGGTCGGTGAGCTGGTGTCTGCGGTAGCGCCCGATCTGCACAGTGGCCAGGTAGCTCGCCATCGGCTCGGTCTGTTCGTAGACCCAGGTGGTCTGACCGGCTTTGGTCTGCTTACCGGCCAGTTCGCCGTTGGCGAGGGTGAAGTACGGGGTATCGGTGGTGATGGAGATCCGGTAGCTCGCCTTGGAACTGGGATGGTCGTCGCAGGGAAACCAGGACGCGGCGCCGTTGGGCTGGCTGGCCACCAGCGCCCCCTCGGTGAGCTCTTCCCAGCCGACCTCGCCCCAGGGTCCACGTACCGGTTTCGGCGCGCCGGCGTACTGCACGACCAGTTGCAGGATCCCGCCCGCGGGTATCCGCTCACGCGGGGTGACGGTGAGCTTGCCGCGCTGGTGGGTGTACTTACCGGCTTTGCCGCCGTTGACCAGCACCTTCGACACCGCGAGGGCTTGTGACAGGTCGAGCGAGAAGCGTGGGCGCTCGGCGGTGGTGACGGCGGTGATCTCGGCCCGCCCCGCGAGCCGGTTACTGGACACCTTGTAGTTCAGGTCCAGTTCGTACCGCGATACCCGATAGCCCCTGTTCCCGTTCTGCGGTAGATAGTCGTCGATGGGGGCGTCGTAGAACCTGCTCCCCATCAGCTGTCGGTGTCCTCGTCGGATTCGGGGCCGGCCGCCGGCCCGGCCCAGGGGGCGATGGGGTTGCCCCACCATCTGGTGGAGGCCGGTACGGAATCGCCGCGCATCACCAGCGACGCGGGGCCCACGGTGGCGGCCGCGCCGAGAGTGGCGGCGGGCAGGGCGACGCAGTGCGGCCCGAGGGTGGCGCCGGGCTCCAGGGTCACGGTGTCCATGGCCATGATGCGGTCGTGGAACAGGTGGGTCTGCACCACGCAGCCGCGTTCCACGGTCGCGCCGTCACCGAGTGTCACCAGGTCTGCCTCCGGAAGCCAATAGGATTCGCACCATACCCCGCGGCCGATTTTCGCGCCGAGCGCGCGCAACCAGAGGTTCAGTACGGGCGTACCGGTCGCCGCGCGGGCGAACCACGGTGCCGCGACGGTTTCCACGAACGCGTCCGATACCTCGTTACGCCAGACGAACGAACTCCACAGCGGATGCTCACCGGCCCGGATCCGCCCGACCAGCACCCATTTCGCGGTGACCGCGCTCGCACAGGCCACCGCTCCCGCGACCATCAGCACCACCCCGGACAGCACTGCGGCGGCCGGATAGCCGAAACGGCCGGCCAGCCGGGCCAGCGCCAGCAGGACCCCGAGACCGATGGCGAAGGTCACCACGACCGCGGCGAGGCGGCAGGTTTCGAACGCACTCCGGAAGACACGCAGCCGCAGCGGCGGATCGAAGGTGCGGTCGGTATCGGCGGTACCCGCGGCCCGGCGCAACCGGACCGGCGGGCTGCCCAGCCACGACGAGCCGGCCTTCGCCTTGCTCGGCGCTGCCGACAGCACCGCGACAAGTCCGTTCTTCGGTACCCGCCGACCGGGCGCGGCCATCCCGGAATTGCCGAGGAACGCGCGTTTGCCGACCTTGGCCTCGCCGATGCGCAGCCAGCCCCCGCCGAGCTCGTAACCGGCGACCATGGTGTCATCGGCCAGGAAGGCGCCGTCGGCGACGGTGGTGAACTTGGGCAGCAGCAGCACCGTGGACGCCTCGACCCGTTTGCCGACCTTCGCGCCCAGCAGACGCAGCCAGATCGGAGTGAGCAGCGAGGCGTAGAGCGGGAACAGGAAAGTGCGGGCGGAGTCCAGCAGGCGTTCGGTGACCCAGACCTGCCAGCCGACCCGGCTACGCACCGGATGATAGCCCTCGGTGAGTCCGATACCGAGCAGCCGGACCGCGATGACGGTCGCGACCGCGTAGACCACCAGGCTGAACACAGTGGCGACCGGCAGCCACAGGAAGGCGGGCAGCACGGCGCCCGCGAAATCCACGGTGTCCCGGATACCCCAGGCGATCACGGCCAGACCCGCCGCGAGCCCGAACAGCGGCAGCGCTCCCAACGCCAGCGAACCGATCCCGAAGGCCAAAACCCAGTGCACGGCTCGCTCCGGCGTCTGCGCGGGCCAGCGGTGGCGGGCCTTCCCGACCTTCACTGCCGGTGAACCGGCCCATTCCTGACCGGCTTTGACCTTGCCCGACACCGCCGAACCCGCCGCGATCACGGCGTCGCGGCCGATCCGGGTTCCGGGCAGCAGCACGGACCGGGCGCCCACCACCGCGCCCCGGCCGACGACGATGGAACCGATGTGCACGGTATCGCCGTCGATCCAGTAGCCGGACAGGTCGACCTCGGGTTCGACACTGCAACCGTCGCCTAGTTCGAGCATGCCGGTGACCGGAGGCAGCGTGTGCAGATCGACGCCCTTGCCCACCTTCGCGCCGAGGGCCCGGGCGAAGGGGACCATCCACGGCGCTCCGGAGAGGTTCTCCGCCCCGCTGGCCTCCGAGAGTCGGACCGCCGCCCACAGCCGCAGGTGTACCGAACCGCCGCGTGGATAACTGCCCGGCCGCACACCCGCGAGTAGTGCTCGGGCGCCCACCACACAGATCGCCATCCGGCCGAGCGGGGTGATGAAGATCAGGAAGAGCAGTGCGGTCCACCACCAGGACAGGCGCGGCAACCAGGGCAGCAGCTCGAACCATGCGGCGACCCCCGATACGACAGCCAGCCAGGTGACCCACTGCAGGCCGGTCAGCGTTGTCAGAGCGACAGTGGCCGGCACCTGGATCCACTGCGCCGACGGTGGGGTGGGGCGGACCGGACGCACCGGCGCGACAGCGGCCGGGGCGCTCTGGTCGAGCAGTTCGGTGAGCGCGCCGAGGCGGGGGTGGTCGTACACATCGGCCACCGTGACCTGCGGGTACCGCGCGCGCAGCCCGGTGACCAGCTGCGCCGCCGACAGCGAACCGCCGCCGAGGGCGAAGAAATCGGCGTCGGCGCCGGTGATCTCGGCGCCGAGGACATCGGTCCACAATTGCGCGACCCAGGCGGCGGTGCCGGTGAGCCCGTGGTCGATTCCGCTGTCGGCATCGGCGAGGGGCCAGGGCAGCGCGTTGCGGTCGACCTTGCCCGAGGTGCGGGTAGGCAATTCCGGGACGATGGCCAGCCGGGGGATCAGCGGGGCCGGGAGCTGCCCGGCGAGCCGGGTGCGGGCGGCGGCCAGATCGTAGTCCTCGCCGACACCGGTGAGATAGCCGATCAGGACCGGCGCACCGGTCGCCGTGGTCCGGACCGCGGCGGCCGCGCCGCTGACTCCGGGCAGGTGTTGTAGCGCGTTGTCGATCTCGCCGAGTTCGATCCGGCGGCCGCCGATCTTCACCTGGTCGTCGGCCCGGCCGAGGAAGATCAGCCCGGCCTCCTCGTTGCGGACCAGGTCGCCGCTGCGGTAGGCGCGGTCCCAGCCCACGGTGTGCAGGGGTGCGTACTTCTCGGCATCCTTGGCCGGATCGAGGTAGCGGGCCAGCCCGACCCCGCCGATCACCAGTTCACCGGTCTCGCCTTCGCCGACCGGTACACCGTCGGCGTCGACCACCACCAGATCCCAGCCGTCCAGCGGGAGACCGATCCGCACCGGCCCGGTGCCGTCCAGCAGCGCGGCGCAGGCGACCACGGTGGCCTCGGTAGGACCGTAGGTGTTCCACACCTCGCGGTCGGGATCGGCGAGCCGTTCGGCCAGCTCCGGCGGCACCGCCTCACCCCCGAAGATGAACAATCGGACCGATTCCAGAGCCTCGGCGGGCCAGGTCGCCGCCAGGGTCGGCACGGTGGAGACCACGGTGATGCCCTGCCGGACCAGCCACGGCCCGAGATCGGCGCCGGTACGGACCAGCGCGCGCGGCGCGGGCACCAGGCAGGCGCCGTGTCGCCAGGCCAGCCACATCTCCTCACAGGAGGCATCGAAAGCGACCGAGAGGCCGGCCAGGACGCGGTCGCCCGGTCCCAGCGGAGCATCCCGGAGAAACATGCGGGCTTCGGCGTCGACGAAAGCCGCCGCGTTGCGATGGGTCACCGCGACACCCTTGGGAGTGCCCGTGGAACCCGAGGTGAAAATGATCCAGGCATAGTCGTCCACCGTGGGCACCTGGCCGGGTTTCCCATGGCCGGCTTCGCGGGTTTCCGCCGGATCCGGGCGTCCGGCTACCGGGCGGATGCCGTCGGCCGTCGCCACGGCCGTCACCCGGGCCTCGGCGAAGACCAGTTCGGCTCGCTCCTCGGGATCGTCGGCGTCCACCGGGACGTAGGCCGCGCCGGCGTGCAATACCGCCAGAATCGTCAGGTAGAGCTCCCAGGTGCCCGAGGGCATCCGCACCCCCACCCGGTCGCCGCGACCCACCCCGGCGGCGGCCAGGTCCCGGACCGAACACTCGATCTCGGCGCGCAGTTCGGCGTAGGTCAGCGTGCGGTCCGACGTGGCGATCGCGGGGGCGTCGGGATATTCGGCGGCCGTTTCGGCGACGATATCGACCAGGGTGCGCGCCGGCGGCGCGGCCTCGGCCCGCCGTAGCGCGCTCTCCGCATCCACCTGCGTCCGCATGTGTCCGGCCCACCTTCCATCGCCCAGCCGACGGACTGGTTCTCTCATACGAGGGTTACCGCAGGGCAAACAGCGGTCGACCGGGTGAACAGATTACTCGGCGACGGGTAACACCCGATGTCGGCAGGGCGGGCCGGGCAGCTACTCCACGTCGTCGGTGAGCAGGGTCGGCCGGTAGTACCGGCCGTTGTAATAGAGCAGCGGAGCCGCGGACGCTTCGTCGCCGGTGTCGTCGTGCACCCGGACCACCCGGCCGACCACGAAGGTGTGATCACCGATCGGGATGAGCTGCTCCACGGTGGTGCGCAGCCACAGCGGGGTGCCGTGCAGGACCGGCTCGCCGGTGTCCAGGGCACTCCACAGGGCGGGATCGCTGAACCGGTGTGCGGCGGTCCGGGCGAAGCGCTGGGCCAGATGACGCTGATGCTCGCCGAGGAAATGGATCACCACGGACTCGGCGGCGGTCAATGCCTCCAGGCTGGAGGACGTGTGGCTGATGTTGAACGAGACGAGCGGCGGGTCCAGGGACAGCGAGGCGAACGAGGTCGCCGTGAAACCGACCGGGCCGGCGGCCGAGCCGAGCGTCACGATGGTGACCCCGGCCGGGTAGTGGCGCATCGAGGCGCGGTACTGCTCGGCGGTGATACCGCTGAGGTCGTCGGGGATCCGGATTCCGGTCTCGGGCCGTGGTACTTCGGTCACCTCGCCGACGCTACGCCCGGAACGGCCCGCTGCAGCGGGCCGGTCCACTGGCCGGGAAGGCGGTGAGTGAGGTCAGTCCAGGTCGAGGGACAGCCCCGCGGTGATCCGCAACAACTCGGTGTAGGAGGTGCGGAAGACGGTCCCCGGGCTGCCGCCGGCAGCCCACAGTTCACGGTGACCCGACAGACGCGAATCCACCCAGGTGGGCAGATTCGCCGGATGACCGATGGGCGCCACACTGCCCGGCAGTTGCCCGGTGTAGCGCACCACCAGATGAGGCGGTGCGGGAATCAGCGCGCCCTCGAGGCGCGCGCCGGTACGTTCCGGGTCCACCGGGTGCGCCGCCGAGACCAGCAGCAGGATCGGCTCGTCTCCGAGTAGGAAGACCTCCGAATGCACAAGCGCCCCGAGTTCCACCTCCATCGCCTCGGCGGTCTCCGCGGGACCGGTCGCCGATTCCGGCGCGGTGACGATCAGCCCGTGGTGGCCACGGGCGATCAATGTATCCGAGACCCGGCAGGTTATCTGTGGAAGCGACCTGCGCATGGGCACAGGGTAGAGCGATACGCAGAGTCGCGCGCGGCTTTCCCGCGCACTGGAGGGGCTCCTTCGACCCCGCACGATTCCGCGAACCCGGGCCGGAGCCGCTGCCCGGCGCCCGCCGCGCCCCCTTAGGCTGGGCAGATGACAGATTGGCAGGCTTTCACCGTCGAAACCGACGATCACGTCGCCCGGGTGACCCTCACCGGGCCGGGTAAAGGTAATGCGATGGGCCCGGATTTCTGGCGGGAGCTGCCGGAGATCTTCCACGGCCTCGACGCCGACCCCGGGATCCGGGCCGTCGTGCTCACCGGCTCCGGGAAGAATTTCTCCTACGGCCTGGATCTGCCCGCGATGAGCGGCACCTTCGGCCCGCTGATGGCCGACCGCGCGCTGGCCGCCCCGCGGACCGATTTCCTCGCCGATATCCGGCGCCTGCAGGCCTCGATCACCGCCGTCGCCGAATGCCGCAAACCGGTGATCGCCGCGGTGTCCGGCTGGTGCATCGGCGGCGGCCTGGACCTGATCGCCGCCGCCGATATCCGCTACGCCAGCGCGGAAGCGAAGTTCAGCCTGCGAGAGGCGAAGGTCGCCATCGTGGCCGACGTGGGCTCGCTACAGCGCCTGCCCGGCATCATCGCGGAGGGCCACCTGCGCGAGCTGGCCTTCACGGCCAAGGACATCGACGCCGCTCGCGCGGAGAAGATCGGCCTGGTCAACGATGTCTTCGCCGACCAGGAGGCCGCGTTGGAAGCAGCGCACGCCACCGCACGCGATATCGCCGCGAACCCGCCGCTGGTGGTACAGGGCGTGAAAGACGTACTCGGACAGCGGAATGCCGCCGCCGTAGCCGAAGGCCTGCGCTACGTCTCGGCCTGGAACGCCGCCTTCCTACCGTCCGAGGACCTGACAGAGGCTATTCAGGCGGTCTTCGAGAAGCGGACCCCGGAATACAAGGGCCGCTGAACCCTGTGACCTCGGCGGTGCTCGACCGTTTGGGCCTCACTGCGCGCGGCTGCTCGCGGGACCCGATGCGAGGTCGCCCCGAGCGATCGAGTCGGCATGCGAACCTCGACGTCGAATGCCGACGTAACTCCCTGCG
>NZ_BDBX01000011.1 GCF_001613205.1 Nocardia sienata NBRC 100364 | reverse complement strand
CCTCAAAGGTTGAGGCCCGTCTCGCCGTTTCGGCCTCGAAAGCGCATGAGCCGAAGGCTCGAGTCTCGAGGCCGAAACGGCGAGACCGAGGGGGCCTCGACCCCGCGGCGCCGGAGGCGCCGCCGAAAACTCAGTGCCCCTGCTCTTCCAAACGTTTGAACGACGCCTGGATCTCGGCCTCCGCTTCCGCCCGGCCCACCCACTCCGAACCCTTGACGAACTTGCCGGGCTCGAGGTCCTTGTACCGCTCGAAGAAGTGCTTGATGGCGGCCAGTTCGAACTCGGGGACATCGCCGAGGTCCTGGATGTGGTCCCAGCGGGGGTCGCCGGCCGGGACACAGAGGATCTTGTCGTCGCCGCCGGCCTCGTCGGTCATCTTGTACATGGCGACAGGCCGCGCTTCGACGATGACGCCCGGGAACACCGAATCGGGCAGCAGGACGAGCGCGTCCAGCGGGTCGCCGTCCTCTCCGAGCGTGTTCTCGATGTAGCCGTAGTCGGCCGGGTAGGCCATGGAGGTGAACAGGAACCGGTCGAGGCGCACGCGCCCGGTTTCGTGATCGACCTCGTATTTGTTGCGCGAACCCTTGGGGATCTCGATGGTGACGTCGAACTCCACGCCAGCTCCTTTCGCTGCTCTCACGATGCGCCGTGGTGGCCGGCCTCGCCGACGCACCCGGTTGTTCGCCGAGAACGGTAGCCGAACACCGATATTGTTGTCGGCGGGCACATGGGTTCAGTGGGGGCTCGGGTGTGATAGTCGCCGGACATGGGAGAAGACGGGCAACGTGGTGGTGCAGGGCGGCAGCGGTATGTATGGTTCGGCCACGCGCCGGCGCCGCGGCGTACGGACGTGGTCGATCATCGTGCTGGTGGTGCTGGCCGGGGCGGCGGCGGTGGCCGCGATGATCCTGAGACCGTGGACGCCGGAGTTCCGGCACGGTGGGCTCACCATCGCCGCGCCGCCCGCGCCGGCCACTGTCTCCCCGCAGGTGGCGCCGGCTCCCGATACCGCGCCCGCCCCGAGTGCGGCGGGTGTCGCGGCGGCGCTCGGCCCGGTGGTCGCCAGTCCCGATCTGGGTGGTTTCGCCGGATCTGTCACCGATGCGGCCAGCGGCACGGTGTTGTGGAGTGAGCGCGCCGATGAGCCGCGCGTGCCCTCGTCGACGGCCAAGATCATGACCACCGCGGCGGCATTGCTCACCCTGCCCGCCGATCAGCGCGTGAACACCAAGGTCGTCGCGGGTTCGGCGCCCAACGAGATCGTGCTGGTGGCCGCGGGTGATCCCACGCTCACCGCCCAGCCGGGCGGGCATGGTTACTACCCGGGCGCGGGCAGTCTGCTGGAGCTGGCCACGCAGGTGCGCAACGCCGATATCCGGGCCGACACGGTCGTGGTGGACACCTCTGCCTATTCGGGCCCGACCATGGCCCGCGGCTGGGATCCGATCGATATCCCCGGCGGCTCCATCGCACCGCTGGAGCCGGTGATGCTCGACGGCGGCCGGCTCGATCCCGCGGGCGAGTATTCGCCGCGGTCGGGGACTCCGGCGCTGGATGTGGGACGGCGACTGGCCACCGAACTCGGTCTCGACCCGGCCAAAGTGCGCGTCGGTACGGCACCGCAGGGAACCAAACGGCTGGGCGAGGTGACTTCCGCGCCATTGCGCGACCGGCTGCGCGACATGATGGTGTATTCGGACAATGTGCTGGCCGAGACCATCGGCCGGGAGGTCGCCCGGGCCACCGGGCGGCCGATGTCGTTCGAGGGGGCCGCGGCCGCGGTGACGGCGGTGCTGGCCGAGCACGGTTTCGATATGGCCGGTGCGACGATGTTCGACTGCAGCGGGCTCTCGGTGGACGACCGCATACCGGCCCGGCTGCTGAACCAGATCCTCCACACCGCGGCCGCTCCCGAACCGGACGCACAGACCACTACCACCGCACGCGCACCGCTCGCGCCGCCGCTGGGCGCGGGCGCGGCCCGGCAGCAGCAGCCGGAACCGGCCGCCGCCACCCTCACGAGCCGTTTGGTGCCGATGCTGGACTATCTGCCGGTCGCAGGTGGTACCGGCTCGCTGAGCAGCCGATATGTCACGCAGAATCAGGGCGGCGCCGGTTGGGTGCGCGCCAAGACCGGAACATTGTCGGTGGCCAGTACGTTGGCTGGTTACGTGCTGGATCGTGACGGCCGGATCCTGACTTTCACGCTGATGTCGAGCGATCGGCCTCCGGAGGTCAGTCGGCCCGCTTTGGACGCCGTCGCGACCACTCTGCGCAACTGTGGATGTTCCTGACGGCTGGAGGGCGCATGACGATTCGACAAGGTCCCGGTGGGCCCGGCGCCCGGACAGTGGCCGAGAGCGGCGGCTCAGGTGAGCAGCGGCGCACTCTCGCGGGTTCGGTGGACTGGCGGTGGGCGGCCCGTACCGGAGCCGCGCTGGTACCGGCCGGGCCCCGTACCTCCCGGCCGGCGGCCGAGCAGGCGGTGGCCGAGCTCAGCGAGGCCTCGGTACGCGCCGAGGCCCCCGTGCGGGCGGTCACCGGTCTGCTCGACGATCAGCCCGTCCCCGCGGCCCGGATCGTGGACCGGCCCGGCTGGATCGGGGCTGCGGCCGACTCCATGGCCCAGCTGACCGGTACCGGAACTCCGGATCGGTCCGGCCTGTTCACCGGTAAACCCGCCGGGGTGCAGGTGGGCGCCATGCTGGCGTTCCTGTCCACCGCGATCCTGGGCCAGTACGACCCGTTCACCGGTCCGGACGGCACGCTCCTGCTGGTGGCCCCGAATATCGTAGGAGTCGAGCGCGCGCTCGCGGTGCCGTCGGCCGATTTCCGATTGTGGGTCTGCCTGCACGAGGTGTGCCACCGGGTCCAGTTCTCGGCGTCGCCGTGGCTGGCCGGGTATATGCGCGAGAATGTCGAGGTACTCGGCGAGATCGGTGACGAGGCGACCTCGGAGATGCTGTCCCGGCTGCTCACCGAGGTGAAACTGCGGCGCAGCGGCCAGGCTTCCGACGACCCGGCCTCCCGCGGGGTGGTGGGACTGTTGCGGGCCACTCAGCCGCCTGCGCAGCGCGCGGCGCTGGACCGATTGCTGCTGCTCGGCACCTTGCTGGAAGGGCATGCCGATCATGTGATGGACGCGGTCGGCCCGAGTGTGGTGCCCTCGGTCGAGGAGATCCGGATGGCGTTCGACAGACGCCGTACCCGGCCCGCGAACCCGGTACAGCGCCTACTGCGCGCGCTGCTCGGTATCGACGCCAAGGTCGCGCAATACGTGCGCGGGAAGGCTTTTGTCGACGAGGTGGTGGGCACGGTGGGCATGCAACGGTTCAACGTGGTGTGGACCGATCCCGATACGCTGCCGCGCACCGAGGAGATCGACGAACCGCGGCGCTGGATCGCCCGCGTCCTGGACTGAGCGGTGCCCTACGCCGAACAGCGGCCGATCCGGTTACCGGAGACGCCCGCGGTGCTGGGTGTGCGGCACGCGGTCCGGGCGTGGCTGGCCGGGTTCGGCCCGACCCGGCGGTGTGTGGCGGTCGCGCTGTCGGGCGGCGCGGATTCCCTGGCGCTCACCGCGGCCGCGCTCGCCGAAGCCGAGGAAGTGCACGCCTTGATCGTGGATCACCGGCTACAGGACGGATCGGATGTGGTCGCGGCGACGGCCGCCGCGACGGCGCGTTCGCTCGGCTGCCGGTCGGCACGGGTGCTGCCGGTAGAGGTGAGCGGGCCCGGCGGGATGGAGGCCGCGGCGCGGAAAGCGCGCTATACGGCTCTGGACGTGGCCCGATCGGGTCTGCCGGTGCTACTCGGCCACACCCTCGACGATCAGGCCGAAACCGTACTGCTGGGACTCGGGCGGGGTTCGGGTGCGCGTTCGATCCAGGGGATGGCCCCGAGCGACGGCCCGTGGGGCCGGCCACTGCTGGGGGTCCGCCGGGAGACGACCCGGCAGTTCTGCGCCGACCTCGAACTGACGCCGTATGAGGATCCGCACAACAGCGCCCCCGAGTTCACCCGGGTACGACTGCGCACCGAGGTGCTGCCGCTGCTCGAGGAGGTGCTCGGCGGCGCGGTGGCGCCGGCGCTGGCCCGGACCGCCGAGCAACTGCGCGAGGACAATGCCGCTCTGGACGCGTTGGCCGGCGATCTGCTGGTGCGGGCCGGCGTCGGATCGCCGGTATGCGCTGTGCTGGCGGAGGCCGCCGCCGCGGTGCGCCGCCGGGCGGTACGAGCGTGGCTGCTCTCCCAGGGGGTACCGGGGGTGAGCGGAGCACATATCCGCGGTATCGACGACCTGGTGGTGGCCTGGCGAGGACAGGGCGGAGTCGCGGTGGGCGGCGGTGAGCGGGGGACCCGGTTGGTCGTCGTTCGTGAGCATGGCAGGCTGACACTTGCCCGCACCGATCGGGAACGCCGAGACCGAAGGGAAACCAGTTGACGTGTACGGGGACGATATCGATTCGGTCCTGATCACCGAAGAAGAAATCGCGGCGAAGGTCAGCGAATTGGCCGAACTGATCGCCAAGCGGTACCCGGCCGATGCGCCGGAGGGCGATCTCCTGCTGATCGGCGTGCTCAAGGGCGCCATTTTCTTCATGACGGATCTGGCCAAAGCTCTGCCGATGCCGACTCAGATGGAGTTCATGGCCGTATCGTCCTACGGATCCTCCACGTCGTCGTCCGGCGTGGTGCGCATCATGAAGGATCTGGACAAGGACATCGCCGGCCGCAACGTGCTCATCGTCGAGGACATCATCGACTCGGGCCTGACCCTGTCGTGGCTGATGCGCAATCTCTCCACCCGCAACCCGGCCTCACTCGAGGTGGTGACCCTGCTGCGCAAGCCCGACGCACTGCGCACCCAGGTCGAGGTCGCCAACGTGGGTTTCGACATCCCGAACGAATTCGTCGTCGGTTACGGTCTCGACTATGCCGAGCGTTACCGGGACCTGCCCTATATCGGCACGCTGCACCCGCGGGTCTACGGCGGCGAAAAGGCCTGAACAGAAGTGTGGGTAGGTGGGCGAACCCACCTACCCACGGACTTCCGCTCGGTCAGGCCGGGATGGCCGGTGGTGCCGCGAACCCGCCGGAAACGGCCCGCTGGCCGAATTCGAGAATGGTCGGCCGGGTGTCGTCGGCGCGCCAGGCGACCGCGAGCTCGCACGGGGGCAGACCGGTGACCGGCCGTGCGGTGAGCCCGGGCCAGCGGTACATGGGTACGTTGTTCTCGGCGAGCAGGCACAGACCCAGTCCGAGCCCGACGGCTTCGAGCCGGTCCTCGGGGGTGGCCGCTTCCGCGCCGATGGTGGCGGGACGGCCGTTGCGGGCGTCGTTACCGAGCCAGAAATCGCGGATGGCGCCGGCTTCGGCGGGCAGTGCGATGAACGGATCGTCGAGCAGGTCCGCGAAGTCGATCATTTCCTGGGCGGCCCGTGGATGATTCTCCGGTAGAAGCACCCAGCGGCGCTCGGTGCGCAGGACCTGCCAGCGGTAGCGGTTCTGGTCGGGTAACGGGAGCCAGACCAGCGCCAGATCGGCCTGGCGGCCGGCAAGACCGCTGGACGGGTCGGTCCACGCGGCGGGGTGCAGGGCCAATCGGTGGCCACTGGCGCTTTCGAGATCGTGTAGCAGCCCACGGCCCAGCGTCGACTGCAGGCCGACACGCAGAACTTCGCCCGCCTCCTGCAGGGAGCTGTTGGTGGTTTCCCAGAGCTCCAGGATCTTGCGGGCGCCGCTGAGCAGTTCCTTACCGGCAACCGTGAGCGCGACACTGCGCTGGTTGCGATCGAACAGGACCACATCGAGCTGACGTTCCAGCTGCCGGATCTGACGCGACAGGGTCGGTTGAGCGATGTGCAGCCGCTGAGCGGCGTTGGTGAAGTGCAGTTCCTCGGCGACGGCGACGAAATACCGCAGATCGCGCAAATGCGGGTCCATAGCACCTTGCTATCAGAATCGTTGCTGAATTTCCAGCCCTAATTTGTTCGGGGGGTCCGCATATTGGGTCCGAAACAGTCAGCAGGTTTGTTAGTGACAGCTTATGGGGTCGCGCGGTGATATGCATCATGGGCTTCACGCATCGCCGACGGCCGGGCGTCGGCGGACGTTACGACGTAAAATATGGCGCGTTTGCGGTGGTAGAGCTGTTCGTTTCCGTATGTGCTGTCACCTCGGCCTATGGAACTGCGGTTCGGTTCGGTGGTGGTCGCGTGAAACGATTTCTCGCCACCGTGTCATCGACTATGCACGTCAAGTGACATTGATCACAATAGGGTTTCGGTGCGGCCTCGATGGGCCCATAGCGGTGCGCCGCGGCCCGTCCGGTGACGGACCGCGGCGTGGGGACCGTGGCTCCGGTTCAGCTTCCCCGGACCCGCTCCTCGTAGGCCTTGCGCTCCTCGGCGTTCACATCGTCGAGGAAGGTCTGGGCCGACCCCATCGACCGCCCCAGGGCATCACCCACCGACTGCGGCAGCAGATTCACGAACACCGACATGGCACCCGCCGCCCGGGTGACCCGCGCCTTGGCCCGGGGTTTGGCGATCAGCCGGACCACCGCCGCGGCGATATCCTCCGGTTCCGCCGCGGGCAGACCCTTCGGCGCCGCCACCCCGGAACCGAGTTCGGTCCGGGTGAGCGTCGGCAGCACCGACGAGAACGACACACCGGTGCCCCGGTACTCCTCGCGCAGTGTGTCGGTGAAACCGAGCACCGCGTGTTTGGAGGCGTTGTAGGTGGCCAGACCCGGAATATGTGTCTCACCGGCCAGCGAGGCGATATTGATGATGTGGCCGCTGCCGCGGGCGAGCATACGGGTCAGCGCGATCTTGGACCCCAGGATCACGCCGTAGACATTGATCTCCAGGATCCGCCGGGTGATCTGGTCGGCTTCCTCGACCAGCCGCCCGGTCGGCATGATGCCCGCATTGTTGATCAGGACATCGATCGGCCCGATCTCGCGTTCCACATCGTCGAGGAATGTGGTGAAGGACTGGATATCGGTCACGTCGAGCCGGCCGTAGTAATCGAAATCGTGGTCGGTGCCCGATTCCTTGACGGTCTTCTCGTCGATATCACCGATCGCGATCTTGGCTCCGAGTTTCTCCAGGGCGATCGCGGTGGCCAGGCCGATACCGCGGGCGCCCCCGGTGATGACGACAACCTTGCCGCGAATGGAGTCGGTCCTGCTCACATCTCCTCCTTCGGAGCGGGTGCATGCGGTCGGCGGAGCCCGTAGTGAAGGCCGAGGGCTCGCCTCATCGGTTCTCTCCCTTGAGCCGCAGCAGCGCGGGGATATCGATCCGGCGCATACCGCGCGCTCCGGCCGCGCGCATGGCGCCGAGCCCGATCAGGATCTTGTTGAGGTCGTACGGCATCCAGGTGAGTTCACGTTCCTGGGTGGGCAGTATCGGCGTGGTGATCGCCTTGGCCCGGCAGTACTTGCGCACCCCGTTGGGCCCACCCCACCGGGCGCCGACACCGGAATCGCCCCAGCCGCCCATCGGCAGCGCGAAATTGAACAGGTTGGCGAAGACATCGTTGATATTGACCGCGCCCGCCTGCAACGCCCGGGCGACCCGTTCGCCGCGCGCCTTGTCGCCCGTCCACACCGTCGCGGACAGCCCGTACACGGAGTCGTTCGCCAACCGGATGGCCTCGGCCTCATCGGCCACCTTCATGACGGGCAGTGTCGGGCCGAAGGTTTCCTCGGTGATACACGACATGGTGTGGTCGACGTCCACCAGCACGGTGGGTTCGAAGAAGGTGCCCACTCCCGTTCGCTTGCCACCGGTCAGGACCTTCGCGCCGGCGGCGACCGCTTCGTCGATATGCCGCTGGACTATGCCGACCTGACTCTCGTTCGCCATGGCGCCCACATCGTTGCGGGGCGTGCGGTCGTCGCGGCCCTGTCTCAGGGACTTGACGTTGGCGGTCAGTTTGGCGACGAATTCGTCGTAGACGGGTGCTTCCACATAGACCCGCTCGACCGAGATGCAGACCTGCCCGGAGTTGAACATGCCGCCGAAGGCGATGCCGTGGGCGGCGCGGTCGAGATCGGCGTCGGCCAGCACGATGGCGGGGTCTTTACCACCCAGTTCCAGGCTGTAGGGGATCATCCGGGCCGCGCAGGCGGCGGCGATCCGGCGGCCGGTAGCGGTGGAACCGGTGAACTGGATGTAGTCGGCGTGCTCGACCACCGCCGCGCCGGTGGCGCTCGCGCCGGTGACGACGGAGAGCACCGGGGGAGCGCCTATCTCGGCCCAGCCGCGGGCGAGTTCGAGCGCGGAGAGGGGAGTTACCTCGGAGGGTTTCAAGATCACCGCGGCGCCGGCGGCCAGCGCCGGGATCACATCGAGCAGCGGCATCGCCAACGGGAAGTTCCACGGCGTGATCACGCCGACCACCGGATACGGTTCGAATACCGTGGTCAGCCGTTTCACCCGGGACAGCGGACTGTGCGGGGCGGGATGTTCGTCGGCGAGGAATTTGGCGGCGCGGCGCGCGTAATAGCCGATGAGATCACTACCGAAGATCGGATCGATGAGCGAATCGACCCGCGGTTTACCTGTCTCGGACTGTAGGACGTCGGCCAGCACCTCGGTGTTGTCGATGATCCAGTCCTGAAGTTTGAGCAGCCATTCCTTGCGCTCGTCGGCGCCGATGGCCTGCCATGCGCGCTGGTGCTCGCGCAACTCGGCGATGGCCGCGACGACCTGCTCGGCCGACATATCCGGTACCGAGCCGACCACCTCGCCGGTGGCGGGATTGAGGACTCGGATCTCCGAGTCCGCGGGCGGGTCCACGGTTTTCACCGTGGCGTCGGGTTGTCCCGATTCGGTTTTGGTCACTGCGTTCTCCCACTGCGTCGTGCTCGGAACCGCTGGGGCCGATCGTTGTGAATCAGCTCACCGGATCGATCGTGACACACTGTGCGAGACACCGCGCCCGGTCGCGGTGTCCGATGCCGGGATCTATTGGGATTCGCGAGCCAACCGGCGCAGTGGCGGCTCGGTTGCCGGGGGCACCCGGCGGTCGGGTAATTCGGCGAGCAGTTCGGTGGTGGCCGCGGCTACGGCGGCTACGGCTTTGTCCACGGCGGGTTTGGTGGCCGAACTCAACCCGGACAGGCCACCGACCTTGCGCACGTACTGCAGTGCGGCGGCATAGATCTCCTGCTCGGTAGCGGCGGGCTCCAGACCTCGCAAGACGGTGATGTTTCTACACATGAATGCACATTAGCGCTGGAACACAGCGCGTGGCAGGGCAAGGAACAAATGTGAAAATACGTTTGCCCGGACCGGTCGGCGCCCATGCGTCCTAGACTCTCGGTATGGCTGCTGCCGGATTGCCCACGCCGACCCCATTTCCCTATCCGGAGCTCGACAAGCGCGAGGAGGACCACTGGTCCGGCGCGCATATCGACGACGACCGCCTGCGCGCGTTGTCGCTGGGCGCCTTCTACTCGGCGCGCTGGGACGCCTTCCACGACGCGCTGCTGCTGGGGCCCGAACGCGACCATCCGCTCGGCGACCGGCGTGAACTGGCCATCGACACCCTCACCGGAGCCTGGGGTATCACCGACGGCACCGAGGCGCGCGCGTCCATGGAACAACTGCTCGAGGGTATGCACGCCCCGCTGTACGCCCTGGTGCATCCACTGGTCACCGCCTCGCTGAACGCCAGCGAACGCGACCGGTTCGGCGAACGCGCCGATCGGCACCGCGCGTTCCTGCGGCAGGTCGCCTCGTTCCGCGGTATCGACAATTCCGAGGCACTCGTCCGCGACTACGACATCTGGTCCCAGGCGATCAAAATCGGTTTCACCGACCATCTGTCGCGTCCCCTGCCGGCCGATATCCACGCCTGGGATCTGGCCCGGGTGGTCGCCGTGGCGCGTATGTCCTACACCGCCGGCTATATCGAAGCCGATGTCGCATGGGACTACCTGGGCCGGGCCCTTCCGCTGGCCCAGCGCAAATACCGCAACTGGCGGCAGTTCGGCGACGCCTACCTGACCGGCTGGACCTATTGGCAGGCCTGTGAGGACCTGGCCGAGCTGAAGGACGGTGGCGTCGACCGCCGCCTGGAACTGCTGCGCCTGTGGCTGCGCCCGACCAGCCCCTGGCGCCGCATCGGTCTGGTGTAGCCGGAATACTTCGGCCGCTCCGCCTACTGCCGCCGATGCGGGTCGCCTGCGGGAGCTAGCTCTGCGTGGCCAGCCACTGGTCGAAGGTCGTCGGCGCGATTCGCGCGTTCTCGGCGGGTAGCAGCGTGTCTCCGGCCATTTCCGGCCCGAACAACGACGACCAGGTAGGCACCAGCCGGACCGAGCGCCCCCGCGCGTCATTGGTGCGGCGGGCCATATCGACCAGGTCCTGCGGTTCCGGTCCCGCGATATCGCGGTAGCGGCCCTGCGGCGCGCCGGTCGCGATCTCGGCGAGGATCGCGGCGACATCGGCCGGGGCGATCGGCTGGACGAGCAGCGGCGCGAGGGTGGCGACGCCGTCCTGCTCGGTCCAGCCGGTGACGGTCGCGGCGAAATCGTGGAATTGGGTCGCCGCGACAATGGTCCAGGGCACTTTGCCCTGCTCCACCAGTCGTTCCTGCTCGCGCTTCCCGGCGTAGTGTGCGTTGCCCTCCACTCGGCCGAGGCCGACGATGGACAGCAGGACGTGGTGTTTCACCCCCGCGCGCTGCTCGGCCGCCAGCAGGTTTCGGGTGGTGCTGCCGAGATAGTCGACGACCTCGGCGCGGTCGGTGCTTTCGACGCTGATGGCGTCCACCACGGCATCGACACCGGCGAGGGCGGTGTCCAGTCCCGCGCCGGTGCGCAGGTCGACGCCGAGTGAGCGGCTGATACGGACGACATCGTGGCCGGCGGCCTGTAGCGCCTCGACGGTGAGAGTTCCGATATTGCCGGTGGCGCCGGCGACGGCGATTCGCATGGTCATGGGCTGTCTCCTCCAGCGGTGGTCATTGCTGCCGGAAGAGTATCTCGGACTAAATAGATCCGCAATATCTTGGATAGAATCACAGGCATGAAGTTGCCGGTGAGTACCGAATGGCTGTTGCACTGCGCCACCTCGCTGGCGCAGCTCGCACCGGGAACGACCGCTTCGGCGGCACAGCTGGCCCAGTACTTCGATCTTCCGGCGCCCTACCTGGCCAAACAGCTCCAGGCTCTGGTCCGGGCCGGCCTGCTCAGCGCCACCACGGGACCCCGAGGCGGGTTCCGGCTGGCCCGGCCGGCCGCAGAGATCACGCTGCTGCAGATCGTCGAGGCGGTGGACGGCGGCGCCTCGCCCTATGAATGCCGCGAAATACGTCAGCAGGGTCGCGGCGGCCTGCCCTCGGAGGAATGCCGCGAGCCATGCCTTCTCGCCGTGAAGATGGCCGAGGCGCACGAGGCGTGGCGGGCGAGCCTGGCCGCCACCTCACTGGCCGGTCTCGTCGCCGAATTGCCCGAGTGGGCCCCTGAACGGACGCGTCGGCGCCTCACGGGCACGCAATAGCGCACACCCGTGCGATTCGATCCGGCTCGTCGGATGGGGCTGTGCGGCCTCGGCCGGCCGCGCGCTGCTCCGCATACCTCACCCACGCTCCCCAAGCCTCCCGCCCGGCCGTTCGAGCGGGAGTTGCGGTGGGTGGTGCGCCTGGATCGGCAACCGGCCAACCCAGGCGGATCGAACAGCCGCGCGGTGGACCATCCCAGATCCGTGCGGCGTTCGCCCCGGCCGGCCGGGGCGTCGGTGTTCAGATGCCCGGCAGGGAGCGAAGAATCCCGCGGCCGTAGCGCTGGAACTGGGTGTCGTCGACCATTCCCAGAGAGTGCCGCTCCACCAGTAACTCCCATTCCGTGTACAGATGCGCGACGCTGGGATCGGCGGGACCGGCCGCACCGTCCACGGCGACCAGCCGGACGGCGAAGTTGATCGCGGTTGCCAGCCGCTCGGAATCCGCGCGATCCATCGCGGTGAAGTACATCGTCGTATTGCCGTCGTGTACTTCCACCAGAGGACGGCGGTCCCGCACCCGGATGTCCTCCACCACCGAGACCGCCTCCTCGGTGGCCCGGGCCCGCATGATCACGGGGATCGGCAGTTCGTGGGCATACGCCTCGCCGGCCCCGAGCGAGACCAGCAGCAGCCGTGCCGTGGTCACGGTGAGCAGGCAGGTGTCGTCCTCACCCACCGGCGGGTGGGCGAGGACACCGGCGGTTTCCAGCACGTATTCGTCGGGGGTGAGGTAACCGGCCAGATCCGCCACCGCGGCCTTGCCCCGTCCGGTCGCCGACATCCGGCGTACGGCGCGCTCCACATCGGCGCGTACCGGCCCGTGCTCGGTCTGTTCGGTGGGTGGCGCGATCAGTTCGGGAGCGGCGATATCGATCCGCTGCGCCGCCAGGATCTGGTCGTTGATGCGGGCGACGATGCCGGCGGCCGCCGGTACATCGTGTTCGGCGATCAGCACTGGTAGCGGGGTCCGGTCGGCCGGAACGCCGACCAGCACGGGGGTCGGATAGCGCAGATATATCTCGATGACCACCGCGTCGTCGGCTCGCCGGCTGAGTCGCACCTCCAGCAGGTCGGTCACCGCCACGTCCAGGACTCGCTCGCCGTCACTCTCGTTTTCGCCGTCGGCACCGGGACGCAGGACGACCAACCGCCCTTCGCCGTGCCGCACGATTGCTGTGGGTGTCCGTAACTCGACTATGTCCATACCCCCTGCGCTCGGGTCGTACGCGATCATCATCGGTCCTACATGCGTGCCATGATTGTGATCACTACGAGATATCACAGACCACGACCCCGGGAACCACCGTGGTTTTCCGGCCGTTTACCTCTTGAACTGCATCACCAGCCGAACTACTGGCTTGCGACGAGTCAGGAAGCGCGATGTATCGACTAGACCGTACGCGGTAACGTGGCATGTCCGCATCCGAATCCGCCCACCGGGCGGCAACGGATGCGGGTTGCGCCGCCCGAGAACGACGCATCGCTAGGCAAAACGCGGAGACGCCTGAAAGGACTGGCCGCCCGGCCGACGCTCTATGAACCGCAAGACAGTGTTTCGTACCCTGGCGATAATCGCGGGCATTCTGCTCGTGATCTATCTGTTCAGTTACTTCGGCAACGACACCCGCGGCTGGCAGAGCGTCGATACGTCGGTGGCGATCAGCCAGCTCGCCGACAAGGAGAACGTCGCCCACGTTCAGATCGATGATCGCGAACAGCAATTGCGGATCGAACTGAAGAACGGGAACGACGCCACCCAGGGCGCCGACAAGATCATCGCGAAGTATCCCGGTGGCAGCGATACCTCGGCCCAGATCTTCAAGGCCGTTCAGGATTCGGGTGCCCAATACAACACGGTGGTCAAACAGGAGAGCTGGCTCACCCAGATCCTGCTGTTCGTCCTGCCCATGGTGATCCTGCTCGGCCTGTTCATCTTCGTGATGTCGCGTATGCAGGGCGGCGGCCGCGGCGGCATGATGGGCTTCGGGAAATCCAAGGCCAAACAGTTGTCGAAGGATATGCCCAAGACCACGTTCGCCGATGTGGCCGGCGCGGACGAGGCGGTCGAAGAGCTCTACGAGATCAAGGACTTCCTGCAGAATCCGGTGCGCTACCAGGCGCTGGGCGCCAAGATCCCGAAGGGCGTCCTGCTCTACGGCCCGCCCGGTACCGGTAAGACCCTGCTCGCGCGTGCCGTGGCGGGCGAGGCGGGGGTCCCGTTCTTCACCATCTCCGGCTCCGATTTCGTGGAGATGTTCGTCGGTGTCGGTGCCTCGCGCGTGCGCGACCTCTTCGAGCAGGCCAAGCAGAACAGCCCCTGCATCATCTTCGTCGACGAGATCGATGCGGTCGGCCGCCAGCGCGGCGCCGGACTCGGCGGCGGTCACGACGAACGCGAACAGACCCTCAACCAGCTGCTGGTCGAGATGGACGGCTTCGGCGATCGCACCGGCATCATCCTGATCGCCGCGACCAACCGTCCCGATATCCTCGACCCCGCCCTGCTGCGGCCGGGCCGGTTCGACCGGCAGATCCCGGTCAGCAATCCCGACCTGGCCGGCCGTCGCGCCATCCTGCGGGTCCACTCGCAGGGCAAGCCGATTTCCCCGGAAGCCGATCTCGACGGCCTGGCCAAGCGCACCGTGGGTATGTCGGGCGCCGACCTGGCCAATGTCATCAACGAGGCCGCCCTGCTCACCGCGCGGGAGAACGGTTCCACCATCACCGGTGACGCGCTCGAGGAATCGGTCGACCGAGTGATCGGCGGGCCGCGCCGTAAGAGCCGGATCATCAGCGAACACGAGAAGAAGATCACCGCCTACCACGAGGGTGGCCACGCGCTGGCCGCCTGGGCGATGCCCGATATCGAACCGGTCTACAAGGTGACGATCCTGGCCCGCGGCCGCACCGGCGGCCACGCCATGACCGTGCCCGAGGACGACAAGGGCCTGATGACCCGTTCGGAGATGATCGCCCGGCTGGTCATGGCCATGGGCGGGCGCGCCGCGGAGGAACTGGTGTTCCACGAGCCGACCACCGGGGCCTCCTCCGATATCGACCAGGCGACCAAGATCTCCCGCGCGATGGTCACCGAATACGGTATGAGCGCTCGCCTCGGGGCGGTGCGGTACGGCCAGGAACAGGGCGATCCCTTCCTGGGCCGTTCCATGGGAACCTCCTCGGACTACTCACACGAGGTCGCCGGCGCCATCGACGTCGAGGTCCGCAATCTCATCGAGGCCGCGCACACCGAGGCGTGGGCGATCCTCAGCGAGTACCGCGATGTGCTCGACGATCTGGCGACCGCGCTGCTCGAACGCGAAACCCTGCACCGCAAGGATCTGGAAACCATCCTCGGTGCGGTGCAGAAGCGGCCCCGGATCACCGCGTTCAACGATTTCGGCGATCGTGTGCCGTCGGACAAACCGCCGGTCAAGACCCCGGGCGAGCTCGCCGCCGAACGCGGAGAACCGTGGCCGCCGCACCCCGCGGTCCCCGCCGGTGTCGGCCCACGCGATCC
>NZ_BDBX01000010.1 GCF_001613205.1 Nocardia sienata NBRC 100364 | reverse complement strand
GCCCCGTTCGAGAATCGCGCCGAACCCACCTCTCTTACGAGACCAGTGCCGTATCCCTGCCGCCGACCAGCAGCGGGACGTTACACACCTGCCGAGCCTCGGGCACACGACGTCCGGCAGTGGGCATGGCGCACTGATCACACCACCAGGCCGCCCACAACCACCCGGGACAAGCCATGGAACCCGACCAACCAGCACAGATTCCGACGGAGTACATAACCCGCCAGTCGACCCAAATCATCGCCAACGGACACTTCGTTTACCGGGCCGACAGCATCAACACACCCGACAGCACCTTCTCTTACCCGCTCCTGCATCGGGACAACCGGATGCTGCAGTACCTGATCCACGAGGCCCAGGAGATGGAAACCGAGGAAGGACAACCGCCCTATCTCTGGCTGGCTGTACACGCCTGGTACGAAGGCGCACTACAGACACTGGCGGACCTACCCGACCTGCCACAATGACTCCCGGTCCCGGACATACACCCGGATCACGTCACACTGTTCACTGGCAGGATGACGGCAGAACCATCGTCAACACCATTTCGAGACCAAACCGGGGGGTAAACGGGGGTTGGTCGAGATAGAACAGGTCAGGCCCGGTACTAGACCGGGCCTGACCTGAAGTTTTAAGTGGAGCTAAGGGGACTCGAACCCCCTGACCCCCCACACAGCCGACCCAGACACTCTGCTGCACCGCCGAGTCGGCGCGATAGCATCCCCGACGGTTAGCCGACCAGTGTCAATTTCCCAGCAGATGGGAACTACGGACGCCCAATATCAGCAGGCCGCGACTCCTACGTCCGGTACTCACCCACGATGACCAGGCGTTTTCCAGTTGCCCATATCTTGTGTGTCCTGCCGAGGGCACGAACCTGCAACACTGTTTCCGCAGCTCCGGGGGTTTAGTTCGACCCGGATATCCCGTTCAGCGCGCAGACGAGACAGAAAGGGTACGGGTCACGCGGTTTCCCGATGCGAGCCATCGAAGGAAACGCAGAACATGGGCAACTCAGGACCAATCGACATCTCCGCGACCAGCGTGCCACTTCAACAGCGCGGCAGTAGCCTTCGCCTGGGCGGCACCGACCTGCTCGCCTTCGACGCCATCGACATAGCGGACCTCGAAAGACACCGTCAGCCCAGCGCGCATCGCATCTTCACCTCGTCGGGCAGGTATCTCGACCTGACTTCCAGGTCCCGACGTTGCCTCGTCATCACCTCTGCACCTGTCGCCGGCCGAGACTCCTCTGCCGGACTCGGGTGCCGTCGTGCCGGTGGGTTCAACCTCGTTGCTCGCAGCCACTCAAGGAATTCTCGACCAGACCATGCTCCCGTCGCGGTAGGCGCGCAGATTCCTGCTGCAGTACTCCCGAGGTCGGGCCTGATTGAGACCATCACGGATTAGAGAACGGCTTCGGTTTCAGACCAGCGTCGGTCGGCGGCTGGTTCGGGCAGATACGATTTCAACCTACTCCTGCACCAGCCCCCCTCGGGTTTTGAAGCAGCGCCGGTTTCCCTCGATGATCGGCCTCCGCCCTTCACTATCGGCCTGAACGCCGGTCGGCAGTAGGGATTATGCCCGGTCGTGACACGATGATCACGTCGACGATTCCCGGCACCTCGAGCAACGTGCGACAGGTGAGGTCGTGTTGCTCTACAGAAGACGAGTCGTCGTAGATGAAGACGATGATCTGCTTGAAACGCTCGTCCTTCAGATATGCCACCGAGTCGATCATCACCTCCTGTTCGATCTTCTTGAACTCGCCGGGCTTTCGGATGTACTTGACTTCGATCAGCAGGGCGAGACGAGACAGGCCGAAGTCGGCCCGGTAGCCGCTGCGCCCCAGCTTCGCCAGAGTGTCCTCGTCGACCACGTCGTCGAAGACCGTGCGAAGCATGATCCATAGGATGTCCTGGACTTCGCGCTCCGCGTCGATCCGCCAGCGAATCGGATCCCTCAGCGTGTCGTCGTCCCACCTCCACCTGCGCAGCGCTGCCGGGAAGCGACGGAGCACTAGACCGACCTGCGAGGCGGTGATCACCAACTGGTCGGCGCTGTCGATCGCGAGCCGCTCGCCGAAAAGGAGCCAGAGAGCCGCTTTCCGGTCGTCGACCTCGTCCGGATTGGCGCGAAGGAACGTCTGTGCTGCACGATGCTGGACGCCGCGCAACTCGCCTGTCGGCAGACCAGCGGTCCCCGTGCCGGAGGTGAGCATGAAGAACGCGGCCGCTAGCTCATGCCCGGACATGCTCGCGAATTCGGGGATCTCGACCGGCTCACGGGCGAGCTCTGCCTGAAGGTGCAGGTGGATCAGGCCAAGCCAGGGGTCGTTCGGCTTCCGGCGAGAGTCACCGAGCACCTCCCGAAGCCAGGTCAGAAAGGAGGGCAGGCGGTCTTGGAGTGCACGCCCCGCGAGGTACACGCCGATGAGAATCGGGGCGGAGTACAGGAAGGTGAGGCGGTCCCCGGGGTATGGGTCCCGCCTCGCCAGCCCTTCGACGCCGGTCACGAGGACATCGGCGAAGTCAGCGAGCAGTGCCGGCTGCGCGGTCGCCGTGTAGCCCAGCACGGCGAGCGTGTGCGGGACGTCCAGCCGGTGGGCATTCGCCTCCAGCCACCCTGATGTCTCCGGGTCGACCTTCCATTGCAGCTGGGCGATGTCGCCGAGAACGTACCGGGCGAAGAGGCCTTCTACATTGCCCGGCATGTTCACGGCGTCGATCTTGCGTCGCCACGCCGCGAGCTGTGCTCCGAAGATCGGTTCCTCGGTCTCTGTCATAGGAACCACCTGCTGAAACGCAATTTCATGTAGATCATGTCCGAGTTCCAGTTGGTCACGTGACGCAGCTTGCCCAACAGACCGGCGATGAGGTCGGAGTAGGAGATCGTGACCGGCTTGCTGGTGGGATAGGGGCGGCGCCAGGACATGGCCGTGAACTGGAAGACCTGGCTCGCGAGGTAGTCGATGTCGGTGAACGTCGACTCGCGGTGCAATTTGAGCAGGAGCGGCTTCGGAGCGCCTTGCTTGTCGCTCTTCATCTCCCGCGGCCCTTTCACCGTCACGAGCAGCTCGCGCTTGCTGATCGGCAAGGCGAACCCGCGCCGGGCGACGTGCTTCCCTTTCGTGCCCCTTCCGACCTTCACACCGTCGGAATTCTCGTCCAGGACGAGCCACGGGTGATCGTCGACAACCGTGACGAATGCGAACTCGACGCTTGCATACTCCGAGGTCAGCTCGGTGACCAGTTCCTTAACCGCCCGTGCCTCCTTGTCCTTCAACGGCTTGAAGATGTGGAAGACGAGCCGGACGAAGTCGTCGGACCGCCAGCCCTGCCGTACCTTCACATCGGCGATGCACGTCCGGAGGGCGTCCAGCAATGCCTGCGGGTACCGCTCATACGGTGTCTCTCTGGACACGTTGGACACGAGGTAACGGCCATCGTAGTTGAACACCGTGGTGATGCCGACGAACCGCTCCGTCTCACCCATCCGGCCATCGGAGACCTGTGCGCTGCCGATGCCGAAGATCAGCTCCCTGGCCATCGGCCGTCCCCGGTCGCTGATCGCGTACGGCGTGCCTCCGAGCTTCGCATAACACGCCAGCGCCATCGTGCTGAGCGGGTATGCGAGGTTACTATCGCCAATGATGTTCTCGACCTGGTACTCCTGCACCGGGATGCCCTGGCTCATGAATGTCGACTTCGACACGAGATACGGGCTGTCGTCGCCGGTCTGATGTTCTTGCACCGCACTGGTGAAGACGAACGCCAGGTTGATCTGCTCGTCGTTCGACAGCGCGGTCAGGCAGGCCTGCCGGTAGGCCGCCGCGTCCGTAGCGTCGCCGTCGAACACCGTGAAGCTGAACGTGCAGTCGGTCAGCCGGAACTTCCGCACGAACCCCTCCGCGTAGGCGTTCGACCCTCGGACGCCGTTGCGGAACCTTTCCACCAGCGTTTCCACTCTTCCCTGAAACTGGCGCGGCACCACAACGGCGATATGGGGCGCCTTGGGCGTGAACGACTCGGCGTCCAGCGGGCCCCACTTGGTCAGACCGGTTTCCGGGAACGGTGCCGTCTTGTCTCCCGACTGGTCGAACACGAACGTAGGCTCGGCCAGCGTCCGGACATGAGGATGCTGTGTGCTGGTCAGCCTCAGCGGCTTGCCCAGCTCGGCTGTCAATCCATTGCTGATGTCGAACTTGCCGAGACCGATCAGGTTGGCCGCGATCCGGTTCGTGTCGGCAATGCGCTGCTGCGCATTAGTCAGGCTCACGACCTGGGCTTCCAAGGCGTGGAAGTCCCGTTCATAGGACCGCCCGCACGCCTTCCGCAGCACCGCGTAGAAGTTGGCCGTGTTCGGCTCGATCCATGCCTCCGCCGCGTCCAGTTCCAACTCGCCATCGCGGCAACGCACCCGCAGCTTGTCCCCGTCAACGGCGACTACCTGGCCTACCAGTCGGCGTCGCGTGTGCGGGTCCTGAAACGGCCAGGTAGGTGCCAAGGGTGATTCCGCAAGCACGTACAGGCCGTTCACCTGGACGCCGCGCCGCAGGAGAACGCCAACAGGAAGGTCGATCTCATACCTCGTCTTCAGCCCGACCACGACGCCGGAAAATCCGCCTGGACCGTACCTGCGCACGTCCAGCGAGTACGCAGGGAAGACGTGCAGCCCGGGAAGCTCACGCCCCAGGGCCTTCTCCAACAGGTCGCGACCAGGCGTCCGTGAAACGAACGTCAGCGGGTTCTCCCTCCGCAACTCGTACTTCCACTTCTCGGTGAGAGTCCGCCGGAGGCTCGATTCCAGGAGGCTGGTCTGCACGACAAGATCGGGGCCAGCAGCTGTGATCGTCGTGCGCTTGCCGATGAGCTTCGCACCCGACACGAAGGGCACGCACACGACTTCCTTACCGCGGGTGACGACCACGTGGGACGTGCGGAGCTCTTCACGAATAGCGCGCAACTTGTCTGGTGTCTCGAACGGTAGCGTGCCGGCGTCAACTCGTCCGTCGAACCGAGCTGGAAGAAAGTTGAGGACCAGGAGTGGCCCTCGACCGCCGGGCACGGACGATCGTTCTCCAGAGTAATCCACCGCCCGAGGCTACGACAGCACCCCGACAGTTAGCTCGCTAGTTCGGCACGGACGACAGGGGGTCGCCTGCTCGACGGCGGACCACCCGCTCACCGGTGCGTACTGCCCTGCCCTGACCTGGGCCTCACGTACGCGGACGGCAACCGTGGCCGACGGGAGATCCCGAAGCCGTTGTTCGAGCGCATGTTCGATCCCGTCGCGCAGGGCACTCGCGAATGCGAGACCGTCGCTGCGTGCGTGGAGGTGTTCGCGGGAGATGGCGCGCTACCCGTACGCGGTGCCGCCTGAGGCACGGTGGGCTCCGTGCCTACCGGTCGGTCACCAGCAAGCGCCTTCCGGTAACGAAGGATCGCACGGCCGCCGTCTCACTCGACGTCAGACGACGGCAAGACGGACGTCGCGACCCCGCGCTACAGGTGGTATTCAGCTTCGATCATCACCGTCCCGGGAAAACCGCAGGCCGTCGCCATTCCAGGTTCGACACGCCCCGACGTGGGCACGTCGAAGGTGGGACCAGGTACCAGCCCGTACCAGCGGCCCTGCATCGTTTAGATTGAATAGGAATTCACGACGACCAGGCGTTTTCCGGTTGCCCATGTTCTGCGTGTCCTGCCGAGGGCACGGACCTGCGACCGCCACGCTACTTCCACCGCGCCCGGCCCCGGCGTGGACACAGATAACCACCGCAGCACCGGTCACCGCAGACAGAAGTAGCCGACAGAGCAAACACCAAGATCTACAACCACCGTACGCCACAGCAAGCCAGCGCTTGATCCTCTCGATCAACATCGTCTACCGTTCGATGTGATCGAACACACCGAATCGGTAAATCTGCCCCACTGAGGGATTCAAGTCCTACCCTGCGCCCGAGATCTTGACTCATCCGCCGACTTCAGCACCCCCAGCTTCGAAGAGCGGGCACCCACCAGCACCCATGGCGGCCAGCTTGGCCGGCCCGGTGATGATGGCCGCGGACGAGAGGTGGGCTTGATAAGGAGTCGATGTTGAGGTCGGCCCCACGGAGATACGTGGTCCTCGATCAGGGCTGCGATCTTCGCGGCGGTGCTGTCGGGTGGGAAGTCATCGAAGATGTTGTGCAACAGTTTTTCTCGACAGGGACTTCGTAACGCCCTACTCTGAAGCCACAGGCCGCACAGCACCTACTCAAACCTTCACACCCACTCGGCGATACATACCCATACAGATACTTCAGCCGTTCCAGGCTCTTTGAACTGAATTCAGCCGAACCCATTTTCTCGAATAGAGCGGCCCTCCGTAGCCTTCCCGCGTCTGCCGGAGGGCTCACCGTCTATTCGACAGGGGTGTCCAAGTGGGTTTCTCCGACCAGCTCACCGTCGCGCTCGATCTCTCGTGCGGGCAGTACGTCTGCGCGCCGACAGATCCCGCCGACCCGCACGTACACGACTTCAGGCGCAAAAGCCTCGCCGGTGACAGGACGCTGGTATGCGCGGCCTGTTTCACCGAGTTCGGCGACAAAGTACCCGTGGTGGTCCGCGCCCGCGTGGGCGGGCAGCGCCGACCGCACTTCGCCCATCCCCCCGGGTTCGCGCCCGTCGGCGGGCGGCATCATCCTGAGACGCTGTGGCATCTGACCAGCAAGGCAGTGCTGACCGAGTGGGCTCTCCGTCAGCCGGGTGTGATCGAAGCCGATACCGAGGCGTGGTTGCCCCACCGGGAACGCCGCGCCGATGTCCGCGTCATATTCGCCGACCGCCGGGAAGTAGCTCTCGAAGTCCAAAGGGGGCCGCTGACCGATGCGGAGTGGAGCCAAAGACTTCACGACTACCAACGCAACGGAGTCGTCGATGTCTGGTTCTGGCATCCCACCAGCCGTCCACACTGGATCGTGCTCAGCGATCCCGACAGCCATCAACAGTTGTGGACATTGGATCCCGCCCAGCGGTCCGCCTCCGTGCTGATCGGGGCACCGCACCGAACCCTATGGCCAGAACCGCCGACCAAGGATAATCCCACACACCGGGTACCGCACCTGCCGCCGTGCGTCTACGACAAGTTGCTCGCACACCCATGCCGACTCGACGACCTCACCTTGACACCGCGCGGCCTCGCGATCCCCACCCAGCTGCACCAGTCATTGACCGACGGGCTACACCACGAACCCGAACTCCTGCAAGCACGTCGACAGCATCGCCTCAACCAGCACAATTACCCCACTCCGGCAACCGAGCCGGTGTACATAAATCCCTCCCGGACCGCCAGTCCCGTCCCGAATGTGGTCGGCACTACCGGGCCCCCACCCATCACCGACCCCGAGGCACTCGCTCACTTGCGCTGGGTCCGGCTCCAGAACACGTTCGTGAAGAACGGCCATCTCCCGGCATACACTGACGCCCCTCAATTCCGGCGAACCCGCAACCTTCGGCAACCGCTCACCTGCGTCAACTGCAGCCACACACTCTCGCCAGACACCGCTCCTGGAGAAATCCCGAGCTGCTCGCCGGCGCCCCAGATCGGCAACTACCAGCCCCCAGCAACCAGGCGACCTGCCGCTCCTCTACACGATCCAGCAACACCATCGAACAGTTCGCGAGCCACGTCAGCGATCACAGGCGATCGGGCTCATATTCATCGGGTCAACCGGCAGAAAGTTCCGGACAACGACCAGCTACCCCTGTTCTGACATGTGCTCATTGCGCCGGGCGGGCGTAGGCAGCGTATGAATCGCACCCAGCACTGACACCCAGCAAACAGATCATGCCCGGTCTTAGACCGGGCCTGACCTGCTATTTCTGTGGAGCTAACGGGACTCGAACCCCTGACCCCCACACCCATTTCGGTGCGGGGCGCCCGTACCTCATGCTGGCCATCTTGTGAAGTCCGGCCGGCAGCAGTGCGATCTGGGGGTTGTGGCGATGCGCAGGAGCTCACGGCGGGTCCGGCTCGAGTTGGCGGCGGTTTTGGCCGGTAGCCGCGAGTAGTGCTGGTGTGATGCGTGCCGATCCGGCGCCTGCTGCCGAACCAGTACGCGCCGGCCCTGGCTGGAACCGGCCTACCTGGAACCGGCGTCCGGGCGGGTGGCGGCGTCCGGCTCGGGTACCGCGGTCAGGAACACCGGTTGCGGAGCATCGGCCGGTATCGAGTACGGCTCGGGTTCGGCCGGGACGTGGCTGAACAGTCCAGCATTGTCGTCGTGCATGTTCGTGCTCCGATCTTCGGTGTGCGCTGCCGGTGGAAGTCGCGGCAGGCAGTGTCGAGATGCGCGTCCCGTGGCGATCTGGCCGACCGGCGGTCCGGGCCTTTCGGGGATACCCATCCGAACCCGAGGCCGCTCCGTGCCGAACTGCCGAATGGAGCAACCAATCGCCCGAAGGCAGCGGAACTGCGGCAGTTCGAAAGAGCTCCTGTCGGGTTCGGCAGCCGATCGGCTGCTCGACGGTGTTCCTCACCACCGTAGTCCCCTCCGCCCCTGCCGCACGCCTCCCAGTCGACAATCCGGTCCGCGACCGCGTCGTCGGCGCACGCGCCGATTCACTGCACCGATCACGCCGGGCTGAAACAGAAACCTCCGTTGCGGGCTACAGACACCGAGCGCATGTCCACTTGTGAACGGCAGGTCATCCTCCGCAGACTCGCCGCAGCCGGGCATCTTACTGACGAGGCCGAGACACGCGCGGTCAGCCAGCCCACTCGATCGTCGCAATCGTCAGATCGGACACGAATCCACCATGATCAAGGCGTTTTCCCGGTTGACCTTGCTTTGCGTGTCCAACCGAGTACCGGTACCTGTGACGAACGACCGCCAAGTCACCCAGCCGGTTGGAAATCCGACCCGCCCGGACAGCATCTCCCAGGGGCGCCCCGCCTGTTGCCCGGTGCGTGGCGCTACAAATTTTCTACAAATTTCACACGGGTCAGGATGGGAAGTCAGGGGCACGAAGGAACAGCGTCGGGACCCACAAAGTGCCATCTAACTGCACAAACAGGGAAATCATGGGCAATATTGGGCGACGTCGGGGACCTGCGGAAACGCTGTGCCGACTTCATGACCGACAAAGTCTATCCCACCGTTGACCTGCACATCTTTGGCAACGGACCCTGCGCCGGTGACCGGTCATCGGCTTAAGTACCGGTCTCCCGTCCTTATCGGTCACCTCGCACGGGTGTGATCGGGTCTACCCCCAGCCGCAATACCGGCTGCACTCGCCTGTAATAGGCATGCACCGTAGCCTCGGCACGCGGGCGCGCCCGCTGTTTCCATCGTGCAACCCGACAAGCCAAGTCCGGACCTCGTGTGCAGAATCCGGCAAGGATCGTCACTCCGGCAGTCAATCCAGGCGTAGCACGCGAGGCGGTGTAATCGGCAGGCAAGCGGCAGTCATCAAAGACTCGGGCCACACCCTGCCCAGCCAGCGCTTGCAGAGTTCGGCGCGGACCCGGCTCAGCCGCGCCGACTCCGCGGGTGGGCGACCAGCAGGTAACGCGTCCGTGATCAATGTCCCGCCGCTTGTGCGCGCTAAACAGGGGCCGAGAACCCCTCACGCAGCCAGAGGATTCCTATGTGCGCCCCCGCAGAGTCGAACCCTGTACACGCCACGGCAGTACACCGACAATCAGGACATGGGCCGCCGTTCATCCCGACGCCGGTGCCCTTCCTGCTGGGCTGCACTTCCTCGCGACGCTCATCCGCGGCGCCGATACTGTTCGCCCGCGTGTGTCGCCCGCGCCTATCGGGCCCGTAAACGGCTCGGCCAGAACTACCAGCGAGTTCTCGCAGCCGAACGGAGTCCACCTCCAAAGGAACCCACCGACCTCGGCGTTTCCTGCCCCGGCTGCGGCCGGCAGATCTATCCGGGCGGGCGCCATCTCCGGATCGACGCCCGGCACTGCTCACCGACCTGCCGCCAGCGCGAGTGGCGGCAGCGGCGCCGCGAAAAAAGTTCCTGATCATGACGGTATCCGTGCCAGTGTCACGGATACCGTCATGATCAGCGCAAATACTGTCGGAGCGCGACCTCAGACTGGGCCGACCATTACCTCAAAACAGAAGGGGGAGAACCGATGTCGGCCCGCCCATGGGTTGAACGCGCGATCGTGCCCGGAGACAGCGAAAACCGTGTCGAGCTGTATGCCTACCTGCCCGACGACCCCGAGCAGGCCCGAGCCTGGCTCAAGAAAGTGCTGGGCAGGCGAGTCCCGCTCCGGCAGGTGCAACGCCACGGTGTGGCCGCCTGGAAGCTCAGCCCCAACCACCTACTGCGCCTGACCGCGGCGATGGCCTACGCGTACGGCCCCACCAAAATGAGGCTGGAGGTCCGGCACACCAGCATCTGCGACCAGAAGTGCAAGGACGCCAAGGTCACGCCGGTGTGGGAATGCGTCTGCAAATGCGCCGGCGAGTTCCACGGAGGAAAAGGACCACGCAACGGCTGGTACCCCGTCGGACGCAGCACCCTCGTCCGACACGACACGACCCGGATCGATCAGTTGATCGTCACCGACGGACAACTACCGACACCCCACAAGAAAGTCCCCCGGCCCGCAGCGGTACCCCCCATCCGACCTGCCCTTCCTGCCACACCCGCTCTACCCCGTCCTGTACCGGCTCCGGCTGCCACCACCCCGCCGCCGAAGTTCGCGCCGGCATCGGCCCCACGCACGGTGATCCCGATTAAGGAAACCTTCGGCGCCCCGGACCGGGGGATGGCCGTGGTCCGGCCTCGACCTGCCGGCCGGAGCCGACCAGTCGCTGTGACGGCCCGAAAATCGGTGGCGGGCCCCGTGGCCGCGGCGGTGCTGACATTCGTAGCTCTGGCTGGAGTAATCTGGTGGGTCACGAACCCCGAACCTCCAGCGGCAGAGCAGGTCACTCCCCACGATCCACCGCATTCTTCTCCCGCCGCGCCGGAAGACGAAACCCAGTTACCGCGGCCGCCGGTCAACCCGGAGCCCCCGGCTCCAAAACCTCAACTCCCGGCCGGATGCTTTCCTTTCCAGCTGGGGTGCTGAGGGCGGTGATCCCTGAAGCAGGCGGTCAGCAGGGCGCCAGCGGGAAGCACGCATGAGGTGGAGCAGCCGGTTTCGCGGGCACGACCACCGAAGGGGTTACCGGCGCCTCGCTGCGTTCGGGGGATGAGTCCATGTGAGTGAGACCAGCACGAGAATCCCAGCGACCAGCAGAGCCCCGAGGGCCCACAGGGTCGGCATGACCGAGGCGCTACGCGATCCGGGGTAGTACGGCGAGCGCCCACCACCGCGCCGCGGCGCGGGACGGTCAGTGAATCGGGTGTACCCCCTCACATTGGTTCCGCCCAGACGTCCCCCGCGTGCATGCCCCCGTGGCGACTCGATCCCCATAACCGAAGTATGACGTGGCGATCCGACAGCAGGTCCGGTTCGAGGAGCCCGAACCCAGCTCGCTGGCCGGTCCGCGGTCCGGCTGCTGGAGGGATAGAACTACCGCCAGCGCGTCATACAGTGCATCGTTTTCACAGGTCAGAGCATCTCGTTGCCAGTACTCAGAACGGGAGGGAGGAGCCCAGATCCTGGATGACGGTGCGGGCGATCTCGGCGCTTTCCTCGCTCGCCGCCTCGATGGCACTGGTGGCGATGGGTGAGAGCAGTCCCTTGATCATTGTCAGGCCGCGCTTGATGCGACCTTGGTTCGGCTCTTCTTCGACCACTTCGGCGAGCACGGTGTCGACGTTCGTGCGTACCTCGGCTTCGTCGTCGTCATCGAGAGGAAGCGAGGGCAGGCCGGCCAGCAGTTCGGCGAGGGTTGCCGCCAGCTGCTCGTAGCCGGGGGCAATCTGTTCGCTGCGGTTCTGGCCCTGGTTCACGGTGTTGTTGTCCCACGCGATTTGTGCGTTATCGCCGGTGACCGTGACGACTGGCCCGTGATAGTTGGTCACCGATCCGCCGGCGGGATAAACACCGTCGTACTCGGTTTCGACAGGCACGCGGATCGGGTTCTTCGCGAACTCCCGTTCGATCTCACGCGCCATGTTGCGAATGCCCTGCTTGTTGATTTTGAAGCCGCTGTTACCCACCTCTACACCCTCCTAAGCACTCAATTTCGACAGGCTCAAATCTTTCATGCACCTCCGACAGCGCCGCGGGGGGCTCCGACATCGAGAAGTCGTCTCATAACCAAGGTTTTGAGACACGTGCCTGTATCTAACCCGCGTGTTTGAAGTGGGCATGTCTACCTCAGTTGCCGCAGCTCAGACAGTCTCTGAGATCGTTCTGACTATGAATGAGCGCATGTCTGAGGCTCTCTCGCACGTCAACGACGAGGAACACTTCGGAGCCCTCCGGCTGGTGGAGGGGGTCTTCCCCTACCCTCCGGAGGGACTTGTAGTAGCTGCGGAGTGTCTCGGTCGAGCATTTGAGACGGTTGTCGGGGGGCAGCCATTGACGATCGTCTTGCCCCTTCCACCGGATCAGCTCGTTATCGGACGGGCTGGCCAGAGCCTGACAGCGCCGAACTTTCACTATCAGTACCCGCCCGATCGGGACTCCAGGCCGTCCGACTGGGGGCGCTCAACCTTCACCTCAGGGGGCAAGCTGATGAGTGCCCGCCTCGACAGGCTGGCCTACCGGTTCGAGGCCTCCGGCTCAGACCAGGAACTGGCGGCGGTTTGCCAACGGTTGGGGCAGGAGCTTGAGAAATGGTGGGACCTGGCGGCGATGTGGCTCGACATATTCACCGAGCTGGATCTACTTCGGCTCGGCCTACACAAGCCTCGCGGGCTTGGTTCCAAATTCCTCGCCTACACCTCTCGTAACAACGGTGAGGCACAGCCGCTGAGCTGGAAGACCACTACCATCGAAGCGTTTCCCAAGCCGTTTATCGTTCCCGATGTCGAGGTATTGGAGCGATGCTTTGAGCTCGCCGGGGCGGGAGCGCAGCTGCCCGGGGAGTGGCAGTACATCCGCAGAGCTCGATCTTGGTTGCAGGCAGGCCAACGCAGGCAGGCGACGATCGATGCCTGCACTGCTGCTGAGATCGCCCTGGCAAATCAAGTGCGGCGGTTACTTGATGGAACTGCCGCACAAGTTGTTCAGGAACTGCTCGACCGGTGCAACGGGATCGTCGACATAGTCAAGCTCGTTCGGGCGATCGGAGGGAAAGAAGCCACAACATCGGTCAACAGCGTTGACCAACGGTTGGCCAAAGTCAGGAATCGGGCCGCACACGCTGGCTACGAACCCCAGCACGAGGAGGCCGCGAAAGCGGTCGATGTCGCTGTGGAGATCGTCGAGCATGCCCTCCCATTGGGCTCGTTGTACAACACAGCCCGCGCCTCCAACGGGACAGCGGAATCTCCAACCGAATGAGTCATCGCACCTACCACCCACTCCGTGGGAGTGCCTCAGTGTCGTAAACCGATCCTCTTTTGAACATTCCGAGGAGGTGCAACTCCGGACCGATACTGCCCGGTCGCTGCCCTCTCCGGTGTTCAGAGATCGCGTCCGGAACGCGGGCTGTTCATGAACACGCGCACCGCCCTTTTGCGCTCAGGCGAAGGAGTCGAGCTTGCCAGTCGATCACAGGGCCCAGGCGTCCCCGCCAGCCGAGCTGGAGGGGACGCCTGGGTTGCGGAAACCGACATCTTGATGTCGAACTCACCCGGCCGTTTCGGCGACTGTCCGACGGGAATCTTTTACTCGTGCCGAGCCGGACTCCGTGAAGGCCCCCGGTGATCGGAAGCCTCGACGGCGAGTGGGTGGGGTTCACCGGTGAGG
Source organism: Nocardia sienata NBRC 100364 (assembly GCF_001613205.1). Taxonomy (GTDB): domain Bacteria; phylum Actinomycetota; class Actinomycetes; order Mycobacteriales; family Mycobacteriaceae; genus Nocardia; species Nocardia sienata. Next base: position 151,074 of record NZ_BDBX01000010.1, on the reverse strand, counting down.
TGCGCAACGGCGAGTGCGACTTCGGTGATGGTGGCGGTGGTGTAGATGCCGGTGACTCCCCCGCCTGTTTGGCTGTGGCGGGCGAATTCCCGGGCGACGGCGGTGCCGTAGTGGCGTTCGACCCAGGTGATGGTGGTGTGGCGTAGCCAGTGGATGGAGATGCCGTGGGTGTGCACCCATGGGAGGTGTTTACCGAGGCGTTCGAAGAGGTGGTTGTAGCGGCGGCGGGTAATCGGTTTGCCGTTCCGCGCGCACAACAGCGGACCCGAGGCGGGTGCGCCGCGTTGTTCGGCGTGGCGGCACAGGGCTTGCATGAGGGTTGGTGAGATCGGTTGCCACAGCTGTGTGCCGCCCTTTTCGCGCAGCAGGATCACCGATTGCACCGGATCCAGATCCTGCGGTCGCAGGGCCAGGGCTCCGGCGCGGCGGCAGGCGGTTTCGGTGTGCAGGCGCAGGATCAGGCTGTCCAATTCGGGGTCGTTGCCGGTGGTGGCGGCAACGTGGACGAGTTGAGCCAGGAGGTCGGTGGGCAGGGCGCGGCGGTTGGAGCGGGTGCGTTTGGGTTTGGTCAGGCGTGCGGCGGGGTTGTCGCGTGGGTCGATGAGCCGGCTGTCCTCGGCCTGCCTGTACAGCTTGCGCAGCGCGTCGATGACGTGACGGACGACCTCGTTGCCGCCACGATCGGAGCGGCGGATGACCCGGGCGGCGCGGATCTGTTCACACAGCACCTGCAGGTCCGCGGCGGTGGCTGCGTCGAGTCGCCGTTCACCCCAGCCGGGTTGGGCCAGGATCTTGTTCCAGTAGGTGCAGTAGTGGTCACGGGTGCGGCCCGCGGGCATCCGGTCGATCGCGACCGGGATGAACTCGGCGAAGGTCGGTGCGAGACGCGCGGTCTCGGCCGGCGATCCGGTGCCGAGGTCGGTGACAGTGAGACCGAGGCGTTCCATCATCATCTGCACGGCGGCGATATCGGCTTGGGTACCGGTGATCATTCGGGTGCTCCTTCTGCGAAGCGGCGAGCGAGGATGTCGTCGAGGACGTCGGCGGGATAGACGACCAGCAGGGCCTGGTCGGGGTCGGCGGCCAGCAGCACACGGTCATGGATTCGGATGCCCGCGGAATGCCGGACGGCGGCGGGCAGGGAGAGGTGCCCGTACTTGGTGACGCCACGGCGGCCGTGGCCAGGGCGAGTGATCAACACCAGTCCCCCGGTGACCCGCCACGACAGCAGGTCTCCGGGATGCCAGTCGAGGGCTCCGACGATGGCTTTGTCGACGACACGGCCGTTGGTGTCGACGGGCCGGATGCTGTGCACGGCCTTCGATCGCGCGGGTTCCTCGAGGGTCGCCATCGGCAGGGCGGGACCCGATGCGAAGACGGACGGGTCGCCGATTCCGGGCCGGTCGGTGAATGAAGGAAGCAGTGGCGCCAGTGTGTCATCGGTCACAATTTTCACCCCCAACCGGGGTGAAACCGCAGGTCACGGCGGTGACGGGAAAATGGGTGTCCAGGCAGTGCACGGACACGGTTTCTGGGGCACAAATGCAGCAAAAAAGTGTCCGGAGGGGGACTTGAACCCCCACGCCCGATAAAGGGCACTAGCACCTCAAGCTAGCGCGTCTGCCATTCCGCCACCCGGACCGGTGTGCTCAGCAAGAGTATCGGATCGCGCCACCGGGGCAAAATCGCGGGTGCCACCTGGGGTTTTCCACTCCATTGTCAGCGGGTGACGAATTCCGGTCCGGTGGCTGTGGTGCGTGGGTAGATTGTGGTGCGCAGCGGAGCAGTCGGTGAGGAGCGCCAGGTGGGCCAGGATGTCGCGGTCGTTATCGGGGTCGGGGGTATGGGGCGGGCGATCGCGCGCCGGGTGGGGGGTGGTCGGCGGCTGCTGATCGCCGATTTCGACAAGGAGAATCTGGGCGCGGCGGTCGAGGTGCTGGGTGGGGAGGGGCATGAGGTGCGGGGGCAGCACGTCGATGTCTCGGATGCCGGGTCTGTGGCGGCGCTGGCCGCGACTGCCGTCGAGGCGGGGCGGGTAACGCATATCGCGCACACCGCGGGGGTGTCGCCGACCCAGGCGGTGACCAAGGCGGTGCTGGAGGTGGATCTGCTGGGGACGGCGCTGGTGCTGGATGCTTTCGAGGGTGTGGTCGCCGAGGGTGGAGCGGGGGTGGTGATCGCGAGTATGTCGGCGTATATGGCGCCGCTGCCCGACGATCAGGTCGCGGCGCTCGCGTATACACCGGCGGCGGAGTTGCTGGCGTTGCCGTTCCTGGACCACGAGGCGCATCCGGGTATCGCCTACGCGGTGGCGAAACGGGGCAATGTGGTGCGGGCGCAGGCCGCGGCGGTCGCGTGGGGGCGGCGGGGGGCGCGGCTCAATTCGATCAGTCCGGGGGTGATCTCGACGCCGATGGGGCGGCAGGAGCTGGACGGTGAGTCGGGCGCGGCGATGCGGGCGATGGTCAACGCGTCGGCGACCGGGCGGTTGGGAACGCCGGACGATATAGCGCACGCGGCGGCATTCCTGCTGGATCCGGCGTCGAGTTTCATTTCGGGGGTCGATCTGCTGGTCGACGGGGGGACCGTGGCCGGGGTGCGGGCGCTGGCCTCCGGAAACCTGTCCTAGCGGCCGGTCCGCGTCCAGCGTCTCGGTCCCGGTGCGGGGAATTGTTGACGACGCTCGCGCCGGGGATGATGATGCGGCCAGCGGCCCCGACATCCCGGAAGTGAACTGTGCCCCACACCAGAGTCCCCGCCATCCACCTGGGTCCGGAATACGACCCCGCCCTCGCCCGGGCAATCGAAGCGGGTTGCGGCCGGCTGGTGCCGTTGGAAGATGCCGAGGCAGTGGTGTGGAAGGGCGGGCCGGAATTCTTCCCCGAGCGGTTACCGGATGCGGTGCGGTGGGTGCAGTTGTCGAGTGCGGGGATCGAACGGTGGTTCGCCGCGGACCTCATCGACGACGACCGCGTCTGGACGTCGGCGGCCGGTGCCTATGCGCCGAGTGTGGCCGAGCATGCGGTGTTGCTGCTCTTGGCGGGGGTGCGGGGGCTGGGTGAACAGGCGCGTGCGACCTCATGGCGCAAGGCCGAGTTCGAGACACGGGTGGGGACGCTGCACGGGGCCACCGTCGCCATCATCGGCTGCGGGGGTATCGGCCGGGCGATGATCCCGCTGCTGCGCGCGTTCGGGGCGCAGGTGCTGGCCTCCACCCGTTCGGGGAAGCCGGTACCGGGGGCGGTCGAAACGGTGGACGCGAGCCGGAACGCCGAACTCTTCTCGCGCGCGGACCATATCGTGATCGCGGCACCGGCGACGGCCGATACCGCGCACCTGGTCGACGCCGACGCGTTGGCCCGGATGAAACCGGCGGCCTGGATCGTGAACATCGCCCGGGGGTCGCTGATCGATACCGAGGCACTGGTGCGGGCGCTGCGCGAGAAGACCATCGGGGGCGCGGCACTGGATGTCACGGATCCGGAACCGCTGCCGGACGGACATCCGCTGTGGTCGCTGCCCGATGCGGTGATCACCCCGCATCTGGCGAATCCGTCCGGCGGTCTGCCCGGTCTGCTGGCCGAGCATGTGCGAGCGAATGTGGAACGGTTCGCGGCGGGCGAACCGTTGCTGGCTCTGGTCGATATCGAACGCGGTTACTGACGGGAGCGGCGCATGTCCGCACGATCCCGATAAATCAGACTTCGAGTATCTCCTCGATCGGGCGCCGCGGGGTATCGGCCAGCGGCGCGGAACCGCGGGGACTCCAGCCGACCCGCACCATGGACTGGGGGTACGCGCAGTCGTGGAGTAGACCGGTCCGGATCTCCTGCCGTGCGTCCGGCACGCCGAGCGGTTCGGTCTGCACGCTGGTGGCCAGGCCCAGTTCGGTCGCGGTCAGCAGAAGCGCGCTCGTCGCCTCCCCTGCCCGCAGTTGGGCCCGCCGGTCGTCGCGGGTGGTGCCGACGACGAGCCATTGCGCGGCGTCCGGCTGGTTCGCCGGATCGAGCAGGGCGGGGTCGGCGAAGGTACGCACCGGGATTTCGCCGTCCGGGCGGGCCGCGGGGGCGTTGTGGGACGGCACGCCGTCGGTGAGCCGGTCACGTCCACTCCAGTGGGCGATCTCCTCCCGGTACAGCCGGTCGGTGGCGTGCGCGGCGACCGCGTGCCGCATGGGCGTCGCCAGCCGTGGTAGCAGGGTGTCGGGGACCTGCCGGACTGCGGCGCCGCGGGCCGAGACCTGGGCGGCCATGGACCGCAGATAGCGGGCCGGGATCGGCTTGGGTAGGTAGTGGCGGCGATCGGTCCGGCGCAGCAGGATGGCCGCGGCCATTTCGATCTCGGCGTCGGTGGGCGGCCGGCGGGTGGTGTGGATCGTGGCGAGGTGGTCGGGGTCGCTGGGGTCCGGGCAGTAGTCCACAGCGGAGGCCCAGCCGAGCGCGGCCAGGGCGGCGCGCATATGGTGCAGCGCGGCACCACAGCTGACGATGAGCGAACGCAGCGAGGGATCGGTGACGATCAGCTGCCGGCCGGTATCGGCGAAGAGCTGGACACCGGAGTCGGCGGACCGCCAGCGCCAGGGTTGGGTGTTGTGTACGGACGGCGCTCGGACTGCCAGGCCGAGGGCGAGATCGGTGGCCTCACGATCCGGGATCGTGGCGGACATTGTATTGCGTCCTTCCGATGACAGGCGGTGTGCGGATTTTCCGGCCCGGACAACTCGGCGGCGACGCGGAGAGCGCGACCACGGCACCGCGACCACGGCACCGCGACTTCGGCCGGCCCCGATGCCGCAGGCCTGCGGTGCGGATCCTCTGTACCCGAGAGTAGACAGTCCGCACCCCGGGCGGCACGGCACCGGCGAATTTGCCGGGCGATATCCGGGACAGCGGCGCGGCGCGGCTACGAATCGCCCACCGGGCGCAATGATTCGATGCCTTACCTGGTGAAAATTATTCGTCCGATCGAATTATATGATGCATGTCACTCGAACGGGGGGTTACCGGTTATTCGCTCGTCGCCCTCGGGCCGGTTCGGGCGGACACGTTGCGACCGGTTCTGTTTCCCGGCCCGGAAGCCGGGTAGATCGGCAGTACTCTGGCCTACTACCCCTGGTGACCAGCTGTGACAGATGCGAAACACCGAAGAAAGGGATGCACATCATGCTGCTACGCCGGTTCGCCCGCCCCCTGCTGGCGAGTGCGTTCGTCGTCAACGGAGTCGAAACACTGATGCATCCGGAATCACGGGTGAAGGAAGCTTCGACCCTGGTCCACAAGGGGAAGGAATCGCTGCCGTCCGATATCGCGGGCAACCTGCCCGCCGACCCCGGAACCCTGGTACGGGTGACCGCGGCCGTGCAGATCGCCGGGGGCGCTCTTCTGGCGCTGGGCAAGGCGCCGCGCCCGGCGGCGCTGGCGCTGGCGGCGACGGTCGTTCCGGCGACAGTGACCGAGCAGAACTTCTGGGCCGAGAACGACCCCGAGCGCCGCGCGGCCAAGCGGACGGCATTCCTCAAGGACGTGAGCCTGCTCGGGGGGTTGATGATCGCGGCGTCGGATACCGCGGGTAAGCCCTCGCTGGGTTGGCGGGGACGCCGCGCCGCCCGCCGGGCCGCCGCCACGGTTGGTGGTGCGTTGCCGGTGGGTGCGTCGGCCCGCGGCAACGGCACGGGCGAGGCCGTCCGGCAGCAACTGCACCAGGCCGCCGACCGAGGCAGGGATCTGGCGGGTTCCGCGGCCGGACGCGGGGCGGAACTGGCCGAGATCGCCCAGCAGCGTGGCCCGGTGTGGGCGGAGACCGCCAAGAAGCGGGGTGCCGACTGGGCCGATATCGCGAAGCATCGCGGTGCCGAGCTGGCCGAAACCGCGCAGACCCGCGGTCCCGAATGGGCCGCCGTGGCCAAGACCCGGGCCGCCGAGCTGGCGGACTACACCAAACACCGGGGTAGCGAACTCGCCGAGACAGCGCAGCACCGGGGACCGGAGTGGGCGGAGGCGGCCAAGAACCGGGCAGCCGAACTCGCCGACTACACCAAACACCGCAGCGGCGAACTCGCCGAAACCGCCCAGCACCGCGGTCCCGAATGGGCCGAGGCGGCCAAGAACCGGGCAGCCGAACTCGCCGACTACACCAAACACCGCAGCAGTGAACTCGGCGCCTCGGCGAAGGCACAGCGCGCCCAGCTCGCCAAGGCGAAGGCCAAGGCCGACAAAGCGAAGGCCAAGGCCAAGAAGAAGGCCGCGAAATCCAAACTCCGCTGACAACGCGGCGAATCGACGATGCCCGGGCCGCAGGTCCGGGCATCGTCGCGTTACATTCCGGGGAACTCGAGGATCGGCGGCGGATAGTCCGTGCCGAGCCGCCACGGCCGGTGGATCGCCCGGCCCTCGATATCGGCGAGTTCGGGAACCCAGCGCCGCACGTAGTCGCCGTGCGGGTCGTAGCGGTCGGCTTGGCGCAGCGGATTGAGCACTCGGTTCGGGCGGGTGTCGTTCCCGGTTCCGGCGACCCATTGCCAGTTGAGCTGATTGTTCGCCAGGTCCGCGTCGACCAGCCAGTACAGGAAGTGCCGCGCACCGGCCCGCCAGTCCACCCGTAGCGACTTGGCCAGAAAACTCGCGGTGATCAGGCGGGCGCGATTGTGCATCCAGCCCTGTGCGCGCAATTGCCGCATTCCGGCGTCGACGATCGGGATACCGGTATGTCCTTCGCGCCAGGCCTCGAGCGCCTGTTCGTCCTCGCGCCAGCGGATATCCCGCGCGCGATAGTCGGCCCATGCGGCGTCGGGCCGGGCGGCCAGCACCTGGTGGTGGAAGTCCCGCCAGGCCAGCTGCCGGACGAACGCGGCGGCGTCCTCGGAGCAATCACCGGCGCGGCGGACCACCTCACCCGGTGACAGACAGCCGAAATGCAGGTACGGGGAAAGTCGTGAAGTGGTGTCGGCAGCCAGATCGTCGCTATCGGCCGCGTAGCCGTCCAGGTGGCGGGAAAGCCAGTCCCGCAGGATCTTCCGGCCCGTGGTCTCCCCGCCGATCGACAGTTCGGGCGAGGGTGCCCCCGTTCCGAGCTCACCCGGGCCCGGGAGCAGGCCGGTGGCGACCTCCGGCAACTCGAGGCGGTGCGGCGCGCGCAGCGTCGCCCGGTGCCGGTCGCTGGTCCAGCGCCGCAGATACGGCGTGAACACGGCGAAGTGATCACTACCGGCGGGCACCAGATCTCCCGGCGGCACGACGGTCAGCGAGGCACGGTGGACCCGCAGTTCACGACCGTCGCGGGCCAGACGATCACGCAGCCGCCGTTCCCGCAGGCGACTGTAGGCGCTGACATCGGCGGCGACGTGGACGACCGGCGCGTCCGCTGTCTCCGCCACCCGCGCCACCTCTTCGGCGACGTCTCCGGCGCGGACGACGAGCCGGGCGCCCAGCGCCCGGAGTTCGTCGTCGAGTTCACGAAGGGCGGCCGCCAGGAAATGCGCGCGATTGGGTGGGCAGTAACGACCGGGCAGGATGGCCTCGTCGAGGACGAAAAGCGGGGCCACCGTCTCGGCCTCCCGGTGCGCAGCGGTGAGCACCGGGTTGTCCCGCACCCGCAGATCGCGGGTGAACAGGGCGACCGCCGCTGCGGTCACGTGGACCAGACCAGGCAGAAGGTGTGCCCGACGGGGTCGGTGTAGACCCGGAATGCCTCTTCGGCGTGAACGAATGTGGCGCCGAGCGCCAGGACTGCCGGTTCGGCGACCTCCACATCGCTCACCAGCACATCGAGATGGACCTGCTGTGAACCGGCCGGATCCGGGAACCGAGGCGGCTGATACTCCGGCGACAACTGGAACGCCAGCCGTCGGCCCTGCGGGTCGACCATGGCGACCCAGGTGTCGTCGCTTTCCGCGCGCACCACTTCCCCACCGAGCAATCCGAGATAGAACTCGGACAACTTCCACGGATCCGGGCAGTCCAGTACTACCGTCCGCAATCCCTCTACTCCGTCGGCCGCCATGGGTCGGCCCTCCTTCCGCACGTTGTACCGGTTGCGTACCCCGGCCCTCGTCGGGAAAACCGGCACGCGCTGCGCGCCGAGTGTAGGGCGGGGAGCCGGAGGGGATGCGCGTCAGCGCGTCGGCGGCGCTACCTCTTCGTAGACCTCGCCCACGGCGCCGGCGAGTAGCCGGTCGGTCATCTCCTGCTTCAATACGGTCAGCCGGGCGTTGTCCGCCGCGTCGCGGTCGCGGCGCGCGCCGAGTTCGATGAATTCGGCGGTGACGAATCCCGCGTCCCGCAACCGCAGCAGGACGCTCCGGTCGCGGTAGATGAATTCCCAGACGTAGCGGGCGAGGACGGGCCCGCGCTCGGTGGCCGCGAGTTCGGGGACGACGGTGAAACGGTCGCCCGTGACCGCGCGCAGCGCCATCTCGATCGCGTCGCGGCCGCCCGGGCCCGGGAAAGCGGTGCGGACCGTCACTTCCCGTCGTTCGACTGCGCCGAACAGTGAAACAGCGTGCTGCACAGCGCAGTACGCGTGCGCGACACCACCGGGGAACTCGGTACCGTGATACTTCATCAGATCGGCGAACGAGAGCTCGATCGGTGTCCCGGATTCCAGAACGGTCAGCATGTCTTCTCCCTCTTCCTGGTGGCCCAGTGCAGTGCCGAATAGAGCAGTTGCGTCGCTCCCGGCATGAACCCGGAGCCGTGGTGGTAGACCGGGTCCATCGTGGTGACGAGCAGCCTTCCCGCGGTGGAACTCTCGTCGATATAGAGGACGGAGCCGTCGTGGACGCCGTCCTCGGTGTGCAGGTCGACCAGGCTCACCGCGCCCGGGGGCGGTTCCAGCACACCGTGGTAGTGCCAGATCACCGCGTGGTCGGCGAAGAACTTCCAGGCAGGATGGCCGGGGGCCTGTTTCCGGAGCCGGTGGTCCTCGCCGGTGCGCCACCACCAGAACACGGTGGGCCGGGGCTCTTCCCGGACGCCGGGCAGCCACTGTCCGGCGTGGTTCTCACCGAACACGAGCACGGTCGCGCCCCGGCCGAGCCCGGCGAGGACGGTATCGGTCCAGCGTCGCAGCAGATCCGGGCGGAGGCGGTCGGCGACCACGATCACCTCGGCCGCGCCGACTGCGTCCAGGGCGCCGGTGCGCACGTGCACCGGCCGGATCCGATAGGGCGCCAGGGCGGGATCGGCGAGGGTGGCCAGCTGGGCGTGGCTGCCACCGTGCAGGAAAACGATACCGGTCTCGGGGTCAGTCATCGTTACCTTCCAGCCAGCGCAGGAGTTGCGGGTGCAGCCGCGCGGTCCCGCGGTCGGCGGTGGCGAACTGCAGCAGGTCGTTGCCGCCGTGGACCAGAACCCGGCCCGCCCCGAGTGGGTAGTCGTAGTCGATCGGTGCCCGGGTGCGGCCGATGGTGTGGACAACCCGGGCGTGCTCGGGCAGGTCCGGATAGCAACCGCGCCCGTAGAATCCGGCGACACCGATACGTTCCAGTTCCGCGAACGGGACGGGCCCGCGGGCGCCGGTGTTGTAGAGGAACGACTTCGGATCGGTGCCGGCCCACACCGGGTGTTCGGTCACCCGCGTCAACGCGAGGTCGCGCGGGTTCCGGAAGTCGAGCTTGCGCCATCTCGTGAGGCCATCGAGGAACAGTCGCTGCACATGGCCGTTCACGACGATCCGTCCGCCGCGCGCGACGAACGAATCGAGCAGTGGACGCTGCTGGGCCAGGTACTCCTGATCCACGTCGCCGGTCAGGTAGAGACCGGTGACCGCGCCGGTGCACTCCCCCGGCAGGTCGTAGACGTCGACCTCCCGGAATCCGCCGACGTACTCGCTACGGGCCGGGGCCATCACGGCTTTCAGTACCGTCACGAGATCCCCCGCCCGAAATCCGGCACGGTGAGCCGCCGGACCGCGCTGGGGGTCTCGATATCGGCGGTCACGATCGGCACGCCGTACATCTGCGAGAGCAGGGCGCCGGTGAGCAGTTCGCGGGTCGGGCCGAGGCGCTGATCGTCGGCGGCGACCATCAGCATCGACCGTTCGGCCACGTGTAGGGCGTGATCGGGATGGTGGGTGGTCATCACGACCGCCAACCCCTCGTCGGCCAGCGCGCGGAGTACGGTCAGCACCTGGGCCTGGTTGCGCAGGTCCAGGGCGGCCGCGGGTTCGTCGAGCACGATGGTGTCGCAGTCGGAGACGAGCGCCCGGGCGATGAGCACCAGCTGACGCTCGCCCCCGCTCAGCGCGGTGTAGTCGCGGTCGGCGAGGTGCGGTATGCCCACCCGGCGCAGTGCCTCCCGGGCGGCGGCGCGATCGACGGCCGTGGGCGTGCTGTAGATCTTCACCGTGCGGGCCCGGCCCATGAGGACGATATCGAGCACCGAGAACGAGAACACGACCGAATGGCTCTGCGGGACGTACCCGACCGGGCCGGAGGATTCGACCGAACCGGAGGCTGGCCGGAGGAGACCCGCCAGGCATTTGAGCATGGTGGTCTTACCGCGCGCGTTCGGTCCGAGCACGGCGAATACCTCGCCCGCGGCGGCGCGGACCGAGACATCGCGAAAGATCCACGGCCCCTTGGCCGAGTAGCGGTAACAGAGCGAACTAGCCTCGAGCATCGGCACCCCACAGGCGGGAACGGTTGCGGATCAGCAGCACCACGAAGAACGGGGCGCCGATGATGGCGGTGAGGATCCCGATCGGGATCTCGGCGGTGCTCAGTGTGCGCGAGAGGGTGTCGATCACGGTCAGATACGCGGCCCCGAGCAGCGCGCTGACCGGCAGCACCATCCGGTTGTCGGTGCCGACCATCATGCGCACCAGATGCGGGACCACCAGGCCCACCCAGCCGATCACCCCGGCGACCGAGACCGAACCCGCGGTGATCAGCGCGACGCACAGCAGCAGGAAATTGCGCAGCCGCGCGGGATTCAGGCCCAGTGCGGTGGCGTCCTCGTCGCCCATGGCGAGGATGTTCAGCCGCCAGCGCAGGGCGAGTACCACCAGGCCGGCCGCCACGACAGGGATCGCGGCGGTGAGCACCTTGGCGTAGGTCGCCGTCGCCAGCGAACCCATGAGCCAGAACACGATCGAGGGCAATTCACTGTAGGGATCGGCGATATAGGTGATGAACGAGACCATCGCCTGGAACATCGCGCCCACCACGGTGCCGCCGAGCACGATCATCAGCAACGGCGCGCCGGGTACCGCCCGGGCGGTCGCCACCACCAGCACCAGCGCCAGCACGCCGCCCAGGAAGGCACCGCCGACCAGTGCGGCGCCGCCGAAACCGGCGAGCAGGATCAGCACACCGCCGAAGGACGCACCGGAGGAAACCCCCAGCACCTGTGCGCTGGCCAGCGGATTGCGGAACACGGCCTGCATGACCGCGCCGGTGAGTGCCAGTCCGGCGCCGAGCAGGATCGACAGCAGCACCCGGGGCAGCCGCACATCGAGCACCACGGTGCGTTCCTGCGCGTACCAGGTCTGTTCCAGCGGAAAGATCTGGCCCAGCAGGATGCGCACGATTTCGTTCGGTGGCACGGTGTAGCGGCCCACCGCGAGCGCGGCGAGGGCCACCACCATCAGCAGGACCAGGAATCCCGGGATCGCGAGAAGGCGCCGGTCGAAGCGCGCGCGGCGCGGCGCCGGAGCTTCCGGCGCCGCGACCGCCGCCGGGTCAGCGGAGGAACTGGTCATAACCCGCGGCGTCCTTGTTCAGGTCCAGGCGCAGCACCTGATCGATCTCCTCGTCGGAGATGCGGTACGCGAACAAGTCGTCGAAGGCGGCCCGGATATCGTCGCGGAACTGCCCGTCGCGCGCGGCCGGGTACAGGATCCGGTGCATCCACTGCCACATCAGCGGCGATTCCGCGCTCGGCACCTGCCACCGGTAACCGCCGAGTGGGGTCTTGTAGACGCGTTTGTTCTGTACCGCGCTGACGCCGGTCAGCCTCGGATCGGCGTAGATATCGGCGGGTGTGCTCTGGTCGAATCCGCTGAGCATGATGACCTCGGGGTTCCAGGTCAGGATCTGCTCGGGACTCACCTGCCCGGACTCGGAGACGAAACCCTTGGTCACCAGATCGGCGCCCACGAGATCGAATTGGAAACCGTCGTAGCCCTTGGCGCTGGTGGTGCTGTAGGTGTCGCCGGTGCGGGACAGGATCATCGCCCGGGGCCGCGGTGTGGTCTGCGCCGCCACCTGCGCGCGCATCTCGGACTGCTCGGTGCGCTGCCAGTCGATGAGTTCCTGTCCGCGTTCGGGTTTACCCGCGATCTGCGCGAACAGGGTGATCCACTGCTCGAGATCGTCCTGGGTGCCGTATTTCAGGCCCACGACGGGGAATCCGGCCGCCTCGATCGGCGCCGTGACCTCCGAACCCCGGTCGCCCCACTGGACCACCACATCGGGGTCGAGTTGCAGCAGGGTTTCCACGTTCGGCACGAAATCGTTGCCCGCCACGACGGCCGAATCGGCCGAGCCGGGGAACATGGTGGCGAACATGCCGCCCCGGTTCGCCACCAGGGTCGACTGATTGATGCCGACGATGCGGTCGTAACCGCGGTCGACCGCGGCGAAGATCGACGGCGCCGGCATCACGGTGAACGCCACCTTGTCCGCCGGCCCGTCCAAAGTGACGGTCTCGCCCCGCTGATCGACGATGGACAGCGCGCCGGCGGCGGCCACCTCCTCGGTCTGTGCTTCCCGGGTCGAGCACCCGGCGGTCAGCGCGAAGGCTGCGATCATGCCGGCGACCATCCATCGCCGTGGCGGCAAGCTCCGCTTCTGCCGCCGTGCACGCTGCATATTCGATGCCATGCGCTCTACCGTCCTGCCTGTGAATCGTACAAACAGGATTCAGGTTAGCCTTACCTATCCAGATGCTGTGAATCGGGGGTGACTCACTTCTCGACAGGCCGTTCCGCCACTACTGCCGCCGCTCCGCGAGTTCGGCGGCGGGCGCGGGGTGCGCGTCGCCGCCGAAACCGCTGGGCCACCACACCTTCGGCCCCACCAGGGCGAACAGCGCGGGGATGACGACAGTGCGCACCAGGAAGGTATCGAGCACGATGCCGATGCCGACGATGATGCCGAGCTGGGTGAGGGTGATCAGCGGCAGCACACCGAGTACACAAAACACCGCGGCCAGTACGATTCCGGCGCTGGTGATCACCGCGCCGGTCGCCGAGACCGCGCGCACCATACCGTCGACGGTGCCGTGGCCCGGCGCCTCCTCCCGGGCCCGGGTCACCAGGAAGATGGTGTAGTCGATACCGAGCGCCACCAGGAACAGGAAGGCGAACAGCGGCACCGTCGTATCCAGCGCCGGGAAGCCGAAGAGATGCGTGCTCACCAGACTGCCCAGCCCCAGCGCTGCCAGGGCACTCAGTACGGTGACGCCGATCAGCAGGACAGCGGCGGGTAGCGCCCGCAGCAGGACGAGCAGCACCGCGAAAACCACCAGCAGGATGAGCGGAATCACCAGCAGTTGGTCGTGGCGGGCGGCGTCGCGGGTGTCGAGCGCTTTCGCGTCGCTCCCGCCCACCATCGCCTCGGCGCCGGGTATCCCGGCCAGTATGCCGCGCAATTGTCCGATCGTCGTGTAGGCCGCCTCGGATTCGGGAGCGGCCTCGAGGGTGACCATCCACCGGTCCACCCCGTCGTAACCGCCCGCGGGCACCACAGCCGAGACTCCGGGGGCGGACTCCAACGCCGGACGGACCGCCGCAGCGGCATCGTTGCGGGTGAGCACGACGGTCGGATCCGAGGCACCCGAGGGGAAATGGGCGGCAAGAGTGTCCAGCCCGTCCACCGATTCGGCCCGCACCCGAAACTGTTCGGTCTGCGACAACCCGATATCCGCGCCGGTCAAGCCCGCCGCACACACGACCAGCAGCGCGACCGCCCCGCCGGCGACCACGGTGGGCCGGGCCACCACCCGGGTGGCGATCCGATGCCACACCCCGGGCGCCGCGGTGCCGTCGGCACTCGCGTGTGGAACAAAGGGCCAGAAGATCTTCCGCCCGCACAGGGCCAGAGCGGGCGGCAGCGCCAGCAGGACGAAGACCACCGCTACCAGCAGCCCGGCGGCCGCCATCAGGCCGAGCGAACGAGTATTGGGCAGTGTCGCGAGCAGCAGCGTGCACAGGGCGAGCACCACGGTCACATTGCTGGCGAGGATCGCCGGTCCGGCGCGCCGGACGGCCCGGCGCAGCGCGGCGCGGTGGTCGCGATGCCCGTGCAGTTCGTCGCGATAGCGGGAAACGAGCAGGAGCGCGTAATTGGTGCCCGCGCCGAACACCAGGACGCTGGTGATGCCCGCGGTGGAGCCGTCGAAGGAGAGGTCGGTGACGCGGGCCAGCGCCGTGCCGATACTCGTGGCGGTCCGGTCGGCGAGACCGATCACCAGCAGCGGTACCAGCCACAGCACCGGTGAGCGGTAGGTGACGATGAGCAGTAGCGCGACCACCAGCGCGGTGACGGCCAGCAGGGTCACGTCCGCTCCGGCGAAGGAGTCGGCGATATCGGCACCGAACGCCGGGCCACCGGTGATCTGCACGGCCAGTCCGGGTGGCGTGTGTTGTGCGGCCACCTGGCGCAGCCGGTCGATCTCGGCGGCCAGGTCCGCACCGTTCAGGTCGGCGGACACCGTCGCACGCCCGAGTGCCGCCTTGCCGTCCGGCGCGACCACGAGCGCGTCCGCGGCGGCACCGGAAACCTCCTGAACGGTCTTCGTGGCGGCGGCTCGGTCGGAATCGGTCAATTCCGCGCCGTCGGTCCGGGTGACCACCAGGATCGCCGGCGCGTCCCGGCCACCGGGAAATTCCGCCACCGCGGCCTCGACCCGCGCGGCTTCGGAATCCTGCGGCAGTGAGGTCGGCGCCTGGCCCGCGTCGTCGTTTCCACCGACGCCCACGATCACCGCGCAGGCGGCGGCGAGGACGGCGATGAGCAGCACCCACGAGCGGTGTCCGGTGACCACGGCGGCGAAGCGTTCCCAAGCATTCACCCGGCAACTATTTCAAAAACTGAAATAATTGGCAAGGCTCGGCACCCCGGGGGACCTACACTCTTGCGAGCGGGATAAGGGAAAGGACGGCGCAGGTGAGAGACGAACCCTCGGCGGAGACGGACAGCGCGACCCGGGAACACGCCGAAACCGAGATCGCCACCGATATCCGCGCGCTGACCGCGGTATCCGAGCAGATCGGGCATCTGTTCGCCCATTCGCACTCCCTGCGCAGCACCGATTTCCGCGCGCTCATGCACATCGCCACCGCTGAAGCCGAGGGCCGACCGCTCACCGCCGGACACCTGCGCGAGCTCATGGGCCTGTCCCCGGCGGCGATCACCTATCTGGTCGAACGGATGATCGCCTCGGGCCATATCCACCGCGAAACCGACCCCGGCGATCGCAGACGGGTGCTGCTGCACTACTCCGACCACGGCATGTCGGTGGCCGGCGAATTCTTCCATCCACTGGGCCGGCGCACCCGCTCGGCGCTCGCCGCCCTGCCCACCGCCGATCTCGCCGCCGCCCACCGGGTGCTCGCCGCGGTCATCTCCGCCATGCGGGACCACCATGCCGCGCTGACCCGGGCACCGGGCGACCGGTAGCCCGGGCACCGACCCGCCAGAACCTCCGGCATTTTTCTGCATACTGCCGCGCAGCCGGGGTAGGACGCCCACGACCCGCGGCGACCTGCATGCTGATTGTCCTGGCTGTACGCGGGTATCCGGCCGGGCAGACAGGAGGTGTGTCATGCCGAAGGAATGGACCGACAAGCAGGAACGGCAGTACGAGCACATCAAGGACTCGGCAAAGGAGCGCGGGGCCAGTACGAAGCGGGCGAAGGAGATCGGTGCGCGCACGGTCAACAAGAACCGCGCCCAGGCCGGTCAGACGAAGACCGCCAGCCGCACCTCGACCCGTGATATGTCACCGCAGCGGCGCGGCGGACTGCGCTCGGGCACCGACAAGCCCAAGGGCCGGACCCGCGACCAGCTGTACAACGAAGCGAAGAGCCGCAATATCAAGGGCCGCTCCAAGATGACCAAGAACGAACTGGCCGAAGCCCTGGGCAAGTAGACCCGCCCGATGAGCCCCACCGCCCGCGCGGCCACGAACAACCGCCGGGCACCCAGACCGGTCGGCGCCGCCGAGTTCGTTCCCGGCGGCGCCGATCTCGGGCGGGTCCGCGCAGCGGCGGCCGACTGCCGCGGCTGCGACCTCTACCGCGACGCCACCCAGACGGTGTTCGGCGCCGGACCCGCGCACGCACCAGTGGTCATGGTCGGCGAACAGCCCGGCGACCAGGAGGATCTGCGCGGAGAACCGTTCGTGGGACCGGCCGGGCGGCTGCTGGACCGCGCGCTGGAAGAAGCCGGATTCCAGCGCGAGGAGATCTACCTCACCAACGCGGTCAAACATTTCAAGTTCACCGAACGCGGCAAACGCCGGATCCACAAACAACCCAGCCGGACCGAGGTCGTCGCATGCTCGGCCTGGCTGGCCACCGAACTGGATCTGATCGCCCCGGACCTGGTGGTCTGTCTGGGCGCGGTCGCGGCGAAGGCGGTACTGGGCCCGTCGGCCACGGTCGGCCCGCTGCGGGGCCGCACCGTCGAACGCCCGGATTTCCGGGTGACCGGCACGGTGCATCCCTCCTCGGTGCTGCGTGCCCCCGACCGCGATTCGGCATATACCGAGTTCCTGGCGGACCTCACCTACATTCACGATTCCCTACACCGGTGACCCGCGGCGCGCGGATCACCGGCCCGGGCCCAGATCGAGACGCCTGGTCACCCGGTCGACCAGGTCCGGGGGCATACCCGGTTCCCGGCGAGCGGCCTGCGCCTCCCGTCGGCCGGCCTCGGTCACCTCGGCCCGGATACGCCCGACGGCCACCCTCATCCGCGCCTCGCGCTCGGCGCGGGCGCGCGCGTCCGCGTCGGCCGCTTCCGGATCGGCCCGGGCCAGCCGGCGCCGGATACCCTCCCGCAGCCGCTCGTGGAGTTCCTCGGGTACCTGCTCGGCCTCGGCCAGTTCCTCGAGGCGGGCCAGTTCGGCCCCCACCACCCGCTCCCAGAGTTGCCGTTCGAGCCGGCGTTCGGCCAAGGTGTCGGCGCGGACACCGGTGAGCCGGACGACCAGCGGCAGCGTCGGTCCCTGCACGAGCAAGGTGAACAGGACCACCGCGAACGCCGTGAACAGGATCTCGGTCCGCCCCGGGAAATTCGCGCCCGCCTCGGTCGACAGGGGTATGGCCAGCGCCAGCGCCACCGTGGCCACCCCGCGCATACCGGTCCACCACGTCACCACCGTTTCCCGCCAGGTGTAGGGCTCGTCGGCGTCCTCGTCGTGCCACCACTTCCCGCGCAGCCACCAGGTCGTCATCAGCCAGGCGAGCCGCAGCCCCACCACGACGGCCAGCACCGCGCCCGCACCCCCGAGCAGTTGCGGCCAGCTGTTCCCGGTGGCCGCGAGCACCGCACTCAGCTCCAGACCGATGAGACCGAAGGCGAAACCGCTGATCAGCAGCTCGGTGATCTCCCAGAACGAGTTGCCGACCACGCGGTAGTCGGCATCGGCGAACTCGGTGACGGCGTCGGTCAGGTACAGCGCGCACACCAGCACCGCCAGCACCCCCGAACCGCCCCAGGACTCCGCGAAACCGTAGGCCGCGAAGGGCAGCAGCAAGCTGAGCGCGACCTGCGCGCTCGCTTCGGCCAGATAGCGGGTCAATTTGCTGCCCGCCACACCCAGTGCCAGGCCGACGGCTACGGCGACCACCGCCGACACCGCGAATTCCCCCGCCGCTCGCAGTCCCGAGAAATGCCCGGTGAGCACGGCGTCCACCGCGACCGAGTAGACGACGATCGCGGTGACATCGTTGAACAGTCCCTCGCCGCCGAGTACGACCACGAGCCGGCGCGGCAGTCCGAGGCGACCGGCCAGCGCGGTCGCCGCCACCGGATCCGGTGGGGCGACGATGGCCCCGAGCACTACCGCCGCCGCGACCGGCAGACCCGGATACCAGGCGTGGAACACCGCCGCCACCGCTGCCACGGTGGCCAGCACCAGACCGACGGCCCGCAACACGATGGGCTCCCAGCTCTCCGCGAACTGACGCCACGAGGTACGCCGGGCCGCGGCATAGAGCAGCGGGGGCAGGACCAGCGGCAGGATCAGGTGCGGGGGTATCGCGATCTGCGGCACGAACGGCAGCAGGGCGAGCACGACGCCGAACAGCGTCATCAGGACCGCCGAGGCGACACCGATCCGCCGCCCGATCGCCTCGGTGAGTACCGCGGCGAACAGGAGCACGAATGTCAGCACCAACTGGTCCATGGCATCCCAGTCTGCTGCCACCCACGCGTTACGGGCCCGCGCAATGCCGAGCACGGACCGATCCGGCCGGGAACCCGGGCCGGCGAGGCGGCGAGGCCGGTCGCGGGCCGCGCGCCGGATTTCCGGCCCGGCCGACCGGAAGCGATTGCCGCGCAGGTTATCCCGGGGCAAATGCGGAACCGGCCGAATAGTTGTCCCGGCGAACGAATTCGGGGCACACTCTAGGTGACGACGTTCGACGCGCCGATCGAACGCGGGGGCGAGGACACGGAATATGAGAATTAGGCCGCGGCAACAGCTGCTGGACCTGTGGCGGGCAGTGCTCGCCTGCTCCTACCGGGGCAACACCTGGACCTGGGGCGGTCGCGACGGCAGCAATTCGATCAGCGACGCCGAACAATTGCTGTGCCTGCTGTACCCGGCGACCGAACTCGAGGCCTTCGCCCTGGACCAGCCCGACGATATGGCGGCCGACGCCCGGCGGGCACTCGACCCCTTCGGCGAGGAGACCCGCATCGGCGGCGCCCTGGTCGGCCTGCTGGAGGACTATCTGCAGCGCTACACCGGTCCCGACGGGGACCCTGTCTTCGCGGCCGGCTCCTACCTGCGCGCGGCGGGTGATCGCCCGCTGACCGAAGAACAGCTCGCCCTGGGGATCGTCGACTCCTATTCCATGTCGCTGAGCCTGTGTATCGCGGCGTTGCGTTTCCTGCGCGGATTCCAGCGTTTCGTCGGCGGTGAGGTGCGGCGCGAGGCACGGCAGTTGAGCGAACGCATTCCGCTGGTGATCGACGCGGTCGGGATCCGGCTCACCGCCGCGATGGCGGGGCTGGTGCGCAGTTTCGTCATCCACACGCCCGAGCCGAAATCCGAGGCCGGGCAGGCCATCCTGCACATGATCAACCAGAATCACGCCCCGGCCGACGAGGTGATCCGGCGCCTGTCGGCACGGCTGGAGCGGCTGCGGGTGCAGGCGGCCAACGAGGTGCGGCTCAGCCAGACCGCCGAGGTGGACGTCGCCGACGACGAGCGACTGTTCGAATGCGGCTGGGGCTGGGGCATCGTGCGCACCGCCGAACCCATCGAGTTCGTACCCGGCGAGGTCGGCCACGCGGCCGGGCACGCCGAACCCCGTCCCTACCTGTACTTCACCGCCGTCGCCCTCGACGGCATCATCGATCTGTCCTCCCAGCGCATCCGGGAGCTGGACCTGCTGACCGACGAGCAGCGCAAACTCGCCGACGCCCTGCAGCTGCGGTTCGAACTGGCCCGCAACTACTGGTCCACGGTGGCCCGGTTCGGCGGCGGCCGCTGGCCACTGGAGGATATTCCCTGGCGCACCTCCGACGGCGAGGAATCGGACTACTTCAGTCTCACCGTCACCGCCATCCTCATCCAGGACCTGGTGTACCGGGACAGCACCGAGGACCTGGCCCGGACCGTGGCGGTTTTCGATCAGCTCGCCCGCCGGGGACGGATCACCAGCCGCCTCACCGCCGGGGACGCGGCCGCGGTCCTGCACTATCCGGGTGTCCGGCTGGGGCTGGCCGGTAGCGAGGACATCGGCGGGGGCTCCGTGCTCGAATGGTATGTCCCGGATTTCGTGACCATGATGCTCAAACGCTGCCTGCAGGCGGCGCGCCTGCGCACCGATGTCGACACTCGGGATCAGCTGATGGCGCTGGCCGAGGCGGCGATGGACCATCTCGATGGGCGCATCCAGCGCGACGGACCGGCGGCCGGTCTGTGGGACGATCCGGCGGCCCTGCTGGGCCAGGAGCTCTCGGTCCCGGCCGGCCCGTCCTGGTTCGTCACCGAACGCGTCATGGAATGCCTGGTGATCGCCTACGGCACCTTCCGCGAACCGCCGCTGGCCCCCGCGACCATGGTCGCCCGCGCCGTCGATCTGCTGAGCGAGGCCGAACATCTGCTCAACCAGGAGGAGCTCGAGGTCGAGGGTGATGATCTGACCCCGAAACAGACAGCGGTGAACCGTATCCGGCAATCGCTGGACCGGGCCCGCGGGGTGCTGCGCGAGCGTCCGGGTACCGCCTACAGTCTGGCCACCCAGGCACTGATCCAGCTCGACGAACTGGCGTACGCGCGCCAGGACGCGACGCGCTGAGGGGGCCCGGATGCTCGTATTCTCCACCTCCGACAAGGGCGGCACCGGACGATCGGTGACCAGCTGCAATATCGCGTACCGGCTGTGTATGTCGGGACGCAACGTCGCCTATGTGGATTTCGATTTCGGGTCACCGACCGCCGGGGCACTGTTCGAGATCGGCACGGTCGAACGGGGCGTCGCCGACGGTGGGGTGCACTCCTATCTGCTCGGGCAGACCGGCACGGCGGCCCGGGTCGACGTCGGTACCGCCACCGATCGGTCCGAACTCAAAAGAGTCGCCCCCCGCTCCGGGCGGCTGGTCCTGTTCCCGGGCGACGAGGGCGGCGCCGAGTTCCTCACCGCCGACGACGCGGTGGTGACCCGCTGCGCCGAACTGCTGGTGGCGCTGGAACAGGAGTTCCGGGTGGTGATCGTCGATCTGAGCGCGGGCCGGTCGGTCGCCCTGGAGATCGCCCTGCAGGCGACCGCGCTCCCTCAATTGCGCCGCCGGACGGCACGCTGGCTGATCTTCCACCGCTGGACCCGTCAGCACATCCTGGCGGCGGCCGGGCTGGTCTACGGTCCCCACGGGCTGCTGCAGACCGGCGCGGCCTGCGGGCACGATCCCGACGACCTGCTGGGTTCGACCCGCTATATCCGCACCGCCGTACCCGCCGCCAACTCCCATATCACCGCGCAGCGCGCGGCGCAGGCGGCATGGTTGCAGGAACAGGATGTCGCGCTGCGCCGGCTGGCCACCGCCAACCGGCTGGGCGCGACCGCGGTGCTGGGCGCCACGCCGATGGAACCGGTATTGCAGTGGCGGGAGCAGCTGATCCTCGACAGCGATGTCAACGCCCATATCGCCAACCACGAAACGGCGCAGGCCTATACCGAACTCGCGCGGCGCCTGATGGACGTCGCCAGCTGGGAGAGGCTCTAGATGCGGGACAGGCAGGTCTACACCGAGGCCACCGAACAGCCCTGGGTCGCCCCGGTTCCGCTCTCGCACCTGTCGATCGAGGTCGGGCACTTCTATCTCAACGACCTCCTCGGCGATCTCGAGCGGGTGAAAGAGGAGTTCCGCCGGATCGTGCCGCTGGTCGCGGCGTTCACCGAATCCGCCCGTGTCCGGTTCGGCCCGGATGTCCGGGTCAGCACCTGCTACCTGATCGACGACTACTTCCAGCCCGATACCGATCCCGCGGAGGTACTCGGCAAACTGCTCACCGCCGCCGACGCCGCCGGGATCACCATCGACTATCTGGCCCGCGAGTCGGGCTGCTGGCAGACCTCGCAGTTCATGGACGGAGTGCCGCTGGGTGAGCCCATACCGGTGGCCGAGATGGTGGCCGCGCGGATCGTCGCCGAACCGGCGCCGCCCGATACCGGACGCCGGCCGCCGACCGCGCAATCCGGGTGGCTGTGCAACGGCCGCCGGTCCTCCGAACACGAACCGGCGCAGGCCATGCGCGGACGCACCTACGAACCACCCGAGGAGTTCGGCCGCCGCGAGCATTCCATCTTCCTGGACGTCCAGTTGTGGAGCACCCAGCTCGTCGACGGCGTCACGGTGACCCGCTGGTCCTGCCCGTTCCTGGCCGCGGTCTGGCATCTGCTGCGGCTGGGCATGCTGCGGTATCACGGTGCCGCCGTGGTGGATCCGCAGCAGTGGCGCGGTGAGCCGTGGCCGCGCCGCTGGTACGAAGTGCCGCCGGTCGTACAGCTCAACCCGGACGCGGCGCCGTTCGCGGCGTATCAGACCCTGTCCATGCTGCCCAAACGCTATCTCGCCATCGAACACGCGGTACGGCTGGTACTCGACCATCTCGACCTGGACGAGGACGTGCTAGCGCAGGTCATCGCGACCGGTGCGGCCGAGGACGTCGCGGTCTCGCGCAAGATCAGCGAGCGGCTGTCCCACCTGCTACTCGACGGGTCCTGAGATGGTCGCGACCGCGCCCCTGGTCGTCCTCGGTGAGGTACGCACCTGTCTGCTACCGTCGGCCACCGCGCTGACCCGATCCGAGGCCGGGGAACTGCTGGCCCTGCTGCCCGGCTGCGGCGTGCGGTGGCGGGAGCGACCGGGCACGCTGGGCCTGTCCCCGACCACGGCGGTGGGAGTCGATTGTGATCTCCGGCTGGGCGAGCAGCCCGCCCGGATCGTCGGCACGGTGGCCACCAGTCTCGCACTCGCCGGCGGGCGGGTACTGCAGTCCTCGGCGCGCACCCGGGTGGTGCGGGCAGCCGAACGCCGCCGCCAGACCTGGTCCCACTACATCAGCCAGAAGGGGGTCACCGAGGTCGTCACCCGGATTCCGGAACGGATGGCGGCCGGGAACGTCCTGGCCGACGGTTATCTCGCCGCCGACCCGCTGCCGGGGACGGCCCCGCTGGACCTGGCGTCGATCAGTGAACGGCTGCTGGCCCGGGTCCGGGCCGATTCCCGGCTGGACCAGAACCCACCGGTGCGGGCCGGGACGACCCGGCTGCGCTGGACGGCCCGCGTCGGCGGCAGCAGCGGCCCGGCCGCGACCCTGCACCTGGACGACGACACCGTCCGCTCGGTGCGACTGATCGTGCGCGACGAAACCGATCTGGAAGCGGCGCAACGGTTCTGCGAGGATCTGGCCGCTCACGATTGGCTGCTGACGGTACTGGCCGACGCTCTCGACGAAGCCGACCGGTTCGCCCCGCACAGCCGCGAACGGATCGATATCCTCGCGCCCGCCCTCGAACACCTGGCCGGCCTGTGGATGCCGGGCGCGCATACGCCGCCGGTACTGCGCGCGCTGTGGAAGGATCTGCAGAACGATCCCGGTTTCTCCCGGCAATGGAACACGCTGGTGGGCCGGTTACGCGACAATATCGCGGTCGCTACGCTTTCGGCATTGCGGCACAAGATCTTCGACGCGGAGTGGTGACGCGCCCGCACCGTCACCCCGGCTACATCCGGAACCACTTGCGGACCAGCAGCGCGAAGAACACCGACATCGATACCGCACCGGTCCATGCCTCGACGACGAACAGTGTCCGCACGGCACCGGGCAGTTCCTGCGTATCACCGGGGCCCGGCGGATTCAGGAAGCCGGTGACGCCCATGTAGACGGTGTCGTCGACCGCCTGCCCACCCAACAGCACCGCGACCCCGGTGAACAGCAGCATCTGCAGGATCACCCAGCCCAGCAGCCACGAGGGCCGGTACCCGTGACCACACAGGACATAGGAGCCCTGTCCGGCCCAGCGCCGCAACCCCCGCGGTAGTCCACGGGTATTCGCACGCGCCAGTTGCAGGCCGCAGCGGTCCTCGGCTTCGTCGTCCTCGTTGACCCGGTACAACGCCATGGCGCGGCGGAACGCCAGGGCCGCGTGGGTGGCCAGGCCGACCTCCGACAGTTGGGCACCGATCGCCTCGTATTCCTCGGCCAGCAGCGTGTTCTGGCGGGCACTCAGTCGCAGCGGGCCGCGGAACTCGACCTCGGCGGCCATGAGCGCGGCCGGTACCGCGCTGGGAACCCGCCAGCCCTCCTCGTCGGGGCGGGGATCCCGGGCCGCGCCGTACAGGTGCGGGAAGACCAGTGTGTCGGAGTGACGGCGGCGCGCGCTGGGCGGATCGTAATCATCGAGAACGGCTTCGACGTGCACGGCGAAGGTGTCCAGTGACATCCGCTCGGGGTGCTCGTCGGCATCCAGCTCGGCGGTGTAAGCCGCTGCGTGCCTGGCGATCCGGGTGGAGACCGATGCCACGAACGGCGAGATCTCGCCCATGCGAACCAGTTTAGCGCTCAGGGATGCAGTCGGAATTCGTACAGGTCACGGGGCTCCCCCGGTCCGAAGTAGCGATCGTCGTGTTCGAGGAAATCGAAACCGGCTTGTTTGAACAGGTTTCCGGCCGGATGGTTGTCGGGCCGGACCGTGAGGTACACCGTGTCGGCCCCCAGTTCCCGGCATACGCGCAGGGTCTGGTTCAGCAGGGCGCGGCCGAAACCGGCGCCCTGGTACCGCTTGGCCACGGCGAAGGTGAACAGCAGCGCCCGGCCGGACTTCTCCAGGGTGAGCGCGTACCCGATGACCGTTCCCGCGACCTCGGCGACGAGCCATTCCGAACCGTGCAGGTCATAGAGCTGGCGCAGCATCAGGTACAGGTACGGTTCACCGAACACCTCGGCCTCGATGGCCGCGATGTCCTCGAGATCGGCAAAGCGGGCCTGCCGGTACACCGGCTGTGGCGCCTCCGCGATATCCATGTGCTCCCTCGTGCCAGGGCATACGCCGTCCGGTTCCAGACTAGAACGTCGGCTCGCCGACCGCGCCAGTGTAGAGCTCGCGCAACCGTTCCGTGATGCGCCACGTTCTATCGTCGGCATACCCGTTGCCGGAGGCCCGTCACAGGAGGCCGGTTCTCCGGCTTGACCTCAACGATAGTTGAGGATCCAGAGTGGTCGGTAGAGCGGCGGACCCGCCGCCCGGCACACCTTCTGGAGGAAAAGTGGATATCGCCGCATCCGGCACCGGTACACCCCTGCGCGTCGCGGTCGTCATCGGCAGCAGCCGGGACGGTCGCTTCGCACCCGCTGTCGGCGACTGGTTCCTGAGCAGGGCGTCGCTGCGCGCCGATCTGACACCCACCACCGTCGATATCGCGGACACCGAACTACCGCACATCTTCGGCGCGCCCGCCGCCGGCATCGCCGGGACCCGGGAGACGCTCGCCGCCGCCGACGCCTTCGTGGTGATCACGCCGGAGTACAACCACAGCTATCCCGGCACCCTGAAGAACTTCATCGATCTGCACCATGCGGAGTGGCAGGCCAAACCCGTGGGTTTCGTGAGCTACGGCGGTATCTCGGGCGGCCTGCGGGCGACCGAGCATCTGCGCGCGGTGTTCGCCGAACTGCACGCTGTCACCGTCCGCGACACCGTCAGTTTCCACAACCCCTGGGGTCAGCGAGACGATACCGGCACACTGGCACCCGACGCCGGCGCCGATACCGCCGCCACCACGCTGCTCGACCAGCTCGTCTGGTGGGGCGAGGCGCTGCGAACCGCCCGCGCGGCCCGGCCCTACGCTGCGCGCTGAGCCCACCCCCGGCAACCGGCAACCCGGCAACCCGGCAACCCGGCAACCCGGCAACCCGGCAACCCGGCAACCCGGCAACCCGGCAACCCGGCAACCCGGCAACGACGGATACCACGTAAACGGCCGTCACGCCTGGTCATACGATGTCGCGGTGACCGAATACGACCACCTCGACACCTCGACCCTGCCGGAACGTCAGCGCCGCATCCTCGCGGTGATAGGGGAATGGGTGGTGCGCCACGGTTACCCGCCGAATACCCGCCGGCTCGGCGAAGCCGTCGGGCTGCGCTCCTCGTCCTCGGTGTCGAAACATCTGAGGAGCCTGGAGGAGAAGGGTTTCCTGCGCCGCGGTGACGGGGTCTCGCGCCCCATGGACGTGCGGCTGTTCCTGAACGCCGGAACCGAGGCCGAACCCGCCCGCGACGCCGTCGCGGTCCCTGTCGTCGGCGATATCGCGGCGGGTACGCCGATCCTCGCCGACGAGCACACCGACGACGTGCTCACGCTGCCCCGGGAACTCGTGGGCCACGGGACCGTGTTCGGGTTGCGGGTACGCGGGGATTCGATGGTGGACGCGGCCATCTGCGACGGGGATATCGTGGTGGTGCGCCGCCAGCCCGACGCGCAGAACGGCGAGATCGTCGCCGCGATGCTGGACGGGGAGGCGACGGTGAAGGTCTTCCGCCGCCGCGCCGGGCATGTGTACCTGGAACCGCGCAACCCCGCCTACCGGGTGATCGACGGCGACCACGCGGTGGTGCTGGGCAAGGTCGTCTCGGTGATGCGGCGGATGTGAACGCCGCGCCCGCCGCGGAGCGGGCGCGGGCCGATGGTGCATGATCGAACATATGGGCGCAGACCCGGGACCGCGGGTCCCCCACCACCTCGATGATTTCCGCACCCTCGCACGGGCTCGGCTGGCAGTGTTCCCGCGAATCGCGGTACCCGATACCGACGGATTGCGCCGGGCCGCCGTGGTGCTGTGTGTAGTGGACACGGGCGGGTCATTGTCTGTGCTGGTCATCAAACGGGCCTATCGCGGCCGCAATGCCGGGCAGTGGGCGCTGCCCGGCGGCCGCGTCGAACCGGGCGAGACCACGCAGCAGGCCGCCTTGCGCGAACTACACGAAGAACTCGGGTTGACGACCGGCCCCGAGGACGTACTCGGCACGCTCGACGACTTCCCGGCCAGCTCCGGATTCGCCATCACTCCCGTGGTGGCGACGCTGTCCGACATCACGCGCCTGAACCCGAACGCCGACGAAGTCCATTCGGTGCACCAGGCCACCTTCGACCGGCTCGCCGCCGACGACACACCGCACTGGGTGCTACCGGACTCCGCCCGGATGCACGACGGCGCCCCGGCGGTCGACGCCCCGCCCGGTGAACCCGGCCTGCTGCAGATGCGCTTGGGCCCGAATATGACGATCCACGCCCCCACCGGCGCCATGCTCTGGCAGTTCCGCGAGGTGGTGCTGCTGGGCAGCGAACCGAAAGCGGCCCGGGTCGCGGATTTCGCTCAGCCCACCTGGACGAGGCACTGAGCTCTCGCCGGCGACGCCACTGACGAGCGGCGGACTCGGGAGTCGGCACCCGCCGGTCGGTAGCCGCCCGGTCGCCGACTACGAATTACGCAATCGCCGACCGGGCGGACACGGCCGGGCCCCCGGCACCGCCCGAGCCCCGAGCAGCTCAGGGCTGCTCGGCACCGGGCTGCGCGTCGGGCCCGGCGGCCGAACGCTGCCCCTCCGGCACGATATCGGGCTCCTCCTCTGCCAGCCGGCGCTCCATAGGTTCGCCCTCCCGCTGCTCCCGCGGCGAGGTGGCGTAGCGATCCGCGGCGGACCAGTGGTCGGGCGGGTCCATACCCTCCTCGAGCGGATCGGCGGCCAGTTCGTCTTCGTCCAGTTGTTCGCCGGTCGAGGGAATCGCGCTGCTCGCCCACTCGGCGATCTCGGCGGATTCCGTGCCGGGATCCTCGGTTTCGTTCATGGTCGCGTGTTTTCCCGGACAACGGCGCGCAAACACCCCGCCACCGATTTCCTCGAACCCACCGTCACCGGTGCGGGCCCACCTCGACCCGGCCGGTTTCCCGGTCCTCGACGCCGCGACCACGGCGACTGCCGTCGTAGGCCGATTCCCGCAACCGCTGCACCGCACGGGGTAGCAGCGCTACGTCGGCGGGGTGGTTGAGCACGGGATCGTAGAAATCGGTGCGATGCTCGCCGGGATCCGCGGCGCGCAGCGCCAGGTGCCCGACTGTCTGGCGCGCGGGCCCGTAACCGGCGACCGAGATCGTGTACCCGACCTGGTGCTCGTGCACATGCCGCGCGAGGGCCGACAGCGAGGTGCTGGCGGGTAGCCCCGGGTCCGGCTCGGCGAGCACCCAGAGTGGAGCCGAATCGTCCCACTGATAGGGCAGCAGACTGCCGAACCGGGCGCTGTCCCAGCCACGCGCGACGGTCAGCGACAACCGGGCGACCGGGCGCTGCCCCGTGGTGGCCAGCGCGAAATCCCAGGGCTTGTCGTTGATGTCGAGCACCCGGAAGGCGAGTCCGAGGATATCCGGGACGCCACCGGGAGTTCCCACCCCTTTCGAGAGTCGCCCGATGGTCGCGCGGTCGCCCTCCCCGAAAAGCCGGGTGAATTCGGGTTCGGCGCGGAACCGGCCGGAGAGCCGGACACCGCGCGGGTGGAAGAAACGGGCGTGCCGGAGATGAGCGCCGGCGTCGAACGCGCCGCGCACCAGCGCCGACACCGGAGCCAGCGTAAGTCGATCGGTCATCATGCGTCTCCCTTCGGATCACGCCAGCTCTCGTCCCCGACGAGCTGGCTGGATTGCGGCCCCATCAGCAACATGCCGCCGTCGACGACATAGGACGCTCCGGTCACATACCCCGCGGCGGGGGTTGCCAGGAAAGCCACCACGGAAGCGACTTCCTCGGCGTGGCCGGGCCGGCCCAGCGGCAGCCCCGGCCGGGGTTGTTCGCGTGGATCGGCGTCCTCCTGCCCGGTCATCGGGGTGGCGATCTCACCGGGCGCCACCGAGTTCACGGTGATGTCGTGTTCGGCCAGTTCCAGCGCCAGCACTTTGGTCAGCGCACCGAGGCCCGCCTTCGCCGCGCAGTAGGGGGCCGCCCCCACCTTGGGCGCGTGCTCGTGCACGCTGGTGATATTGATGATCCGCCCGCCACGGCCGGCCTCCGTCATGTGCCGGACGGCGCGTTGCGTACAGAGGAAGGCGCCGTCCAGGTCGACCGACAGGACATGCCGCCAGGTGTCGAAGTCCATATCCATCGCCTTCTGCGCGGAGCCGGTGCCGGCGCAGTTGACCAGCACATCCACCCCGCCCAGTTCGGCGGCCAATTCGTCCACGGCAGCGGTACTCGTGGGCAGATCGTCCAGGTCCATTCGCCGCACAGCCGCCCGCGCGCCCCGGTCACGGGCCAGTCCGGCCGTATGCGCCGCTCCGGCCTCGTCCGAGTGGTAGGTGATCCCGACATCGACGCCGCCGCCGGCCAGCGCCACCGCGATCGCCCGGCCGATCCCCGAATCGGAGCCGGTCACCACGGCCCGTAGCGGCGCGCCTATACGTTCTTTCGGTAAGGGAGCGATAGTTGCCATACCGCGCGGCTACCCTGACGGATCGCGATCACACAGCCGGTCGTCGACCGGATCGCGACCGCCGACCCCGGAGGTCACCTCGCGGTACCGACCCACTCCCCCCGCGTCGGCCGCCAGCGGCGGGGTAGCGCCACCGTGGCCGCCGCGCAGGCCTTCGAGGAACTCGCGCAGCGCATCGGTCGCGGTGACGCGCGGCTGCCAGCCGAGTTCGGTCCGGGCCCTGGTGGTGTCCATGATCGGCAACTGCATCATCGCGTCGAACAGGCCGGGGGTGGCGGGTACCAGGCGTAGATGCCAGGCGCCGGCCAGCGCGGTCCGGACCGGCCACCGGGGGACTTCGACCGTACGCACATCCAGCAGTCGCGCGATCTCGGCACGGTCGAGGACAGGTTCGGCCGCGATATTGAACGCACCCCGCGCGCCGGAGAGCACCGCCGCCGTATAGGCACGGCCCGCGTCGGCACTGTGTAGCGCCTGGAAGCGCAGTCCGCGCGGATAGGGCAACAGTGGCAGCAGTCCCGGCCGGACCAGCGGGCCGGGGACCAGCGGCCCGGCGAACAACCGGCGCTGCTGTGCGGCCGAGGCGCGCTGGAAGGTGAACGCCGGGCGCATCCGGATCAGGCGGCAGTCCGGACGCTCGTATTCGAAGAGGTCCAGCAACCGCTCCACATAGGCCTTCTCGACCGCGTAGGACGCCCCCGGCCAGCCCTCGGTCGGCCAGCTCTCGTCGACCGGCTCGTCGCCGGTCGCGGGCGAGTAGGCGGCGACCGAGGAGGCGTGTACCAGTGCGGGCACCCCGGCCGCGGCCACGGCGGCGAGCACCCGGCCGGTCCCGCCGACATTCGTCCGCCAGGTATCACGGGGGCGGCGCGTGGGCTGGAACACCCAGGCCAGGTCGACCACCGCGTCGGCACCGCGGAACAGCGACACCAGATCGGCGGAGCGAATATCGGCCGCCACCCACTCCACCCCCGGATGCGCGTGCTCCGGTTTCCGCCGGGCCACGCCCACGATCGAATCCACCGTCGGGGTACCGCTGAGCTGCTCGAGCACCGCGGTACCCACATTTCCCGTGGCCCCCGTGACGATCACCCGCATACGTTCACCTCACTGTCCGTCGGGGTGTGCGGCATACCCGTGGCGGCGGTGCCGACACAGCCGGCCGGGCAACGGTTCGGCCACCGGCGGCAGGCGGGGGGGTCAGCCCGCGAGGATCTGGGGCGAGAGCGCTTTGAGCATGGCGTTTGTCCAGCGCAGCTGGCGCAGCGTACCCGGGTGGCATTGCGCGGCGAGGTCCAGGAGTTCGGGTTCCCGGGCCGCCTGCGCGCCCTGGGCGAGCAACTCCCAGTCCACCGACACGCCCGCCGCGAGCTGATGCAGCCGGCGCAGGTCCCGCAACAGCCGCAGCCCCGGGTCCGGCGGCCGGGCGACCGTTGTGCGCAGCCGGCGCGCACGGGGAAGCCGCACCCGCGGGTGGCGCCGGCCGTGTCCCTTCGCCGCCCCGAATCGGGGTGCGAGCGCGTCCAGTTCACGGAGATGGTCCTGCGACCGGCCGGCCAGATCCCGGGCGGTGTGGTGGATCTCGTACTCGGCCCGGTGCCGGACCGCGACGGCCGCCAGTTCCCCGGCGAGTTCCCGCTCGGAGAACTGCAGTTCCTCGATGACGATATGCAGTTTCACCGGCCACCTCGGTCCTCGGCGCGGAGTTCGTACAGCCCCGGACCGTAGCGGGTACGTGCTCCCCAGGGTTCGGCGATACGGTCTCGAGTCTTCATACCCCCGCATTTACCCAGGACGCCGCGGATTCATCGCACCGGTCCCGGGCGGGGAACTCAGGCGCCGGGCCGGGCACCCGGGCCGTTCGGGGCCGAATGTCCGGGCAGCACACACACCGCGTCGAGTCCGAGGACATGGTTGAGCCGGCCGAAAGCCAGCCAGGAGCCCAGGCACATGCTCAGCTCCACGATCTCGGCCTGGCTGTAGCGCGCGGTCATCCGGGCCCAGAAATCCTCGTCGAGGTTGTGATGGTCCAGGGCGTAGCGTTCGGCGTATTCGGCGGCCAGCCGGGCCCGGTCGTCGAGCAACTCGGTGCCGCGCCAGTCGGCGACGGCGGCGTCGAAGCCCTCCTCCACCTTCCGGCCGTCGCGTTCGGTACGCCAGTCCAGGCAGAACACGCAGCCGTTGATCTGGGCGATCCGCAACCGCGCGGCCTCGAACTCGCGCAGGCCCAGTGTGGTGTGCGCGTACACCGCCATGGAGAAGTTCGAGGCGGCGAGACCGATCCCGGGCACCATCTCACCCCAGACGTAGCCGATGGGATCCTTGCCTTCGGGGATGTCGACTCTCATGAGGCGTTCCTTCCGAGCTTTCCGGCCGCCGGGCGCAGCGGGACGTCCAGGGCGTCGTAGAGGCCGGGTCCGGCGGCGACCAGCCAGTCGATCGCGCCGACCAGCCGCCCCACGGCGGTGGCGTTACCACCGGCCGCGTAGTTGCCGCCCTCGTCGGTCGCCTCGACGGTGACCTCGATACGCGGACGGCCTTCGATGATCACCCGGTGCGCACCCTCACCGTTGGGCGGGGTGGGCCATTCGGGTGCGCACGACGGGTGGATCCGGGTGATGTGCTCCACGACGATGCGGGGCGAACCGGCCACGATGCCCTGCACTTCGAAACGCATGGCCCCCTGGGTGCCGGCCTCGAACTTGCCCATGGTCGCGGTCTCGATGGTGGTTTCCAGTGGCAGCCGCTGTACGGACTCACGGATTTCGTCGAGTTCGACGCCGAGTGCCCGGGCCATCAACCGCACCTGTCCGCCCCACACCATGGTCGGGACCGTGGGCGCCACCATGGGTGGTACCTGGTCCATGGGCTGCCCCATGCCCACCAGATAGCGCACGGAATCGGGCTGGTCGTAGGTGGAGTAGTCGAAGATCTCCTGGCAGCGCACCGCCTCGACGACACTGCCCAGACCGCTGACGAGCAGCGGCAGCACATCGTTGCCCCAGCCGGGATCGATGCCCGAGACGAACAGGGCGCCCCCGCCGGATTCGATCGCGGCCAGGACCGGTTCCCGGACCTCGGGCGGTGCGCCGCGCTGGTCGTAGAGGGCGTAGAGGGCCGGGGTCACCACCACCGCGCCGCCGCCGATCGCACGGACGATATCGGCGAGGGCGTCGTCGGGCCGGATATCACCCGACGCGGCGTACACCACCGCCCCGGGCCGATCCGCCAGCACCGCGTCGACATCGGTCGTGGCGGCCACCCCCAGCGCTCGGTCGAGCCCGGCCAGTTCGCCCGCGTCCCGGCCCGCCTTAACCGGGTCGTGCACGAGGACAGCCGTGAGTTCGAGTTCGGGGTGGGCGTCGACCGCCCGTACGGCGGCGCGGCCCACATTGCCGGTCCCCCAGACGACCGTCGAGATCATCGCCGAATTCTAACAAGCGCTTGGTTGCGAGGGGGTGAATCCGGCCGCTTTCACCGGAGATAACCGCTCGGTCGTCACGTGTCCGATATCTCCGTCGCCGGGAATGCCGCACCGGCGCGCCCCCCGTATCGTTGACGCCGTGACGGAATTCCTCACGCAGACAACGGAATCCGACTTACCTTCGGTTACCCGGATGTTACTGCGCGCTGACGGATCCATGACCAGGCTGCTGGAGGCGCTGATCGGCCGCCCGCTGGCACTCGACCTCACCGATCAGCACACCACCACCGGACGGGACCTCGACCCCGCGGTCCGCACGGCCCTCGGCTGCGCCGATACCGATCCCGTGGTGGTGCGCCACTCCACCCTCACCACCACCGGCGGCGCGGCCGTTTCGTGGAACTGCGTGGCCGTGGTGGCCACCGACGACGAACTCACCGCCCTGCTCACCGACGAACGGCTACCGATCGGCCACAGCCTGGCCGGTGCCCGTCGCCACCTCGCGCGCACGGTACTGGGCGCGGGCGTCACGTCCTGGCCTGCCGCCGGAGGCCAGGAAGGCCTGCCCTGCGCGTACAAGGAGAGCGTGCTGTGCGACCACCGGTCGACCGTGGTGGCGCATCTGCACGAACGGTTCAATCCCGCCTATGTGCCGCTGGCGGCGGCCCGGTGAGCGTGCTGATCGTCGGAGCCGGCATCGGTGGGCTGACGACGGCGCTGAGCCTGCACGCGGCCGGGATCGATGTCCAGGTGATCGATCGGGTGCCACGGCTGCGCCCGCTCGGCGTCGGGATCAATCTGCTGCCGCACGCGACCGAGGTCCTCGCCGGACTCGGACTGCACGACGCGCTCGCCGCACGGGCGGTCGCCACCTCCGAACTGGTGCACTACGACCGTTTCGGCAACGAGATCTGGCGGGAGCCGCGCGGCGTGGCGGCCGGACACCCGTGGCCGCAGTATTCGGTCCACCGCGGCCGACTGCAGTCATTGCTGCTGGATGCGGTGTACGACCGGCTCGGTCCCGGCGCGGTACGGACCGGCTACCGTTTCGTCGCCGCCACCGAGGAAGACCGGCAGGTCCGCGTCACGATCGACGAGCACGGCGGTGACACCGCGATCGAACTCACCGCCGATGCGGTGATCGGCGCCGACGGGCTGCACTCCGCGGTGCGGGCGCACCTGTACCCGGACGAGGGCCCGCCACGCTGGAACGGAATCCGGATGTGGCGCGGCGTCGCCCCCGCGGCACGCTTCCTCAGCGGCACCTCGATGCTGATGGCCGGCAGCAATCACGCCGCCAAACTCGTCGCCTATCCGCTCGGCCCCGCGACACCGGGTAGCGACGCGGTCCTGGTCAACTGGGTCGCCGAGGTACGGATGCCTCAGGACATCCAGGGCGAGGCGGAGTGGACGCACACCGGCCGGCTCGACGATGTCACGCCGCACTACCGCGGCTGGCGGATCGCGGGCCTCGACGTGTCGGGGCTCCTCGCCGCGAGCGAGACGGTCCTGGAGTATCCGATGGTCGACCGGGATCCGTTGCCGCGCTGGAGTTTCGGCCGGATCACTCTGCTCGGCGACGCCGCGCACCCGATGTACCCGGTCGGCTCCAACGGCGGCTCGCAGGCGATTCTCGACGCCCGGTCGGTGGCTGTGGAGCTGGCCCGGGCCGGCGACCCGGTCGCCGGGTTGGCCGCCTACGATTCGGCGCGCCGCGACACAGCGAACTCCGTCGTCCTCGCCAACCGGGACATTCCGATGGACCGCGCCCTGCGAATGGTCGCGGAACGGGCGCCCGAGGGTTTCGACCGCATCGAGGATGTGCTGACCCCCGAGGAACTACGGGCCATCACTGACGGGTACCGGCGCACGAGCGTCGTCCGGTAGCCGGCGGATACGGCCGGCTACCGCTGCCGCCCGCTAGGCCGATGCGGGGAGCTGGTCGCCCTGCACCACCTGGATGTCGAGGTCGATCTTGACCGTGGTGCCGATCGCCGCCACTCCGGCACGTACCACCGCGTTGTAGTCGATGGCGAAATCGTCGCGCCGCAGAGTGGTCTCGGCATGGAAGGCGGCGCGAACCCCGCCCCACGGATCCGGACCGAACCCGCCGTAGGTCAGCGCGAGATCGACCGCCCTGCGCTGCCCGTGCAGGGAAAGCTCGCCCGCCATCACCCAGGTGTCGCCGCCGGTGCGGCTGAGCCCGTTGCCGGTGAAAGAGATCAGCGGGTAGTTCTCGACGTCGAGGAAGTCGGCGGAGCGCAGGTGGGTGTCGCGCATCTCGATACCGGTGTCGATGGCGGCGGCCTTGATCTCGGCGTAGCCGGAGGTCTGTTCGAACCGCTCGGCGATATCGAGCCGTCCGCTCACCTCCGCGAACCGCGCCTTGATACTGGATATGCCCAGGTGACGAGCGGTGGCGATCACCGAGGAGTGCACCGGGTCGATGGTCCAGGGGCCGGCCGGCGGGAGGGCGACGGCATCGACCACCGGGACCAGCGCCACCTCGCCCAGCGTGCCCGAACCCGACGACGAGATCTGCACCGCCCGGGCGGCGGGCTGATATCCGGCAGCGGTGAGCACCGCGGTGTGCACACCCGGACGCAGCGGTTCGGTGGACACCGCGCCGCTGTCGTCGGATACCGCGCGGCAGATCTGCCGACCGCGCATATCCGTCACGGTGAGCACCGCGTCGGATACGGGCCAGCCGTCGGCGTTGTGGATGCGGCCGGTCAAACCGGGCATGGGCATCACCTTTTCACCACTCAGAGTTGATTAGCACAAGCAACTAGTTGCCGAAGCCGAATATACCCACGTCATCTCCCCGGCGACACCGGCGGTGGCCTTCACCGCTCGAGGACCGACAGTTGGCCGCCGATCCGGACGAAAGCCGTGGGCGTGAGTCCGAACATCGCCCGGAAAGTATCGCTGAAATGCGACGGCGAGGCGAACCCGGCGTCCGCGGCCGCTCGGGTCAGATCGTGCCCCGCCGCGTGGGAACGCGCGATGTGCACCATCCGCGCCCATTGGACGTAGCGCCGGAAGCTGGTCCCGGTCTGCCCGGCGAAGGTGCGCAGGAAATAAGAGGTCGACAGCCCGACGGCACGGGCACAGTCCGCGGCGCGATAGGGACGGGCGGGATCGGCCCGGATCGCGGCCGCCGCCGCGGCGATCCGCGCATCCCGCATCACCGGCAGGGGAATGCTGGCCAGCTCGAGCAGCCGCTCGATATCGGGTTCGGGGTGCCGGCACAGTGCGACCAGTTCGTCCTCGTCCCGGTGGGTGTATACGAAGTCGCCGCAGGACCGGGTCATTCCGCCCAGGCAACGGGTCAGCCGTGCGCTCGTCGGGTCGAAGAAGCAGAACAGCATCCGGCCCTGCGTGCCGGTCACGTGATGGGTCACCCGCGCCCGGAACAGGAAACTGCGTGCGGTGATATCCACCGTTTCCCCGGCGCGCACCCGGAAAGGCGCGTCCACTCCCACCCCGAGCGAGGGAAGGGCGGTGGAATGCGGGGCCAGACCCAACCCGGGACCCAGGTAGACGGCGTGCCCGGAACGCACCCACAGCCGCGCCGTGGTCGTGGGCGCGGCGCACGTTTCCGGAAGTGCCGAGGTGGTCATACGGGCGACGATACCGGCGTGTGCCCAACCGGTTCGCCGGACCAAACCACCACCGAACCCCAGGAGACAGCCCATGACGACCGAACGGATCGACCCCTCCGTGCATCCGGTGCCGGCGCCGTACGAGACCACTCTGGACGGCGCCCGGCTGCGTTACGCCGCAGCGGGTTCCGGCGATCCGCTGGTGCTGCTGCACGGGTGGCCGCAGTCCCATCGTGCTTGGCGAGAGCAGATCGGGCCGCTGTCCGAGAGCCGGCGGGTGATCGCGCCGGATTGGCTCGGCTGGGGTGATTCCGCGCGCGATACGGCGTTGCCCTGCGATTACGACAGCGAGGTCGACCGGCTGGCGCGGCTGCTGGACGCACTCGAACTGGACCGCGTCGACCTGGCGTGTCACGACTACGGCGGCTTCCTGGGGCTGGGCCTGGTCCAGCGCCATCCGGGCCGGGTCCGGCGGCTGGCGATCCTCAACTCGCGGGCACACGCGACCTTCGTCGCGCGCTACGCGCTGCTGTTCGGCGCGTTCACCACCGCCGCCCGCCGCGGGCCCGGCCGGCGTGTGCTCGCGTCACCCCCCATCCATGCCGTGCACCGCTGGGGCCTGCACCGGTATGTACGCAACGGCACCTTCTCGCCCGAGCGGCTCGAGCAGTACCTCGGCATGCTGCGCACCCCCGAGGGACGCCGCTGGTACGCGCATTTCTGGGCCGGATACCAGGTCCGGGTCCGTCCGGAACTGCGTGCGCGCCTCTCCGAAATCGACTGTCCCACCACCATCGTCTGGGGCACCCGCGATCCGGCGATCCCGATGACCACCGCGGAGGAACTCGCGCGCTACATCCCGAACGCCGAACTGGTGCGTATCGACGCCGATCATTTCCTGATGGAACAGCGACCGGAGGAGGTCACCGCGGCGCTGCGGCACTGGCTGCGGCGGCCCGCGCGGTGACGGCGGGCAGCGAATCCCTGAACGTGGCATGGGCTCTCGAATCGACCGATGAGGAAAAGGAACACGCCGGCCACGGGCGCGCGTGGCGGCCGGGCCACGGGCGTGATCCGGGCCGTCGCGCGCCCTGTCGGTACCGTCGAGAGCATGAGCGCAGACCTTCGGGGTAGCCGCCGTTCATGAAACCACGCAGGCATCGGGTCCGGGTGGGTCGTGGGCCGCGGCAGTGCCCGGCCCCGGGCGGGGCCACCCGACGAAAGCCATGGGACCACGCCGCACCGGGCCGGTGACTCGGCGATGACGCTGCGCATCGGCACCTCCGGCTGGCAGTACCGCGATTGGCGCGGGGTCCTCTACCCGGACCGGTGTCCGCAGCGGCTGTGGCTGGAGCACTATGCCGCGGGTTTCGCGACCGTCGAGAACAACAACGCCTTCTACCGGCTGCCCACCCGGGAGACCTTCGAGGCGTGGCGCGAACGGACACCCGCCGATTTCATCGTGGCGGTCAAGGCCAGCCGTTTCCTGACCCATATGAAACGCCTGCGCGACCCCGAGGAACCGGTCGCCCGACTGCTGCGCCACGCGGGCGGCCTGGGACCGCGGCTCGGGCCGGTGCTACTGCAATTGCCCGGGACGCTGCGCGCCGACCCGGGCCTGCTCGACACCTGCCTGCGCTGTTTCCCCCGCGATATCCGCGTCGCGGTGGAGCCCCGGCACGAATCGTGGTGGTCGCCGCGTATCCACGGCGTGCTCGAGGACAACGGCGCCGCGCTCTGCTGGGCCGACGCCGGTTCGCGCCCGGTGACGCCGCGCTGGCGGACCACCGACTGGGGATACCTGCGATTGCATCGGGGCCGCGCGACTCCCGCGCCCCGTTACGGGGCGCGCGCCCTGCGTACCTGGGCCGAGCGCCTCACCGGGACGTGGTCCGACGCCGAGGATGTCTTCGTCTATTTCAACAACGACCCCGGTGGCGCGGCCGTCCGGGACGCCGTCGCGTTCGCGGCGATCGCCACCCGGGCCGGCGCCACCGTGACACGCACGCCCGCCGGCGTTCTCCCTGCTCCCTCCGCCTGACCGCGCGCCGCGCCGACCGTTCCGTTTCCCGAACGGCCCACCGGGTATCGCGCCCGAGTCCGACGCCATCCCCGCCGCGAGACCGAACTCGCGGAGGGCATCGACGACTACAGCGTTCGGAGGAACCATGCAGATCGGTTACAAACTCGCCGCCGAGGGCTTCGGCCCGGCCGAACTGGTCCGGCAGACCGTCCGCGCCGAAGCCGCGGGATTCGATTTCGTCGAGATCAGCGACCATTACCACCCGTGGCTGGACAACCAGGGCCACTCCCCCTTCGCCTGGACCGTCCTCGGCGCCATCGCCGCCGAGACCGAGCGGATCGGTCTCGCCACCGGGGTCACCTGTCCGACCGTGCGGTACCACCCCGCGATCATCGCGCAGGCGGCCGCCACGCTCGCGATCCTGTCCGAGAACCGGTTCACCCTGGGTCTCGGCGCCGGGGAACGTCTCAACGAACACATCGTGGGTGAGGGGTTCCCGGTCGATGTCGCCGGCCGCCACCAATTGCTGCGGGAGGCGCTGGAGATCATCCGGTCGCTGTAGGAGGGCGGATACCGCTCCTACGACGGCAAGTTCTTGAAACTATCCGATGCCCGCGTGTTCGATCTGCCCGACGAGTTGCCGGTGATCGCGGTGGCCGCCGGTGGCAGCCACGCCGCCGAGATCGCCGGCGAACTGGGTGACGGACTCTTCGCCACCGAACCGAAGCCGCACCTGGTTTCGGCCTACGAGGCGGCGGGCGGCACCGGCCCCCGCTACGCCGAAGTGCCGATGGCGTGGGCCCCGGACGAGCACACCGCGGCCCGGGCCGCCCTGGATACCTCGCGCTGGGCACTCACCGGCTGGAAGGTGATGAGCGAACTGCCGAATCCGGTGAATTTCGAGGCGGCCTCGGCCACGGTCCGCGAGGAGGACATTCTGGAGAAATTCGCCTGTGGGCCGGACCCGCAGCGCTACCTCGATGTCGCGCAGCCCTTCGTGGACGCCGGGTTCGATCATCTGGTGATGCAGAACGCGGGGCCGGATCCGGACGGGTTCATCGATTTCTACCGGGCGGAGCTGGACGAACCGCTGCGCAAACTGAGTCCGCAGCCGGCCTGACCGCCGCCGGGAACCGGCGGCCCGGCCGCCGCTGCGACCGGTCGCGGTGATTTCGCCGACCCCGGATTCGAACCGCTGTGGCCGGGTACGCGCCCGCCGTGAATGGCATGAGTATCAGAGAAGTAGCGCAACGACCCGGACCGTTCGCCTCGCTGTACATCGACGCCGAACACGACACCGAGGACGCCGAACGGCAACGCGCTCTGCGCTGGCGGGCGCTCGCCGAGCGGCTGGCCACCGCGGGCGCTTCGGAGCAGATGATCACGGTGCTCGGCGCCGCGATCACCGGAGGCCCGCCCGAGCCGGGCGGGGCCGGCCGGTTCCTCGTCGCCGACGCCGAGTCGGTGCTCATCGACCGGCGGCTACCTGGGCGTCCGCAGCCGGAGATCGTCCGGGTGTCACCACTGCCGTACCTGCTGCCGCTCATCGAACACGAGGCCGGCGAGGTTCCGCATGCGGTGGCGGTCGTGGACCGGGTCGGCTCGGATATGTACGGCGTCGACGAGCACGGCGAGGTGGTCGAGGAATCCGTCGAGGGCAGCGGGCATCCGCTGCACAAGGTGCGCCACGGTGGCGGCTGGTCGCATCGCTCGATGCAGCGGCGGGTGGAGGAGACGGCACGGCGCAACGCCGGCGAGGTCGCCGAGGAACTCACCCGTGTGGCCCAGCGCGTCCACGCGCAGGTGGTGGTGTTGGCGGGTGAGGCCGACACCCGCTCCGCTGTCCACAAGGCGCTGGGTTCCACCGGTGCGCGGGTGGTGGAGGTCGAGACCGGCAGCCGCGCCGAGGGCTCCGATGACCACGCACTCGACGACGCGGTCCGCGAACTCGTCGCCGAACAGGCCGACCGGCAACGCGCGGAGATCACGGCGCGCTTCGACAAGGCCCACGGCCGCGACGAAGGCCTGGCCGTGACGGGTTTGTCCGAAACGGTCTGCGCCCTGCTGGCCGCCAACGCGGAGAACGTGCTGATCAACGCCGACGCACTGGGCGATCGCACCGTACGCATGGACCCCGGATCGCTACGCGACCCGGCCGCGCTCGGCGCACCGGGCACAGGTACCGACGCCACCTGCCGCGCCGACGAGGCGCTGCCGGTGGCGGCGCTGGTCCGCGGCGGCACTGTGACCCCGATCGGCGCGGAGACCGCACCGCAGGAGGGAGTGGGGGCGCTGCTGCGCTACGCCTGACCCACTCGCAAACGACGCAGGAGGACGATATGGAACGAGGAAGTAGTAAGCACGGCCCGGCCCGCGACGACGAGCTGGCCCACGAACTGCAGGGCACCCTGCGCGGTAACCGGTCGAGCCGGGCCGAGGAATGGCACGACCCGGAACCGCCGGCCGACGACGACAACCTGGCCAACGAGCGCGTGGATCGAACCGAACGCCGCGACCGCGGCAACACCTGACCGTATCCGCCGGCACCGCGCGACGCCGATCCCGGTCGCGCGGTGCCGCCGACGCGCCCGACCCGTACGACGACCGAACCGGCCGCCCGGAAGAGGGCGGCCGGTTCGCTGCATATCCGCGGGCCGGCCGCTCCGGCAACCCGTCGGGCCGGCCCGCCGTGGGCGGCGGGCGCCGCGGTCAGGACGGCATCTCGGCGGCCTGCGCGGTATCGATCACACCGAAGGTCTCCCCCTGCGGCGCGGTGA
Source organism: Nocardia sienata NBRC 100364 (assembly GCF_001613205.1). GTDB lineage: Bacteria > Actinomycetota > Actinomycetes > Mycobacteriales > Mycobacteriaceae > Nocardia > Nocardia sienata. Next base: position 110,081 of record NZ_BDBX01000010.1, on the reverse strand, counting down.
GTACACCCATCCGGCCGAAGGGACTGTCGTCGGGGCCCATCAGCAAGGTCGCGCCCAGACCGGTCGCCGACGCGAGGACGGCGTCGGTGTCCTCGACCTGGAACCAGCTCAACCAGTACGAGGGCCCGGCGCCCGGATTCTTGGTGGAGTCGTTCAGTCCGCCCACCGGTTCCCCGTCGGGCGTGAGCGCGAAGGTCGCGTAGTCGACGTTCACCCCGTCACCGATCTCGGTGAACGTCCAGCCGAACACCTGGGTGTAGAACTCCTGCACGCGCCGATAGCCGTCGGTGTGCAGTTCGTTCCAGCAGTAGGCTCCCGGCTCGTTGTAGACCGCCGCGCCGAAATGCTGCTTCGCCTGCCACACCCCGAACGCCGCCCCGGTGGGATCGGTGGCCACCAGCATCCGCCCTACATCCAGCACATCGAACGGTGCCATGACCACCGTGCCGCCGGCCGCCACGATCGCGGCGGAGGTGTCGTCGGCATTGTCGGTGGCGATATAGGTGGTCCATGCCGAGGGCATCGGTTGCCCGGGTGGTTTGGGGCCGATTCCGGCGACCGGGCGACCGTTGCGCAGCGCCATCAGGTAGCCACCGGCCTCCGGCGCGCTTTCGGCGATCTCCCAGCCGAACAGGTCGCGGTAGAACTCACGGGCGCGGTTCGTATCGTCGACCTGGCAATCGGTCCAGCACGGGGTGCCGGCCGGCCAGGGAGTTTCACGTATCGGCATTGCGTGTCCTCCGTGTTCGGTTTCGGGTTCGCGCGAGTCGAGCGATAGCAGGCCGAGATGGCCGATGGAACAGACCCGGATGGGACAGACACCGCACGGCTCGCGGCGGTTCGCGCGCCGCGGTCCGTGGTGCGCCCACCGTATCCAGCGGGCGGCGGACGGGCAACAACCGCGCAGCGCACGCGGCCGCCGCGGCGCGATGGTTGCCTATATCGTGAGTCTGTGCTCATAATGTGAATCCGCTGTGGCCTGCGTCACGAGAGGCCTCCCGTGCCGCCAGCACGGGAGCAAACGTCCGGCCCGGTGCGAACTCGATGGGATATGCACATGTCAGACCTTGCAACGATGATCAACACAGGTGCCGCGGTCCTCGCGGTGGTCGTGCTGATCATCCGATTCAGAATCAACCCGGCCGTAGCACTGGTCCTCGGGTCGGCCTACCTCGGACTCACCGCGGGTCTGGGTACCGAGAAGACGGTCGAAACGATCGCCACCGGTTTCGGCGACATCATGGCCGAGGTCGGGTTGCTGATCGCCTTCGGCGTACTCACCGGCGCGATGCTGCAGGAGACCGGGGCCATCGAACGCCTCGTGCGCGCCTTGATCCGGGTCTTCGGTGTCAACCGGACACCATACGCGCTCTCGCTCACCATCGCCACCGCGCTGCAGTCGATCTACCTCGATGTACTGCTGGTCATCTCGGCACCGCTGGCGCGTACCGCCGCCGCCAAGATGGACAAGAAGGGCACTGCCCGGATGGCCACGGCGCTGGCGATCGGCGGCGAATGCGGCATCGTGCTCATGGTGCCCGGCGTCGGCGCGCTGGCCCTGGCCGGACTACTCGGTGTGCCGCTCGGCAAGATGCTGCTGTTCGGCCTGTTGCTCGTGATCCCCACGGTCACCATCGCGGTCGCCGTCATGAGCTTCCTGTTCGACCGCGGCTGGTGGGACTCCGAACGCGACGAGCAGCCCTACTCCGATGCCGACCGGCCTGCCGGTGACGGGCAAGTCCGCTCCGGCGACGGGCAGCCCGGCGCCGCCGGCACCGAACTCCGAAACGGCGACGAACAGCCCATTGCCGGCGACGGGGCATCCGGCGCCGCCGGTGAGCCGGCCGGTTCCGGCGGGGTGGCCGTGACGGCGGCCGCGCGGCCCCGGCCCGACACCCCGCTTCCGCTGCTGATGGCACCGCTGATCACCGCCCTGCTACTCATCGCCGTCGGCGCCGTCCTGGATGTCGCCGAAATCCACAATACGGTGATCGAATTCCTCGCCACTCCGGTCATCGCCCTGCTCATCGGACTCGTCGGCACCAGCATCGTGGGCCGCCGCAGCGTCGGCATCGATCGGATCCAGCGCTGTATCACCACCGGCTTCCAGGAGAGCGGGCAGATTCTCATCTTGACCGGGGTCGGCGGGTCGCTGGCCGCCACCATCACGGCCACCGGTGTCGGCGATATCCTCGGCGACTACTTCACCGCGAGCACCGCGGCACCACTGCTGATGGTGTGGGCGATCGCGGCGGTCCTGCACATCGCGGTCGGTTCGGTGACGCTGTCGGCGATCACCGCGGCAGGCATCCTGGCCCCGGTGGCCCCGGCGCTCGGGCTCGACCCGGTGCTCATCGCCCTGGCCGCCGGCGCCGGATCGCTGTTCGCCGTACACGTCACGAGCAATACCTTCTGGCTACTGCAGTCGCTGATGGGGCAGACCACCCGCGGCACGCTGAAAACGTGCTCGGTGGGGGTGTCCGTCGCCTCGGTGGTGGCGATCCTGCTCATCATGCCGCTGAGTCTGGTCCTGTGAACGTCGGAAACGATAGGGAAGATATGCGCAACGAGGCCGTCCGGCCGCTCGCCGGCATCCGGGTCCTGGAACTCGGCAACTACATCGCCGCCCCGACCGCGGGCCGCATGCTCGCCGATTTCGGCGCCGAGGTGATCAAGGTCGAACGCCCGGTGACCGGCGACGAACTGCGCCGCTGGCGGCTCTACGGCGGCGAGACCTCCATGCTGTATCGCACGGTGAACCGCAACAAGAAATCCATTGTGGTCGATCTGCGGACCGAGTCGGGTCGCGCCCTGATCCTCGACCTGGTCCGCGAATGCGATGTACTGCTGGAGAACTTCCGCCCGGGGACGCTGGAGAAATGGGGGCTCGGCCCCGAAGCACTGCAGGAAGCCAACCCGGAGGTGGTGATCACCCGGATCTCCGCGTACGGGCAGACCGGACCGCAGGCCGCCCGCCCCGGTTTCGCGGCGGTGGCCGAAGCGGTAGGCGGGCTGCGCGAACTCATCGGCGATCCGGACCGGCCGCCGGTGCGTACCGGTGTGTCCATCGGCGATTCCATCGCCGGTATCTACGCCGCGTTCGGCACCGTGATGGCCCTGTTCCAGCGGGCCCGCAGTGATACCCCGATCCCGTTGCCGGAACGCATCATCGATGTGGCGCTCAACGAATCGATCCTGTCGGTGATGGAGTCGCTGGTCCCCGACTATCTCGCCTACGGCGTGCGACGCGAACGTGTCGGCGGCCGGATGGAGGGCATCGCGCCCAGTAACGCCTACCCGTGCAGCGACGGCACCAGCATCATCGTCGCGGGCAACGGCGACGCCATCTTCGGGCGCTATATGGAGACCATCGGCCGCCCGGACCTCGCCGCCGACCCGGAGCTGAGCGACAACGCCGGGCGCTGGGCCCGCCGCGACGAATTGGATGCCGCGATCGCCGACTGGACGAGCCGGCACACCCGCGCGGAGGCGCTACGGCTTCTCGACGCGGCCGGCGTCCCGTCCGGTCCGATCTACACCGCGGCCGATATCTGCGCCGACGAGCAGTACGCCGCCCGGAACATGATCCAGCACTTCGAGGTGGACACGGGCGCGGACGAACCCGCCACGGTGGGCTTCCCCGGCATCGTCCCAGTGATCGGCGGGGCCTCGCTGCCGATCCGTACAATCGGCCCCGACCTGGGTGAACACACACGCGAAGTACTCGCCACGGTACTGCGCCTCACCGACGACGAGATCGACGCCGTCACAGGCGCTTCGGAAACAGGGGTTACGGTATGACCTACACCTACGCACCGGCAGCGCAGCTGCGCGATGTGACACTGCGCGACGGGCTGCAGCTCACCGGCAAACCGCTGGACACCGAACGGAAGGTCGGGCTGGTCCGCGAACTGCTCGCGCTCGGTGTCCCCGAACTCGAGATCGGCTCCATGGCCCGCCCGGACCTGGTGCCGCCGCTGGCCGATTCGCTCGACGTGATCGCCGCGCTGACGCCGGACGAACTCGCGAAATGCTGGGTGTGGGTGGCCACGCCGCGGCATATCGAGAAGGCGGCCGCGGTGGGTGCGCGTAATTTCCAGTACTGCCTGTCGGCGTCGGACTCGCACAACAAGGCCAATATCGGGCGCACCACCGAGGACAGCGTCGCCGCCATGCCCGCGGCGATCGAGCTGGCCCGGGACTGCGGGGGCACCATCCAGCTGTGTATCGCGACCGCCTTCACCTGCCCCTTCGAAGGGATTGTCGATCCGGCGCGGGTGCTCGGAATCGCCGCGGATCCACGAACCGACGGCGCCGCCGATATCGTCCTCGCCGACACCCTCGGACAGGCCGTCCCGGCCCAGGTACAGCAGCTCGTAGCCGGGGTCCGCGCGAACACTGCGCCGCGCCGGATCGTCTACCACGGTCACGACACCTGGGGGCTGGGCGTGGCGAACACACTGGCGGCCATCGATGCGGGCGCCACGCTGGTGGACGGATCGCTGGGCGGTCTCGGGGGCTGCCCGTTCGCCCCCGGGGCCAGCGGTAACACCTCGACCGAGGACCTGCTGTTCGCCACCCGCCCGGACTGGCTCACTCCCGCCATCCTGGCGACAGTGGTCGAAACCGGTGAGTCGCTGCTCGCCGACCTGGGCGAACCCAACCGGTCCAAGACCGCACAGGGCGCCCGCTCGAAAGCCCATGCCTTCGACTGGGTGATCGGCGGGCAGTCGTGACGGCCGCGGATTTCCTCGTCACCACGCCCCTACCCGATCCCGGTATGCGGCTGCTGGAAGCCGCCGGAGCGGTCACCGTGGCCGGGACTCGGATGAGCCGTGAGCAATTGGCCGACGCCTGCGCGTCCGGGGAATACCGGGTGGTGGTGGCACAGTTGCGCGACGAATTCGACGCGGAGCTGCTGGCCCGGGCGAAGATCACCGGCATCAGCAATTTCGCGGTGGGGTACAACAATATCGATATCGCGGCGGCGACCGCGAACTCCATCGTCGTGGGCAACACCCCCGGCGTCCTGACCGACGCGACCGCCGATATCGCCCTGCTGCTGATCCTGGCGGTCGCGCGCCGGTGTGTGGAGGCCGACAGTTTCGTCCGGGCCGGGAAATTCCAGGGCTGGCAACCGGAACTGCTTCTGGGCCACGATGTCAGCGGCCGGACCCTGGGCCTGGCCGGCTTCGGCCGGATCGCCCGCGCCACCGCGCGGCGCGCGCTCGCTTTCGGAATGACCGTGGTGTTCGCGCCACGTCCGCCCGGCGACCGGGTGGTGAGCCAGGACGAACTCGGCGAGTTCGCCGGACGGGTGCGGCAGCTGCCGTGGCCCGAGCTGGTCGCCACCAGCGATTACCTCTCGCTACACGTGCCGCTGAACGCCGAGACCCGCCATCTCGTGGACGAATCCGTGCTCCGGTCGATGAAACGGTCGGCGATTCTTATCAATACCGCGCGCGGGCCGATCGTCGACGAGCGGGCACTGGTCGCGGCATTGCGCGAAGGCACCATCGCGGGCGCGGGATTGGATGTGTACGAGGACGAACCACGGCTGGCGCCGGGCCTGGCCGAACTGCCCAACACCGTGCTGCTCCCCCATATCGGCAGCGCCACCGTCCCGGTGCGCGCCGAGATGGCCCGCCGCTGCGCGGAGAACGCCGTCGCCATGCTCCGCGGTGAACTCCCGCCGTATCCGGTCAACCCGGAGGCGCGGGCGCACTGACCACGCCGGGGCCGGGGTCGGCGACCGGAATGCGGCCGCCGAGGGTGCGGGTGACCCGTTCGGCGTAGCCGACGAGCAGATCCACCCACGCCTCGCACTGCGTCAGCGGCATCCGCAGGGTGGGGCCGCTGATCGTCAGCGCCGCCACCACCCGTCCGGCCGCGTCGAATATCGGCGCGGACAGCCCCGATGCCGAATCCTCCCGTTCTCCGGCGCTGATCGCGTAGCCGTCGGCCTTCGCCCGGGAGATGAGCGCCCGCAGTTCCCGTGGGCTGGTGACGGTGCCCTCGGTCAGCGGTTCCAGTGGTGCCGCCAGCACGCGCTCGGCGAGTTCGGGATCCCAGGCAAGCAGGATCCGGCCCGCCGACCCGGCGTAGAGCGGAATGATCTTGCCCACGTACATGTCCCGGCGCAGCGCGTGCCGGGTCTCGGCGATGGCCACGCATACGCGGAAACCGTGTTCGGCGCGGAAGACACATGCCGTCTCCCCTGTCTCGTCCCGGATCTCGCGCAGCACCGGGTCGACGATCGCCAGCAGGTCCAGCCCCTTGACCGCGGTCGCCGCCCAGTAGCTCATCCGCAGTCCGACCCTGATCCGGTCCCCCGCCCGATCCAGCAGGCCTTGCGCCACCATATTGGTGACCAGCCGCTGCACCGTGGAGGTCGGTAACCCGGTGGCCTGCTGGATCTCGCCCAGCGTCAACGACGGCCGCGCCAGGGAGAAGGCATCGAGGATCTCGGTGATCTTCCCCAGTACCAGCAGCGGCTGGTGGTTCGCGGCCGCACTGCCGTCTTGCCTCGACATATCGCCGAATCTACGCCGCGCCCGGCCCGCTCCGGCGCCGGACACCGCCGGTGGTCACAGGCACAGACCGCCCAGGGATAGTCCGGGGCGCGCGGTGACCTCGATGCCCGCCGAGACCGGCAGCAGGTCGGGCAGGCCGTCGGCGTAGCCGGGGCCGAGACCGTTCGCCCCATTCGCCGACCTTCGCCCGCATGGTCTCTGCCTTTCTGTCGCCGGTCGTCCGCGCCCATCCTCGCATCACCCGGACGACCCCGCCGCTATCGCGTCATATCGACGACGATCCGGCATCGATCGCAGCGGTGATCGCGAGGCTCCCGACGCCGGCGGCGGAGCGACGCCCCGCGCCGGACGAACCGCGAGCGGGGCGATCAGACGTGCACGAGCCGCGATCCGGGCTGCTCGGTGTCGCCGGTCTCACCGGAAGCACCGGACCGGCTGGGCAGCAGGATCGCCGTCACGATCACCACCAGCGACAGCGCCGCCGACACCACGAAGGCCAGCCGCATCCCGTCGAGTTGCGCGGTCAGCGTATCGACACCCCTGTCCTGTAGCGCACTGGTCCGGCTCGCCATCACGGTGACCACCAGAGCGGTACCCAGTGCGGCGGCGACCTGCTGCAGGGTGCCCAGCATGGAACTGCCGTGCGAGTAGAGGTCCTCCGGCAGAGCCCCGAGTGCGAGGGTGAACACCGGCGTGAAGGCCGCGGCCAGCGACAGCATGAGCAGGATGTGCAGGGCCAGCAGCTGCCAGTACGGCATGGTGACCGAGATCTGGGTGAAACCGGCCAGCGCGGCGGTGATCCCGATCGCCCCCGGGATCACCAGGACGCGGCCGCCGAACCGGTCGAACAGGCGGCCGATCACCGGCCCGAGTACACCCATGGCCAAACCGCCGGGCATGACCAGCAGCCCGGTCTCCAACGGCGACAGGCCGCGCAGATTCTGCAGATACAACGGCAGCAGCATCATCGAACCGAGCATGGCCAGGAACGCGACCGCCATCAGGACCAGGCCCAGGCTGTAGGTGCGCGAGCGCAGGATCCGCAGATCCAGCAGTGGGGTGCCGTGCCGCTGCAACCACAGCTGCCGGGCCACGAATAGGCCGATCAGGGCGGCTCCGGCGAGGGTGATGAGAACCGGGGTGGCGACCGTGCCCGCTTCGAACCGGCTCAACCCGTACACCAGGCTGCCGAAACCGAGCGCGGCGAAAACCACGCTGAACCAGTCGATCGAACCGGTCTCCGGTTCCCCGATGTTCTCCAGCCGCCGCAACCCGAACCAGGTGACCACGCCCGCGATCGGCAGCACGAGCACGAACAGCCAGCGCCACGAGGCGATCTGCAGCACCAGACCGGAGATGACCGGCCCCATGGCCGGAGCCACCGAGATGGCCAGGGTGACATTGCCCATGACCCGGCCGCGGTCGCGTTCGGGCACCACGGTCATCAGCGTCGTCATCAGCAGCGGCATCATCACCGCGGTACCACCGGCCTGGACGATCCGCCCGGCGAGCAGTACCGCGAACGAGGGCGCCACCGCCGACAGCGCCGTACCCGCGAGGAAGACACCCATCGCCAGCGCGTAGGCCCGCCGTGTGGTGACCCGCTGCAGGAACCAGCCGGTGACCGGGATGACCGCCGCCATGGTGAGCATGAAGGAGGTCGACACCCACTGCGCGGCGCGCTCGGTGACGTCGAGGTCGTGCATCAGGCGCGGGATCGCGTTGATCATGATGGTCTCGTTGAGGATCACCACGAAGGTCGCGATCACCAGCAACCGCACGACGACCGGGGTACCTCCTCCGGTCCGGCGTACGGATAACAGGGCGGGCATCGGCTACCTCCGGCGGTCGTGAGCGATCTGGCGTGAGCCGGGCGGGCGGGTCGTCGATGACCGTTGCCCGGCGTACATGAGAACAGACGAGTGAGCGGCGCTCGGCTCATCGGTGATGCGCCAGTGTTTCTTACGGCTGTGCACGAGATCAATCGTTTTTCGGGCAGCCGTATTCCCGGTCACAGCCCGATCGCCCAGCTCGCGGCACCTCGGTCACGGCCGCTCCACGCGCCGATATGAGCGAGGTCACGCGAGCCCGCCGGTACGCATCGGCGAACGCGTTACCGCCGAGGTCAGCAGAGTCCCAGGTGCTGTCCCGCGATCTCGAGGTCCTTGTCGCCGCGCCCGGACAGACACAGCAGGACCACCGAACCGGCGGCCAGTTCACCGCGCTCGGCCAGCTCGAGCAGGCAACCCACCGCGTGCGCGGATTCCAGGGCCGCGATGATGCCCTCACTGTGCGCGAGGGCCTCCATACCGCGCAGCGCGAGAGCATCGGTGACCGGGACGGCGCTCAGGCGGCCGCTGTCCTCGAGATGGCTGAGTTCCGGCCCCACACCCGGATAGTCCAGACCCGCGGCGATACTGTGCGTCCCGGCTATCTGGCCGTCGTCGTCCTGGAGCAGGTAGCTGAATGTGCCGTCGATCTCGCCGGGACTGCCGGCGGTCAGCGACGCCGCGTGCGCGCCGGTCTCCATTCCACGCCCGGCGGCCTCCGCCCCGAGCAACCGCACTCCCGGATCTGCCACGAATGGGCGGAATGTCCCGAGGGCATTGCTACCGCCGCCGATACAGGCGATCACGTAGTCCGGTAGCCGGCCCTCGGCGGTCAGGATCTGGGACCGCGCCTCCGCCCCGATGGGGTGCTGGAAATCTCGGACGATACGCGGATAGGGCGCGGGCCCGGCCGCGCTGCCCAGCAGGTAGTGGGTGGTGTCCACCTGCGAGACCCAGTCGCGGACCGATTCGGTGATCGCCTCCTTGATCCGCCCGTTTCCCGTATCGACCGCGCGGACTTCGGCGCCCAGCAGCCGCATCCGGATCACATTCGCCCGCTGCCGTTCCATATCGACGGCGCCCATATAGATGGTGCAGCTCAAACCGAGCATCGCGCCGACTGTCGCAACGGCCACTCCATGTTGTCCCGCACCGGTTTCGGCAACGATGCGGCGTTTGCCCATGCGTCGGGCCAGCAATCCCTGCCCGAGGGCGTTGTTGATCTTGTGTGATCCGGTATGGGCCATATCCTCGCGTTTGAGATAGACCGTCGGCGCCGGCGTCCCCAGTCGCGCCGCGAACCGCGGGACCCGGTGCAACAGCGTGGGCCGGCCGACCCGGCTGCGCAGCAGGCCGGTCAGCTCACGGACGAACGCCGGATCGGCGCGGGCCGCATCATATGCGCGCTCCAGATCGAGCAACGCGGCCATGAGGCCCTCGGGGACGTATCTGCCGCCGAATCTTCCGAACCGGCCACGCTCATCCGGGAAATCCCCGGGGCGAAAAGTGTTCCGGGCGACCCCGTGATCGACGACCATCCAGCACTCACATTCCCTGTTCCCGACTCCGCCGCGAAAAGTCTGTCCGCCCGGCGCAAGCGCCGGGTCACCTCTCGGCAACGGATTAGTTAACAGTACTAAAGGGATGGATTCTCGCCGCGATCTCTCGTGACGCGCAATCGGAGCCTTCCCCGCCACGAGAACTCACCCCTATTGTAGGATTGTCGACAATATTGGCCCGGTTCGACCGGCCGCGACAGGGAGGAGCATCCACTGTGCTCACGGAAGCCACACTCACCGCCGCCGAACGGGAAGCCGTCGAGTCGGTACCCACCGGCCTGTTCATCGGCGGTCGAACGCGCGAAACCGCCACGACCATGCCCGTACTCGATCCGGCGACCGGACAACGGCTGTGCGAGGTCGCCGACGCCACCCCCGAGGACGGCCTCGCCGCGCTCGACGCCGCCGCGGCCGCACAGGCCGGCTGGGCGCGCACCGCACCCCGTGAGCGCAGCGAGATCCTCATGCGCGCCCATCGTCTACTCCTCGACGACGCCGACCGCCTCGCCCTGATCGCGACCCTCGAAATGGGTAAGCCGCTGGCGGAAGCCCGCGGCGAGGTCACCTATGCCGCGGAGTTCTTCCGCTGGTTCGCCGAAGAGGCCGTGCGCCTCGACGGTGGATACATGCCCGCGCCCGGCGGTGGTTCCCGGTTCCTGGTCACCAGGCAGCCCGTCGGACCGAGCCTGCTCATCACTCCCTGGAACTTCCCGATGGCCATGGGCGCCCGCAAGATCGGGCCCGCCCTCGCCGCCGGCTGCACCAGCGTGGTCAAACCCGCCGAACAGACCCCGCTGTGCACCCTGGCGCTGGCGCGAATCCTGAACGAGGCCGGCGTCCCGGCCGGGGTGGTGAACGTGGTGACCACCTCGGACCCGGGTGCGCTGATGACACCGCTCATCCACGACCCGCGCTCGCGCAAACTGTCCTTCACCGGCTCGACCGCGGTGGGCAAGAAGCTGCTCGAGCAGTGCGCGCGCACCGTTATGCGGACCTCGATGGAACTGGGCGGCAACGCACCGTTCCTCGTCTTCGACGACGCCGACCTGGACGCGGCGGTCGATGGGGCGATGGCGGCGAAGATGCGCAATATCGGGCAGGCCTGCACGGCGGCGAACCGGTTCCTCGTCCAGCGGGGGGTGGCCGCCGAATTCGCGGAGCGGCTGGCCGCGCGCATGGGAGAGCTACCGCTGGGCCGCGGCACCGAACCCGGGGTCGTGGTGGGCCCGCTGATCGATGCCGACGCGGTGGCCAAGGTGACCGAACTGGTCGCCGACGCCCGGGCCCGCGGCGCCCGCGTACTGCTGGGCGGTGAACCGCTCGACGGTCCCGGGCACTTCTATCCGGCCACCGTCCTGGTGGATGTCCCCGACGCGGCGCAGATCTGCCATACCGAGGTGTTCGGCCCGGTCGCGAGCATCGCCACCTTCGACACCGAGGACGAGGCCGTCACCCGCGCCAACGACACCCCCTACGGTCTGGTGAGCTACGTGTACACCGAGGGTCTGCGGCGTGGGCTGCGGATCAGCGAAGCGCTCGACACCGGAATGGTCGGACTGAACCAGGGTGTCGTGTCCAATCCCGCCGCGCCGTTCGGCGGGGTGAAAGAATCCGGTCTCGGCCGCGAGGGCGGCCTGGTCGGCATCGACGAATTCCTCGAGATCAAATACATCGGAGTGCCACTGTGACAACCTATCGGATCGCGACGATCCCGGGCGACGGTATCGGCGTCGACGTGACCACCGAGGCGGTGAAGGTTCTCGACCGGGTGCTGCCCGGAATCGAATGGACCGAATTCGACTGGTCGTGTGAGAACTATCTGCGCACCGGCGCGATGATGCCCGCCGACGGACCGGAGCAGCTCGCCGGGTTCGATGCGATCCTGCTCGGCGCGGTCGGTTTTCCCGGTGTGCCCGACCACATCTCGCTGTGGGGTCTGCTCATACCGCTGCGCCGGGCCTTCGGCCAGTACGTCAACCTGCGTCCGGTGCGGCTGCTGCCCGGCACCACCTCGGCCCTGCGCGACCGCACCGCCGCCGATTTGGACCTGCTCATCGTGCGCGAGAACTCCGAGGGTGAGTACTCCGAGATCGGCGGCCGGCACAATCTCGGCCGGGCCGACGAATTCGTCCTGCAGGAATCCGTTTTCACACGGGTCGGCTGCGAACGGATCATCCGGTACGCCTTCGACCGGGCCACCGAACGGGCGGGACGGGTCTGCTCGGCCACGAAATCGAACGGGCTCATCCACTCCATGCCCTATTGGGACGAGATCTTCGAACGGATCGCCGCCGAGTACCCGGCCGTGCAGACCCGGCAGATGCACGTGGACGCGCTGGCCGCCGAGATCGTGCTGCACCCGGACCGGCTCGATGTGATCGTCGGCTCCAACCTCTTCGGCGATATCCTTTCCGATCTCGCCGCAGCCGTCACCGGCGGACTGGGACTGGCGCCCTCGGGCAATATCAACCCGGCCCGGGATGCGCCGTCGATGTTCGAGGCGGTCCACGGTAGCGCGCCCGATATCGCGGGTCAGGGCATCGCCAACCCGGTGGCGCAGATCCTGGCGGGCGCCATGCTGCTCGACCATCTGGGCGAGCACGTCGCGGCGGCGGCAGTCGACCGGGCGGTCACCGATGTCCTGGGCAACGGCGGGCCGCGCACTCCCGATCTCGGCGGCACGGCCACCACCACCGAGGTCGGCACCGAGATCGCCGACCGCGCGTCGGCGCTGCTGCACGCCTGAGCGGACGGCCGGGCCGGCACCGTCCCACACCGGGCCGGCCCGGTGTGGACCACGCTGTCCTCGAACACGTCACGGCCGCGAAGGGGTCGTTTTTCGCCCAACTCGGGCGGCTTTCCAGCGGCCGGCCGAAGTATGGGCCACGACGCATCGAGTGAGAAGGGCGCATAATAGAACACGGAAAGGTCGTCATGCGAGCGATACAGGGCCTGCTCAACTCGGTGTTGGGAATCGTCACGGCCGTGCTCGGCGCGGTGGTCGGGTTGCTCGCGGCCGTGGTGTGGATCCTCGGTGCGGTGTTGTGCGCGACGATCCTCCTGATTCCGCTGGGGCTTCCCGTCATCGAGCTCGGCAGCCGTCTGTTCGGCCTTGCTCGAAAGTTGATGCGTCTCCCCTGACGCGCCTCCCCGACGTCCACGCCACAGGCAGCGCCGTCCCCGGCGTCCACGACGCGCGCCGACCGGGCGAGGGACGACTGCCGTCGGTGCCCGATAGAGTCGGCCACCATGAGCGTGTGCACGGTGCCGACCGGCCGGAGGAGGCAGCCGCCACCCGGCGGCCCAACCGGTGCCGGGCGGCCGGAGATCCGCGGGGTTCGGTTTCGTTCGGGTGCAGTGATGTGGATCTGCGGATTCCCGGCGGCCCTCGGGAACCCCGTTGCCGATCCGGCGCGGCCCGAAGGGGCGCGGGGACCTGTGGCGATCGGCGGGCGCGCGGCGTGACGATTCTGGTCTGCCCCGATAGTTTCAAAGGCACCTACACCGCCGCCGAGGTCGCCGACGCCATCGCCGGGGGCGCCGAGGAAACGGGCGCGACCGCGGTACGCCTCCCGGTCGCCGACGGCGGTGAAGGCACCCTCGCAGCCCTCACCGGCCCGCTGGGACTCCACCCGGTGACGGTCGCGACCCGCAATCCGTGGGGCGCCTCCGGCGAGGCCACCTTCGGGCTGTCCGACGACGGCGTCGCGGTGATCGAGATCGCCGCGGCCAGCGGTATCACCACCGCGCACAACGGTCCGCGCGATCCGGTCACCGCGAACACCTACGGCACCGGCATGCTCATCGCGGCGGCGGTGCGGCGCGGGGCGTGGCGGATCGTGGTCGCCGCGGGCGGATCGGCCACCACCGACGGGGGTATGGGAGCGATCGCGGCCATCGAGGACGCCGGCGGTCTCGGCGGGGCTTCGATCACTGTGCTCACCGATGTCACCACCCGCTATATGGACGCGGCCCGGGTGTTCGGACCACAGAAGGGAGCCGATCCGGCCACCGTCGAGCTGCTGACCCGGCGGCTCGCCGAGACCGCGCGTACCCTGCCCCGTGATCCGTCCGGAGTCGACGCGACCGGGGCGGCCGGGGGGTTCTCCGGCGGCATGTGGGCACAGTACGGGGCCGAATTGCGCTCCGGCGCGGAGTACGTGCTCGACAGCGCGGGATTCGATGCTCTTACCGCACAGGCGAGCACCCTCGTCGTCGGCGAAGGGCGGCTCGACGGGCAGACCCGGGCCGGCAAGATCATCTCGGCGATTCTCGGGCGGGCCGGAACCACCCCGGTGTACGCGGTGGTGGGATCGGTCGGTGACGATCTGGGTGACTACAGGTCCAGTTTCGCCGAGGTCATCGTGGCCTCCGACACCGAGGCCATGCGAGCGGCGGGGCGGCGGATCGGCACCGCCGCGCCCTGACGGCGCGGACCGACTCGAACGGGCCGCGGACCCGAAGGGCGGGCACGGACCGCCGCGGCCACCGGATCCGCGTTCAGCCGCCGGTATCGACCTCGGGTGGGAAGCCGCCCGTGGCGATCGGCCCCCAGCGCTCGATATCGATGCGGATGAGCGATTTACCCTGGCGCGCCATCGCGGCCCGGTATTCCGCCCAGTCCGGGTGCTCACCGGCGATACCGCGGTAGTAGTCGACCAGACCATCCAGCGCCTCGGGCATATCGACTATCTCGGCCCGGCCGTCCACCTGCACATAGGCGTCGTCGAACTCGTCGGAGAGCACACAGATCGATACCTGCGGTTCGCGGCGGATATTGCGGGTCTTGGCCCGGCTCGGGTATGTGGAGACCGCGACGCGGCCCTGCGGATCCAGCCCACAGGTCACCGGTGACATCTGGGGGCGGCCGTCGGCGCGGGTGGTGACCAGCACGCCGTGATGGCGCGAGCCCAGGAAGGCGAGCAGGTCGGCCTTGTCGACGATGGTGGCGGTCGCGATACGCGGCATGGAGACCTTTCGGGGTCGGATCGGTACTCGGGTGGTGTCCCAAAGCATAGGTCGGGCCTATCGCGGGGATCGCCCGAAACGGGGCGGCCCGGCCGGAACCCGCGGATCACCGTCGCGCACGCTGATTCGCCCGGCCCGCGGCGGGTATCGCGGGTCGGCGGCCGGAAAACCGCAGCGCCACCGGCCCCAGCACCCGTCACAGGAGCACGATCGCCATGCACGCCACCGACCCGCAGCGCCCTTTCCCGGGACCACATCCCGCGCCGGACCCGCAGCCCACGCCCCCGCTGCCCACGCCCCCGCCGGAACCCCGGCCGCGGGAACCGCAACCGCCGGTCCCCGGCCCCGAGCCGGAGCCACAACCGCCCGTTCCGGGCCCACCGCCGCAGCCGCAACCGCCGGTGCCGGGTCCCGCGCCGGAACCGCCCGCCCCGGCGCCGATTCCAGGACCGGCACCGGATCGCCCGCCCATCCCGGACCCCGGGCACCCGATTCCTTCACCTCCGCCCCCGGCCGGATGAATCGGCGCGAAACCCCGGCCCGCCCGGTGATTCAACCGAGACCGACCGGGTAATCGGGGCAATGTCCCTGGTCGCAGGCTCGACAGGAAGGACATGACCATGGTCGCCGGACACAACGATCCCAATAAGAGTCACCCGGTGAGTGAGCATCGTTTCCCCGACGACGCACGGACGACCCGTTCGCACGCCGGAGAAACCATCGAAGACACCCGCAACTGGCCGGGCATCATCCTGGGCGCGGTCGGCATCGTCCTGGTGGCGCTGACCCTCACCGCCGCCGGTTACGGCTTCGCAGGCTGGGCCGTCATCGCCGGAATAGTCGGCGTGATCTGCCTGATCGCCGGCGGGCTGATCGTGGTCGCCGAACACCGGCGCATCAAGATGAAAGAAGGCGCGACCCTGCGTGAGCCACGTGGCCACTGACCGCCGCATGGACCACTCACATACCCCGCTGCTCGACGCGCTGGGTGAATACCAGCGGCTGGGCCGGTACGGCTTCACACCGCCCGGCCATCGCCTCAGCCGCGGTGTGGACGAGCGGGTGGCAGCGATCATCGGCGCGGACGCGTTCCGCGCCGATGTGCTGGCCGCGCCGGGAATCGATGACCGCCTATCGCGTGGCGGCTATCTGTCCCGGGCCGAGGATTTGATGGCCGACGCTGTCGGCGCGGACCAGACCTTCTTCGCCACCTGCGGCAGCTCGCTGTCGGTGAAGGCGGCCATGATGGCCGTGGCGGGTGGTAACGAGAACGGCCTGCTGGTGGCCCGCGACAGCCACAAATCGATCGTGGCCGGGCTCATCTTCTCGGGTGTGCTGCCGCGCTGGATCACCCCGCGCTGGGATTCCGAGCGCCATCTGTCCCATCCGCCGTCACCGGAGCAGGTCGCCCAGGCGTGGGAGAAGTACCCCGACGCGGCGGGTGCGCTGATCGTCAGCCCCAGCCCGTACGGGACCTGCGCCGATATCGCGGGAATCGCCCGGGTATGCCACGAACGCGGCAAACCGCTCATCGTGGACGAAGCCTGGGGCGCCCATCTGCCGTTCCATCCCGACCTGCCGACCTGGGCGATGGACGTGGGCGCCGATATCTGTGTGGTGAGCGTGCACAAGATGGGCGCGGGCTTCGAACAGAGCTCGGTCTTCCATGTCCAGGGCGACCTGGTGGACCCGGTCCGCTTGCGCCACTGCGTCGACCTGCTCATGACGACGAGCCCGAATGTGCTGATCTACGCGGCGCTGGACGGATGGCGCCGCCAGATGGTCGAGCGGGGCAACGACCTGTTCGATGCGGCGCTGCGCACCGCTCGCCGCACCCGGACCGAGCTGAACGCCATCCCGGGCCTGCACGTCATGGAGGACGAGCTGCTCGGTGCGGAGGCCTCCCACGATCTGGATCGACTTCAGGTACTGGTGGATGTCTCCGGGACCGGTGCCACGGGGTATGCCGCCGAGGAGTGGCTGCGCCGGGAACGGTTGATCGATGTGGGGATGAGCGACCACCGCCGGATCCTCGCGACCCTGTCCTACGCCGACGACGACGAAACGGCCGGCACGCTGATCGAGGCGATCGGCGATTGGCGGGCGCAACTGACCGAAGCGCATTCCCCGCATGAGCTCTACCTGCCCACACCGCACGAACTGCAGCTGGAGACCGCTATATTGCCCCGCGACGCGTTCTTCGGTAACACCGAGATGGTGCCTGTGACGGAGGCGGCGGGCCGGGTCGCGGCCGAGCAGCTCACGCCCTATCCCCCCGGTATTTCCGTGGTGGTGCCCGGCGAACGACTCGACCAGGGCGTGCTGGACTATCTGCGCACCGGTCACGAGATCGGGCTGAATATCCCGGATGCGACGGATCCCGAGATGAAAACAGTCCGCGTGGTGGCGTGAGCGCGCCGGCCTGCGACAACGCGGTGGTTGAAGCCGCCGGGCCCGGGTAGGCGCGGAACATGGAACTACTCGTCATCCTCGCGATCGCGATACTGGTCGCCGTGGTGGTCGGATTCCGCTGGTTGAAGGGGCAGGGTCGGAGTACCCGCGACGCTCCGGACCACGAAGGCAACCCACACCGCGACGACGAGTGAAACGCGGGGCGCCGCTTTCTCGCCACGATATGCCCGGCCCCGGGGCCCGGGGCCGGGCATATCGTGGCTGAGGGCGTGACGTTCCGGTGGCGAGACGCGGCTCCTGAACCCGTAGAGGTCTCGGATCCCGTCGGCGCCGTCGCGGACGGGAACTTCTGGGCGAGGGTGGCGGCGGCATCCGAGCGCCTGACCCTGGTCTGCGAGCGCTGGGCGTACGGCGCTCACGGGTGCAGATGGTTCCGCGTGACCCCGGAGAGCACAGCCGAAGTGGCCCGACTACTGTGGCCACGCTCGCTGATCTGGGTGGCCGCCGAGCCGGAGCTGAACCCCGGCGCGGAGATCCTCGAAGACGACTTCACCGCTTTCGTGGCCCCGCTGCCGCACGGTGAACTGACCCACCGGAACTACCCTGGCGGAGCCGACACACTGTCCGAGGTCACCGATGATGGTTTCTCCCTCATGCTGGCCGATGCGGCGCTGGGCGACTGGTGCGCCGTCGTACCGGACGCGGACGGGGTGGCCAGGGGACAGTGGGGGAGTCCGGGTACGGCGGCTGTCCCGAGAACCTGAATCAAGGTCGTTGATCCACCGGCCATTACAGAGGCGCACGAAGTAGTCGCCGATGTAGCACACGAACTCTGGTTAGAGTGGCCGGAATGAGTGATGGCCACGGCCCGCGAACGATACTGGCGAGTGCGGGACACTGCATCGAAGACTGGTCACCTGTCACCACCGGCGAGTCGGGCGCCACAGTCTTTCGCGACGCGGACGCCACCCGATACGCCAAATGCGTCCCGGCCGCGGAGGCCGCTGTACTGAAGGCAGAGCACGACCGGGTGGAGTGGCTGGCCGACCAGGGCGTGCCGGGCCCACAGGTGCTCGACTGGCACTCCGGCGAGGCGGGAGCACTGCTGGTGACCAGTGCCGTTCCCGGCGTTTCCGCGGATCGACTATCGGCCGGGGACCTCCGCGCGGCCTGGGAACACATCGCCGACGCGGTGCGCGGGCTGCACGAACTACCGGCGCAACGGTGCCCGTTCGACCGAGGCCTGGACACGATGGTCGCCGTGGCGCGTGATGTCGTCGGCCGCAATGCCGTGAACCCGGAGTTCCTGCCTGTCGAGCAGCAGCACACGCCGCCCGACGAACTGCTGGCACGCCTCGAGCCCGAGATCGCGCGGATGCTGGCCCGGGAGGCCACGGACACGGTCGTCTGTCACGGAGACCTGTGCCTGCCCAATATCGTCGTGGACCGGAAAACACTGAAGGTATCCGGATTGATCGACCTGGGCCGTCTGGGGTCGGCCGATCGCTATGCCGACCTGGCGCTTCTGCTCGCCAACGCGCGGGAGACCTGGGTGGACGAGGAGCAGGCACTGGCCGCGGACACACTGTTCGCGGACAGGTACGGCCTCGCCCTGGACCGCGAGCGCTTGGACTTCTACCTTCACCTCGACCCCCTCACCTGGGGATGACAAAGCGCCGGACCGGACCGCGAGAGTAGCGATTCCACCGGTCCCGGAGCACGAGTGTTCAGGCCATATCCCACAGCAGGCGGTAGTAATCGATGCGCTCGGGGTCCGGCGCGATCCCGTACGCCTCGTACAGGATGCCGTCGTATCCCGGGCCGTAATTCCACTCCGTGCTCCATGCCGCGACCGCGAGGTCGGCCCACCGGTCGCCCACCCCCAGCGAGCCGAGATCCACATGCGCGGCGAACCCGCCGTCGTCGTGCACCAGCGTGTTGGGAACGCACGCATCACCGTGACAGACCACGAGCCGGTCGATCCCGGGCGGGTCGCCGATCCGCGCCCGGGCTTGCGCTACGTTCAGATGCCGATACTCCGGCGACCAGTCGGCCGGTCCCTGCCCTTCGGCGATACGCTCATCGGCGCGTACGAGTCGCGTTCGGACACTCCACTCGAACGGGCATCGGTCGACGGGTAGGCGGTCGTGCAGCCGGCGCAGCCCTGCTCCGATCGCGGCCGCCGCTGTCGTCGGTTGCGCGATCCACCGAGGCTCCACCGCGGAGCGTCCGGGGAGTTCCGCTGTCACCAACCACGCGCCCTCGGCGTCGGACCCGTGCTCGAGAACCCGGGGCACGGGCACCCACCGCTGCGCCCAGCCCAGGCGCTCCGCCTCGCCGCGCAGATCGATCTCCGGTGTGCCCGCAGCCACCCATTTGGCATACCTGACCATCTCGCCCTCGAGACGAAACGTCAAGCCCCCGAGCTCATTACGCCACACCGGAGTTATCGTGTCGGCACCGGCGAGCGCCTCGATCACCTCGGGCACATCCACGGGACCGATCGGAATCTCGGCGATAACAGGACGGCTCACCGGGTGATCGTCCCTTCCTGTCCACGCAGTGACAAATGAGCCAGAGCGCATCGGTCCCCCGGCGGTGGTGAGCTCGTCCCGCTCCGGGTGTAGCGGCTCACCGTTGTTCAGGAGGGTGGTGAGTTGCCGCGTCGAGGGGAAACAGAACGCGACTGATCGGTCGGGACCGGTCCGGGCGCGCGTCGCGGCGAGGGCAGTGCCATCGCGAGTTCCCCTCGTCGGGCCGCCCGCCACCACCGCTGTCCGGAGTCCATGGCACGCCGGACCTTGCGCGCAGCGGGTACCTGTGTGAGCAGGTGGAGCTGGTATCGCCACGGCACCTGCGGCCCGTGCCGAGCCGCCATCGCGTAGGCGAACTGTACGGCGCCACGGTCGAGATACCGGTCGGCGTGTTCGAACCACGTCATGCTGGCCCGGGCGGCGGCCTGGATCGGGCGCAGCGCGGCGCGCCGCTGCGCATCGTAGTTCTCCAGCGCGTCTGTGACCTCGGCATACTCGTACAGGTTCTGTGCGAGCGCGACAGCGTCGACGATGGCCAACCGGGTACCGGAACCGATGGTGAAGTGCGTCGTATGCGCTGCGTCGCCGAGCAACACGACGTTGTCGTGATACCAGGTCTTGTTGGTCACCTCGGGGAAGCGGCCCCATTTCGCGAACTCGCCTCGTGCCTTGCTGATCAACGGATGACCGTCGAGTGTGCCCGCGAAGACGTTCTCCAGAACACGCAGATTCTCCGGATCGTCCAGGGAATCGAATCCCAGTCCATGCCAAGTGTGCGGCTGGCACTCGACGATGCAGGTGCTGATCCTCCCGGCAACCGACGGGTAGGCATGGAACCAGATCCAACCGGCCGCGGTGCGTTCGAAGGCGAAGGTGAATCGGGTGAAGACCTGGTCCGTACCGAGCCAGATATATCGATTCGCGCCGAGTGTGATGGACGTGCCGAAACAATGATCACCCAGCTGCCGTACCCGGCTGTTCGCGCCGTCGGAGGCGACGATGAGATCGGTGTCGTCGAATCCGGACAGATCGTGGACCTCTCGCCCGTGCCGGACATCGACGCCCAGATCGCTCGCCCGCCGGGAAAGTACGTCGAGCAATGCCGCGCGCCCCATGCTGAACCCGTAACCCCCGAAATGCGCAGTCCGGTCGTTGCCCACATGGATTGCCTGCTCACGCCACAGGACCGACCCGGCGCGCACCGCCCGGGCGCTCTCGGGGTCGTTCCGGTACAGGATGTCGAGCAGGTCGTCCCAGTACACGACGCCCCAGCCATAGGTGGCCCCGGGGGGATCGCGGTCGATCACCGTGATGTCATGGGCCGGGTCGCGCCGCTTCATCGAAATAGCGAAGTACAGCCCGGCCGGCCCGCCACCGACGCACACGATCTTCATCTCGTCACCAGCTCCAGCCCGGCTGGTCGAACCTCACTTCACACGATCGGTACTCGATGCCACCGAGCCCGGACGATGCGCACGTCCGGGCACGGTCACCAGCGTTAGAAACTGCCCCAGCCACCCCAGCCGGGCCACCAATTGCCCCAGCCGGGACTCCAGCCCCAGCCATTTCCCCAACCCCAACCATTTCCCCAACCCCAGCCATTGCCCCAACCCCAGCCGCCGCCGCGACCCCAGCCGCCGCCATTACCCCAACCCCAACCATCGCCACGACCCCAACCGCCGCCATTACCCCAGCCAGGGCTGTCGACGAGTTGGCTTGCAGACGTGGACGTGGTTGCCTGCGCGGTAGGCGCTTGCTGTGCGGCTGCGACGACCGGAATCGCGGCAACTGCGGCTATACCGGCGGCGGCCGCCAACCGGGAGAACTTCGTGTGTGAATTCTTTCTCGTCATGATGGGCTCCAGAGACTGTCCCGACCCGCTTGAATTCTACGCGCCGACCTCTGAAATTTTTCGCGTTCATTCGAATACAATTCGCCGGTTTTCCCAAAATTTTTCGATCCGACAATGCCCGTCTACTCCTGGGGGTTCCGGCGATCGGCCGCGGCGGCCTCTCCAGGTGACAGGGGCGGTGGCGGAGCCGAGGCCGCTCGCGAAGGGGTCCGACATCCGATGATCGGCGTGCGCGGCAGATAGTCGGTCGCGACGGGCGGCCGGCAACCCGCGCCGCGGTAGACGAGCGCGGTCGGGTCGCTCGTGGACAGGCCTGTTCCTCGGCCATTCGGATCGGCGCCGCCGCCGGGCTGCTCGGCCGATACCTCGGCTTTCCTCGTTGGCCCCGCATCGAGTGTCATCAGCACAGCCCTTTCCCACTGACCATCCGGTCAGCGGATCAGGCCGGAAACACACTCGCGCTCTACAGTCCCCGGGTGTGGTCGGGCGAAGGCCGGACCGCCCCGAGCGGTAACCGACCGACACCGGAATCGGGGCCACCGTTGGTCGGACACTCCCCCGATTCGTCGATTTGTTCGTGTATGGCGTCGAACGCTACCCGGAGAACTCGGACAAGAATATCCGCACGCGGTGCGTTGTCGTGACAATACCGACAAGACCGATAACAATGCTGCCCATGACCGTGGCGGTCGGCAGGGAATTGGGTGATCGGCGTGCGGACCGGGGCGGTAATGCGGTGCCCCGAAGATGTTTTCGGCCCGATATCGAAGGACTGAGAGCAGTTGCCGTGGTGGCCGTCGTGCTTTTTCACGCGGGCATGCCCGGAGTGGGTGGCGGATTCGTCGGCGTGGACGTCTTTTTCGTCATTTCCGGTTTTCTCGTCACCGGAATCCTTTATCGCGAAACGGCGGCCACCGGCACTATCGGACTGGCCCGGTTCTACGGCGCGCGGGCCCGGCGGCTGCTTCCCGCAGCAGGTCTTGTCCTCGTCACCACCGCGATTGCCGCCGCCGTGCTGCTGCCGCCTCTGCAAGCCCGCCGGGTACTGGGCGACGGGATCGCCGGCGCGCTGTACGTCGGGAACTATCGGTTCGCACTGCGCGACACCGACTATCTTGCCGGCGATGTGCTCCCGTCTCCGTTTCAACACTTCTGGTCGCTGGGTGTGGAAGAGCAGTTCTATCTGCTGTGGCCTGTGCTGATCGCCGCGACTGCTTGGTTCGCGCGACGGCACCGAACCGGGTCGGCGGCACCGCGGCCGTATCTGATCGTTCTCCTGACCGTCGCCGTGTTCTCCTTCGCAACCTCACTGAGCTGGACAGGCACGCTCCCCTCGTGGGCGTTCTTCTCGCTGCCCACCCGGGCCTGGGAGTTGGCCGCCGGGGGCGTTATCGCGCTGTCGGCGGCGATGTGGTCCCGGCTGCCGGGAATTCCGGCCGCCCTCGCCGGCTGGGCCGGGTTGTTGCTGATCACCGCCGCTTGCACCTGGTACGACGAGCACACCCGATATCCCGGAACCGCCGCGCTGCTGCCCGTCGCAGGGACCGTACTGGTGATCATTTCCGGCTGTGCCACTCCACGGTTCGGTGTCGGGCGTGGGCTGGCACTCGGCCCGATACGGGCGATCGGCCGCGGGTCCTACTCGTGGTATCTGTGGCACTGGCCGGTGTTACTGCTTGCGCCCTGGGTGGTCGGCCATCCGCTCGGACTCGGTGGTTCGCTGGGCGCGGTCACGATAGCGGGTGGACTCGCCGTGCTCACGCTGTGGCTGGTCGAGAATCCGGCCCGCTTCGCCGTTCCCTTACGCGGTTCGGCCGCGCGCAGCCTCGCCTGTGGCGGTGCGATCACGGCGGTCGCCGGCGGCGTGGCACTCGCCCTGCTCGTACTCGTACCGGTCCCGGCCGGCCGCGGTACGGCGGCCCCCACCCTTGCCCTCACAGCACCCGCCGCACCGGTCACACCGGCCACGGACCCCGGCGAGGCAGCGGTCCGGCAGCAGGTCGCACAAGCGCAGGCCGCTATCGACGCCTCTGCCGCGACAGGCCCTGTCCCAGCGAATCTCACCCCCTCGCTCGCCGGCGCGGCCGGGAGCAAGGCAGATGTGTTCGTGAACGGCTGTGTACGGTCCTGGCGAGATGTGGGCCAGGCCGAGTGCGCCTCCGGCGATCCGGACTCGGCCACCACAGTGGCCCTGGTCGGCGATTCCCATGCCGCGATGTGGCAGCCGGCGTTCGAGCAGATCACCGCGGCGCGACACTGGCGGCTGGAGACCATGGCCAAGGTCACCTGCCCCCTGATGGACCTGCCCATCACCAGTCCTTACCTGGGCCGGGAGTACACCGAATGCGAGCAGTGGCGCGACGAGATCGTGGCCCGGCTGCAGGCCGAGCGACCGCGGTTGATCGTGGTGAGCATGTCCCGGCGATATGGTGCCGACTTCGGCTTCGTCTCCTACGACCCGGCGTGGATCGACAGCCTGCACCGTCTGGTCGCCCGGCTGCGGGCAACCGGTGCGGCCGTGCTCGTGCTGGGGTCGATCCCCGACCCGCATACCGATGTCCCGATATGTCTGTCCGCACATATCGACGATTCCGCGGCTTGTGCCCCGGCACGAGCGGATGCGCTCGACGATGCCGGTATCGCGGCCGAGCGGGCGGCAACCATCGGCGGTGGCGGCCAGTACGCCGATCTGACCTCGCTGTTCTGCACCCCCTCGGACTGCCCCCTTGTCATCGGGGACAACCTGGTCTTCCGCGACGACAATCACCTCACCGTCGATTACGCCGAAACGCTCGCACCGGTCATCGGCACACTCACCGACCACGCCCTTTCCCGCCACTGATCCGGGCGTGGCACCGATCCGGTCGTTCGTCGTCTGTCGTCGCCGCCGGACGAACCGTCTCCCGCGGTAGTCGCCCGCCGCGTCGGCGGTTCGACGGTCGCACGTCCTGCGGGAAAACCCGTCCGGGCGCGGCGAGGTCGCGATAGCCTCGCTGGAGGCCGGAACGGGAGGTCGGATCCTGGATACGTGGTGGAGCTTCGTCGTGGAACGGCGCCATCAGCTCTTCGTCGACTCCTGTCTGCACGTCTCGGCGGTCGTGCAGTCCCTGCTCATCGCGACGGTGGTGGCGGTGGCCGTGGGTGTCGCGGTGTACCGCAGTCCGATCGGCTCGGCGGCCGCGACCGCCGCGGCCGGAACCATTCTGACGGTGCCGTCCTTCGCCCTGCTCGGTTTGCTCATTCCCCTCATGGGCCTGGGTGTCGCGCCGACGGTGACCGCGCTGGTGCTCTACGCGCTGCTGCCGATCCTGCGCAACACTCTCGTCGGTCTCTGCGCGGTGGATATCGCGGTGGTGGACGCCGCACGCGGGGTGGGGATGAACCGGTTGCGGGTGCTCGCCGCGATCGAACTGCCGCTGGCCTGGCCGTCGATCCTGACCGGGATGCGGGTGAGCACCCAGTTGATCATGGGCATTCTGGCGCTGGCCGCGTACGCGAAGGGCCCGGGGCTGGGGAACCTGATCTTCTCCGGGCTGGCCCGCCTCGGCAGCCCCAACGCGGTACCGCAGGCGCTCACGGGCACCGTGCTGATCGTCGCACTCGCCCTGGTTCTCGACGGGATCTTCGTCCTCGTCGGACGTTTCACCATTTCGAGGGGGATTCGTGACTGATTCGGCGAACCGTTCCGCCGCGGCGGCGGTGTCCGGGGTCGAGATCGTGCTCGACTCGGTCACCAAACAGTATCCGGGACAGCGAGATCCGGCCGTCGACGCGGTATCGATGACGATACCGGCGGGTGAGATCGTGGTACTGGTCGGACCGTCGGGCTGCGGGAAGACCACCACCATGCGGATGATCAACCGGCTGATCGAACCCACCTCCGGCACGGTGACCATCGACGGCCGCGACGCCGCCGGGATCGACCCCGACCTGTTGCGCCGCGGGATCGGGTACTCCATCCAGCAGGCCGGGCTGTTCCCGCATATGACCGTCGCGCGCAACATCGCGACCGTGCCCGGGTTGATCGGCTGGGATCGCAAGCGCATCGCCGCCCGCACCGATGAGATGCTGGAACTGGTCGGGCTGGATCCCGGGACCTACCGGCGCCGGTATCCGCGCCAACTGTCCGGCGGGCAGCAGCAGCGGGTGGGAGTCGCGCGGGCACTGGCCGCCGACCCGCCGATCCTGCTGATGGACGAACCCTTCGGCGCCGTGGACCCGATCACCCGCGGCCTGCTCCAGGACGAACTGCTCCGGTTACAGGCCGAACTGGGCAAGACGATCGTCTTCGTCACCCACGATTTCAACGAGGCGGTGAAACTCGGTGACCGGATCGCGGTCCTGGGCGACCGCTCCCGGATCCTGCAGTACGACCGGCCGGCCGCGATCCTGGCCGACCCGGCGGACGAGACCGTCGCCGGATTCGCCGGCTCCGACGCCGCGCTCAAACAACTGACGCTCACCCGGATCCGGGAGGTTCCGCTCGGGGCATGCGCCACGGTCACCGAGGACGCTCCGGTGGAGGTGGCTCGGACGGCGATCGGGGACGGGGCCCGCGCCCTGGTGCTCGACACCGCGGGGCGGCCGCTGCGCTGGATCACCGCCGCCGACCTCGCCCATGCCGACTCGGTCGGCCGGGCCGGGACCGCGGCCGCGACCCTGTCCGCCGAATCGACTCTCCAGGAAGGATTGGCGGCGCTGCTCGGCGACCGGAACGCGACCGCGGTGGTCACCGGAGCGGACGGAAAGTACGCGGGACTGGTCACGATCGACACGCTGGTCGGCCACCTGGCCGGGCTGCGGACCGAGCCCGGCGCGGCGACGGATGTGCCGGCATGACCACCCCGGTGGCACCCACGACATCGGGGCGGCGCTCGGCGCAGTGGCGCGCAGAGCGGCTCCGGTTGCTGGTCCAGCCGGTGCTCGTCGTGCTGCTGACCGCGGGAGTCCTGGTATGGGCGTTCCGGCGCGACCTGACCGTCACCCAGCAGGCGAGCCTCGATGCCGGCAATATCGTCACCGTCACCTGGCAGCACATCCTGATCACCGCCACGGTGGTGGTGCTCGTCGTCGTGGTCGCGGTCCCGCTGGGAACCCTGCTCACCAGGCCCGGTTATCGCCGGCTGGCACCGTTCGCCGTCGGTGTCGCCAATATCGGCGCCTCGGCACCGGCGATCGGGCTGATCGTGCTGTTCTACCTCGTCACCCGTACCACCGGTTTCTGGATCGGGGTGGCGCCGATCGCGTTCTATTCGCTGCTGCCGGTCCTGCGCAATACCATTCTGGGCTATCAGGAAGTCGATCCGACGCTGGTGGACGCCGGGCGCGGACAGGGTATGTCGGCGGGGACTGTCCTGCGCCGAATCGAGTTCCCGCTCGCCGTTCCCTACATCCTCGCCGGGCTGCGCACCTCGCTGGTGCTGGCCGTCGGCACCGCCACGCTGTCGTTCCTGGTCAGCGCGGGCGGGTTGGGGATTCTGATCGATACCGGCTACAAACTGCGCGATAACGTCACGCTGGTGGTCGGCGCGGTGCTCGCGGTGGCCTTGGCGCTGCTGGTGGACTGGCTGGGCGCGGTGGCGGAACGGTTCCTCGGCCCGCGAGGGCTGCGATGAGAACCCTCCGAGCGTCACGGCTGCTGCTCTCGGCCGCGGTACTGCTGCTGGCCGGCTGCGGTCTCCAGGCCGGGAGCGCCGTCCCGCTACCGGTCGGGCCCGGCAGTATCCGCCCGATCCCGGAGCTGACGGGGGTTACCGTCACGGTCGGCTCCAAGGATTTCACCGAGCAGAACATTCTCGGCTACATCATCGAATACGCGCTGGTCGCGGCCGGCGCCGAAGTTCGCGACCTCACCGACATCCAGGGCTCCAACAGTCTGCGCGACGCCCAGGTCAACGGACAGATCGATATCGCCTACGACTACACCGGCACCGGCTGGGTCAACTATCTCGGCAACGAGAAACCGATCCCGGACGAACAAGGCCAGTTCGCGGCGGTACGCGACGCGGACATGGCCACGCACGACATGGTGTGGACGGCGATGGCGCCCATGAACAACACCTACGCACTGGCGACCGCGCGGCGCACCGCCGAACGCACCGGCACCTGGACCCTGTCGGACTACGCGCGCCTGGTCGCCACCGACCCCGCCGCGGCGAGTATCTGCGTGGGTACCGAGTTCAATGTGCGTCAGGACGGATTCCCCGGCCTGACCCGCGCCTACGGCATCGACGGCGGGCAGGTGCCCAAGCGCATCGTCCAGGACGCCGTGGTCTATCAGGCGACCGCGGACGCCACACAGTGCGGATTCGGCTCGGTCGCGGCCACCGACGGCCGTATCCCCGGACTCGACCTGGTGCTGCTGCGCGACGACCGCTCCTTCTTCCCGAAGTACAATGCCGCACTGGTGATGCGTGCGGATTTCGCCCGGGCGCATCCGCGGATCGCCGAGGTCATGGCACCCATATCCCGGTTGCTGACCAACGAGTCGATCACGGAACTGAACCGGCAGGTCGATGTCGAGGGCCGTGAGCCCGCGGAGGTGGCGCGCGACTGGATGATCGCGCAGGGGTTCGTCACCGAGGAGTGAACGATAAGGCGAGGAGACGGTGAATGGTGGCTGCGGGCGGTCCGACGCTTCCCTCACCGGCTCCGGCCCGCTCGGTGCTGTTCGGTCTGCCGCCTGCCGGGCGGCGGCTGCCCGGAGCGGTGCGCGCGGCTCTGGCATTCGGGGCGCCGGCGTTGGTCGCGGTGGCCCTGGGATACGAACAACAGGGACTCATGGCCGCGACGGGTGCGCTGGCGGTCATCTTCGGTGAGGGTCAGGTCTACCGGCGCCGGTGGCGGGTCGTCGGGGCGGCCGCGTCGGCACTCACGATCTCGGCGTTCGCCGGCGGCCTCACCGGGGAACTGATCCACCAGCGGCTCGACTCGGGTGGCACACACTGGTGGCTGCTGCTGGTGCTGCTGATGTCGGCGGTCGCGGTGACGGGCACCTTCGTGAACTCCGCGCTGCGACTGGGTCCGCCCGGTGGGTTCTTCTTCGTCCTGGCCGCCGGGGTCGGGGCACTGATCACCGGGCACGGCGTCCCACCCGCGCAGGTGGCACTGTGGACGGCGATCGGCGGGATCAGCGCCCTGCTGGTCGGTATGTCGGCGGCGCTGACACGGGCCCACCCGCCGGAGCGGCGAGCGGTGGCCGCCGCAGTCGCCGCGGTGGACGACTACGCCGCCCTCACCCCCGGCGCCGCGGACCTGGTGGACGCGCGTTACGCGACCGCGATGAAGGTGCAGACGGCATGGGCACTGCTCGACGACGCCCGGCGCACCGGCGCCGACGCGCTCGCCACCACGCTGATCGCTGCCCAGCGCACCTTCGCCGACGCCCTGCACCGCGACAGGGCCCCCGACGACGAATCGGATCTGCTCTTCGATACCGGCCGTCCCGCACCGACACCGCGCCCGTCGCTGCGCTACCGGCTACTGCGGTCACTGTCACCGGACAGCCATGCCGCGGTCTCGGCGAACCGGATCGGGGTCGCCGCGCTACTCGCCGGCTGTTCGGCCGTCGCGCTGGATCTGGGTCGCCCGGACTGGGCGGTCCTCACCGTCACGGTACTGCTGCACCAGGGCCCGGACCGGGTGCGCGGCACCTACCGCGGGGTGCATCGGATCGGCGGCACCGCGCTGGGACTGGTGCTGTTCGCCGCGCTCTACGCGCTGGAACCCAGGACCTGGGCGCTGGTGCTGATCCTGATGACCCTGCAGTTCGCGATCGAGATGTTCGTCGCCCGGAACTATGGGCTCGCCGTCGTCTTCATCACGCCGCTGGCCCTGCTGATGGGCGGGGGTGGGCAATACGGCGATATGTTCCCGGTACTGCGCGACCGCCTGCTCGAGAGCGTGATCGGTGTGGTGATCGGGTTGGCCGCGCTGTGGGCGGTCGATCGGCGGGCCCACCGGCGGGTCCTGCTGCGCAACGATCAGCGGGTGCTCGAGGTTGTCGGTCACCTCCTGGACCGGGTGGCACCCGGCCGGTCTCCGCGCGATGGTCGAGCGCACTCGCCGGATACGGCACTATCGCACCGGGTGGAGACACCACAGCAGAAGACGCTTTCCGGCTCGCGGCGCGAGACCGCACCCGGGGTCCGGGGGCTGCGGCGCGAATTGGAGTTCGAACTGATGGGTTCCACTCTCGGCGCGATCGACGCCGCCCACAACGAACCGGAATGGGCGCGGGGACACTGGACCCGGCATCAGCGCATCCGGCGGCTCGGCCACGAGGTTCTCGCCGCGACCCGCCAGGAGGCGGGGTACGAACCGGTCGATACCGCGCAGCTGAGCCGCTGGTCCCGCAGTCTCGCCGAGCTGGCATAGCCCCGCTCGGATACAGCCTCACCGGTACCGGGCGTCGGGTTCGTCGCCTGCCCATAAAGCGAATCCGGGCAGCGCATGTACTCGAGAACAGCACTATTCGGCGTCCCGGGAGCGGCCCGCCGCGGCGGCGGCATCGCCCCGCTGTCGGGGCATGATGGCTGTCAGGGCACGATCGGCCGGCTCAGTATCTCCTCGGCGGCGTCGGTGTCACCTGAGATGTGGACGCCCGCTTCGTCGGTACTCGCCCGGCCCCACAGCAGCAGTGCCAGACCTTCGGCCGGCCCCGATACGGTGCCGGCCGTGGATTCCGAGTCGCCCAGCACCCACTCGACCGGGTCGCCGAGGTCGGTGGCCACCAACCGCAGTGACGCCTCGAGCGGCTCCAGCCGGCCCATCCCCACCTGCCGCGGATAGAAGACCCCCACCACCTCGTCCACCGTATCCGCCCACACCTCGGGGACGGCCCGGATGAGGCCGCGGGCCGCCTTTCCCGCGATGGCCGCCCGCAAATCGTGCCCGTGGATCAGCGTTTCGTGCACCTGCCGGCGCCGCCAGAACGATGCGGGTCCCGGCGCCGTGGGCTCGGGGTGCGCCAGGATCCGGCCCTGGGCCTGCGGGTCCAGGGCGGCCAAGGTCTCGCGGAGTTCGGTTGCGCACGCGGCGTAGTGGGTGACGAGGTCGAAAGGGCCCTCCCCCAGCGGTTCGGCCTTCTCCGCGCGGGCGTTCGCGGCCGCCCAGTGATGGACGGACGCCAGATGCTCCACGAGTTCACGCACCGTCCAGTCACCACAATGCGGGATCAGCGCCGGCGGATCGGCATCCGGTATCGACGCCAGGAACTCACCCTGGAAATCGGCGAGCAGCAGCGGATAATCCAGACCGGAGATCGCGTCCATGGCGCAAAGCTACCGCGCCGCGCCGACGCCGGCGCGCTGGAACGGCACGCCGGTGGCGTAGGACATCCGGACGCTACCGGGCCCGCGGAGCCGTCCCCAGCAGGAACGGGAGCAGGAATTCGCGCAGCAGGGCGCGCTCCTCGTCCGCGGTCGCGGGCGGCAGTGTCAGCAGAGAGATCATCACCCGGACCGCCCACCGGCCCAGCCGATCCGCGGCCGCCGCCGACAGATCCGGACGCAGTCGCGCGACGAAAACCGCGACCAGTTCATCGATGACCTCCGACGAATCCGACAGTCGCGCCACGATTCCCGCGTTCGCGGGTTCGAACCAGACGGCCAGATGCGGGGTGTCGCGGGCCTGTGCCAGGGTCGCGGTCATCCCGTCGAGCAGGAGTTCGGCCCGGTCCGGGCCGTCCAGCCGCCGGTCGCGCCAGACGCGCGCGAGGAGCTGGGTGGCCTCCCGGCCGGCGAAGGCGACATACAACGCCTGCCGGTTGGCGAAGTAGCGATAGAGCGTCGCCCGCGAGCAGCCCGCCGCCTCGGCCACCTCTGCCATACCGACCGTGCCGGCGCCCTTGTCGATGACAAGGGCACGCACCGCGTCGAGGATCCGTTCCGCGGCGAGTTCGGTCCGCCCGCCGGCCAGCCAGTCCGTCATCGCGCGGCTCCGGCTCCGGCGCCGGTACCGGGTCCCCGGTCGCCGCTCAGTGCGCGGGGATCGTTCACGGCCGGGATGCGGTGCAGCGGGTCGTCGCGTCGATCGGTCACGCCGCGCACCGGAAGGGCACACTGATCGGCCGCCGGACGTACGGCCCGGGCGCGTAGGTGACCGCGTCGATATCGACGTGGTAGTCCGGGAAACGCGCCAGCAGTTCCTCCAGTGCCACCCGTGCCTGCATCCGGGCCGCGGCCGCGCCCAGGCAGTGATGCGAGCCGTGCCCGAAGGTCATGATGCGCTGTGGGTTGCGCTCGATATCGAGTTCGGCGGCATCGGCCCCGAAGACCCGTTCGTCGCGATTCGCCGAGCCGTACACGAGCAGCACCTTACGGCCCGCGGGAATCGTCACGCCGTCCAACTCCACCGGACGGGTGGTGGTCCGGGCCAGGCCCTGGACGGGAGAGGTGAGACGGGCGAACTCCTCGACCGCGGTCCGGATGCCGTCCGGGTCGGCGGCCAGGGCCGCGCGCTGCCGCGGGTAGCGCTGCAGCAACTGCACCGCACCGCCGAGCAGACCTGTGGTGGTGTCGTTACCGCCGGCGACCATGGTCCAGGTGTAGGCCAGGATCTGGACCAGGCCGTCCACATCGGCGTCGTCGGCGCCGATACCGGCCTGGACGAGCAGCGACACCGTATCGTCGCCTGGATCGGTACGGCGACGCTTGATGAGCTCGGCGAAATAACCCAGCATCTCCATCGACGCCGCCTGCGCGTCCGCCGTGCGCTGGGTGCTGGCCGCGACCACCGCGTCGGTCCAGCCGTCGAAACGGGAACGATCCTCCTCGGGAACTCCGAGATAGTGCGCGACCACCATGGTCGGCAGCGGCTTGAACACCTCGGCCACGATATCGCCACCGCCGTGGGCGGCCAGCCGGTCCAAGCGGTCCCGGACGAACCGGCGCACCATCGGCTCCACCTCGGTGACCTGGCGCGGGGTGAAGCCGCGGGCGACCAGTTTGCGGAACTCGGTGTGTTCGGGCGGATCCTGCATCACCATCGGCGGGTTCCCGGTGAGCCCGATCTGCTCGAGCTCACCGTATTCCACCGTCAGCCCCGCGCCCGAGGAGAAGGTGGCGGTGTCCCGGGCGGCGGCGTACACGTGCTCGTGCCGGGTGAGCACCCAATAGTCGTTGTCCGGGCGGTCGGCGGGGACGACGCGGTGCACCGGGTCGTGGTCGCGCAGCGCGGAGTACATGGACCACGGTTCGCGCCAGGACTCGCCGGAGCGCAACTCGAAACGGACCCGATCCTGATACGTATCTGCCACCATGTATCGACGATAAGACATATTGCCAGTTTTGTCTTGTCATACCTAGACGGGTTTCCGGCGAAACCGCCCCGGTCCGCGGCCCTGGAGTCTCGTAGGCTCGGCGCCATGAGCGTTATCCGGTCGATCCTGCTGTTCGCTGTCGCCGCGCTCGCCGAGATCGGCGGCGCCTGGCTGGTGTGGCAGGGCGTGCGCGAACATCGCGGCTGGGCCTGGATCGGCGCGGGCGTGCTCGCACTGGGGCTGTACGGATTCGTCGCCACCTTGCAACCCGACGCGAACTTCGGCCGGATCCTCGCCGCGTACGGCGGGGTGTTCGTCGCCGGTTCGCTGCTGTGGGCGATGGCGCTCGACGGGTTCCGGCCGGACCGCTGGGATTTCACCGGGGCGCTGTTCTGCCTGGCCGGGGTCGCGATCATCATGTACGCACCGCGCGGTGCGGCGGCCGGATGAGCGCGCCGGACCGAACGGCGGAAGGCATCGCGCGGGGCCCGCCACCACGGCATG
Source organism: Nocardia sienata NBRC 100364 (assembly GCF_001613205.1). Taxonomy (GTDB): domain Bacteria; phylum Actinomycetota; class Actinomycetes; order Mycobacteriales; family Mycobacteriaceae; genus Nocardia; species Nocardia sienata. Next base: position 76,630 of record NZ_BDBX01000010.1, on the reverse strand, counting down.
ATTGGAATCTGCGCGAACAAAACTGTGGCCATTTCCCGATGGCCGCCCCTAGCGTGAACGGGCCGCAGCGGCGCATCCGGCCGCGGCAGGCCGGAAAAGCGTGCTGCCCGAAGCAATTCGCTGCGTCCGGCGCGATCGTCCCGTTCCTCACATACAGGAGAACCCCGCGATGAGCGAAACCACCCCGCCGGCCGACCCATCCGCCGGTTGGAGCTTCGAGACCAAGCAGATCCACGTCGGACAGGACCCCGACGCGAGCACCAACGCCCGGGCCCTCCCGATCTACCAGACCACCTCCTACACCTTCCGTGACACCGCGCACGCCGCGGCACTGTTCGGACTGGCGGAGCCGGGCAATATCTACACCCGGATCATGAATCCGACCCAGGACGCGGTCGAACAGCGGATCGCGGCGCTCGAAGGCGGGGTGGCGGCGCTGCTGGTGTCCTCGGGGCAGGCGGCGGAGACCCTGGCGATCCTGAACATCGCCGGTGCCGGTGACCACGTCGTCTCCAGCCCCCGGCTCTACGGCGGCACCTACAACCTCTTCCACTACACGCTGCCCAAGCTGGGTATCGAGGTCTCCTTCGTCGAGGATCCCGACAACCTCGACCAGTGGCGTGCCGCGGTCCGGCCGAACACCAAGGCCTTCTACGGCGAGACGGTGTCCAACCCGCAGAACCACATCTTCGACATCCCCGGTATCGCCGAGGTCGCGCACGGCGCGGGCCTGCCGTTGATCGTCGACAACACGGTCGCGACCCCCTATCTGATCCAGCCGCTGGCGCACGGCGCCGATATCGTCGTCCACTCGGCGACCAAATATCTCGGCGGCCACGGTGCCGCGATCGCGGGCGTGATCGTCGACGGCGGCACGTTCGACTGGACGGTCCGCGGCGCCGACGGCCCCCGCTTCCCGGGTTTCACCGAGCCCGACCCGAGCTACCACGGCGCCGTATTCGCCGACCTCGGCGCCCCGGCCTACGCACTCAAGGCGCGGGTCCAGCTGCTGCGCGACCTCGGTACCGCGATCGCGCCGTTCAACGCGTTCCTCATCAGTCAGGGCCTGGAGACGCTGAGCCTGCGGGTGGAACGGCACGTCCAGAACGCGCAGGCGGTCGCCGAGTTCCTCACCGAGCGGCCGGAAGTCACCTCGGTGTCGTATGCGGGCCTGCCGTCCTCCCCCTGGTACGAGCGGGGTAAGCGGCTGGCGCCCAAGGGCACCGGCGCGGTCGTCGGTTTCGAACTGGCCGGCGGCGTCGACGCGGGCAAGAAATTCGTGGACGCGCTGACCCTGCACAGCCACGTCGCCAATATCGGCGATGTCCGTTCGCTGGTCATCCATCCCGCCTCGACCACCCACTCGCAGCTGACCCCGGACGAGCAGCTCAGCTCGGGCGTCACGCCGGGGCTGGTGCGCCTGGCGGTGGGCATCGAAGGGATCGAGGACATCCTCGTCGATCTGCGGACCGGGTTCGCCGCCGCGGCGGAGTAATTCGCGAGACCGGGTGCCTCTGGGCCGGATCCGCCACTCGGCGGGTCCGGCCCTTGCTCTCTCCGGCCCCGCGTTCGTCCCCCCGATTCCCGCCGCGCGTAACAACTATCGATAGCCGATCGATCTGCGAGTGATCCACACCACTTCACCGAAGGTCGAGAGGATGCTCATGAAGACACTCTGCGTGTGCGTGATCGTGGCGGCCGCAACGGTACTGGCCGCCTGTGGCTCCCCCGAACCGGATACGGAGTCGTACACGGCCGTCGCGTCGGCCGTTCCGGTCCGGATCACCACCGTCACACTCACCGCGCCCGCGCCGCAATCGGCCGCGACCGATACGGCACCCCCGGTCGCGAATACCGCGGCCCGCGTACCGATGCCCTCGGTCGTGTGCATGAATCTGCAGGCGGCACAGGACCTCATCCAGACGGCCGGGGTCTTCTACTCCCGCAGCGAGGACGCTACCGGCCGGGGTCGCGCGCAGGTGGTGGACCGCAACTGGGTGGTGGTCTCACAGCAACCGGCGCCGGGCACACCCATCGGTGAAGGCGATGCGGTGCTCTCGGTGGTCAAAGTGGGCGAACCGACCGATTGCTGGTGAGGAACGCGCGCCGCGGGTCTGCCGCTTCCGGTCGGGAGTGGCAGACCGGCGGCGCTCCCGGCGCCATCAGATGGGTACACACGGCGTGCCCGACGAATACACGTGCAGGACGCACCGCACGGCCAAGATGACCGCCTGGACGAGTTCGAGCGGTTGATAGGCGAACGGGTGCATGAGCGATCCTCCGTTGTCCGTGCCGGGGCAGATCCGATCAGACGGGCGTGGCGAACACCTGCGCTTTCCCTACAGCGTGCGCCTTCGGCGCCGTGTCGCGGGCAGGTTCGCGCATACAGCTGCCGCCCATAGACGTCATACACCGTCCTGCCCCGCGGTCGACCGGGCAGGACGCACCTCTCGGTAGCGGGATCAACCGTTCGATGACCGGCTTCCCGGTAGGGACGCACATAGCGGATCACAACAGTTCGCCGAGGGGACGCTACCGGTGGCGATCCACGTCACAACAGGCCGGCAACACGCGCAAGGAAGGCGTCAATGCAGGCACGCGGCGCGTAAAGGACCCGTCAACGTGTGCGGACCACAGACCGCGCGGCTCGTAGTTTCGATCCGGTTCGGCAGCAGCGGCCGATCGGCCGTGTCGCGCTGCCCCAGGTTCTCGGAACGGAGGCGAAGTGTCGATCCTGGCCTTTCTCGTGGTCACGGTCGCGGTGTTCGGTGTGCTCGGGTTCGTGCAGCGAATGGTGGAGCGCCTGTGAATATCGTCAATGCCGTAGGGCTGGTCCTGGCCGTTGCGGTGACCGCGTTCCTCGTGGCCGCCCTGCTGTTCCCCGAGAGGTTCTGAGTGAGTACCACCACCGCCGGGCTGCTGTTCGTCGCCGCCCTGGTGATCGCGCTGGCTCTCGTGCACGTTCCCCTCGGGGACTACATGTATCGCGTCTACACCCGCACCGGGCATTCCCGCGTAGAACGTGGGATCTACCGGATCATCGGCGCCGACCCCGACCGTGAGCAGACCTGGGGCGGGTACGCCCGCAGCGTCCTGGCCTTCTCCGCGGTCAGCGTGATCCTCCTGTTCGTCCTACTACTGGTCCAGGACAAGCTGCCGCTGGTCCCCGCCGACCCCGCCACCCCCATGACCGCGGCGCTGGCGTGGAACACCGCCGTCAGTTTCGTCACCAACACCAACTGGCAGAACTACGCGGGCGAATCCACGCTGGGCCATCTGGTCCAGGCGGCCGGTCTGTCGGTGCAGAACTTCGTCTCGGCCGCGGTCGGTATGGCCGTCGCCATGGCGTTCGTCCGCGGTTTCGCACGCTCGCGGGCCGGTGAACTCGGTAATTTCTGGGTGGATCTGGTGCGCGGCACGCTGCGTATCCTGCTGCCGATCGCGGGTGCTGCGGCCGTGGTGCTCATCGCCGGTGGTGTCGTCCAGAATTTCCACCTGCACGATCAGGTCGCGACCACCCTCGGTGGAACCACGCAGACCCTGCCCGGCGGACCGGTCGCCGGTCAGGAGGCCATCAAGAATCTCGGCACCAATGGTGGCGGGTTCTTCAACGCCAACGCCGCGCATCCCTTCGAGAATCCGGTCGCGTGGACGAACTGGCTGGAGATCTTCCTGCTGATGGTCATCGCCTTCTCGCTACCGCGCACCTTCGGCCGCATGGTGAACAGTCCCAAGCAGGGGTTCGCCGTCACCGCGGTCATGACCGTGCCGGCACTGCTGAGCATCGGTCTGGTCAACCTCTTCCAGCTCCAGCACCACGGCACCGTGCCGGCCGCGGTCGGCGCAGCCTCGGAGGGTGTCGAACAGCGCTTCGGGGTGGCGAATTCGGCGACCTTCGCGGCGGCCACCACACTGACCTCCACGGGCGCCGTCGATTCGGCGCACGATTCCTACACCGGCCTCGGCGGCATGACGCTGATGTTCAATATGCAGCTGGGTGAGGTCGCGCCCGGCGGCGTGGGGTCGGGCCTGTACGGAATGCTGATCCTGGCGGTGATCACGGTGTTCGTCGCCGGGCTGATGGTCGGGCGCACACCGGAGTACCTCGGTAAGAAGATCACCCCCCGCGAGATCAAACTCGCCGCCGGCTATTTCCTCGTCACCCCGGTGATCGTGCTGACCGGAACCGCCGCCGCCATGGCCCTGCCCGGGCAGCGCGCGTCGATGCTCAATTCCGGGCCACACGGGCTGTCGGAAGTGCTCTACGCCTTCACCTCGGCCGGAAACAACAACGGCTCCGCGTTCGGCGGCCTGACCGGTAACACCGAATGGTTCAACACCGCGCTGGGTCTGGCCATGCTGTTCGGCCGCTTCCTGCCGATGATCCTGGCCCTGGCCCTGGCCGGTGCACTCGCCAGGCAGGGCGCCGCCCCCGTATCAGAGGGCACCCTGCCGACCCATCGACCGCAGTTCGTCGGCCTCGTCATCGGCGTGACCGTGATCCTGGTCGCTCTCACCTTCCTGCCCGCGCTGGCGCTCGGGCCACTCGCCGAAGGGCTCCACTGATGTCCACTCCTACTCTCGAACACGCCGGCCTCCCGGCCGGACCGCAGTCCGGGAAGAAACCGGTACACGGCGGACTGCTGGATCCACAGATGCTGCTGACCTCGCTACCACAGGCGGTGCGCAAACTGGATCCGCGGACGCTGTGGCGCAATCCGGTGATGTTCATCGTGGAGATCGGCGCCGTCTGGGCGACCGTGCTCGCGATCGCCGAGCCCGGTTTTTTCGCCTGGGCGATCGTTGTGTGGCTGTGGCTGACCGTGGTGTTCGCCAACCTGGCCGAGGCGGTCGCCGAGGGCCGCGGAAAAGCGCAGGCCGACAGCTTGCGCAAGGCCAAAACCGATACGGTCGCCCGCCGGCTCCCCGACTGGTCATCGGGCGCGACCGTTACCGAGGAACCGGTCCCGGCGCCGGAGCTGCGGCGCGGCGACTACGTGGTGGTGGAGGCCGGGCAGGTCATCCCGGGCGACGGTGATGTGGTCGAGGGGATCGCCTCGGTGGACGAATCGGCCATCACCGGTGAATCCGCCCCGGTCATCCGGGAATCCGGCGGCGACCGGTCGGCTGTGACCGGGGGTACCACAGTGCTGTCGGATCGGATCGTCGTCCGGATCACCCAGGAGCCCGGCCAGAGCTTCATCGACAAGATGATCGCCCTCGTGGAGGGCGCGGCCCGGCAGAAGACGCCGAACGAGATCGCGCTCAACATCTTGCTGGCGGCCCTGACCATCATCTTCGTGGTCGCGGTGGTCACCCTGCAGCCGCTGGCGATCTACTCCAGGAACAACAACCCGGGCGTGCCGGACGGCCCGGCGCTGGGCAGCTACGGAATCACCGGGACAGCGCTGGTCTCGCTGCTGGTATGCCTGATCCCGACCACCATCGGCGCGCTGCTCTCGGCCATCGGGATCGCGGGAATGGACCGGCTGGTGCAGCGCAATGTACTGGCCATGTCGGGGCGCGCGGTCGAGGCCGCCGGCGATGTGAACACACTGCTGCTGGACAAGACCGGGACCATCACGCTCGGCAACCGGCAGGCCGCGGATTTCGTCCCGCTCGCCGGGATCACGGCCGACCGGCTGGCCGACGCCGCGCAACTTTCCAGCCTCGCCGACAAGACCCCGGAGGGCCGGTCGATCGTAGTGTTCGCCAAACAGGCGTACGGACTGCGGGAACGCACCGCCGGTGAACTCACCCACGCACAGTGGGTCGCGTTCGGCGCCGCGACCCGGATGTCCGGAGTGGATGTGGACGGACACCGGTTGCGCAAGGGCGCGGCCAATTCGGTCGCCGAATGGATCCGCGGCCACGGCGGCGCGGTGCCCACCGAACTGGGCACCATCGTGGACGGGATCTCCGCCGCGGGCGGCACTCCCCTGGTGGTCGGCGAGATCGTCGACGGCGACGCCCGGGTGCTCGGCGTCATCCACCTCAAGGATGTGGTGAAGCAGGGCATGCGGGAGCGTTTCGCCGAGATGCGCCGGATGGGTATCCGCACCATCATGATCACCGGCGACAACCCGCGCACCGCCAAGGCGATCGCGGACGAGGCCGGGGTGGACGATTTCCTGGCCGAGGCCACCCCGGAGGACAAACTCGAGCTGATCAAACATGAGCAGGCCGGCGGCCGGCTGGTCGCCATGACCGGTGACGGGACCAACGATGCGCCCGCCCTGGCCCAGGCCGATGTCGGGGTCGCCATGAACACCGGCACCTCGGCCGCCAAAGAGGCCGGGAACATGGTGGACCTGGATTCCGATCCGACGAAGCTGATCGAGATCGTGGAGATCGGCAAACAGCTGCTCATCACCCGCGGGGCACTGACGACCTTCTCGATCGCCAACGATATCGCCAAATATTTCGCGATCATCCCGGCGCTGTTCGTCGGCCTCTTCCCCGGACTCGACCTGCTGAACATCATGCGGCTGGCCAGTCCGCAGTCGGCGATCCTGTCGGCGGTGATCTTCAACGCCCTCGTCATCGTGGCACTCATCCCGCTGGCGTTGCGCGGTGTCCGGTACACACCTGGCAGCGCGGCCGGCCTGCTGCGCCGCAATCTGTCGATCTACGGGCTCGGCGGGATCATCGCGCCGTTCGTCGGGATCAAAATCATCGACCTCTTCGTCCGATACCTCCCCGGGATGTCCTGATATGTCTTTTTCCGATCTGATCCGGCAGCATCTGGCGGCACTGCGCGCGCTGCTGGTGCTGACCCTGGTGACCGGTCTGCTCTATCCGGCCGGCGTCTGGGCGGTGGGCCGGCTTCCCGGGCTGAGCGACAAGGCCGACGGTTCGCTCATCGAAACCGACGGCCGTATCGCCGGCAGTTCGCTGATCGGCCAGTCGTTCACCGATGCGGACGGAACGCCGATCGCCTGGTATTTCCAGAGCCGGCCCTCCGCCGCCGGCTACGACGGACTGGCCTCGGGCCCGGGCAACCTCGGCCCGGAGGACGTCGTCGACACGCCCGCCGATCCGGCGTCGCTCGCCGCCGACGCCGATCCGGAAACAGCCGGTTTCGCGCCGAGCCTGCTGACGCAGGTGTGCACCCGTAGCCGGGAGATCGGCGAGCGGGAGGACGTGGACGGGGCACGGCCGTTCTGTACCCCGGAAGGCGTCGGGGCGGTACTGGCCGTGCTGGGAACCTTCCACCACGACGGCACGGTGACACCCGAACGAGTGGTCAGCGTGAACGAACCCTGCCCCACCCGCCGGGGTGCGGCACCCGTGGTGTTCATGGCCGAATACCAGGGCGTCCGGGTCGAATGTGCCCGCTACGGCGAGGACTACTCGGCCGGGCGCATCGTGCCGATCGCCGGTAACGCTCCCGCGGAACCGGCGGTCCCCGCCGACGCGGTGACCGGCAGCGGTAGCGGCCTGGACCCGCACATCTCCCCCGCCTACGCCGATATCCAGGTCCGCCGGGTCGCCGCGGCGCGGGGCGTCGACCCGGCCGCGGTGCGCGAGGTCGTGGCGGCTCATACCGCTGGTCGCGCACTGGGATTTCTCGGCGAACCCCGGGTGAACGTGCTCGAACTCAACCTCGACCTGGACCGCCGCTATCCCGCTTCCGCCGCGGGCGGCGCGTGATGCGGGCGTGGGATGACATGATGCCGACGTGAGCACGACACCCGACCGCACCCCGGGTGAGCTGCGCATCTATCTCGGCGCCGCCCCCGGGGTCGGGAAAACGTATGCGATGCTCGGCGAGGCGCATCGCCGGCTCGGCCGCGGCGAGGACGTGGTGGCCGCGATCGTCGAGACCCATGGGCGCGCGCAGACCGCGGAACTGCTCGAAGGCCTCGAGCAACTGCCCCGCATCGCGATCCCCTATCGCGGGACGGTGCAGTACGAACTGGATGTGGACGCGGTGCTGCGGCGGCAACCGGAGCTGGTGCTGGTGGACGAACTGGCCCACACCAACACCCCGGGCAGCCGGAACCGTAAGCGCTACGAGGACGTGCAGGAGTTGCTGGCCGCCGGGATCGATGTCGTCTCGACGGTGAACATCCAGCACTTGGAGGGCCTCAACGATGTGGTCGAGCAGATCACCGGCGTCGTTCAGCGCGAGACCGTACCGGATTCGGTGGTCCGGGCCGCCGACCAGATCGAACTGGTCGATATCGCCCCGGAGGCACTGCAGCGGCGGATCGGCCTCGGCAATGTCTACGCAGCGGACAAGGCCGACGCCGCACTCGCCCACTACTTCCGGCGCGGCAACCTCACCGCGCTACGCGAACTGGCGCTGCTCTGGCTGGCCGACCAGGTGGACGCGGCCCTCGCGAAGTACCGTGCCGACCACCGGATCACCGACACCTGGGAGGCCCGGGAGCGAGTGGTCGTAGCGGTCACCGGCGGCCGGGAATCGGAGACGCTGGTCCGGCGGGCCGCGCGGATCGCGGCCAAGTCCAGTGCCGAACTCCTCGTGCTCCATGTGGTCCGCGGCGACGGGCTGACCGGTGTGGCGGCGCCGCAGATGGCGGCGGTCCGGGAACTCGCCGCTCATCTGGGAGCCGAACTGCACACGGTGGTCGGTGACGAGGTCCCCGCCGCGCTGCTCGATTTCGCGCGCACGGTCAACGCGACCCAACTGGTGCTGGGCACCTCCCGGCGCTCCCGCTGGGCGCGGATGGTGGACGAGGGCATCGGCGCGGAGGTGGTGCAACGCTCCGGCAAGATCGATGTGCACATGGTGACCCACGAGGCGGCGGGACGGCGACGCCGCAGGCGGCGGCCGCGGCCCCGGTTGCGGCGCACGGCGGCCTGGGTCGCCGCGTTCGTGGTGCCCTCGGCGATCTCGGCACTGCTCGCGGCCTGGCTCGACCGCTACCTGGATCTGGTGAGCGAGAGCGCGCTGTACTTCGTCGCGGTGCTGGCGGTCGCCCTGTTCGGCGGCGTCCTGCCGGCGATCGCCGCCGCGCTGCTCGCCGGCCTGCTGCTCAACGTCCTGTTCACCGATCCCCGCTACAGCGTCACCATCCAGGAACCGAACAGTTTCCTGCCCGCGGTGCTGCTGCTGGTCGTCGCGGTCGCGGTGGCGGTTCTCGTCGATACCGCCGCCCGGCGGGCCGAACAGGCCGGTCAGGCGTCCCGGGAAGCCGAACTGCTGACACTGTTCGCGGGTTCGGTACTGCGCGGCGCCGATCTGACCGCGCTGCTGGACCGCTTGCGCCGGACCTACGCCCAGCGGGCGGTGAGCCTGCGGCACCATACCGACGGGGTGATCGCCGCGGTCGGCACCGATCCGCCCGAACGCGCCGATACCGCCGATACCGCGGTGGAGGTGAGCGACGGCGACTACTGGCTGCTCCTGGGTGGACCGACCCTGCGCGCCCGGGACCGGCGGGTCCTGGAGGCGGTCGCCAACCAGGCCGTGGGGCTGGTGCAGCGGCAGCAGCTCGCCGCGGAGGCCAATCAGGCGGCCGCGCTCGCGGAGGCCGACCGGCTACGGCGTGACCTGCTCTCCGCGGTGAGCCACGACCTGCGCACGCCGTTGGCCGCGGTCAAGGCCGCCGTGTCGAGCCTGCGCTCCGACGATGTCGAGTTCTCCCCCACCGACCGTGCCGAACTTCTGGCGACGGTGGAGGAATCGGCGGATCAACTCACCTCGCTGGTCGGCAATCTCCTCGATTCGTCGCGGCTGGCCGCCGGGGTGGTACGGCCACGGATGCAGCCGGTCTATCTGGACGAGGTCGTGCACCGGGCGCTGGTCAGTGTGGGGGTCAGCCCGCGCGGGGCCCGCCGCAGTTCCCTCGACCGGGTGACGGTCCAGGTGGGATCGCTGGCGGTGCGGGCCGACGCCGACCTGCTGGAGCGCATCCTGGCCAATCTGGTCGACAACGCGCTGCGCTACGGCGCGGAGTCCCCGGTGAAGGTGGACGCCACCGCGGCCGACGGGCGGGTGATCGTCCGGGTGGTCGACCACGGACCCGGTCTGCCGGGCCTCGATACCGAGCGGGTGTTCGACCAGTTCCAGCAGGTGGGCGACCGGGACAACGCGAGCGGTCTGGGGCTCGGGCTCTCGGTGGTCCGGGGTTTCGCGGTCGCCATGGGCGGCGTCGTCACCGCCACCGACACTCCCGGGGGTGGGCTGACGGTCACCGTCGACCTGGCGGTCGCGCCCGGTAACGTCGGCGAGGACATACCGGCGACGGAGGTGCGGTGATGAAGACTCCCCCGGAGCAGGATGCCGGACCGAAGGCGGACACGACCGTCCTCGTGGTGGACGACGAACCACAGATACTGCGCGCCATGCGGATCAACCTGTCGGTGCGCGGATACGAGGTGGTCACCGCGTCCACCGGTGCGGGCGCGCTGCGCGCGGCCGCCGAACGCCGCCCCGACGCGGTGGTCCTGGATCTGGGGCTTCCCGATATCGACGGTATCGAGGTGCTGGCCGGGTTGCGTGGCTGGTCGCGGGTGCCGGTGCTCGTGCTCTCCGCCCGCACCGATTCGGCCGACAAGGTGGATGCGCTCGACGCCGGCGCCGACGACTACATCACCAAACCGTTCGGCATGGACGAGTTCCTGGCCCGGTTGCGCGCCGCCCTGCGGCGCGCGGCGGCCTCGGCCGAAACCGACGAACCGGTGGTGGTGACCGATTCGTTCACCGTCGACCTGTCGGCGAAGAAGGTCGTCAAGGGCGGCGCCGAGGTGCATCTGACCCCCACCGAGTGGGGGGTGCTGGAGATGCTGGTACGTAACCGCGGCAAGCTGGTCGGCCGCACCGAGCTGCTGCGCGAGGTGTGGGGGCCGGCCTATCAGACCGAAACCCACTATCTCCGCGTCTATATGGCCCAGTTGCGGCGCAAACTCGAAGACGACCCGGCGCGTCCACGGCATCTGCTGACCGAACCGGGCATGGGCCACCGGTTCCGGTATTGACGTCCTCTTCGCCTCGCACGAGGGTCGGACTCCACCGATCAGGGCGTGACGATCGGGAACTGCGGATCCGGAGTGTCCAGCAACCCGATGAACGTGTCGAGCAAGCTCCGGTCACCGGTGATCCGCACGCCGTCGAAACCCCTACCGCTCACCGCGTTCAGAAGTTGCTCCTTGGTGAGCGTCAGCGTGAGGTCCGCGGGCCCGACTGCGGGCGCGTCGGGTGTGGGGGCGCGATGGGTGAGCGCGCCGTGGGACAGGGTGATGCGGTGGACGGCGTCCTCGTCGGTCAGCTCCCAGTCCATGGTGAATCCGGTCGTGGCGGCGCGCAGGCCGTCGATCCGGACCGCGAGCGAGTCGATGATCATCTCCGGTGTCAGCGCGGTCATCATCTCGGGACCGGCCAATTGGATCGGGGTGGGAGTCGGGCCTTTCCGCAATTCCTGGGCGCCCGTCAGGTAGAAGTTGCGCCAGGTCCCGTTCTCGGCGCCATGGCCGAGCCGGTCGTAGACCTGGGCCAGGGTCTCCTTGGCGTCCTCGTGGCCGGGCTCGGCGAACACAGCGTGGTTGAGCAGGGTCGCCGCGAACCGGAGGTCGCCGGCATCGGCGTATTCCCGCCCCTTGGCGACGAGCGCCTCGACACCGCCGTAGTCGGCCGCGTACCGCTGCGCCAGCGCGACCGGCGGATGCTCCCACAGATGCGCCGGATTGCCGTCGTACCAGCCCATGTACCGCTGGTAGACCGCTTTGACGTTGTGGCTGGTGGAGCCGTAGTACCCGCGGTTGGTCCAGACCTTGTCGAGCTCGGGCGGGAATTCGAACTGTTCGGCGATCTCCGGCCCGGTGTAGCCGGCGTTGGTCAGGCGCAGCGTCTGGTCGTGTAGGTAGGCGTACATATCGCGCTGGTTCGCCAGCCACGTGGTCCAGTGCTCCCGGCCCCAGGTGGGCCAGTGGTGCGAGGCGAACGCCACATCGGCCTTGTCGGCGAACCGGGCGATGGCCTCGTCGAGATACTGTGCCCAGATCCGGGAGTCGCGGACCACCGCGCCGCGCAGGGTCAGCACATTGTGCATATTGTGGGTCGCGTTCTCGGCCATACAGAGTGCGCGCCGATCGGGGAACAGGAAGTTCATCTCCGCCGGGGCCTCGGTACCCGGGGTCAGCTGGAAGATCATCCGGACCCCGTCGATCTCCTCTTCCTGCCCGGTGTGCGTGATATCGAGGGTGGGCGGTATCAGGGTGATGGTCCCGGCGGAGGTCGTCATCCCCAGTCCGGCACCGATCTGGCCGTCGGGCGCTTTCGGGAGCACCGCCCCGTACATGAAGACAGCCCGCCGGTTCATGGCGTTGCCCGCGTAGACGTTCTCGCTCACCGCGTGTTCCAGGAATCCGGTGGGCGCCAGGATGGGCACCGGCGGATGGCCGGCCGGCACCGCCGCCCGCGCCCCCGCGAAATGGTCCGCGTGCGAATGCGTGTAGATCATGCCGGTAACCGGCCGGTCACCGCGTTGCGCGCGGTACAGGGCCAGGCCCGCGGCCGCGGTCTCCACCGACAACAAGGGATCGATCACGATGACACCGTCGCGCCCTTCGACCAGCGTCATATTCGACATATCCAGATTACGGACCTGATAGATGCCCTCTGTCACCTCGAACAGCCCCTGTTTGCTGCACAGCTGGCCCTGGCGCCACAGGCTGGGGTGGGCGGTGTCCGGGCAGTCGCCGTCGAGGAATTCGTAGGCGCCGATGTCGTAGACCACCGAGCCGTCCGCGGCCGTCACCACCGGTGGATCGAGTTCGGCCATGAACCCGCGCGTCGCATTGCCGAAATCGGCGGTGTCGTCGAAGTCCAGTTCCGTGGTCATCGTTACCTCGCGATCTGTCGGCTGGCTCGGTTTCCGGCGCGGCCGGACTCCGGCGGGCGCGCGCGGCCGGGATCCGCGCTCGATCGGCGGTGTCGCGCACCGGCACGCCCACGCTAGGCACCCGCGGCGACCCGCCGTATCACCTACGACGGGTGAACTGCCTACTCGGACAAGGACCGCAACTCTCTCGACGGAGGCGGGCGGGCAGGTCCGGCCCGCCGCGCGGGGCGCGATAGGCCGGGTGTACGGCCGCGATCCCGCACGTGATGCGGTCGCGCGGCCGCACCACCGCGTGCGGCGAACGTCGCCGTCGACGGTGCCGGGTCATCCTCGGCGGGTGATGCCCACGGCCCGGCCGCGACGGAGACTGCACAGTGTTGCGACCGACTGCCGAGCGGAGGACGTGATGACCGACCGCCAACCCAAGCCCTCGCTGCTGTCCCGGATCACCGTGAACCAGTGGCTGGCCCTGGTTCTCACCGTCATCGCGGTGATCTTCGTCATCGAGAACCGCGACCAGGTGGAGATAAATTTCCTGCCCATCACCGTGACTTCGCCGATGTGGCTGATCCTGCTGGTCATGTTCCTGATCGGGCTGGTGGCCGGGCTGCTGATCCGCCGGCGCGGCCGGCGCTGACATCCGGGTCGGTGAAACGCCGATGCCGGGGCCGGATATGCCCGGCCCCGGCATCACGCGCGGTATCAGGTCTGTGGCCGCCAGGTCGCGATCGCCCAGATCACGACAACGTTCAGGGCGATGACCAGAACCGACCACCACGGGTAGTAGGGCAGCCACAGGAAATTCGCCAGGATGGACAGCGCGGCGATACCGATCGCCAGGCCGCGACCCCAGGTCGTTCCGGTGAGCAGGCCGAGCGCGCTGATGATCAGCACGATCCCGAGGACGAGGTGGACCCAGCCCCAGGTGGTGATATCGAATTCGTAGGCATAGTTCACGCCGACCACGAACAATTCGTCTTCGGCGACAGCCGCGATTCCTTCCAGTACCGACAGTGCGCCGACGGTCAGCAGCAGAATCGCCGCGGCGATCGAGGTACCGGCCGCCACGCCCTGATGTACCGGGGACCGGCCGGAGGTGGTGCTCGTCATCGGCTCCCGTGCAGTAGTCATCTCCACTCCTTCAAGCGCAGGTGTGCGTCGACTCTCGCCCGGGCACGGGCGGTACACCTCACCCGTCGCGGGTGAAAACCGGGTTCACGACGTCGGCCCGGCGGCCGGCTCCTCGTCGCCCGGTTCGGTATCGGGGGGCCGGTCGCTGATCAATACGTCCATCCACCGCGTCGACGGATCGATATCGAACAGCAGCGCCTTGGCCAGCAGTGTGAGCGGAATGGCCAGCAGCGCCCCGAGCGCGCCCAGCACCCAGGACCAGAACACCAAGGACAGGAAGGTGACCGTGACACTCAGACCGACCGCGTCGCCCACGAACTTCGGCTGGATCACCGACTGCACCACCACGTTGAACACGCAGTAGAGCACGATCACCCACACCATCCGGGTGAAACCACCGTCGAGCAGGGCCAGCAGCGCGGGCGGGATCAGACCGATGACGAAGCCGATGTTCGGGATGTAGTTGGTGATGAACGACAGCAGTCCCCACAGCACCGGGAACGGGACCGCGAGCAACCACAGCGCCACACCGTCGAGCACCGCCACGATGAGCCCGAATACCGTCGAGACGATCAGGTATTTGCGGGTGCCGGCGGCGAAGGTGCTCAACGCGTGCGAGATATCGGGCCGCATTCCGGCCACCACGCTCATCCGGCGTCCGATGGTCATCCCGTCGAACGCCATGAACAGCAGCAGGGCCAGCACGAACAGCAGATTGGAGAAAACGCCGGCGAGTTCGCGTAGCGCGCCCTCGACCACCTCGACCAGTTTGCCGAAATCGAAACCGCTCAGCGCCTGCTGTATCCGATCCTGGTCCACGTCGAACCGTTCCAGAAGCGAGCGGACCTGATCGAACAGTGCGGAGAATTGATCGGAATAGTCCGGGAGCGCGGTCGCCAACTGGGCGGCCGACAACGCCATCGCGGCGACCAGGCCCAGGAGCACCAGATACACCACTGCCAGGGCCGCGATCATTCCCACCCAGGCCGGTTTGCCGCGGCGCTGCAGCCGGGTCTGGATGGGCTGCGCCGCGATCGCGAACATCAGCGCCAGGAATACCGGGCCGAGCACCCCGGAGAACGCCTTCGCTCCGGTGACGGCCACCACCGTCGCCGCCGCGACGAGCAGCACAATGAGGCCACGGGGGATCGCCCACCGCTCCGGACGGGAGCTATCCGGTACCCGCCCGGCGCCTTCCGGTCCCGGCGCCGCGCCCGCACGTGCCGGCTCCTGCCCCTGGGGTCCCGGGCCCGCATCCTCCGCGCCCGGCCGGGCATCATTCGATACGGGATCGCCGGAGCCCGGAGCGGTTCCGGTCACGACATGGCCTTGGCCTTGAGCCGTTCGAATTCGCTCTCGGTGATCGTGCCCTCGGCCAGCAGCCGCTTCGCCTCGGCGATCTGGGCGGCCGGACTGGTACCGGCGGTCTGCTGGATATATTTCTTCTGCGCCGCCTCGACCTGCTCGGCTTCCACGGCCGCGCGTTCGGTCATACCCCGGCCGCGCACGATCAAGTACACCAGGGAGGCCAGCAGCGGCAGCACGATCAGCAGCACCACCCAGATCGCCTTGATCCAGCCCGAGGTGTGCTTGTCCCGGAACAGGTCACCGATGATGTAGAAGAGCAGCAGCAGATAGGCGACGAACGCGAAACTCACCACGATCAGCCAGAGCACTTCCCAGAAGGACATGACCCACCTCGCTCGCTTTCGGATGCAGGGTCCCCGGTGCCGGCGACCTGTCCACGCTATGGCTGCCACCCGCTCCCCGGCTCACCCGCTGCGGATGATTTCGACCGGATACGCCCTGGTAACAGGTTGGTTCACGACCGGCTGGGAGTCCTGTTCGCTCCGGTAGGCTGCGGCCGAGTGCGTGCTAGTGCTGTTTCGGACGACGTCTTCGGGAGGCACCGTGACCACTTCGCCGACACTGGATCTGACGGGTCGCCCGGTATCGCGGGCCCGGGCCCGCTCGCCCATTCCGGTACTGCCCTTCACACCGGTGTCCCGGCCACGATTGCACTCGGCGCTGGATACCGTGGCCGACAGCGGCAACGGCGGAGTTCTGCTGGTCTGCGGCGCGGTGGGGATCGGCAAAACCGTGGCCGTCGCCGACTGGGCCGCACGACAGCTACCGCGAACCCATCACGACACGCGGATCGCCTGGGTCACGATCGGTGAGCAGACCTCGCTGTGGGCGGAGCTCCGCACACGCCTGGGCAGTTCCGGGCCGGGCGCCGGACAGCCCGCGACGGGAGTCGGCGAGGCCGAGGCGGTGATCGCCGCGCTCGCCGACGATTGCGCGCCCACCGTCCTGGTGATCGACGACGCCCACCTGATCACCGACCCGCTCGCGCTGGCCGGGCTCGAATACTTCCTGCAACACGCGCCACCGACGGTGACGACCGTGGTATGCGCCCGATTCGAACCCCCGATCCGGTGGCATCTGCTGGAACTGCATTCCCGGCTGACCCGGTGGAGCGGCCCGGACCTGGCCTTGTCGCCGGAGGAGGCCGCCGGGCTGTGCGCCGAACACGGATGCGCGCTGGACCCGGAGTCGCTGGGCATACTGATGTCGCTCACGCAGGGCTGGGCCGCGCTGGTCCGGATCGCAGCCATTTACCTCGCCGCCCACGACGGCGCGCACCGCGACGCCCTGACCGCGCTCGCCCGGCCGCCGCACGCGTTCACCGACCTGCTGGTGGGCGAGCTCATCGACACCCTGTCCCCGGCGCTGCGCCAGTTCCTGACCTGCACCAGCATCGTGGAGGAGTTCACCGAGGAACTCGCCGACGCCATGGTGGGTGGTGGTTCGGCGCACTGGCTCTACGAACTGGACCGGATCAACTTCCCGATGACCTCGCTGACGCGGGGCGGCAAGGTCTGGCACACCTACCATCCGATGTTGCGCGCGTACTTCCGCGCCGAAGCGAACCGGCTCGGTACCGATTTCTGCTCGGATCTGCGACTGCGCGCCGCGCGTCAGCTGATGTCGGCCGGGGAATTGCGCGCGGCGCTGCCCCATCTGCTCACGGTGGCCGATCACCGGCCACTGGCCGGGTTCCTCGCCGAGCACGCGCTGGCCCTGGTCTTCGCCGGTGACGGTGCGGCGCTGTTCGATTCGCTGGCCGATACCGCCCCCGATGTCCTGGCCGATCCGTATCTGCGGTTGCTGCAGGTCACCGATGCGCTGCTGCACGGGGACAGCGGCTCGGCCCAGGCCTACCGCGACAGTGCCCGGCTGCTCGCCGACGAGGATCCGCTCTCGCTGGCGGGACCGCACCGGCTCGAGGCACTGGCCACCGCGGTGGACGCGGAACTGGCGGTGGCGACGGGCAGCGCCACCGAAAACGGTGTGTTCCCCGACCGGATGCCGCCCGCCGACCGGCCCGATCTCGACGGCTACCTCGCGGTCACCACCGGGACGGCGCTGGCGTTGCGCGGCGAACTGGCCCGCGGCGAGGAACGATTACGGATAGCGCTGAGCCGTACCCGGTCCCGCTGCCATCCCCGGCTCCGGCTCATCGCGGTGACGCGGCTGGCGGTCACCGCGGGCCTGGCCGGATCGATCACGACCATGCGCCAGCGCGCCGAACGTGCCTGCGCCATCGCCCGCGACCACGATCTGCTGGACCTGCCCGAAACCGTGCACGCCACCGCCCTGGAGGCCTACGGCGCCTATCTGCAGGGCACCGAACCGCATCCCGGGCACATCCGGATCCTGTGCGCCGAACACATCCGGCGCGACGGAACGCCGGGGCCGGTGGCCGGCTGGCTCCCGCATGTGGTGGGCAGTCTGCTGGACTGCCGGCATGCGGCCGACCGGGGCGCCGCCGCGGATCGGCTGCGCCGCAGTATCGGCCGGCTGCTGGACGCCGACCCGCCCCCCGCGCTCAGTGGAGGTCTGGTCGGGGCCGCGGTATGGGCGCTGCTGGAGGCGGGGGAAACCGCCACCGCGCAGCATCTCACCGAACGTGCCCGCGCCGTGCTGGGCCGCACCCCCGATACCGTCCTGTCCGGCGCCGCCCTCACCGCCGCCTCCGGTAACCATCACGGTGTCGTACTCCAGGTCGAACCCTTGCTGACGGCCACCCCGAATCTGCATCCGGTCACCCAGCTGACCGGCTGGCTGCTCTACGCCCGCGCCCACCACCAGCTGGGCAATGATTCCAAGACCCGCGAAGCTGTGGACAACGGCCTGTGCATCGCCGCCACCCACCGGATCACCCGGCCGTTCTTCGATGTGCCGGGCACCATCGAACTGCTCGACTACTACGCGGGCTGCTTCGGCCACCGCAGCGCGTTCGCCGATTCGGTACGCGCCGGCCATCCGGCCCGCCGGCGGGCCGGCCATCCCGCGCTCACCGCGACCGAGCTGACGATCCTGCGCCAGCTGCCGTCCGGCCGGACCACCCAGCACATCGCCGACGACCTCGGCGTGTCCATCAATACCGTGAAAACCCATATGCGCGGGATCTACGCCAAACTCGGCACCAGCTCCCGGATGGAAACTCTGCAGGAAGCGCGGCGCACCGGCCTGCTCTGAGGCGGGCAGCGGGGTTCACCCGGTGCGGACGAGGTGGCGCACCGTGCGACCGGCGCACACTCGAATCCGCTGCGACGGCACCGCCGCCGCACCGGCCCGGACGAGTCAGGAGACGGCGATGCGATACCAGTTCACCATCGACGGCGAACTCTCCGAGCGCGCGCTGGCCGCCTTCCCGGAACTCGACGGCGATCGAGAACACGGCACCACGGTGCTGTCGGGCCCGGTCACCGATCCGACCGGGGTCCGCGCGGTCCTGGCCCGGATCGACAATCTCGGACTCACCGTGCTCGAGATGCGCCGGCTCCCGGACTGAGGGACCGGCCGGCGAAGATCGTGCGGCGACCGGGTGCGAGCCGATGTTCTGATGTTGTCAGCAACTGCGCGCATCGTAGTCCTCGCGGTGCGCGAGAACCTCCGCCATGTGGTTCTGCGCCCAGTGCCTGAGCCCGCGTGTCGTGTCGTAGAGCGAGTGGCCGAGATCGGTCAGCTCGTAGGAGACGGTGACAGGGACAGTCGGGGTCACGGTGCGGGTGAGCAGGCCATCACGCTCCAGTGATCGCAGCGTCTGGGTCAGCATCTTCTGGCTGACCCCCGACAGCCGGCGAGAGAGCTCGGAGTAACGCAGCGCCCGCGCAGCGTCGGAGGCATCGGGCCCACCGGAACTGTCGCCACCCAGCGCGCACAGAATCAGTACGACCCACTTGTCCGAGATCCGGTCGAGCAGCCGGCGGCTCGGGCATGCCGCCAGAAATGCGTTGAACTCCGTCTTCGCCTGCGCCCGCTCGGCATCCTTCGTCGTCGGCACTGACCTCACACCTCACCTGTAGACGGGTTACGCACTCTCGAGTGCCTACTTCCCATGAGGAAGTAGCTCTCCAATAATCGTGCGGACAGGCCGGAAGCGCCACCCGCTGCACGATGAAGGGCACCACCATGAACACATCCATCACCTCCCTCCCCGGCGGTACCCGGGCCCTGGGAGACTGCACCGTCACCCGGTTCGGGTACGGCGCGATGCAACTCGCGGGGCCCGGGGTCATGGGACCGCCCGCCGACCGCGACGAAGCCCTGGCCGTGCTGCGGGAGGCCGTCGACCTCGGCATCACCCATATCGACACCAGCGACGCCTATGGGCCTTACATCACCAACGAGCTGATCCGCGAGGCACTGCACCCATACCCCGAGTCGCTGTTCATCGCCACCAAGGTGGGCGCGTACCGGGATGCCCGGGGCGGCTGGCCCCCGGCACGGCGCCCCGAAGAGCTACGCGAGCAGGTCCACCAGAACCTCGAGCACCTCGGTGTCGAAGCACTCGACCTGGTCAACCTGCGCATGGGCGACGCCGAAGGTCGCCGGCCCGGGTCGCTCGCCGAAGCATTCGCAACACTCGCCGAACTCCGGCAGCAGGGCCTGATCCGTCACCTCGGGGTCAGCAACGTAACCGAGGAGCAGGTCGCCGAGGCGCGGACCATCGCTCCGATCGTCTGCGTGCAGAACATGTACAACCTCGCCCACCGTCACGACGACGATATCGTCGACCGCCTCGCCGCCGACGATATCGCCTACGTGCCGTTCTTCCCGCTCGGCGGCTTCACACCACTGCAGTCGGAAACGCTCGCGAAGGTCGCCTCCCGGCTGGGAGCCGCACCGATGTCGGTCGCACTGGCCTGGTTGCTGCAGCGCTCACCGAACATCCTGCTCATCCCCGGCACCTCATCGACAGCGCATCTACACGAGAACATCGTCGGCGCGCGGCTCGTGCTCTCCGATGAGGACGTGGCCGAACTGAACAGCATCGGCCGCTGAACGACACGACTTCACCGGCGGCGGGCAATCCCGAGCGCGGACGCCGATCGCAACAGGGCCCGTGCCCGGGCGTACACGCTCGAGGGGCGCACCCACCGTCCCGTCAGTACGGGGTGGCCCGCTCGGCCCAGCGCGGGGCGAGGTCACCGGCCGCAGTACGGGGGAACGAGATCCGCTGCGGGTCGCCGTCGGAAGTGAACCGTGCCTCGGGGTTCGCCGCGAGTTCGTCGAGCCAGTAGGCGGAGTCGAACGGCACCCGGCCGAGACCGGACCGGATCCGCGGCACCGCGGCGGGGTCCACCGCGCCGAACGGTGAGGGGGCGGGGTTCGCGCCGACCAGCATCGCGGCCTCGAACCGGTAGCCGGTTCCGCCCGAGCTCCCCGCGAGAGCCAGGGCGGGATCGGCCGGGGACGAGCCCAACGGCAGGGCCATGGTGCGCACCTCGGTACCCGGGGCGGCGGCCGCGATCGTCCGCACGTTCTGCGCCAGTTCCCGTTGCACACCGGCGGCATCCAGCGAGCCGAGGTCTTGATGGGTCGCGGTGTGCGCGCCGATCTCGTAGCCGCGGCCGGCCAGCCACGGCAGGGCGCGCGGATCACCGCCGAAGGGATCGTCGGTGACGTAGAAGGTGGCGCGGGCGGGAAAGTCCGGATGCCGGGCCGCGAATTCCTCCAGGACGGCCACCGCGCAATCCGGAGCGGGTACGCCGTCGGGGGTGAACCGCAGCTGGCTGGTGGTGGAATCGTCGAAGGTGAGCACCACCGGATGGGTTCCGGCCGGGATGTCCACCGTTCCCGCGGCGTACTGCGCGGCGGTGATCGGCCGGTATCCCTCCCGGTACAGCCGGTCGAGTTCGGCGCGGAACTCGGCGGGCGTCTGGTCGTATTCGCCGCCCGGTCGTGGCGAGAGCTGGTGGTACATCAGTATCGGGACCACGCCGAGTTCGTCGGCACCGACGGCCGCCGGGTCCGGCCGAGGTGGGGTGGTCACCGCCGGCGACGGGACCGCCGGGATGGTCTGCGGCGGTTGCGCACCGGGTGTCACCTCGCAGGCCGTGGCCGCCGCGCACACCACCGCCACCGCCGCGACCGCCCGTACGACTGTTCCCGGGAACCGCACCATCGCCCGAATGTTACGTGCCGGCAACGATTTACGTTTCGTCTCCGGCAAAGAGATTGAGCGGCGCGTGATCTGTCCATATTGACGGGACAGTGTTCGTGGGAGTTGATGCGTTGTGCTCATGCGGTTCCGGGCAGCCGATCGTAAACGATTGGTGATCTCGGTTTTCGGTGTTGTCCTGGCAGTTCTGTTGGTCGCGGTCGGCGTCGGAGCCGGCCGCTCGCCGGCACCGGCACTACCCCTGAGCGGCCTACCGCCGGGCCCGGTCGGCGCCGCCGCTCTCCCGGATCTGGTGCTGCGCGTGGATGCCAGCGGGCACGACCCGCGGGCGGTGGTACTCGCCGTGGACGGCGGGACGGTCAACGGCACGGTGGAGGGCGAGACGGTGCTCTACCGCCCGGAGGGCCTGGCCGACGGCGAGCACAGCTTCACCGCGCGGATCCCGGCCGGTGGGCCACTCGGGTGGTTGCGCGCCGAACCCGCCGTGTCGGCGACGTTCACCGTCGACACCACCGCCCCGGCCCTGGAGATAGCGCCACCGCCCGCCGTGGACTCCTACCGCGACCCCGTCACGGTGCGCGGGCGGGCGCCCGACGCCGTGCGCGTCTCGATCGGCACCCGGCAGGTCACCCCCGCACCCGACGGCAGCTTCGAGACCGAGCTGCCGCATCATCCCTCCGGCGCCGCGGTGGTCGCGGTCGACGCCGCGGGTAACGAGACGAGCCGGCCGCTGGCCGCGGGTATCGATCTGCCACGGATGCGCGCGGTCCACGTCACCGCCCATGCCTGGTCGCACGACGGGATGCGCGAATCGGTGCTGGACATGGCCAGGCAGGGCCGGATCGATACCGTCCAGCTCGATATCAAGGACGAGGACGGCGTAGTCGGCTACGACTCGCGGGTCCCGCTGGCCCGCAACACCGGCGCCGCCACCCCGATCTACCGGCCCCGCGACGCGCTGCGGCAACTGCACGATATGGGGGTCCAGGTGGTCGGCCGGATCGTGGCCTTCCGCGATCCCACCCTGGCCGACTGGGCCTGGCACCACCGGCGGCCCGACTGGGTGGTGCAGAATCCGGCCGGTCAACCCTATTCCAGCCACTACGGCGCCATCGCGTTCACCAATTTCGCCCATCCCGAAGTGCGCGCCTACAACATCGCGCTGGCCGTCGAGGCCGCCGAACTGGGCTTCGACGGAATCATATACGACTACGTCCGCCGGCCCGACGGCAGTCTGTCCAGTATGAGATTCCCCGGGCTCACCGGACCGGCGACCCACGCCGTCGCCGGATTCCTGGCGCAGGCCCGGGAACCGGTGCACACCGCCGGTGCTCACCTCAGCGCGGCGGTCTACGGTATCGCCGCCTCCCGGCCCGACCAGATCGCCCAGGACATCCCGCTCATCGCCGAACAGGTGGATTTCGTGGCGCCGATGATCTACCCCTCGCATTGGAACACCGGGGAGTACGGAGTCGCCGACCCGAACAACCAGCCCTACGACATCGTGGCGGCAGCGCTGCGCGACTTCCAATCCGTGACCAAGGGCACGAACGCGAAGGTGATCCCGTGGCTGCAGGACTTCAGCCTCGGGGCGGACTACGGAGATGCCCAGGTCAGAGCGCAGATCGACGCGACCTACCGGACCGGTATCGACAGCTTCTTCCTGTGGAGTCCGTCGGTGTCGTATCACCAGGGGGCACTGGACCCGAAATGAGACCGTAACGCCGTACAGCCGGGCCGCGACTTCTCCGGTGACGCAATGGCCCGTCGGGGGGCCTGTCCGTCCATTTACCAGCAGTCGAATGGAGCTCGGGACATGGCTTTCCGAAGTGATCACCTGGTGCGCGCCCGCACCTACCTGGCACAACACCGGCTCGCCGCGGCGATCGCGGCCCCCGCCGGTCTCGGCGTGGCGGCGGCGGTGGCGGCGGCCTACTCGGTGACCGCACCGGCCCAGCACGCCGATACGCAACTGAAGGCGTCGGTCACCGAATGCCACGATATGGTCACCATCTCGGTCGCCGGCCGTGGCGACACCCCGGCCGAGGGCACCACGAAACTGCTGGTGGACGCCAACGGCAACCCGCTGCCCGCGGCGCTGTCGGGCGACCACAGCAGCGAATGGGTCGACCCGGTGGTCAACGCGCCCGCCGATGATGTGGATCCCGGCTCGTATGCCGCCGTCTACATCGCCTACCCCGCGAACATGGCCACCTACGAGGACGCCGTCACCACCGGTGTCGCCAACACCCAGCAGGTGATGCGGGAGATCGCCCAGGCCTGCCCGGATACCCAGTTCGCGATCGTGGGATACAGCGAGGGTGCCGATGTGGTCCGGCGGGTGGCGATGGAGATCGGTCATCAGGAGCAGCAGGACGGCGGCTACGCCATCGTCGACCCCGGCAAGGTCACCGGTGTGGTCATCCTCGCCGATTCCGGCCGCACGGCGGGCGACGGGCCGTTCCCCGGCGCCCAGAACCCGTACGGCAACCCGGATAATTTCGATCAGCTCTACCAGAACGGCGGCACACCCGTCCCCGGTCAGGGCGCGGTGGCCGGGACCAGCGGCGATTTCGGCGCGCTGAACGGCAAGATCGCCTCCTTCTGCTCCGACGGCGACCTCACCTGCGCGGCGCCGGACAATATCGCGCTGCTGCAATTGGTGGTCAATGTGGCACGGCAGATGAACGTCGACGCTCTCGAACGCGAGGGCCTCAACCCTGCCACCGGGCAGGATGTCGCGGTGGTCCTCAGCCGGGTCACGCTGCTGGCACTGGCCGATATCCAGTCGCAGCCCAACTGGATGGCCACCGACGAAACCTTTCTCGAGGTATTGCTGCGGGTCTCGGACCCGGCCTACGAACCCGGTGTGACCACCGCACCGGCGACCCCGGCCGATTCCATCTCGACCGATCAGATGTCCCCGCTCGCCTATCTGCCGCAGAAGGTCCTCAACGAGATCGTGGGCCTGATCGTCACCAATCAGAACACGATCCCGGTGATCCTGTCCGACCCCTACAACCTCACACTCGGTCCCAACGCCACCGGTCACCACTTCGACTACTGGCGCGATGCCGATCCGGGCAACGGTAAGACACTCACCTCTGCCGAATACGCGGCGGCCTGGCTCACCCATCTGGCGAAGCAGGCGCAGGCCGGCGAACCGGTGGACACGAAGTCGGCCCCGACAGCCGAGGACCTCGACGACGCCTACCGGGCGGCAGCGCAGACCACGACCGATCCGACGGCGAGCGCGGCGGCCACCGGCACCATGGCCGCACCGACGACGAGCGGGACCGCCCCGGTGACCACGCAGTCGGCGACCGGTACGCCGACCACCACCGCCCCGACCACCACCGCCCCGGCCACCACGACCGATCCCACGACCACGGCGCCGCCGGCCACCGGGACCACCACCGAACCGCCCGTCACCACACCGGAGGCGACGGAGACCGCCACCGTCGTGGCCACCCCCGAAGCGACGACTCCGCCGGTGGCGACGACCCGTCCCACGCCTCCGCAGGTCGCGGTGAACAACAGCTCGGAGGCGCCCGTCCCGAGTACGACCCCGCAGGAAACCACGACCACGGGCGTACCGGTGCGCTGAGCGGTCTGTGCACGGCCGTGCCCGAGGTTCGATGCCGTCCTTCGGCGCACGGCCGTGCCCAGGGTGCGATGCCGTCCAGCGGCCGACAGCCGGCAGTCACGATGCGCTGACCGGGGCAACAGGCCGGGCCACGGGCGCCGACCCGTGGTCCCACACGATAGGGCCGGGCAGGACGCCGTTCAGTGGTCGGAATCCGCCGCACGGCCCTCGACCACAGTGGCCAGGCGTCGGCACGGATAGCGGTGGGCCGGGTACCGGGTGTCCGGCCCACCGCTACTGCTGTGGCTTGTCGTCATCGGCGAAGATGAGGCCATGACGATTTCCGCGCACGATATGGAGTACCTGCGCCGCTGTGTCGAACTCGCCCGCGAGGCGCTGGCCGCCGGGGACGAGCCGTTCGGGTCGCTCCTGGTCGCCGCCACCGGCGAGGTGCTGTTCGAGGATCGCAACCGCGTGGCCGGCGGTGACAACACCCGGCATCCGGAATTCGAGATCTGCCGCTGGGCGGCCGCCCACCTCGACCCGGCCGACCGCGCGACGGCCACGGTGTACACCTCGGGCGAACACTGCCCGATGTGTTCGGCCGCCCACGGCTGGGTCGGACTCGGCCGCATCGTTTTCGCCACATCCAGTGGACAGCTCGCCGCATGGTTACGTGAATGGGGCGCTCCGGCGGCACCGGTGGCCGCCCTGCCGATCACGCAGGTGGCGCCCGGTGTGGTCGCCGAGGGCCCGGCTCCCGCGTTCGAGCCGCAGATGCGCGCTCTCTACCAGCGGTGTTTCGCCCCGGACGCGCACGCCGCGCAATGATCCGTCGTCCGGCTCAGCGGTGCGCGCCGCTGCGCAACCAGGCGATATGGCGTCCCGAGATATCGGCCGTGGTGAGCAGGTCGAACCCGGTCTCCCCTGCCAGCCCGGCGGCGTGGTCGATACCCGCCTCCGCCCAGGGAAACCAGTCCCCGGCCTCGGTGCGGGTTTCCAGCCGGATCTGCCGGACACCGATTTCCGTCCCGGGACAGGAGAATTCGACCACGGCCAGGCCACCGGGACGAAGCAGGCCGGCGACCCGGCGCAGGATACGATGCGGGTCACCGCCGATACCGATGTTCCCATCGGCCAGTAGCGCGTAATGCCACCGGCCGTCGCCGGGCAGCGGCCCGAAGAGATCGCGGGCCACGGCGGGGGCACCCCGGTGCCGGGTGACCGCGACCGCGGTGGGCGAGACATCGACGCCGAGCGCGATGACACCGCGGCGGCACAGCGCCGCCACCAACCGTCCCGGCCCGCAGCCCAGATCGACCGTCGGTCCGTCACAACACCCGATCAGGGCCGAATCCACCTGCCGGTCGGCGGCGGTGATCCGGGCGCCGCCGAGCCACCGGCGGGTCGGCAGCCGGATGCGATCGCCGTCGGTGGAGCGGATCCAGCAGTCGCGGCCGGTCAGGGCCGGATCGAACCGGCCGATCACCGGCCGGACCGCGCGGCGCCGAGTGCCGCCACCTCCGCGGCGAATCGCCCGGAACAGCCGGCGGCGACCCGCAGGGCGTCGGCGTAGTGATCGACATCGGTGAGGGCGGGCAGTATCCCGACCCGGTATCCGTGGGCGCCCAGCACGCCCCGGGTGCGGTCGCCGGTGACCGCCGTGGACATGGGCACCTCCGTGAGCAGCCGAGCGGCCCGCGGATCGGACAGCCCCAGTCCCCACCAGCCGCCGTCGGTGGCGGGTCCCAGCAAGGCCTCGGCCCCGGAGGCCAGGGTGCGGGCCGCGTGGGTGAGCACTCGTGGGCCGAGCTGCGGTGTGTCCATACCGATCTGCAAGACCGGCAGCCCCGCCCGCGCGGTATCGGCGTGGGCGTTGGCCAGCCGCACCGCGAAATCCGGGCCACGCTGGGGAACCACCTCGAAATCGGTCATTTTCAGCGCTATCTCACCGCCGAGTTCCGCGGCGTCCAGGTCGCCGGTGAACGCGACCACCCGGTGGGCGACCGGGCAGGCGCTCACCGCGTCGAGTGTGTCCAGCAGTGCGGCGGCCGCCAGGCGGGCGGCCTGCACCGGTGTCAGGGGCGGAGTCAGCCGGGTCTTGGCATATCCGGCGACCGGCGCCTTGGCCACCACCAGCAATGCCGCCGGCACCGGCGCGCCACCGGAGCGAGCGCCGCGGTCCGGTCCCGGAGCAGGTGACCGGGCAGCCCGGTTCACCGCAGGACCGCCAGGAAATCACGGGTCGCCCGCAGTGATCCCCGTGCCGTCCCCGATATCTTCGAGCGCCCACCGGCCCGCGCCCGGTAGCTGATATCGACCTCGCGCACGTCCCACTGCGCCGCGGCGGCGCGGACGAGCAATTCCAGGGGATATCCGAAGCGATCGTGCAGTCTTCCCAGCGATTCCAACCGCTCCCGGCCCGCGACGCGCATGGCCCCTATATCGTGCACCGGCAGCCCGTAGCGGCGGCGCAGCCGACCCGCGACGACACGGTTGCCGAGCCGGGTGTGCCACGGCCAGACCCCACCGCTCACCGGCCGGCGGCGGCCCACCGCGAGGTCGGCGCCGGCGCGGATCTCGGCCACCAGCCGGGGCAGCTCCCCGGGGTCCATCGATCCGTCGCCGTCGAGGACGGCGACCAGTTCGGTGCGGGCCGCGGCAATACCGGCCTGCACCGCGGCCCCGTATCCGGGACGCGGTTCGGTGATCACGCGGGCGCCGAATCCGATCGCGACGGCGGCGGTGTCGTCGGTAGACCCGTTGTCGACGACGATCGGCTGATATCCGGGCGGTAGCGCGGCCAGGACCGCCGGCAACGCCTCGGCTTCGTTGCGGCACGGGATCACCACGGTGACACCGGCCGGTTCGCGGTGCTCTGTCGGCATGGGTGCCACGCTAAGCCCGCGGCGGCGGAAATACTGTGACAAAACCATGACGTCGTGTCCGAATCCACTGGTGAATGCGCCGCCACCGACCGGACCGGCCTAGGGTGGCCTCTGTGCCGGAGCTGATCGAGATCGCCGAACCCCGCACCCGGTTCCGGGGCGAGCTGCTCGGCGCCGTGGGCGCGGCGCTGCTGGTGGCGGTCGCGTTCACCGTTCCGCAACTGGCGAGCGAATCGTGGCGGCGCAGTCTCTTCGCCGCGGCCGCGCCCATTTTCGGCCACTGGTCGCCGCATATCGGCTGGGGCAGCCTCCCGGCGCTGGTCCTCTCGGCGGCCGTGGTCGCCCGGGGCCCGGCGCTGGCCGGTCGACTCCCCTGGCGGCGGCTGCTCACCGCCGGCTATCTCACCGCGGTGGTGTGGGCGTTCGCACTCGCCCTGGTGGACGGTTGGCGGCGGGGTTTCACCGCGCGGCTCGCCGACGGCCACGAATATCTTGCCGAGGTGCCCGGAGTCACCGATATCCCGGCGATGCTCGACTCGTTCGCCGACCGGATCCTCGACGGGCAACCGGATTCGTGGACCACCCACGTCTCCGGCCATCCGCCCGGCGCGCTCTTGTTTTTCGTCGTGCTCGACCGGCTCGGCCTGGGCGGGCCCACCTGGGCGGGAATCGTCTGTGTCCTGGCGGGATGCAGCGCGCCGATCGCGGTAGCGGTCGCGTTGCGCGCCCTGGGCGCCGAGGACCGTGCCCGCCGGGCACTGCCGTTCCTGGTACTCGCGCCGGCGGCCATCTGGATCGCGGTGTCCGCCGACGCCCTGTTCGCCGGCGTCACGGCGTGGGCGGTGGCGCTACTCGCCGTCGCCGCGGGCGCGCGATCCACCCACCTCGCCGAGAGCTCACCGAGGCCCGCGACCGACCGGCCACCCGATCCGGGATCCACTGTCCCCCTGGCCCGCCGCACCGCGATACCGGTCGCGTTCGCGGCCGGGGTGCTGTTCGGCTGCGGGATCTACCTGAACTACGGCCTGATACTGATGGGACCGCTGGCCGTCGCGGTGCTGCTCGGCGCCCGCACGGTCCGGCCGCTGCTGCCCGCCGTAGTGGGCACGCTGGTCGTGGTGACCGGTTTCGCGGCCGCCGGATTCTGGTGGCTCGACGGCTACCACCTGGTGGTCGAGCGCTACTACCAGGGGATCGCCACCACTCGCCCGTACGGGTACTGGTGGTGGGGCAATCTCGCCGCCACGGTCTGCGCGGTCGGGCTCGCGACGGTGGCGGCGCTCAGCCGGACCCTGGCGCCGTCCCGGCTGCGGACGCTCGATCCGGCCGCGCTGCTGGTCGCCGCCGCCGTCTGCGCGGTCGTCGCCGCCGACCTCAGCGGGTTGAGCAAAGCCGAGACCGAACGGATCTGGCTGCCGTTCGATATGTGGCTGCTGGCGGCGACGGCGTTCCTGCCGCGCGGACACATTCGCCCCTGGCTCGCCGTCCAGGCGACGGGGGCCCTGCTACTGGTCCATCTGCTGCTGACGAATTGGTGAGGCATCCATGTGCATACTCGTGCTCGATGACCTGCCGGAAATCATCGGCCACACACTGGCCTGCGCACTGCCGGTGGTGGCAGCGGGCGCCTTGATCCTGCGCGCGCTCCGCGACCGTTCGCTCACCGCGAGTGCGGCGGTGCTGGTCCTCATCCCGACCCTGGCCGCATTGGCCGGTATCACCGGGGCGAACGGGCTGAGGGCCACCACCGAGTCCGGGCGTACCGCCATCGTATTGCTGCTGGTCGGTGCGGTCACCGTGCCGGCCGCCGTACTACTGGGCAGGGAATGTTCCCGGAAAAGAGCACTGGAGAATCGAATGCGCGAACAAGCCCGCGCCGCCGAACGATCACGGCGCGCACTGCTGGCCTGGGTGAGCCACGACATGCGGACCCCGCTCGCCGGGCTCCGGGCCGTGACCGCGGCACTCGACCACGGGGCGGCGACCGACCCGGCCGATATCGCCCGGTACGCCGAGCGGATCGGCCGGGCGACCCGGCGGCTGTCCCGGATGGTCGACGATCTGTCCGAGATAGCGAAGAGCTCGCCGGACGCCCAGCGGCTCGACCTCGAACCGCTGGACCTGCACGAACTCATCGACGAGATCTACGCCGCCCAGCGCACCTCCGCCGATCGCGCCGGAATCGGTTCCCCCGAGCCTCGTCCCGGCGCCGCCGACGAGCCGGCCCCGGAACGCGACCGGCGGTTCCGGCCGCAACCGTACGACGGCGTGGCACCGACCACCGGAAGGAGTTGATCCGATGAACAAGAAAATTCAGGTGGCCCTCGGCATCGATGTCGATTCCTGCGCCGGCTGGCTCGGTTCCTACGGCGGCCAGGATTCCCCCAACGATATGCAACGGGGCGTGTTCGCCGGCGAGGTCGGTGTGCCGCGGATGCTGCGGCTGTTCGAGCGCCGCGGTATCCGGACCACCTGGTTCTGGCCCGGACATTCCATCGAGACCTTTCCCGCGCAGGCACGCCGGTGTGTCGAGGCGGGACACGAGATCGGCGCCCATGGGTACAGCCACGAGAATCCGCGGG
The DNA here is from genome assembly GCF_001613205.1 of Nocardia sienata NBRC 100364. Taxonomy (GTDB): domain Bacteria; phylum Actinomycetota; class Actinomycetes; order Mycobacteriales; family Mycobacteriaceae; genus Nocardia; species Nocardia sienata. Next base: position 46,160 of record NZ_BDBX01000010.1, on the reverse strand, counting down.
CACTCACGCCACAGCAGGAACGCGATGTCATGTCCAAGTGTGTAGACCTCATCGAACAACTCAGTGGCCGCCGGCCGCTGGGCTATGTCGCGCCGTGGTGGGAGATGAGCGAGCACACCGCGTCCATTCTCGCCGACTACGGGTTCTCCTACGACCATTCGCAGAACTACAACGATTTCGTGCCCTTCTACGCCCGCGTCGGTGACACCTGGACGCCCATCGACACCTCCGGTCCCGCCGCGCACTGGATGAAACCACTCGTGCACGGACACGAGATCGACCTGGTCGAATTCTGTGGCAACTGGTACGTCGACGACCTGCCGCCGATGATGTTCATCAAGGCACATCCCAACTCGCACGGATTCGTCGCGCCGCGCGCGATCGAGCAGATGTGGAACGACCAGTTCGACTGGGTGTACCGGGAGTTGGACTACGCCGTCATCCCGGTGACCCTGCATCCCGACGTATCGGGGCGGCCGCAGGTTTTGCTCGTGCTGGAACGCCTGCTGGACCGCTGGGCCGGCTTCGACGGCGTCGAGTTCGTCACGATGGCGCAGGCGGCGGCGGAATTCCGCGCGCGCTATCCGTTCGAGCGCCCGGACCGGCCGGAATGCATCGGCCGCTGAGCCCCCGTAGGTCACCCAACAGCATTCTGCCCCCGTCCATAGTTGATTCAATCCCGCCACACCTGCCGGGCCACGCGCGCGAAGTTGCCGCCGAAGACCGCGGCCAGTTCGTCCTCGGCGAAGCCGCGCCGGGCCAGCACGTCGTGCAAGCCGGGTACGTCCGAAAGACCGAGGAAGTCCTCCGGTGGGGTCCAGCACAACTGGCCGTGGCGGGTGTACTCCTCGGAGAACAGCTCCGGATTTGCGGCCAGCATATCGTTGAAGTCGTCCGCGTCGAAGGAATAGTCGGAACTGACACCGATATGGTCCAGGCCGACCAACTCCACGCCGTAAACGATGTGATCGGCCATGGCAGCTACGCGTTCGGCGTGTTCGTCTTTCCCGTTGGGGCCCAGAAAGATTCCCACGCCGTTGATACCTATCACACCGCCGGTTGCCGCGCAGGCCCGCGCCTGGTCGTCGGTGAGGTTCCGCGGATGTTCCCACACCGCCCGGAAATTGGAGTGGCTGTAGATCATCGGCGCGCTCGTGATCTCTGCGATGTCCAACCCGGTCTGCACCGAGCAGTGCGATCCGTCGGCGAACACACCGGACTCGTTCAGCTTACGGATCAGATCGCGGCCGTAGGCCGTGAGCCCGGTGTCCTCGGTGTCGAGACATCCACAACCTGAGGCGTTGGCCTGGTTATAGGTCGGCAGCAGCGACCGCAGCCCCAGGTCGTGGAATATGTCGACATTGTCGAGATTGCCCTCGAGCGGGGCGGAGTCTTCCAGATCGAAGGCCAGCGCAATGAATTCGTTCGCGTCCACCGACCCCGGTTCCGGCCAGGCGTCGGCGAAGCTCTTCACCAGCCGGAATCGACCATCCGCCAGAGCCTCCCGGCGGAATATATCAAGTAGTTCCAGCACTTCCCGGGTGGACTGGGGCGAATATCCGACGTTCACCGACAGATACGAGCCCAGCGGATAACGCCCCAGTTCGGCGACGTCCGCTGTCGGCACCAGGGGCAGGCAACAGTGTTGTTCCCACAGTCGTGGCCTGTCTGCCACGGGACCTCCTGGAACTGGATCGGCATCGAATCAGCAATGCTACTGATCATCAGGATCGGGACGTGGATGCGCTGTACGGCACCGTTTCGACCCATGTCATCTGCCTGGTGCGCGCCGCTGCGCTACGCGTAGCGGCCCACGGCCGAGCTGCCGCAGTAGCTCGCCGCCGCGGCCGGTCATCAGCCGATCGTGGCGCCCGCCGCGACCGGACGCAAGGGGGCGCGGGCGAATTCCGCCAGCCCGGCGGCCGGGCCGATACGCGCGGTGAACCCGAGCACCTGCCGGGCGCGCGCCGGATCGGCGACGATATGGCGCACATCTCCCGATCGTACCGCACCGGTGACCACAGGCTCCGGCCCTCCATGGGCCGCCGCCAGGGTTCGTGCGACATCACCGATGGTGATCGGATGCCCGGAGCAGATGTTCAACGGCTCGAACCCGGGCAGCGCGGCCTCGACAGCGGCCACATTCGCCGCGGCGATATCGGTGACGTGCACGAAATCCCGCGTCTGCCGGCCGTCCTCGAACACCTGCGGTGCCCGACCTGCCGCCAGCGCCGATCGGAATATCGCCGCGACACCGGAATACGGTGTGTCTCTGGGCATTCCGGGGCCATAGACGTTGTGGTAGCGCAGTGCGGTCACCGTACCGCCGGTGGCCGCGGCCCAGGCGGTCGCGTAGTGCTCCTGCGCCACCTTGCTCGCCGCGTACAGACTCCGGGGCCGCGACGGCGTGTTCTCGGGAACCGGGGCCCAGGTGAGCGCTTCGCCGTGACGACGGTGTTCGAACCGGCCGGCCGCGAGGTCTTCGGGCCGGCGCCCCGCCACTTCCACGATCCCGTCCGGCCCCCGATAGAGTCCCTCGCCGTACACCACCATCGAGGAAGCCAGGACCAGCCGGCCGCACCCGGCACGGTCCATGGCGGCCAGCAGTACCGCGGTGCCGAGATCGTTGTGCCCGGCATAGGCGGGCGCGTCCTGGACATCGACACCGGCACCCACCACGGCGGCCTGATGGCACACCACGTCGACCCCGGGGAGCAGCCGGTCGAGCCCGGCGGCGTCGCGGACATCCACCTGCCGTACCCCCTCCGGCGGCTTCGCCCCGGGCCCGTGCGCCGCGGGCAGCATCAGGTCGACCGCCACCACGTCGTGGCCGCGGGTCGCCAACGCGGGGTGGATATGGGAACCGATGAATCCGGCCGCGCCGGTCAGCAGTACTCGCATACCCCGATCCTGCCTGTCCGCGGGCGCCGGACCGGGCAGGCGGGCGCGGATGTCACGGTTTCGTCGTTCCCGGCCGCGCGCCTCGGCTCGGCCGCTCCACGACGCCCCCTTGACCTCAACCTATCTAGAGGTTTCAGACTGATCGAGTTCACCGGTTGTCGAACCCGAGGAGTGCATCGTGCAGGCAGTACAGGTAAAGGAATTCGGCGGGCCGAGCGTGCTCGAGGTGCGCGAGCTGCCGACCCCGGAACCGGAAGCCGGTCAGGTCCTGATACGCGTCGCCGCGGCGGATGTGATGTTCCTCGATACCCGGCTGCGGTCGGGATGGGGCACCGATTTCTTCCCCGTGCAGCCGCCCTACGTACCCGGCGGCGCGGTCGGCGGGGTCGTCACGGCCGTGGGATCGGACGTCGACCCCGCACTGCTGGGCACCCGGGTGACCGCACGGACCGTGGCCAGCGGCATCGGTGGCGGTCTGCCCATCGGCGGCTACGCCGAACAGGCGCTCGCCGCTGCCGAGCAATTGAACCGGATACCGGACGGCGTGAGTGTCGACCGAGCGACGGCGGTGGTCCACGACGGCCATACCGCGCTCGCGGCCTTCGAGCGCGCCGGTATCCGGCCAGGGCAGCGGGTGCTGGTCACGGCCGCCGCCGGTGGTCTCGGCACGCTTCTCACCCAGCTCGCCCACCGGGCGGGAGCACAGGTGATCGCCGCCGCCCGTGGGGAGGCCAAACTCGCGCTCGCCCGGCGGCTGGGGGCCGAGACCGCGATCGATTACTCCGAGGCCGGCTGGACGGATCGAGCCCTGGCCGCGACCGGCGGCCGCGGGCCCGATGTGGTATTCGACGGCGCGGGCGGCGACCCGGGCGATGCGGCGCTGCGGATCGTGCCCGGCGGTGGCCTCTTCATCGGATACGGGGCAGCAGCCGGCGAATTCGCCGGCACGGAAGCCGAAAGCGCTCGTGGGCGAGGGGTCGAGGTCCTGAGCCTGTACGACCTGAACACCGGCAACGACGGCCGGGCCCGCTACGCCGGCCGGATACTCGAGTTGCTCGCCACCGAGCAACTCGAGGTCGTCATCGGACAGACCTTCCCGCTCGCCGATGCCGCCGCGGCCCACGCCGCCATCGAGAACCGCTCCGCACTCGGCCGCACCATGCTGCGGGTCTGACACTCCGCCGCCAAATAGCCTGCGATCGTCGCCGATTCAGCCGATGACCTCGGCGTATCGGCGCTCGAGCGCGAGGATCAGCGCCCGGTCCGGCGCGCCACTCGCGCCGGTATCGAGCGATTCCACCAGCGCGTCCAGGCAGACGTGGTATCCGGCGGCGGTCCCCGATACCCCGTGCGGCCCCGGGGTACCGAACCAGACCGTGCACAGCAACCGGGACCCGGCACCGTCGGGCACGATCTCGAACAGCAGATGCTCGTCGTCCCAGAGGAATTCGAAAAGCCGCGGTGGTTCCCAGGTCAGGATACGACCCGGCAGTACCGGATCCTCCGGTGCGATCCCTGCTTCGGTCAGTTCATCACCTGCCCGCTCGACCGCCTCCGGCCAGAAGCGGAACCGCACCTCGGCACCCGAACGGCGCTCACCGATGATGTCCGCGGGGAACCAGTGCCGTAGATGCTCGGATTCGGTGAGCGCCCGCCAGACCTTCTCCGGTGGATGCGCCAGGGTGCGTTCGTAGCGGGTGCCCATGCGATCGCCGTCGCGCAGGACTTCACCGAGACGCCGGGTCGCGTCGGTCATTTCACTCCTCTGGGTTCGTCGGGTCCTTCGTCGTCGGGCACCGTGTCCAGATACCGCTCGAATTCGTCGAGGCGATCGGCCCAGATCTCCCGGAACGGCGCCAGCCACATATCGATCTCCCGCAGCCGGCCGGGCGCGAGACCGTAGTGCCGGCGCGGACCGTCCACTCGCACGCGCACCAGCGCCGCCGCGTCGAGCATGCGCAGATGTTTCGACACATTGGGCTGGGCCGTGCCGAGCGCACCCACCAGCTCACCGACGGTGCGCTCACCGTCGCGCAGTAGATCGAGAATCCGCCGCCGGGTGGGGTCGGCCAGTACCTCGAAGACATCGCGTACCACCCGAAATATATATCGCTCGGGGAATATTCCTGTCAAGGCATAATGGACTTCAGCGGTGGGCGGACCTTCCGGCGACCTCGCGCCGTACAGTCGCGGCCACCGTCCGGCCCGCCCAGGCCGAGAATTCACCGACCTGCGCCGCGGGCAGCTCCGCCGACCGCTCCCGAGGCCGCTCGAAACTGCGCAGCGCCTCGCCCACCAGCCCACCGAAACCGTCCCCGGCCGCGACCATCGCCCGCCCGGCTTCCCGTTTGGCCACCCAATGGCCGGTACGGCAGAAGTACACGGCCCGGCAGCCGTTGAGCACCCGATTGTCGGTGAGGTGCCCGGCCCCGGACGCGTGCTCGTCGACCGAGGCCGCCACCGCGGCGAGCAGATCGAACCGGCGCGGGGCGGCGAGAACCTCGCGCACCGGCCGCCCGAACAGCGGTAGCCCGCTCTGGTGGGCGACCGCGCGATCGATGACATACCAGAACGCCGGCGCCCCGGCGGCTTCGAAATCCGCGACCGCGGGCAGCAGCGGGCCGGTGTTCAGGTTCAGCAGATAGCCGGCTTCCGGCGCCCCCGACGCCGCGAAATCCGCGTCGTAGACCACCAGCTCCAGTCCGGCGGCAGGGCAATCGAACGCGGGGTGGGCCAGCACTTCGGCAAGGTCGTGGACCAGCCGCTCGGGCCCGTCGGGGGCCACGACCACCGTGATATCGATATCGCTGCGACCGTGCCGGTAGTCCCCGAGCGCCAGGGACCCCACCGCGAACACACTGAGGAGCCGATCGCCGTAGACGGCGCGGGTCCGCCGGACCAGCTCGGCCAGATACGGCCTTACCTCGGCCGGGATCGTCCGGGAAGCGCCGGAGCCGGTCACAGGTGGTGCGGGAAGCGTCCGGTTACGCGGAACACTCCTCGGCGTCGATCGGTCATACCGCCCAGGCTAAACCGTCGCCGCCCGCGGCCGGCGCGATGCCCGGGCCGACCCGAGCCGCGATATCCGGTTGACCCACCGGCTCTAATGGATACGTGACAGATCTTGTAGCGGCCGTCTCGTCGGCGGGCACGGGGCGCGTGCGAGAACTGCTGGAAGCCGGGGCGGACCCCGACGAGCCGGACGAATACGGAACCACTCCCCTTTACCGAGCAGCGGTACAGGGCGCCACCGAAGCGGTACGCCTGCTGCTGGCACACGGCGCCGATCCACATCTCTGCGGCGGGGGCGACGACGAAGGACTGCCGTTGTGCGCCGCCGCGTGCTGGAACCATACCGGTGTCGTCGCGGCACTGCTGGCCGCCGGAGCCGACCCGAACGCACCCGAGCCACCACATCCACAACAGACCGGGCCGGGAACACCGCCGCTGCTGTGGGCGGTCCGCAACGGGCACCGCGAGACAGTGGAACTTCTGCTGGCAGCGGGAGCCGACCCGAATATCGCGGGCACCCCGCTGACGATCGCCGCCCAAGGGGGCCGCTCTGGGATCGTGCGGTCACTGCTGGCCCACGGCGCGGATCCGGCTCGCGCGGACACACAGGGCCGCACTCCCCTGGCCATCGCGACCGACCTCATGTCCGCCGACCTGGTGGGACTGCTCGCGCGGCAGTGGGCCCGGCCCGATCGCGAGTACACCGTGCACCGCCATCCCGCGGGGGACGGCACCGACGTGATCACACTGCGTTACGGGGAGCCGGGCCAGGGCGGGGAGACATCGATGCAGGACGGGCACGCGGCGATCGCCGAACTGCTCGGTGCCCTCGGCGACCGGCACGGATCTATCGACCCGGGGTGATCTCCCCGGGCGCCTCCTCCCCGGCCGAGGCGGTCCGGCCGTGCCGGACCGCCTCGGCCGGGGAGGAGGCGGGAGGATCCGGATTCCGCTGTCGTAATGCGGGGTCCGGAACGCTTCCCGGGCGGGGTCTCGAGTATCGGCGCACAGCCACTACCTCTTTCTCGTCGAGCGGAATCCACCGCGATGATCAGCCGCGAACCCGGGTCAGGAACGCGGTGATGTTCTCCCGGATCTGTTCGATCCGGTACTCGGCATCGAAATCGTCGCGATAGGCGCGGCCCAGCGCGGGCGTTTTCTTCCGGCGGGCGTACAGCGAGCACGCCAGATCGTCACACATGTAGGTCCCGGTCGAGTTGCCGCGCCGACCGGCCTCCCCGGCCTTACGTGCCGTCATCAGCACCACGCCGCCGTTGGTGTGTGTGGTGGAGCAGATCGTGCACATCTGCGAACGCCGCGGCCCACCGGTTTCATAACGCAACGCGATACCGGCCGGGCCGCGCTCCTCGGGTATCACGAGATAGGCGCGGCCGGCGGCTCCGGGATCGGACCAGCCCAGGAAGTCCAGGTCGTCCCAGGGGCGGTCGGCCAGGTCGGTGGGTATCGACAGACGTTTGGCGTCGCCTTTCGAGCAATTGACGAACGACGCTCTGATCTCGCGTTCGGTCAGGGGTTCCATGACACTGCGTCTCCTTCGATATCCGGGATGGACAAACCGCGACAAACTATCGGCCATGCAGTCGGCGGGCAACCGGTTTTTCCGGCCGTGGCCGATGCGTCCCGGTCGGCGTCCGGTGCCGCGCGCGACGGTCCCACGCGGCCGCGGGCGGCCCGGTTTCGGCGGGGAAACGTTTGGCCGGAAGTGCCGATCCGGACCACGGGCACCGTCCTAGAGTGAGGGAGACCACAGCGGCGACAGGAGTATCTATGAGCGCGCGACCTCCGGTCTCGATCCTGATCATCGGCGCCGGGTTCGGTGGTATCGGCGTGGCGATCGAGTTGTGCCGGCATGGATTCGACGACATCACAATCCTCGAGAAGGCCGACGACCTCGGTGGCGTGTGGCGGGAGAACACCTACCCCGGCGCGGCCTGCGATGTGCCGTCTCCGCTGTACTCCTACTCCTTCGAGCGGAAGCCCGATTGGCCACAGCGGTACTCCGGTCAGGCCGCCATCCACGACTATCTGCGCGGCGTGACCCGCCGGCACGGCCTGCTGGAGCGGATCGAATTCGGCGTCGCGGTCACCGACGCGGTGTTCGACGAGCAGGCCGGCACCTGGACGGTGCACACCGCCGACGGCGGCCGGCGGAGCGCGCAGGTGCTCATCTCCGCCGTCGGCCAGCTGTCCCGCCCGCAACTGCCCGCCATCCCGGGCATCGACAGTTTCGCGGGCCCCGCTTTCCATTCGGCCCTGTGGGATCACGAGATCGACCTCACCGGGAAACGGGTGGCCTGTATCGGCACCGGCGCGAGTGCCATCCAGTACGTTCCGCAGATCCAGCCGGTGGTCGAACAGCTGACCCTGTTCCAGCGCACCGCCGCCTGGGTGCTGCCCAAGTTCGATACCGAATACTCCCCGATCCAGCACAAGCTGTTCGCCAAGATCCCCGGCATGCTGCTGGTGGAGCGGCTGGGCTGGTGGCTCACCGCCGAGATCACCTCGCTGGGTCTGGTGGAACTGCCGATCATCAGCCGTCTCGTCGCACGGATCGCCGCGCGGAACCTGACCGAGAACGTGGACGATCCCGAACTGCGGGCCGCCCTCACCCCCGACTATCCGATCGCCTGTAAACGCGTTCTGTTCTCCAGCGACTACTATCCGACGCTCACCCGGCCCAATGTGGAAGTGACCACCTCCGGCATCACCGAGATCACCCCGCGGGGTGTGCGGACCGCCGACGGCACCCTGCACGAAGCCGATGTGATCATCTACGGCACCGGGTTCAAGGGCACCGAGTTCCTGTGGCCGATGCGTATCACCGGCCGCGGCGGGCGCGAGCTGGCCGACGTGTGGTCCGCGGGCGCGCACGCCTACTACGGGATGACGGTGCCCGAATTCCCGAACCTGTTCATGGTCTACGGACCCAATACCAATCTGGGCGTCGGGTCGATCATCTACATGATCGAATCGCAATCCCGCTATATCCGGCAGGCGGTCCAACTGCTCGCCCGCAAGCCCGGTCATGTCCTCGAGGTACGCGCCGAAACCGAACGCGCCTTCAACGACGCCCTGCAGAAACGCCTCGAACGCACCCCGTGGAACTTCTGCTCGAGCTGGTACCGCAATGCGGCCGGCAAGATCACCAACAACTGGCCGGGTACGGTCACCCGGTACCGTCGCCGCGTCCGCAGACTCGAACCACGGGATTACACGCTGACGCCCGCGGCATGACAGCACCCGCGCGATCATCCTCACATGTGCTCCTGATCTCTGGGCTCGAGAGTGTCGTCCTGCCAGGATGACCTCCGGGATCGAGGAGGTGGCGAAGGTGGCCGCAACACAACGCGGTTGGACACCGGACGTTTTCGAGGCGGCCGCCCGGACGGCCGGTTTCGGCCTGGACGCTTCCCAGCACGCGGCCGCCGCCCGGCTGGTACAGCTCGGCGACGAGATAGCGCGCCGCCGTCGTTTCTTCGGCTCGGCGCCGCGCGGCGTGTACGTCTGGGGACCGGTGGGGCGCGGTAAGAGCTGGCTGACCGATACCTTCTACTCGGCGGTGCCCATCCCCGGGAAACGGCGCATGCACTTCCACGAGTTCTTCCGCGAATTCCACACCCGCTACGCCGCCCACCGCCACGAGAAACACGCCGGCGACCGCGCTGTCCGCGAACTACTCGGCGACTGCCGGCTGGTGTGTTTCGACGAATTCCATGTCCACGATCCCGGTGACGCCACCATCATGGCCCGAGTCGTGCAATCGCTTCTCGCCCAGCGGATCACACTGGTCGCCACCTCGAACTATCCGCCGTCCGGTCTGCTGCCGAACCCGCTGTTCCATCATCTGATCGAACCGCTGGCCGCGACCCTGTACAGCTCGCTGGATATTGTCGAGGTCGCCGGCCCCCGCGACTACCGGCGGGTCCGCCGACCGGGAACAGCCGCCACGGAGTTCGAACGCGGCGGCTACCTCTGGCCCGGTACCGCCGCCCGCCTGGCGCAAGCCGGCCTGGTGCCGCCGGCCCCGGACGAACGGCAGCGCCTTCGGATCGGTGCTCGTACGGTCATCGCCCGGGCGGTGCGCGGCGACTCGGTCTGGTTCGATTTCACCGATCTCTGCGATGGCCCGTACTCGACCATCGACTATCTGAGCCTGGCCGACCGGTTCCAGGACTGGACGCTGTCGGGTCTGCCCCTGCCGGCCACCATGGGCCGCGACGCCGCGCAACGTTTCGCCAACCTGGTGGACGTGCTGTACGACCGGGACCGCCGCCTGTATCTCGTCGCCGCCGGGCCAGTCACCGAATCCCTGACCGGTGAGCACCTGCCGCCCGATATCCACCGCACGGCCAGCCGCCTGGCGCTCCTACCGCAGATCGGCGGCGTACCGGTCGCCGTGGCCGATCAGTAGTCGGGGAAGAGCCGGAGTTGCTGCGCCGCCGGCGAGGACCGCCGGATGGGTGCCGGTATCGGACAGCGCTGCGGCCACGATGTTCACCGGCACCAGGGCCCGGGTGCGGCGTGGCGGCCGAATTCATAAGCCCCAGCGTGAGATCGACGCGGGCCGGCCGCTGATCGTGCCGCCGCCGTGGTCCTCACCCGCGAGCAGCGAGGTCCAGCCGAGTTCGGCGCCGCGGCGCCAGTAATCGGCGGTGGACCCGTGGTCGTCGCCGCGGAGCCGGCGAAGCCGGCGAAGCCGATCCGCCGGGGACCGGGTGGTGTAGACGTACGGAGGCCGCGCCCGCAATAGCCTGGGCCGATGTTACAGGTAGGAGGCCCGGCCGGCCGGACGCGCCGGGGATGAAGGCGCTCTGTGGCAAAGGGTTTCGCGTCCGGCTGCGCGACTAGCGATATCGTATCCACATCACCGGCGACAGGGAGGGGTGATCGGGATGCTCGTCATCGCCGATAAGCTCAGATCAGGCGCGGAGAAACGGGTTGTCGGCTGGCTCCGGAAGTGGGAGGGGGACTACCGGGTTCCCGGAGTCGCTATCACGAACTGCTTCATCTCCGGACAGGAGGTGGACCTGGTCATCATCACCCCGTACACGACCGTGGTCGGAGAGGTCAAAGGTATCGACCCCGAGGTCACCGGCAGTGTCCTGCAGTGCACCACCAACAGCCGCTGGCGGGTTCCGGGCTCCGAGGGCGACCCGGTCAGTGTGCGGGACAACGACACCACTCCCTATGACCAGGTTCGCGACGGGGTGTTCAAGCTGAAGGCCGCCGCCGGGCAGGTGGGCGGCAGCGCGTTCGTCACCGGTCTCGTGGTGGTGCTCCCGCCGCGCGGATCGACCATGCGGCTCGAGAAGAAGTCGGCGCCGCCGCCGGGCTGCGATGTGCTGCTGTGCAACACGCAGAATCCGCTGCGCGCCTGGTTTCATCGGGCCCATCACCGCAGCGCCGTCGTCTGGACCGCGGAGCAGGCCTACGCGGTGATCGAAGCGCTCGAATACGGGGACCGCACGACGATCGCCGAACTGGCCGAGGCGGGATTCCCGCTGGATTCGGCCCTTCCCGCGATCGAACCGATTCCGCTTCCGCCCTCCGCACCGGACCCGGTACCGGCTCCTGCCCGTACCGTCGCGCCGCCGCCGTCCGCACCGGCCCGCGAATCGGTTCCGCCGCCCGCGGCCGGGGCGGACAGCCCGTCCGCGGCCGCCCCGGCCGGCCCTGCCCGGCTGCCGGAACGACCGGCTGCCCCACCACCGCCACCGCTCGAACCGCAACCGCAGCCCCGGCCGGCGACCGGACCGCTCCCGGAGCCGGAAACCACCGATCGGCGCCGGGCCCACTGGCAGACCGCGGCGGCGTTCGCGGTGATCGCCGTTCTCGGCGGCGGATTGTGGCTGGTGGCCCGTGGCGGTGGCGATGCTCCCGCACCCCGGGAAACCGGGAATCAGCAACAGACCAGCTCCGTCGCGGAGGTACCCGCTGCCCCGCCGCAGCCCGCGGCGGGAATCCCGCAACCGCCGCCGCGGCCCGCAGCGCCACCGACGCCGGTCTGCTACCCGTTCCAGCCGAGGTGCTGACCCCGCGCACGGGCCGGGCCAGGTCACCCCTCGTTCGCCTGAGCTCCGAGCGCCTCGAGTCGCTGGACGAGCGCATTGTAGGCAGTGACGGCCGCGCTGCTCTCGGCCATCGACGCGTCGAACTGCGCTTCGCCACCGTCGTTTTCGAAGCTTTCCCGGCACTCGGCACCCGCCCGCGCGGTGGCGGCGAGCGCTGCCGCCCAGTCCGTTTGCGCACGCTCATCGGGTATCGGAACAAATGCCGCCGCATCCTCGGCGACGCGAACCATCTCGGTGCAGACCGGCACGAACACCGCACGCTCGAGCCGAACCGTCGGCAACCCCTCGCTCGCGCGGAGCGCGTCGGTGACGGCGGCCTTCATCTGCCCGAAGATCGCGTGCAGAGCCGAGACCTTCGCGTCGCCGCCGACGTGCCACCAGCTCTGCACGAATCGGGCGGTCATCTCCTCGGTGCGGGCCGGCTCGTAGCCGACGGACCCGGCGACTTCACCCTCCAGGTCGTCCCGGTTGTAGTAGTTCAGGCCGGTGTCGGTGACCAGGGCGAGCACCACAGCACAGACGACGGCCACCAGCGCTCTGCGGCGTGCCGGCGACCCGGGCTTCCGCCAGGTCACCGTGTCCGGCGGCGTGGTCGTCCGGTGCCGTGCAGCGATCCGCCGGACACCATCGGCGACGAGCGCGGCGATCAAGGCCGCGGCCGCGGCGAGGTGTATCCCGATACCCAGGACGAACGGCACCTGGAGCAGCACCATCAGACGCGCCGCATCCGGACGCCACGCGCAGGTGTAGGCCATGACCTGCATCGACTCCAGGCAGCCGTCGGTGGCGGCGAAGAGGAACAGGCCGAGTAATCCGAACAGCCCGGCCCCGGCCGCCGCGGCCGGCGCCATCACCGACCGGTACCGGCCGGCGGCCGCGGCGACCGCGCCGGCCGTCAGCACGGCAGCGGCGCCCAGGCCGGCCGTCAACCACATCGGATAGGCGTTGACCCACGCCGGAGTGAGCCCGCCGGCCGGGCGGCCCGGGTGCAGTCGGTACATCACCAGCGCTACGGCCCCGCAGGACAGCAGCCCGCCGAGGGCGGCGCCGACGACGGCAGGTCGCAGCGATACGGCGGCGGGGGACAGCGCGTGCTCTCCGGGATCGCCGGCGCCCATGCGCTCGATCCAGGCCGGTGTCCGGGACGGCGGTCTGCGCACCAGCGCGAGCAACGGGAACACCCACAGACAGGTGGAACCGATGAGGACCAGCGGCCGGTTGGCGAGATCCGCGACGAACCCGTACCAGAAGGGCAGACCGGGCAGTGACAGCTCCGCGGAATGCAGGGGTCCGCGCAGGAACAGGAACGGCCCGCTCATCCAGTAGCCGTACCAGGTTCCGAAGACGACGAGGGCGGCACCGAGCCCGAGAAGCCGCACCGCGCGGATCGAGTGACCCCGGCAGCCGCGTATCCACAGTTGCGCGCATTGGGTCATCCACCAGGCGAACACCGCCCCGGCGAGGACGAAGACCAGCAGGATCGCGGGGTCCTCGGGCAGCAGCCGGGGTCCGGCCGAGCGGAAGGACATCAGCTCGCCCACCGCCATCCCGGCGCCGAGCCAGATGCCGGCACGCCGGCCGGAGGGCACCGGGGCACCGGAGACGACAGCGTGCCCCACCGCTCGCCAGAGGGCGTAACCGGCGATGCCGACCACGAGCCCGGCGGTCACCCAGGTGGACAGCAGCTCGCCGAGCCGTGTGTTCACCGCGACGCCGAAGCCGTCGGCCGCGAGGGGTACAGCCAGGTTCGCCACCTGTGCGGTGACCCCGGTGAGGAACATCATGAGTGCCGTGACACCGAACAGCGACCCGGAACCGTGCAGTGCCCCCAGCCGTTCCGGCCGGCCCGGATGAGTACGCCACAATCCGAGGAACCGGTCCCACCGGGGGTGTTTCGGCGCAGTACCTTCGTCCTGCCAGGCGAATGCGTCCGCCCCGGCCCGGTAGGCGGCCTCCAGGTCGGCATGGACCTCCCGGGTGCGCAGGATGTCGGCCCGCACCAGATAGGTCAGTGCCACCAGTACCACCACTCGGATGATGCCGCGCAGCGACAACTGCCATTCGTCCCACCACAACTGCGGGTTCGTGACCACCGAAATGCCCTGCCCGATCAGGTAGGGAACCAGCGCGCAGACGAGGAAGGCCCGCCACAGGGCAACCGTGGCGTAGGTGATGTCGACATCGCGGTTACGGAGATGCGCGAGTTCGTGCAGAATCACATCCCGCAACACCTCGGGTGCGGTACCGCTGCGGGCGACCAGCCCGCCGTCCAGGCATACCGTGTACCTGCCCAGCCGCCCGAAGACGACGGCGCCGACGGTCTCGGCCCGCGGATCGATCACGAAATCCGGCGTCCGGCGCAGACCGGCCACCGCGACCAGTTCGCGCAGCCGGACGGCCAATTCGTCGGGCCCGCTCGTGTCCACCGGAAGCAACCGCCCCGGCCGGCGCCGCCACACCGGCGATCCCAGGTAGATCACCGCCGCGACGAGCAATATCGCCACCGACCCGGCGATCATCCACTCCACCGGTGCGCGGGCGACACCATGAGAGTCCTCGCAGGACCGGATGAACTCGGCGTGGGTGAGCGCCCCGCCGGGAATGTAGGAGCTCTGCCACGGGTCGTAGCCGACCGCGAGCCGACAGGACTGGTACCAGCTCTGATCGTGGGAACGGAATTGCGAGGTGACCGCCGACAGCAACGACAGACTGTCCACCGCGACGAACGCCAGCAACAGCGCGAACCGGATCGCGGTCCCCGCGGTGAAAGCTCTGGCCTGCACCGGTACCGCGTTCGTCCCCGTCTCCGCACCCATGGCACGCCCCCTTCCCGCACCAGCCGATCAGTTCGGCGCGGCGCTGCCCTCTTCCGAACCGTGTACCGCCTGTCCGGCCGGGCCGCCGGGCTCTGGGGGTCGCTCCGGAGCAGCACGCGCCGCGAGGGCGAGTCGGCCCGCCACGGCATCGGCGACGATCGCGGCGCGGTCGGCGTCCATACCGCTACGCAGCGCCGAATCCAGGACCTGCGCGCGGATTTCGGCGATCTGGTCGCCGTCCAGCGGAGGAATCTCCTGCTCCACCGGGCCGCGGCGCAACAGTCTGCGTAGACCCGACCGCGCCGCCCGGCCGCCGCCGGTGATCGCGCTGTCGGTGAAACGCGCGACCGCCTCGCTCACCACGATCCACACCACCGGGCTCGCCAGCACGACGATCTCATCGATACCGAAGCCGAGCAGATCGCGGGAGCGTTTGCGACGCGAAAGAATTCGCACCGCCGCGCGGTCACCGAGCGGACGCAGACGGTCCACCATGGGGAGCTCTTCCGGGGCGACCTGCGCGATCACATCGCGGACCACATCACCGACCCGACCAGGGGCGTCGGACGGGTCGGTGTCCACCGCATTCATCGACATGTCCTCCGACGCCTCATCCGCCCCCGGGCGTACGCGTTGCGCCGCCCGCACCCCCAGTGCCTTCTCCGGAGCTTGCCGCAAAAGATCGTCGGTCGTCAACAGAAGCGCTGCCGCGCAGATTATTTCGATTCACCGTTAGCCGGCGGATCGACACGGTGACCGACCGCACGGCCCCCGCGCTCGGCTACTCTCCCCCGGCGTTTCCCGAACACCCCGCCGACGCGTACGGACCGGTGGAGGTCTGTTCGGAGACGAGCCGGCCGCCGATCAGTATCCGGCAGGTCACCTCCCCGCCGTCGGCATCGTTGACCGCGATCAGCGAGACCATGGTGCCGAAGCTCTCGATGAGCACATCCCGCCGCCAGGGCAGTCCGGCCACCATCTCCCGGGCCATGCCGAGGTCGTGGCCGAGATAGGTGATCGAGACATCGCCGGCCGTGCCCTCGACCTCGTAGCTCACCGCGACCTCGTGATCGGGGTCCTCACCGACCTCGTTCGCGATCCCCGCCACCACCGCGACGCACCCTCCGACCAGGCAGAGGACCGCCAGGACCAGCCCCGCGGCGAACCACGGCCATCGGGGCCGCCCGCGCGGGGATCGGCGGCCGGCGGGCGAGGATCCGGCGTGCGGGTCCTGCCGGTACGCGGATGCCGGGGGCTTCCCGGAGCGGCGCCGCTGCTCGCCGGACGGGTCGATCAATGTGAACTCCTCGGGTCGGGGGACGGCCGGCGCACCACCAGGAGTGTGGATCACATTTGGACGAACTAATGTTACATAGCTATTTGTGCTGCTCAAAATCCCTTTCCGGGACCGTCGGGGGCATACCCCGCAGCCCCCTGCCGACCGCCTCGGGGCTCACACACAGGCCGCGCGGGAAGAACCGGGCCGAAGAGACCGTGGACCACGGGCGGCACCGGTGGGAAGCTCATAGATGACCGCATGCCGATTGCCGAGGACGGTGAGTCATGGGTGTCAGAGCGAACGGGGTGACGAGCCCGCAGAACATCCGGAACGTAGCGCTCGTCGGAAGTAGCGGCTCGGGTAAGACCACTCTGGTGGAGGCGCTGGCGCTGGCCACCGGCACGGTGAACCGGGCGGGCCGGGTCGAGGACGGGACTTCCCTGTCGGACTACGACGAGATCGAGCAGCGAAAACACCGTTCCGTGCAGTTGTCGGTGGTGCCGGTCCGGTGGAACGGAGTGAAGATCAACCTCCTCGACACCCCGGGCTACGCGGATTTCGTCGGCGAACTGCGTGCCGGACTGCGGGCGGCCGACGCCACACTGTTCGTGGTGTCGGCGGCCGACGGCGTGGAAGGCGTCGGCGGGGCGACCCGGGCCCTGTGGGAGGAATGCGCGAGCGTCGGAATGCCGCGGGCGATCGTGCTGACCCATCTGGACACCGCGCGGGCGGATTTCGAGGAGCTACGCCGCACCTGCCAGGCGCTGCTCGGCGGCGGGTCCGCGGAGAACGTGCTGGCACTCCATCTGCCCGTGTACGGGCCGGCGAGCGCGGACGGGCACCGCCCGGCCACCGGCCTGATGGAACTTCTCGAGCAGCGGGTGGCCGACTACTCGGGCGGCGAGCGGACCTGGGTCGATCCGGCGCCCGCCGATCGGGCCCTTGCCGAACAGGCGCGGGAGCGGCTGATCGAGGGCATCATCGCCGAAAGCGAGGACGAGACCCTCATGGACCGCTACCTGGGCGGCGAGGCGATCGAGCTCGCCACCCTGGTCACCGATCTCGAGCGCGCGGTGGCACGGGGTAGTTTCCATCCGGTTCTGTTCGCGGCGCCGGCCACCGCCGACGGGCGGTACGGCCTGGGCACCATCGAACTGCTCGACCTGATCACCGCGGGGTTCCCCGGCCCGGCCGAGCACGCGGTACCGGCCCGGCGGCTCGCCGACGGGTCCGCAACGATCACCCTGCGCTGTGATCCCGCGGCCGATCTGGCCGCCGAGGTGGTCCGGACATCGTCGGACCCGTACGTCGGGCGGGTCTCGCTGGTCCGCGTTTTCTCCGGCACGCTGCGCGCCGACGATACAGTCCACATCTGCGGGCACGGCTCGGGCGCCGAGCACGACGACGACGAACGGATCGGCGGACTCACTGCCCCGTTCGGCCGGGAACAGCGGCCGATGAGCGAGGCAGTGGCCGGCGATATCGCCTACGTGACCAAACTCGCCCACGCCCGGACCGGCGACACCCTCTCCGCCACCGGCGACCCGCTGCTCATCGATCCCTGGCCGATGCCGGACCCACTACTGCCCACGGCCATCCGCGCCCACGGTAAGACCGACGAGGACAAACTCCCGCAGGGGCTGGCACGGCTGGTCGCCGAAGATCCCGCCCTGCGGGTGGAGAACAACGAGCGAACCCATCAGCTGGTGTTGTGGTCTCTGGGGGAAGCACAACGCGATGTCGCGCTGGAACGGTTGCGTAGCCGATTCGGCGTCGAGGTCGATGTGGAGGAGACCCGCGTCCCCCTACGGGAAACGTTCGCGGAGAAGGCCGGTGGGCGTGGCCGGCATGTGAAACAGTCCGGCGGGCACGGTCAGTACGCGGTCTGCGAGATCCAGGTGGAACCGCTCGCCGAGGGATCCGGGATCGAGTTCGTGGACAAGGTCATCGGCGGCGCGGTGCCGCGGCAGTTCATCACCTCGGTGGAGAAGGGCGTGCGCGCCCAGGCCGAACGCGGGGTGAGCAGCGACAATCCACTGGTCGATGTGCGGGTCACCCTGCTCGACGGTAAAGCGCATTCGGTCGACTCCTCCGACGCCGCGTTCCAGACCGCCGGAGCCCTGGCGCTGCGCGACGCGGCGGCGGGCAGCCGGATGGCGCTGCTCGAGCCCATCGCACTGGTGGAGGTCCGGGTTCCCGACGACCAGCTGGGCGCGGCGCTGACCGATCTGTCGGTGCGCCGTGCCCGGATACTGGGTACCGAACCGGCCGATCCGGCGCGCACGCTCATCCGCGCCCAGGTACCGGAATCCGAACTCGTGCGCTACGCCACCGACCTGCGCTCGCTCACCCACGGTGTCGCCCAGTTCACCCGCGAATATCTCCGGCACGACCCGATGCCCGCCCAGCTGGCGGAGAAGGTCCGCGACAGGTCGCCCGCGGCCCGCGCCTGACCCTGTCGTATGCGGGACCCGGCCGTCCGACCGGGCCCCCACCACTGGTGTGTCCTCGCCTCTCCCGCTCCGCCACAACGCGGCAACGGCTACCCCGACTCAGGCGCCGCGCACAACTCCTCGATCCGCTGCCGCAGCTGTTCGAGGAACTGCTCCGGGTGCGTGAAACCCGTTGCATCGAGCGGGGTTCCGAAACGAACGGTCACCCGGCGCCGCCGGTCGAAGGCCGGGCGGTCGCCGCGCAGCCGCCGCATCGGCATGACCTCGTCCGTGCCGACTGTCCCCACGGGGACGACCGGGACTCCGGTCGCCAGAGCCAGTTTCGCCACTCCGGGCTTGTACGGTTCCACCTCGTCCGGCGCGACCAGCCGGCCCTCCGGGTAGATGAGGAGAACTCCCCCGTGGCGTAGGATCTGCTCGCCCTGGGCCAGCGCGGACCGGCCGGATGCGCTGTCGCGGCGCACCACCGGGATCTGCCCGAGTCGTCGAACCAACCACCCCACGACCGGCCACGACCAGAGTTCGGCCATGGCGATGGCCACCGCCCGCCGGCGCAGGGCGCCCCACAGGAACACCGCGTCCAGCATGGAGATGTGATTGCTCGCCACGATCACCGGACCGCTGCGGGGTACCAGGTCCCGCCCGATCACGGTGACGTGGACCAACTTCGACCACGCCAGTGCCCGCAGTACCCGCCGGACCAGTTTCGTGGTCACCTACGCGCGCTTACCGAGACCTCTGGGCCGTCCGGCGTTGCTCTCCATATCCAGCCCGTCACTCGCTGCCGCCGCGCCCCGCGCGCCGCTACGGATCCATCATCGTCGCGCGGTGCGGCGCAGCGGAACCGGGAAACTACTCACTCCCGGCTCCCGGCTCCCGCTAGGACGGCTACCCCCGCATACCGGAATCCAGCGACTCGATCTTGCGTTCGAGCACGAGACGTTCGCCCGCGTTGGCGCAGCGTGCCACCGCCCGTTCCAGTTCGGCACGTGCCTCGGCGCTCCGGCCCAACCGGATGAGCAGTTCGCCGCGCACGCTGGGCAGCAGATGCGTGTTCGCTAGTTCGCCCGCCGCCTCCAGTTCGTCCACGATCGGGAGGGCGGCCGCCGGCCCACTCGCCATGGCGACCGCCACCGCGCGGTTCACCTCGACGACCGGCGAAGGTGCCAGACGGCCCAGCGCTTCGTAGAGCAGGACGATCCGATGCCAATCGGTGTCCTCGACCGACAGCGCGACCGCGTGGCACTCGGCGATCGCCGCCTGCAACCCGTAGAAGCCCAGCCCGCGCCGGGCCCGTTCGGCGCGGGCCAGGGCGGCTCGTCCACGGCGGATCGCCGAACGGTCCCAGCGCCGGCGATCCTGATCCTCCAGCAGGACCGGCCCCCCGTCGGGCCCGATGCGCGCCGGGAAACGGGCCGCGGTCAACTCCAGGAGCGCCAGCAGGCTGTGCGCTTCGGGCTCGTCCGGAACCAACCGGCTCAGCACGCGGGCCAGCCGCTGGGCCTCGGCGGCCAGGTCGAATCGGATGAGATCGGCCCCGGAGCCGGTCGAGGACCCTTCGGTGAAGATCACGTAGATCACCCGCAGCACCGAGACCAGGCGGGCCGAGCGGTCGGCGGCCTGCGGGATCTCGAACGGGACCCGCGCCGCGGCCAGGGTTTTCTTGGCCCGGGTGATCCGCGCCTGGACCGTGGCCGTCGGGACCAGGAAGGCCCGGGCGATTTCGTCGCTGGTCAGACCACCGATCACCCGGAGGGTGAGCGCCACCCGCGCCTCCGGGGAGAGCACCGGATGGCAGGCGACGAACATCAGGGCGAGCACATCGTCGTCGATGCGATCCGGATCCCACAGCATCTGCTCACCCCGCGCCGGGTCCGCCGGATCGCTGCCCGCGGCGACGCCACCCTCACCCAGGTCCCGGGCGAGAGCGGCGTACCGATCGTCGAGGGCGGCGCACCGCCGGAATCCGTCTACGGCGCGCCGGCGGCCGACGGTGAGGAGCCAGCCCGCGGGATTGCGGGGCACCCCGTCACGCGGCCAGGTCACCAGGGCCTGCGCCAGGGCTTCCTGGGCGAGATCCTCGGCGAGGCCGAAGTCACCGGTGTAGCGGGCGAGCGCGCCGACGATCCGCGCCGATTCGATCCGCCACACCGCGGCCACCGCGGCCCGGCCCTCGTGCACTGTCACAGCCGCCGGTCAGAGCTGGCCGGTGGCTTCACGCCAGGCCCGCTCCTTCTGGATCCAGATGTTGTCCTGGGGGAATTCGTCGATGGCGGGGACCCGGCGGATCTCGGTCTTGAAACCCGCCCCTGTCATCGGCATCCGTTTGGCCCATTCCACGGCCTCTTCCTTGGATGCGACGTTCAGGATGTAGTACCCGTTGAACAGTTCCTTGGTCTCCCCGTACGGCCCGTCGGTCACCACCGGATCTGCCGACGAATAGTCGACAACGACCCCCTCGGCGGCGTCTTCGAGGCCTTCCGCGGCGAGCAGCACCCCGGCCCGGATCAGTTCGTCGTTGAACTTGCCGACCGTCTCCAGCATGTCGGTGAAGTCGATATCGCCCATCGCGGCGAAGGCTTCGTCGGTGGCGCGCATGATCAGCATGTATTTCACGGTCCGGTCTCCTTGTCTCGGGGCCCCTCCTGGACCCTTTCACCCATAGGTCGAACGAGGTGGCCGGCGAATCGACAACCCGCCGGATATTTTTTCGCCGAAAGTCGCGACTCGGTTCCGTTTCGTCGTCGAACCGGTTCGAACGCGGTGGCCGGTGGCATACTTTTCGATCAGGACAAAGGAATCGAAGTGTGGCGTATGAGGGCGTCACCGGCGATCAGTTCTCGAGGTCCGGTGTGGCCCCTCCCATCCGAAGGGAGTTGTTGTGACCACCGACCCCGCAGCATCGACGTCCGGAAGACCCGGGACCACCGGGGCCCATGCGGCCTCGACCGCCGATAATTCCACCAAACAGGCCGTCGCGACCGGCACCTCCATCGCGGCGGCGGCGCTGCTGCTCGTCGCCGGGTTCATCACCCTGTTCCAGGGCATCTCGGCGGCCGCCAACGACGATGTGTTCGTCGCCGGGCCCAACTATGTCTACGAACTCGACCTGACCAGCTGGGGCTGGATCCATATCGTGTTCGGCATCCTGCTGATCCTGGCCGGCCTGGCGCTGATGACCGGGGCACTGTGGGCGCGGATCGTCGCGATCGGCCTGGCTGCTCTGTCCATCATCGTCAACTTCCTGTGGATCCCCTGGTATCCGCTGTGGTCGATCCTGATCATCGCCATCGATATCGTGATCATCTGGGCCATCGCCACCTGGCGGCCCGAACGGGTCTGACTCGATAGCGCCCGGACCGGCGCCGCAGCGCGCCGGTCCGGGAACCGTTCGGCCCGAAACGACAGCCGCTCGCCCCGTGGGCGCGCGGGCCGGTCGGCGCGATCCTGGGCCTGGCGCCCGGCGGCCGAGCGGCCGGCCGAAGCGTTGGAGATCATCTCGATGTTCGCCGCGAACGCACCACCTTCGCGGGCGACCGGCTCGCCGAACGCGCCGCGCAGGGTTTCGACGCGGTGGTCTTCATGGTCGGGGCGAAGCAGGTCGCGGCGATGATGGAACTGTTCGCCACCGAGGTGGATCCGCGGATCCCGGTTCTGAGCGGTGACGGGCGGCCCGCAGCCCGGCGCCGGTCACCGCCCGCTTCCGGCCCGGTCGGCGGTGAGGAAGTCGGCCATTGCCGCCGCGACGGCCTCGGGCCGGTCCAGCATGGACAGCACATAGGCATCGGATATCTCGACCAGCCGGGCGCGGGGGATAAGTTCCGCGAGGCGGCGGCCGTGCTCGCGGGGCATGACCTTACCGGCCGAGGACCAGAGGATCAGGGCGTCGCCGGTGAAGCGGCGCAGCGCCTCGGTGTCGGCGATCAGTTCGCAGGCGTGGAAACCGGACCGCGTATAGGCGAGCAGGTCCCGGCGGATGCGACGGTCCCGCAGGCCCGGCTCGGTCCAGCCGCGCACGAGTTCGTCCGGCAGCGGTTCACGAGCCATCCACCCGAAGAGCAGCGGCAGGCTGCGCAGCCGGCGAATCCGTAGCTGCCGCAGGGCGAGGACGACGCCGCCGGGCAGGCGGGTCGCGATCGTCGCCGTCTTGCCCGGCAGGCCGGGCGGGAAGTTGTCGAACGCCTCGCAGGGCAGCACGATCATCCGGCCGATCCGGTCGTCGTGGCCGTAGGCGGTGAGGAACAGGGCCCCACCCCAGTCGCTGTGCACCAAAACCACATCGTCGAGGTCCAGTGCCGCGAGGAAATCGGCGATGAGCCGGTTCAACCCGCGCAGGCTCAGGTCGGTTCCCGGTTCGAGCGGGATCGGATGCGCGCCCAACGGCAAATCGGGCCGGATGTACCGGAAACCGGGTGGTAGCAGGTCGAGCACCGCGTCCCACACGGTGTGGTTCATCAGCAAGCCGTGCAGGAGCACCACCGGTGGCCCCTCTCCTTGCTCTACATAGTGCACCCGACCTGCGGGGATCTGTACCGTCGGCATCCGCTGACCCCTTTCGAGCGATCGCTCTAGAGTGATTGCTCTAGTCTGGAACCGTGACCGAGAAGATGTCAACCAGCACCAGCGACCGGTTGATCACCGCCACCGTCGAACTGCTGCGCACCCGCGGCTACAGCGGGACCGGCGTCAAACAGATCACCGTCTCGGCGGGTGTGCCGATGGGATCGCTCTACCACCATTTCCCCGGCGGTAAGCCCGAACTCGCCGCCGCCGCGCTGCGGGCGGCCGGCACCGCCCACGGCGAACTGATCCCGCTGCTGCTCACCCCCTACCCGGATCTGCGCGACGCCCTTCCGGCCGCTTTCGCCGCGGCGGCCGAGCAGATCGAGCAAACCGGATGGATCAATATGTGCCCGGTGGGGACGGTCGCCGGGGAGATCGCCGATGCCGAGCCCGCGCTACGGGAGGTGCTCGCCGAGATCATCGACGACTGGATCAGCGGCGGTACAGCGTATTTCACCGAGCGTGGACTGCCGCCGGGGACCGCGCGCGAGCTGATCATCGGTATCGTCACCGCGCTCGAAGGGGCTTTCGTCCTGAGTCGCACCCTGCGGTCCACCGAACCGCTGCTGGCCGCGGGACGCGCCATGAGTGCGCGGCTCGCGGAGTTGCTCTCCACCCCGCAACACTTCGGAGCCGTCGACGCCGGGCCGGGGTAGGAGCCCGGCACACCGTTCACCAGGTGTCGATGCCTGTACTGCGCCTGCTGTTACGCCAGCCGTCGCGTGGTGGACCCGGCTGCGCGAGTAGCGCCGCAGCCAGTACGGCACGCGTATCGGCCGGGTCGATGACATCGTCGATCTCCAGATGGGCGGCGGTGTTCACCGCGCTGCCCTGCGCGTAGGCCAGGGCGACGAGTTCATCGAAGCGACGGGCCCGTTCGTCCGGATCGGCGATAGCGGCCAGCGCATCCCGGGACGCCAGGTGCACCGCCCCTTCCAACCCCATGCCGCCGAATTCGCCGGTGGGCCAGGCGACGATCATATCGGTGTTGTGGAAGCCGCCGCCGGCCATCGCCAGCGCGCCGAGACCGTACCCCTTGCGCAGGACGACCGTCACCAGCGGCACACTCAGGTGTCCGCCGAGTACGAAAAGACGCGGGAAATGCCGAACGGCGGCCTGGCGTTCCGAATCAGGTCCGACCATGAAACCCGGTGTGTCGCACAGTGATACGACCGGCAGCCCGTAGGTATCGCACAGCTGGAGAAAACGCGCCAGTTTATCGGCGCCGGCCGCGTCGACGGCGCCGCCCAGCACCGCCGGGTTGTTGGCCATGACGGCGACCGGGACACCGTCGATCCGGGCGAGGGCGGTGATGACGGTCGGCGCGAAATCGCGGCGCAGTTCGAGTACGGAGCCGATATCGAAAACGGTGTCGATCACCGTCCGGATGTCGTATACGCGTTTACGGTCCTCCGGCACGAGCTGCCGCAGCCGCCGCTGGTCGGCGACCTCGTATGCGGGCACCTTCCCCTGGAAGTACGCCAGATAGCGGCGGGCGACCTCGGTAGCCTGCGCTTCGTCGGCGACGACGATATCCACGACACCGTTGGCCCGCTGCACCTCGATCGGGCCGACCTCTTCCGGCGCGTACACGCCCAGTCCGCCGCCCTCGATCATCGCCGGACCCGCCATACCGATGGTCGAGTTCTCGGTGGCGATCACGACATCGCAGGTGCCCAGCAGGGCCGCGTTACCGGCGAAGCAGCGCCCGGCGGCGATACCGATGGTCGGCACCACGCCGCTGAGCGCGCCCATGGTGACGAAAGTCGGATAGTGCAGACCCGCCACCATCGGCGGATCACTGTCCCCCGGCCGTCCACCGCCGCCTTCGGCGAACAGGACGACCGGATAGCGCCGGGTCCGGGCGAGGTCGAGCAACCGGTCGGTCTTCTGGTGACTGAAATAGCCCTGGGTGCCCGCCAGCACGGTGTAGTCGTAGGCGAGCACGGCGCAGGTGCTGCGCTCGGCGCCGAACAGATCGCCGTTGATCCGCCCGAGGCCGGTGACGATACCGTCCGCCGGGGTGCGGGCCTCCAGGTCGGCGAGGTCGCGGCGGGCCCGCTGGGCGGCGACGGCGAAACCGCCGTACTCGACGAGCAATCCGTCGTCGGTGAGCGCGGCGATGTTCTCCCGGGCGGTGCGCATACCGAGCCGATGGCGTTTGGCGACCGCCTCGGGACGCGCGTCGTCGCAGAGACGGGCGCGGCGCTCGCGCAGTGCGGCGAGGTCGGGGCGGATACGGTCCGGGTCGGTCGCGGCCTCGGTGGTCGCCGTGATCGTTTCGTCGCCCGCGACCGGGCTCACCAGAACAAGTGCCGCGCCCTCGGTGACATGGTCACCGACCCGTACGGCGATCGCCTCGACCGTCCCCGCCCACTCGGTGCGGACCGGGTAGTGCATTTTCATCGCCTCGACCACGGCCACGGTCGTCCCGGAGGCGACGACCCGGCCCGCTTCGGCCTCGATCGATACGACCACCCCGGCGGTACCGGTGCGCACCACATGCCCGGTGCGGCCGGCGAACCCGAGCGATCCGGGGGGATCGGTGGCCCGCTCGCCGCCGGTGTATCCGGCGAAGGCACTCTGCCCGGCGCCGGGCCGGGCGGGCGGCTCGCCGGCGCCGGGCGCCAGGTTCCGGGCGTGGGCGAGCAGCCGTTCGAGCTCACGGTCGACCCGCGTGGTGTCGTAGTCGCCGGCCGCGAACGCGGGGTCGGTGAGCAGCGCGCGCTGGAACGCCAGATTCGTCGGCACACCGGTGATCGTGGTTTCGGCCAGCGCCCGCAGCGCCAACCGGTGCGCGGCGGGAAAACCGTCGCGGTGGTGCACCACGATCTTCGCCAGCAGCGTGTCGAAACGTGGATCCACCGGGGCGCCCGGGCGCCCGGCCGTATCCACCCGGACCCCGGCGCCGGTGGGCATCTCGAATCCGGAGACGGTGCCCGCGGCGGGCACCGGCGTGCCGTCGGGGCGCTGGGTTTCGGCGTTGACCCGAATCTGGATCGCGGTGCCGAGCGGTTCGGCGATCCGGTCGAGCCCGAGGTCGGCGAGCGTGGCGCCGGTCGCCAGACGCAGCTGGGTGAGTACCAGATCCACCCCGGTGATCTGTTCGGTGACGGTGTGTTCCACCTGCAGGCGCGGATTGACCTCCAGGAAGTAGAAGGTCCCGTCGGGCAGTGCGAGGAATTCCACTGTCGCCAATCCGCGCAGCCCGGCGGCGCGGCCCAGCCGGACCGCCGCGGCCAGCATGCGCGCGCGGGCGTCGGTGGGTAGCGCCGCACTCGGCGCGAATTCCACGAGTTTCTGGTGGCGGCGTTGTACGGTGCAGTCCCGGTCCCAGAGATGGCAGACCGCCCCCGTACCGTCGCCCACCAGCTGGACTTCCAGGTGCCGGGCGCCGGTGAGAAGCCGCTCGGCGTACAGATCGTCGACGCCGAACGCGCCCTGCGCCTCGGCCCGGCACCGCGCGAACGCGTCCGGCAGTTCCGCGGCCGACCGGACCACCCGGGTACCGCGTCCGCCACCACCCGCGAGTGCCTTCACCATGATCGGCGCGTTCTGGCTGGCCAGAAAATCGGTCATCCGTGCCAGGGTGGTCGGCCCGCTGGTGCCGGGCAGGACCGGCACCTGCTGTTCCGCGGCCAGCTGTCGCGCCCGGCCCTTGTCGCCGAAGAGTTCCAGCGTCGCGGCGTCGGGGCCGACGAAGGTGATTTCCGCGGCCGCGCACGCACGTGCGAAGTCGGCGCGCTCGGAGAGGAATCCGTAGCCGGGGTGGATCGCGGTCGCATCGGTCGAGCCGGCCGCGGCGAGAATCGCGTCGATATCCAGATACGCCGCCGGACCGGAACCGGGCAGCACCACGAGTTCGTCGCACCGGGTCGCGTGCGGGGCGCCGGCCTCGTCGCGCGCCCGCAGTCCCACCGTCTCGATGCCCAGCGCCTGCGCCGCCCGCAAGACTCGCACCGCGACCTCACCGCGATTGGCGACCAGGACCTTCTTCGGCTGCGCGCTCATCGGTGCTCCTACCTCCACTCCGGCCCGGCAGTCCACCCGGAACGCGGACGACGCTACGTCGCCGTCCCGCCGCGGTACCACCGGGTGCCCGCCTCGTTATCCCCGCTCGGACTCCCGGGACCCGACACCCTTCACCACGGCACGGTCCATGAATCCGAACAGGTAGCCCGCCACCCGCCGCATCTGGATCTCCTCCGCGCCCTCGGTGATGCGGTACCGGCGGTGGTGACGGTAGATGTGCTCGAACGGGGTGTAGCGCGAATAGCCGAGTCCGCCGTGCACCTGCATGGCGCGGTCGGCGGCCTCACAGCACAGCCGGTTGGCCCAGTAGTTGCACATCGACACCTGCTCCGACACCGCGAACGTCCCGGAGGTGTCCATGGACCACGCGGTCTTGTGCACCAGCGCCCGCAGCATCTCGCACTGGGTGTGCAGTTCCACCAGCTGGAACTGGATGGCCTGATTCGACGACAGCGGTTTGCCGAACGGTTTGCGCTCATTGGCGTAGGCCACCGCGCGATCCACGCAGTACTGGGCGGCACCGAGGCTGGACGCGGCCTGCCGGATGCGGTTCTCGTTGAAGAAATGCTGGACCACGGCCAGCCCGCGGCCCTCCCGCCCGAAGATCGCCGAGTCGGGGACGCGCACGTCGGTGAGCGAGACGCGGGCGTGGTCGGTGGGCATATTGAAGGTCCACAGGTATTCCTCGACCCGGAATCCCGCGCTATCGGTGGGCACCAGGAACGCCGTGATTCCCCGGCCGTCGCCCGCGGCGCCGGAGGTGCGGGCGAAGATGAGATCGGCGTCGGCGACGTGTACGCCGGTGTTCCAGGTCTTGGTGCCGTTGATAACCCACTCGTCGCCGTCGCGTACGGCGGTGGTCTCCATATGGGTGGCGTCGGAGCCGTGTTCGGGTTCGGTGATACCGAAGGCGAAGAACCGGGTGCCCGCGGCCAGGCCGTCCACCCACTGCTGCTTCTGTTCCTCGGTGCCGTACTCCAGCATCAGCAGCAGACCGACATTGTTCGCGACGATCGCGTGCTCGTTCTGCAGATCGCAGTGCAGGCCGAGGCCACGGCGTGCCAGATGCTCCCGAATGACGGCCATCCCCAGATTGGTGCCGTCCCGGCCGCCGAACTCCTTCGGGAAGGCGTAGCGGTAATGGCCTGCGGCGTCGGCCCGGCGCCGGGATTCGGCCAGCAGCGCCTCCCAGTCCTCGGTGGGCAGGCCGTCGCGCTCCCAATCGGTGCGGGCGTCCTCGCGGCGATGGTCGAAGAACCGGATGTTGTCGTCGGTCTGTTCGAGCGGCCGGATCTCGCGTTCGATGAACTCGTCGAGTTCGGTGAGATAGGCGGACAGGTCGGCGGGCAACTCGAAATCCACGGTTTCTCCTAAGCTTTCACGCGGGGACGTATCTGCATGAGCAGATCCCATTCGATTTCCGATACGCGGCGCCCGCTGGCGGCCATGACGATGTCGCGGACGGTGCCGTCGAGGTGGGCGGCCGCCTGCTGGGCCAGCCCGACCCCCCAGTACAGCGTGCCCATGACCTTCCACCAGCGGTACCGGTCGAGATCGAAGATCCCGCCCGCCTCCTCATAGGCACCCACGAAGGTCTCGCGGTCGGCGAAACCGCCGAACTCCCGCGCGTCCTCCCGGAAACGCCACATCCGCAGCGCGGGCCAGGCGACATCGCGCATGGGGTCGCCGAAACGCTGGGTTCCCTCCCAGTCCAGTACCGCGCGCAATCCGTCGGCGTCGATGATCAGGTTGCCGTTGCGCATATCGGTGTGGACGAGCGCGGGCGCCGGCGGCGGTCCGGGCAGCCGCTTCTCCAGCCAGCGCAGGGCCAGGGAGAAGACAGGACGGTCGGCGAGCAGCACGCGGGCGGCGGCCTCGACCTCGGCCAGGTGTTCGGCGGCCGGGTCGGCGCCGGCGGCCGGTACCGACTCCGGCGCGGCGGCGGGGTCGATACTGTGCAACCGGGCCATGGCCGCGCCCCACTGGCGGGCGGTCCGCGCCGCGTTGCCGGACGCCGAGAGCGTTCGTAACACCTTGCGCGGCACCGTTTCTCCGTCGATGTGCTCGGAGACGACGAACGGTTCGCCGACGTAGCGCGTATCGGTGCAGACCGCGACCACCGCGGGTACCGGTACGCCGTGCGCGCGGGCCAGCTCGCGGACCCCGGCCTCGCCGTCGACCGGCATCAGCTCGACGGCGGGCGGCACGATGGTCGCCACCAGCCGCCGCGGCGTCTGCGCGACGGTGGCGGTGAAGGCGATATTGCGGCGGCGCGCTCCGGCGGAGAGGAACTGGAAATCGGTGATCGTGACCGGACCGCCCAGCGTGCCGGTCAAATAGTCGGTCAGTCCCCCGACCGGATCGGCGCTCATTCGCCCTCCCAGCTGTCGTAGCCGGGTTTGGCTATCGCGAGATCGGCCCGGACCACCTCGGTGAGCGCCTGCCACAGCGCGTCGTCGTCACCGACCGGGACCGCCGCGAGCAGTTCCTGTTCCCGGGCCGCCGCCGCGGGCCCGAGTTCGGCCTCACGACCGAGGATGCGGGCCAGGTTCGCGCCGACGCGCGCCCGGTGCTGCAGGTCCGGCGGTAGGGCCGGCAGCAGCGTGTCCTCCAGCAGTTCGGCGAGTGATTCCAGCAGCTCGGCTGCCGTCGGGCGGTTCTGCACTACGGCTCCCCTCGGTCGGTTGCGGCTCGCGGGGACGGGGCCGGTGGCGGCGCGCAGCGCTGACGAGCGATCACGATCCGACCTCCTTGTCGTCGCTCCGGGCGAGCGATGAGACAAACAGTAGAGGATGTTCTCATCGTCGCACCAGGGATCCGGCTCGTGCGCAGAGCGGCCGCTGCATGGTGGATCGCCACGGACGCCGGCACCAGCCGCGGCGCGTCATGCGCCGCGAGTTCAGGCGGCTGCGGCCAGGACTGCCAGGGGTTCCCCTTCTTCCACCACGTGTCCGTCCCGCAAGAGCACGCAGTGATCGGCGTCCCGGGCCGCGGCCGGGTCGTGGGTGGCGTGCACCACCGTGACCCCGGCGTCGGCGGCCTGCCGGATCGCCGCGCCGATCGCCGCGCGCGCGGCGGCGTCCAACCCGGTACCGGGTTCGTCCAGCAGTAGTAGCTCGGACTGCTGCGCCAGCGCGCGGGCGAGCAGTACACGCTGGCGCTGCCCGCCGGACAGGGTGTCCAGGCGACGTCCGGCCAGATCGGTGATATCCATCCTGGCCAGACAGTCCGCCACGATCGCCCGATCGGCCCGGGTGACCCGGCGCCACAGACCCCGGTACGCCCAGCGCCCCATGGCGACCGTTTCACCGACCGTGATGGGCAGCGTGGCCGGGACCATCTGTTGCTGGACGACCAGCGCCGGACGCGATCCACCGATCCCGGTGACCGTGCCGGCGGTCGGCGCGACGATACCGCCGAGGACGCCGAGCAGGGTGGATTTCCCGGAGCCGTTGGGGCCCAGCAGCGCGGTGACCTGCCCGCCCGGCATTACCGCGGTGACCTCGTGCAATACCCGGTTTCCCTGGTAACCCGCGGACAAGCCGGTGATCTCTATTCCCGCCGTGCGCATTCTGTGACTCCCGCAACCTACTTGTAATGACAATCGTTATCAGTTTAATGTCTTTGTCCATGGATTGGCTGATGGCCCCGTTCGAAGTCACCTTCGTACAACGAGCTCTGTGGGGCGGACTGCTGGTCTCCTGCTTGTGCGCGCTGGCCGGAACGTGGGTTGTGGTGCGCGGCATGGCCTTCCTCGGTGAAGCCATGGCACACGGCATGCTGCCGGGAGTCGCCGTCGCGGCCCTGCTCGGCGGTAACCTCCTGCTGGGCGCGGTGGTGAGCGCCTCCGCCATGGCGGCCGGCGTCTCGGTACTGAGCCGGAACCGGCGGCTGTCCACCGATACCGGTATCGGCCTGCTGTTCGTGGGCATGCTCGCGATCGGGGTCATCCTGATATCGCGCTCCCGATCCTTCGCGGTGGACCTGACCGGCTTCCTCTTCGGAGATGTGCTCGCGACCCGTCCCGGTGATCTGCTCTTCCTGCTGACGGCACTGGGCGCGGCTCTGGTGATCACGATCCTCGGGCACCGGGCCTTCCTCGCCCTCGCCTTCGATCCGCGCACCGCGCAGACTCTCGGGTTGCATCCCCGCCGGGCACAGATCGCACTACTGGCCCTGCTGACGCTGGCGATCGCCGCGTCGTTCCACGTCGTGGGGACCTTGCTGGTCTTCGGACTCCTGGTCGCGCCCCCCGCGGCCGCCACCTATTGCACCCACCGCATTCCGCGGATCATGCTGCTGGCAGCAGGTTTCGGCGCCCTGGCCACCATCACCGGCCTGATCATCTCCTGGCACGCGGGTACCGCCGCGGGCGCGACCATCGCCGCGACGGCGGTGGGTATCTTCTTCGCGACAGCGACCGGCGCCCGGCTGCGCGCCGCGCTGCGCGACAGGCCCTCCGGCGGGCCGGGCGCCGGGCGCGCCTCCCGCTGGATGAGCACTACCAAGAACCGGGTCGGCCGGACAGTCGGAGTGGCCTCCGCGGCACTGCTGCTCGTTCCGGTCGCCGCTTGCGGTGGTGAAACCGGCGCGGCGCCGGCCGAATCGGTGCCGCACGGCTATATCGAGGGTGCCGAGGAGAGCGCGAGCGCCCAGCCCCGGCTGGTGCTCGCCGACCGGTCCGCGGGCGCGGTGCGCATCCTCGACCTGGTGACCGAGGAAGTCCTCACCCAGAACCCGGTGCCGGGCATCACCCATCTCGCCGACGACGGCCGCTACGCATATCTGGCGACGGCCGGCGAGACCACCGTCCTCGACAGCGGCAGCTGGGTGGTCGATCACGGCGATCATGTGCACTACTACCGGACCCAGCCGCGCCGGGCCGGCGCACTGCCGGGATCGGTGCGGTCGGCGCACAGCGATACCGTCGTCGCCGCGGCGGTGCGGCAGGACGGTTCCACCGTTCTGGTGGACCGTGCGGCACTCGACGACGGCACTTTCACGCCCGGTCCGGGGCTCGACGGGCCCGCCCTCCCCTACGGCGGTCACCTCCTCGTACCGGACGCCGGGCGCATCCAGGTGCGCGACCGGGAGAACGGACCGGTTCAGACCCTGGAACCACGCTGCGAACAGCCGGGCGGGCAGACGGTGACCCGCCGCGGCGCCGTGTTCTCCTGCGCAGACGGTGCGCTGGTGGTCACCGAACGCGATGACCGGTTCACCGCGGAGAAGCTGCCCTACCCGCCGGGTACGACCGGCAGCGCGGGGCAGTTCTTCCACCGCAGGGGCAGCGATGTACTGGTGGCCGTGCGGGATTCACGGGCCCTGGTCCTCGATATCGCCCACCGCGCCTGGCGGCCGATCGGCCCCGGTCCCGTCGTCGCGGCGACCACGGCGGGCGCGGGCACCGATGTCCTGACGCTGGACGCCGGTGGGGTCCTGCGCTCCTACGATCCGAAGACCGGGGCCGAGACCGGGCACCGTGCGCTCCCATCGGGGCCCGTGGAGCCCGCGACGCCACCGGTCCTGCTCGTCGACGCGGAGCGCGCCTATGTCAACGATCCGGCCGGCCGGCGGATCCACGAGATCGACTACGCCGACGGACTGCGCATCGCCCGCACCTTCGATCTCGACATCACCCCCGACCTGATGGTGGAGACCGGACGATGAATACCGCACTGCGACTCTGTGTCGCACTGTTCGTCGCGATGCTGCCCGTTGCCGGATGCGGCGTCACGAACTCCGGTGGCGGCGGAATCGTCGTCACCACCGATATTCTCGGCGATATCACCCGGACGGTGGTCGGTGACACGGCACCGGTCACGGTCCTGATGCCGCCGAATTCCGACCCGCACTCCTTTGCCCTCTCGGCGCAGGAGGCCGCCGTCCTCGACGACGCCGACCTCATCATCGAGAACGGCCTGGGCCTGGAAGAAGGATTGGCCCGTCATGTGACGGCGGCCGCGGACGCCGGGGTCGCGACCCTGCCGGTGGGCGCCGAAATCGATCCCCTCCCCTATCGCGGCGGGGACGCCGCGGGTCGGCCCGACCCGCATTTCTGGACCGACCCGCAGCGGGTGCACCGCGCGGTCGAGGTGATCCGCGACCGGGTGATCGACACGGTTCCCGGGATCGACGCCGAGACCGTGCGCGCCCGCGCGGACCGCTACCTCACCGAACTCGACCGGTTGCAGCAGTGGATGGCGGACCGGTTCGCCGGTATCGCGCCCGAGCGCCGCAAACTGGTCACCAATCACCACGTGTTCGGTTATCTCGCCGCCCGGTTCGACTTCGAGGTGGTCGGTGCCGTCATCCCCGGCGGGACGACCCTCGCCTCGCCGAGCGCCGCCGATCTCGCGGAGCTGGCCGCGGCCGTGCGCAATACCGGAGTACCGGCGATCTTCGTCGATTCCGCCCGGCCGGACCGACTGACCCGCGCCCTCGCCGAACAGGCGGGTGTACAGGTGCGCATCGTCGGTCTGCACTCGGAATCACTGACCGCGCCCGGTGCCGGCGCGGCCACCTACCTGGAAATGATGCGCGCCAACACCACCGCGATGGTCGAGGGTCTGGCTTCCGCGTAACCGGGAACGCTGCGATATCTCGCTGCCGCAGCCAGCAGAAAAGAATGAGGGAGCGTTATGCACATTCGGACCGGCCCGATCCGGGCCGCGGCCCTGACCGGCCTGCTCACCGCCGTCGTCGCCGCGAGCGGCTGTGGTACCGGCACCACCGAGGAGACGGCGATCGCCGATCCGCTGGCCGTCACCTACGACGGTGGTATCCATCTTCTGGACGGCAACACACTGGTGCGCGGCGGCGGAGTCGAACTCGCGGGATTCAACCGGGTCAATCCGGCCGGCGACGACCGGCACATCATCGTGTCGACCTCCGCGGGCTTCCGGGTGTTCGACGCCGTCGGCGGAAAGTTCACCGATATCGAGTTCCCCGGGCCGAAACCGGGACATGTCGTACGGCACGCCGGTCGCACGGTCCTGTTCACCGACGGTACCGGCACCGTGACCTCGTTCGACCCGGCCGACCTGGCCGAGGGCGCACCGCAGACCACCGAATACCAGGCCGCCCAGGCGCATCACGGGGTGGCGGTGGAACTGGAGAGCGGCGAACTGGCCGTCACGCTCGGTACCGAGGAGAAGCGGGTCGGGCTGGCGATTCTGGACGCCGCCCGCAAGGAGGTCACCCGCAGCGAGCAATGCCCGGGAGTGCACGGCGAGGCCACCGCGGCCGGCGATACGCTGGTCGTCGGCTGCCAGAACGGGGTCCTGGTCTACCGCGACGGCAAACTCACCAAGATAACCAGCCCGGACTCCTACGGGCGGATCGGCAACCAGGCCGGTAGCGACGAGTCGCCGATCGTGCTCGGTGACTACAAGAAGGACGAGCACGCGGAACTGGAACGTCCCGAACAGATCTCGCTGATCGATACCGAGGCCGGCACCATCCGTCTGGTCGATATCGGCACCAGCTACACCTTCCGGTCGCTGGCCCGCGGCCCCGAGGGCGAGGCGCTCGTCCTGGGCACCGACGGCGGGCTGCGGGTCATCGACCCGGTGACGGGCAAGGTCGAACGGACGATCGATGTCCTCGACCCGTGGCAGGAACCGATCGACTGGCAGCAGCCGCGCCCGGCGCTGTTCGTCCGGGACGGTATCGCCTATGTCAGCGATACGGCGGCCAAGCAGGTCCACCGGATCGATCTGGCCTCCGGCACGGTGACCGCGTCGGTGACCCTGGCGGAAACTCCCAACGAGATCAGCGGCGTCGTCACCTCCTGATCGGGGCACGGAGGTCCGCCCGGCACGGCATGAGGGGCCGGGCGGGCCCCTGTCACAGGCGCTCGGGATCGGGACCGCCTACGACTCGGGCGGTGTGGTCGAGTGCCACGGATGGGCAGCCGCGCGGCCGCCGCCGCATCGGGGCCACGAAGCCGGACCCGGGGCGGGCGCCGGGACCTAGGCTGGACGGACCACCGAGGCGAGCGACCGGAGTACAGATGTCCCGAGTGATCAGCAAAGGCGGCAACGTCGTCGTAGCGGGCGGCCGGTTGCGGATCTCCGCGGCGCCGGCCGGTATCGACCTGACTGTGCTCTGTTTGCGTGCGGACGGCAAGGTCGGCAGCGACGACGATTTCGTCTTCTACAACCAGCCGGTCTCCCCGGACGGCGCCGTCCGGCTGGCCGGTGCCGCGATCGAGATAGATTTGCCGGGAGTCGCCACGAGCACGGACCGGCTCGTGGTCGCCGCCTCGGTGGACACCGGATCCTTCGGCGGCATTGCGCTGAACGTGGCGATCGCCGAGCGCGACGGCGAAACCTACGATTTACCCATCACCGGGCTGCGCACCGAGACGACCGTCATCCTCGCCGAGGTGTACCGGCGGGCAGGCGCCTGGAAGATCCGCAATGTGGGCCAGGGCTACGCCGACGGACTGGCCGGACTGGCCACCGATTTCGGTATCACCGTGGACGACGACGCACCGGTCCCGGCTTCCGTACAGGTCGGCGCGCCGCCCCCGGCGGCGCCTCGCGCCACCCCGGCGCCCGGATACCCACCGCAGCTCGCTTCGCCTGCGCAGACCACACCATCGGCACAGCCTCCGGCCCCGTCCACGGCACAGTTCGCCGCGCCGGCGCCGGGCCCCGCCCGGTATCCCACGCCCGCCGCACCGCCGGCACCCGGGGTGAATTTCTCCAAGGGCACAATCACTCTCACCAAGGGCGCGCCGCCGGTACTTCTCGAGAAGGCGCCGCTGGTCCGGTTGCGGGTGGCCTGGGCCAGCGGTACCGACTACGAGGCCTACGCGCTGATCGTCCTGGCCGACGGGAACACGGTGCACGTCGCGACTTTCCCGGCCGCCGGTATACCGGCGAATCCGCGGTACGGCGATCTGGTGCGCCATCTCGGGGATCGCGGCCGCGGTGATATCCGGCGCGGCGGCGGACAGACCGAGGAGATCATCGAGGTACGGCTCGCCCCGGAGATCGCGGCGGTGATCCCGGTGGCGTATTCGGCGATCAACAACGGCACCGGATCGTTCCACAAGTACCGGGTGACGCTGTCGATCGAGAACGGCGCCGACAGTGTGTCGATTCCGGCCGATCAGGCCAAGAAATCCAGCTGGATCTTCACCTGTGTGCCCGGCATCGTCTACAACCGTCCCGAGGGTGTGCTGATCGAGCGGCTCGAGCTCTACAGCCGGCGGTTCTCCGAGCACCGGCCCGCCGCCGTCCTGCAACCGGACGGGCGGGTGGAAGTACGGATGGACAAGGGCCCGGTGAACCAGTTCAAAAAGGACAATACCTGAGCGGGCCCTTGTCCTTATAACTATTGCAATCTTTAAAGAGCTCATAGGTTCACTGATAAACTCGCGCTCATGGTGCATCTTCGCGACCGGCAGCGGTCCTCGTGACGGCCCCACGGCGGGGACGGGTCACCCAGCATCGGGTGGCCCAAACCGTGGCGGACGAACTGCGGACCCGGATCCTCAACGGCACCGACGACTACCGGCTGCCGACCCAGGATCAACTGGTCCAGGAGTTCGGCGTCTCCTATCCCTCGATCCGGGAGGCCATCCGCATCCTGGAAACCGAGGGCCTGGTCACTGTGCGGCGCGGAAATGTCGGCGGCGCGGAAGTCCACCGGCCCGACGAGACCTCGGCCGCCTACCATCTCGGGCTGGCCCTGCAGGGCGGCCGGGTGACGCTGCGGGATCTGGCCACCGGCCTGCAGATGCTCGAACCCATGTGCGCCGCGGAATGCGCGCGCCGCGAGGACCGGCTCGAGGTGGTGGTTCCGGCGCTCACCGCGAATATCGAGAAATCCGCGGAGCTGATCGAAGACGGGGTGGCCTTCACCCAGACCGCCCGCGAATTCCACGATCTCGTGGTGTCCTTCACCCCGAACGCGACGGTGCGCTACGTGGTGAGCAGTCTGGTCGCCCTGTGGTCGGCGCAGGAGGAGGCCTGGGCCGAAGCTCTGACCGGCCGGGGTGAATATCCGTCACCGGAGCAGGCCCGGGATTCGGTGCGTACCCACCAGAAGATCGTCGACGATATCGCCGCCGGGCAGGCGTCGGCGGCCGAGCACATGGCCTGCGCGCATCTGGCCGCCACCCAGGCACTGCTGCTGACCCGGTTCGACGACGGCATCGTCAACGCGTCGTCGACGCCGGCCCAGCAGGCGATCCGGTCCGGTTCGGGTCGGCGCTGACTACAGCCGCGCCGCGCCGGGAATCTCGGTTACCGATCCGGTGCCGAACGCACGGATCATCGCGTCCTGTGCGAACGACGCGATGAGTGTTCCGGTGCGGGTGCTGATCTGACCCCGGATATATGCCGTGCCCGCACCGACGAAGGTCGCTTCGTGGTGGTAGCGCAACCAGTCGTCCCATTGCACCGGATCGTGGAAGGTGATCGCGATACCCATGGGCGCGGTCGACAGGGTGTGATGGGCCTGCGCCGTACCCAGACCGGGATGCGGCCGCAGCGCGGTGGAGATTCCGAGATGACCGGTGAAATGGGCGAGCAACGCGCGACGGAGTTCGTCGGCGGCGGGCACCTCGTCGTAGCGCAGCCACGCGTCGATCACGGGCGGGCCCACCTCGTCCGGGTCGTTGATATCGGCACAGTCGAGGATGCGCACCTCACGGCCCGGCAGCGCCAGAATCCTCTCCGGACCGGCGGCTTCGGGTCCGGCGACCGACGGTCGGTCGGGCGTATCCCGCCGCACCAGATCCGGTTGCGGGGCGTCCAGCGCAACGGTGCAGTGGGTCCGGATCTTCGCCCCCTGCCGCACGCCGACCGTGGCGCCGGCGAAACTCCGGCCCACCCGGATCGGGGTGACGGTGAACTCGAGCGGCACATCGGGGTCGGCCGCCGAGACGAACAGCGCGTGCGCGGTGCGCACCGTCCGGCCGGGCAGGGTCCTGGCCGCGGCGACGATGCTTTGCCCGAGTATCTGGCTGCCGTCCACCACCCTTCTGGTGCCACCATCGCTGTCGCCGCGGAAGCCCCCGGGGACGGCGGGGTCGGCTCGCACATCGAAGATGTCGATCATGCGCGCCATGGACGACTCCCGCACGTCCGCACCGGCCGATCCGGCCGGATCCGCGCTCACGAGCGGACTCCCGTATAACGCCCGGCACCGATCGTCACGGTGACGGCGCTCTGGTCGAACGCGATATAACCGGCCAGCCGGGCGACCGGTGGGTGCGGCTGCGGATAGGTCCAGGCGATCCAGGGACGATCGCCGCCGGGCAGATTCCAATAGGACGCCTCGCCTTTGTACGGGCATACGGTGTGCAGGTCGACGGGCTCGAGCCGGGTCAGGTCCACCGCGGCGGGCGGGAAATACACGACCAGGCCGTGATCCTGTTCGTCCACCAGCAGGCACGCGTCGCTCGATGCCAGCTGCCGGTCACCGACTGCCGCGGTGAACGAATTGGTGCGGGCCAACAGGTCCACGCGGTAGTCGGGGCGCTGCCGGTAACCGGAGGGTAGTTCACTCATCACTGCTCCGAATCTTCGCGGTGCCGGGTCCGCACCGGTTGCCGGCAAAAGCAGTTCCGGCGCGTCGATCCCACTGTGGCACCGCGGGTACGGTGCGAGGCCGGACTCGGGACGCGGCCGGAGATGCGCAGGGCCATGGCGCACATCGCGTGGGCAGCCTATGCTCCGGCCGCAACGGGTGCGTACCCGAGGATGCCCTTGAGTTCCAGGTACTCCTCGAAACCCGCAGCGCCCCATTCGCGCCCGTTACCGCTCTTCTTGTACCCGCCGAACGGGGCGGCGAAGTCGAAACCGCCGTTGATGGCGATCGACCCCGCTCGCAGCCGCCGGGCGACGGCCCGCGCCCGCTGCAGATCGCGGCCCGCCACGAATCCGGCAAGGCCGTATTCGGTGTCGTTGGCGATATCGATCGCGTCGTCGATGTCTTCGTAGCCGATGATCACCAGGACCGGGCCGAAGATCTCTTCGCGAGCGATGGTCATATCGTTGGTGACGTCGGCGAACACCGTGGGCCGGACATAGAAGCCCCGGTCCAGGCCGTCCGGCCGGCCGGGGCCGCCGGCCACGACCGTGGCGCCTTCCTCGATCCCCTTCTGGATCAGTGCCTGGACACGGTCGAACTGCGATCCGGCGACCACCGGACCGACGGCGGCGGAGCCGGTGGGGTCGCCGACGGTGATGCCCTCGGTGGCGGCCCGCGCGGCGGCCACGGCCTCGGCCATCCGGGCGATGGGTACGAGCATCCGCGACGGCGCGCTGCAGGTCTGGCCGGAATTGCCCATCATATCGGCGACGCCCCGGCCCACATTGCCGGCGAGATCCTCGTCGTCGAGGATGATGTTGGGACCCTTGCCGCCGAGTTCCTGGGTGACCCGCTTCACGGTGGTCGCGGCGTTGCGGGCGATATCTATCCCCGCGCGGGTGGATCCGGTGAAGGAGACCATATCGACCTCCGGATGCGACGACAGCGGGACACCCACACTCGTCCCGTCGCCCTGCACCAGGTTGAACACACCGGCCGGAACCCCGGCCGCGTCCAGCACCTCGGCGAAGATCTGCCCGGTGAACGGGGACCGTTCGGAGGGCTTGAGCACCATGGCGCAGCCGGTGGCCAAGGCGGGGAAGACCTTCACCGCGATCTGGTTCATCGGCCAGTTCCACGGGGTGATGAGACCGCAGACACCGATGGGTTCCTTGACGAGAAGGGTCGCCCCGCGTTGCTCCTCGAAGCGGTAGTTACGCAGTATCTCGGTCGCGGTCTGTAGATGTCCGGCGGCGAGGTCGACCTGGAATCCGTTGGCCAGCCACGATGGAGCGCCCATCTCCTCGGTGAGCGCCGCCGCGAGATCACCGGCGCGCTTCCGATACTCCGCGCCGATGGCACCGAACAGATCCAGCCGCTCGCCGACAGTGCTCGCGGCCCAGCCGGGAAATGCGGCGCGGGCCGCGGCGACGGCGGCGTCCACATCCGCGGCCGAGCCGAGCGCGACGGTCCCGCAGACTTCCTCGGTGGCGGGGTTGATCACCTCGAAGGTCTGATCACCCGCGGGGTCGACCCAGCGGCCGTCGATATAGAACTTCCGGTAATCGCGCATCACTGCATCCCTTCCGCGTACCAGGTGCGGAACTCCTCGTAGCTGGGCATTTCCTCGGAGTTCGCCTTCGGGTCCACGGCCACGTGGATGACGCCGGGTCTACCGCTGGCGAAGGCGCGTTTGACGGCGGGCGCGATATCGGCGTCGGATTCGACGTATTCGCCATAGCAACCGAACCCCTCGGCGACCTTGTCCAGCCGGGTGTCCTTGCTCCAGTGCACCGCGGTCTCGCGGGATCCGTGCCCGAAAGTGCGCTTGTAGACGCCGACCTCGAGGCCCCAGGCGTAGTCCACGGCGACCACACAGACCAGCGGCAGATTCAGCCTCGCCGCGGTTTCCAGTTCGGCGATCTGGAACTGGAACGAGGAATCGCCGGTGATCATCAGCACCGGACGCTTCCCGCCGTCGGCGACCGAGGCGCCCACCGCGTAGGGCAGGCCGGTGCCGAGATGGCCGAAGTTCTGGTTCCAGATCACGTCGTGCGGTTTGCACTGGGTGTAGGTCCAGCCGAAGATCGTGGTGGCGCCGCCGTCGCGGACCAGGATCCCGTCGGCCGGGAAATCCTTGGTGGCCTCCACGACCAACCGGGCCGGATGTACCGGAGTGCCACCGGTGGGCGCGTTCTCGGCGAGCTCGGCGAGCCGGGCAGCATCCTGTTCGATCCACTGCGCGAGTTCGGCCGTCGCGGTGCGCGGGGTGTTCTTCAGGGCCGCGGTGAGCTGCGGGACGATCGCGCGCAGGTCGCCGACCAGCGGTACGTCGATCGGCCGGTTCACGCCGATGGCGGTGGGGTCCTGTTCGATCAGGACCCACTTACGGTTCTGCTCCCCCCCGACCCAGTGCCGGCCGCGCCCGTAGTGCACCGGCTCGCCCAGTTCGGTACCGATGGCCAGGCACAGATCGGATTTCACCACCGCGTCCACCGCCGAGGGCGAGAACCCGTAGGGAAAGGTGCGGTCCTCGAGACCCTCGATGAACGAGGTGCCACCGGAGGTCTGCACGACCGGACAGGCCATGAGATCGGCCAGCGCCTTCACCGCCGCGCCGGCCCGCGCGGTGTGCACACCGTGCCCGACCAGCAGGATCGGCTGCCGCGCCCGCCGGATGAGTTCCGCGGCCGCGTCCACCTTGTCCTGGCCCGCGGTCTGGCCCACCAGCCGGTAGCGCTCCGGCGGCAGCGGCGGGGGGACGTCGAGTTCCTCCTGGATCACATGGGAGGGGTATTCGATGTAGACCGGGCCGGGCGTTCCGGACAGCGCCTTGCGCAGACCTTCGCGGATGACCTCGTCGGTCTGGTCGGCGTATTCGATACTGGCCGCGTATTTCACCGAGGGCTCGAACAGGCCGGACTGTTTCACGAACTGGATCCGGCCGCGGCGGACCCGCTGTTCGGTGATCCGGGCGCGCTGACCGCCCAGGAAGATCACCGGTGAGTTCTCCACCTTGGCGCACATCATGGCGCCGGCCATATTGGCCACACCGGGACCGAGGGTGCCGATGCATACGGCGGCCCGGCCGGTCATCCGGGAGACGGCCTCGGCCATGAATCCCGCGGATTCCTCGTGGTGCGGGGCCACCACGTTCCAGCCCCGTTCGTCGGCGAGGTGGAACAGGTGCACGAAATTCGGGTCCGGGATACCGAAGATGGTGTTGATTCCCTCGGCCTCGAAGAGATCCAGAATCCGTTCGTAGACTTTGACCGCCATACTCACTTTCCTCCCATGGCCATTGCGAAACTCCGGCCGATATGGTCGCTGTGGGCCGAGGGAACGACCGGCAGCAGCCACGACTCCGCCGTGTCGCGTATTTCCTGGATGCGGGCCCCGACGTCCTCGATACTCCATTCCGGTTGGTAGACACCCGGTGTCTCCGCGATATAGGCCCGCGCCACCCGGCCCGCCAGCGCCACCAGCATTTCGCCACTGACCGAACACGATTCGTGGGCCAGCCAGCCCACCGCGGGGGCCACCAACTCCGGTTCCATCGGCGGATATTTCGACGTGTCCAGGCCGTCGGCGAGCCTGGTGACCGCCGCGGGCACGATCACATTGGATTTCACACCGCATTCGGCGCCCTCGAGCGCCACCACATTGGACAGCCCGATCAGGCCTGCTTTGGCGACGGCATAATTGGCGACGTTCCGATTGCCGTACAGCCCACCGATGGACGAGGTCAGTACGACCCGACCGTACCCGGCCTCCCGCATCACCGGAAAGGCCGCGCGCACCACATGGAACGCCCCGCGCAGGTGCACGTCGAGTACGGAATCGAAATCCTCGTAACTCATTTCGGCGAGGGGCGCATAGCGCACATTGCCCGCGTTGTGCACGACTACATCGATCCGGCCGTAGGTCTCGAGCGCGGTGTCCACGATCGCTCGGCCACCGACCGGCGTGGCCACCGAATCGGCATTGGCCACCGCCTGTCCACCGGCGGCGACGATCTCCTCGGCCACCGCACCCGCGACCCCGATATCGCTGTCCCCGCCCGCAATACCGCCGCCCACATCGTTCACCACGACCCGGGCGCCCCGGGCGGCCAGCAACAGGGCATAAGCCCGGCCCAGACCGCGTCCCGCCCCGGTGATCACCACGACCCGTCCGTCGAACCGCATCTCCGACACCGCTTCTCCCCGCTCTTCGCCGCCGCCTGTCATCGACCGAGCGCCAGACCCTCCAGCCGGCCGGTTTCGCGCCAGCTCTGCAGAATGTCCTCGAGGGCGTAGAAACCCGGCCAGTACGGTTCGCCGAGATGGGAGCGGATGCTCTGTTCGCCTTCGTTGTTGTAGTAGCCCGGGGTGCATTCGCGCTGGAAATTGCTGTTGTCCACGGCGGTTTCCCGAATGGTGGCGCACCAGCGGGCCACGGCCTCGGGGGTCGGTTCCACTGTCCGGGCACCCCGGTTCAGCGCCTCGCCGATGATGTAGGCGGCATGGGTGGCCTGCTGATCGAACATATCGGTGGTGCTGGCGGTCACACCGCCCTGGATGAACCCGGTGAAGAAGATATTCGGGAAACCGTCGCTGGTGAGCCCGTGCAGGGTCCGGTAGCCCGTCGACCAGTGGTCGTAGAGCGAGCGCCCGTCACGACCGGCGAAGGGATGGATACCGTAGCGCCGATCGAGTTCGGTGGTGATCTCGAAACCGCTGGCGAAGACGATGCAGTCGACCTCGTGTTCCACACCGGCGGCGATGATCCCCTTCGCGGTGATGCGTTCGACGCCCTTGGTGGCCGAGACATCGATCAGGGTGACGTTGTCGCGATTGAAGGTGGGCAGGTATTCGTCGTTGAAACACGGTCGCTTGCACAGGAACCGGTAATACGGTTTGAGCGCCGCGGCGGTCGCGGGGTCCACGACGATCTCGTCGACCCGCTGCCGGACCCGT
This sequence comes from Nocardia sienata NBRC 100364, assembly GCF_001613205.1. Taxonomy (GTDB): domain Bacteria; phylum Actinomycetota; class Actinomycetes; order Mycobacteriales; family Mycobacteriaceae; genus Nocardia; species Nocardia sienata. The sequence goes on along the minus strand of NZ_BDBX01000010.1, from coordinate 2,504 downwards.
TCCATCGCGCGGTAATCCTGGATCTCCCGGATCTCGACGAATTTCTCCGGTGTCACCTCCGCCCAGAGGTTGTTCTCGTCGAGATAGGACTGCACATTACGGCTGACCTCGGTCCAGCCGTCACACACCAGGTCCGGCTGGCCGGGTGCGAACGCCTCGAAGGCGGCGGTGTGGAAATTGCGGCGGCGCTGCGACTGCCAGCCCGGCTGCAGCGATTTCACCCATTCCGGATCGGTGGGGACGTTACCGCGCTCGTTGATGTAGGACGGTGTGCGCTGGAAGACGTAGAGGTGCTCGGCCGACCGGGCGATATGCGGGATGACCTGGATCCCGCTGGCCCCGGTGCCGATCACCGCGACCTTCTTGTCCTCGAGGCCGGTGAGCCCGCCGCGCATATCGCCGCCGGTGTAGGAGTAGTCCCAGCGGGCGGAATGGAACATATGGCCGGTGAAATCGGTGAGGCCCGCAATGCCCGGCAGTTTCGGCTTGTTGAACGGTCCCTGCGCCATCACCACGAACCGGGCGCGGATATCGTCGTCCCGGTTGGTCCCGATCCGCCACCGGCCGATGGCTTCGTCCCATTCCATGGACTTCACCAGGGTGGAGAAGATCGCCTTCTCGTACAGCCCGAAGTGTTTTCCGATTCGCTGCGCGTGCTCGAAACATTCGTCGCCGTAGGCGTATTTCTGGGTCGGGATGTACCCGGTTTCCTCCAGCAACGGAAGATAGCAGTAGGCGTCGGAATCACATTGGATGCCCGGATACCGGTTCCAGTACCAGGCACCGCCGAAATCACCGGCGAGTTCGATGATCCGGAAGTCTTCCACCCCGGCCTGGGTCAGCCGCGCGCCCGCGGTGAGCCCGGCCCAGCCGGCGCCGAGCACCGCGACATCGATGTCCTCCGAGAAGGGTTCCCGCGGGGCGACCGGGGTGTAGGGGTCGCCTTCGAAGAAGTCGGTGAACCCGTCCTCGGTCATCACGTACTGCTGCTGGCCCTCCGGCCGCAGCCGCTTATCGCGTTCGGCCAGATACTTGGCCCGCAGCGCGGCGTGGTCGACCTCGGGGGTCTGCGTGGGTGCGCAGTTGTTCATTCGAAATCCTCGATGCGTGTATCGGGCCGGTGAGACCGGATCAGGTGAGGTCACGGGGTGCGCCGGTGCCCAGGTATTTCGCCAGGTTGTGGTGCAGGTTCACGACACTGCGCTCGCGATACGGATTGGGTTTGGGGCCGGAGAAACCGAGGGTCTTCATGCCCTGCTGGACCGCGGCCATATTGTCGAAGTCCTGCGGCAGCACGGTCCGCCAGGCCGGATCATCCTGCGGAGTGTGGATCCACTCCGTCTGCGGCGCCTCGCCTTCGGGGAACAGTTCGTAGACCGCGGCCTCGAAAACGCATTTGTCGGGGTCGTAGCCGTAGGGGCGCGCGCTGTAGCAGAGCATATTGTTCACCGCGTGCCCGATCTGGAAGTTCGGGAAGATCTGCCACGCGGTCCCGGCGGCCGCGACATCGGCCGGGGTGACGGTGGGCCAGACGACACCGCGCTTCTCGTCATCGGCGCGGGCCGAGGCCAGCCAGTGCGCCATCACCTCCGGCGCCGGGGTGCCCTCGGGCAGTTCGTCGGTGAGCCGCCGCGCCGCTTCCACCATGGTCCAGGTGGTGTTGGTATTGGCGTTCTCCCAGGTGAAGTTCTGCAGTTCGATGGTGGATTTCCGGGCGTCGGGGCCGTGGCCGAGGCGGATCTTGCCCTGGCTTTCCTCCATCCCCTTCGGCGCGTCGTATCCGATATTGCTGTGCTTGCCCTGCGCCCGCGCCCAGCCCAGGAACATGCCGAAATTCATGAACTCCGGATGGGTGTAGGGCACGTGGTAGGTCTCCATGAAGGCCTCCAGCGCGACCTTCCAGTTGCAGTCGAACACCAGCCAGCGCCGCCACCGGTACCGCATGTTCTGCAGCTGGAACGGATCGAGCAGGGTCGCGGCCGGTTCCAGATACTCCAGCAGCGTTTCCGACGGGTTCGGATCCAGGTTGATCCAGACCCAGCCGCCCCAGGTATCGACGCGCACGTCGACCAGTCCGTCGTTACGTTCGGTCAGGCCGCACGGCCAGTCCTCGCGTTCGGGGACGAAGGTGTTGCGGCCCTCGAGGTCGTAGCGCCAGCCGTGGAAACCGCAGACGAACTGCTTCCTGCGCCCCTTGGCATTGCGCTCCCCCGCCGGGGTGTCCACCAGGCGGCGGCCGCGGTGTGCGCACACATTGTGGTAGGCGCGGATCGTGTCCTGCGCGGTGCGCACGACGATGATCGAATCGTCGAGGATCTCGTAGGTCAGATAGTCACCGACCTTCGGGATCTCCTCGACCCGCCCCACCTGCTGCCACACCTTGCGCCACAGTTTGTCGCGTTCGGCCTTCACATACTCGGGGCTGAGGTAGGCCTCCACCCCGATCGTCATCGGGGCGGACAGCGGATCGGTGTGCGTGGCGATATCGTCGTCGGTCTCGCTCA
>NZ_BDBX01000009.1 GCF_001613205.1 Nocardia sienata NBRC 100364 | reverse complement strand
GCTCATGGCGTTCTCCCACCCCGGGTCCGGGGACAGTCGGTGTCGGTGCGGTGCATTTCGGTGGTCAGCCGGTGATCGCGGCGCGGAATCCCTCGTCCGCGAGGAACAGCGAGGTGTTGTCGGCGCCCAGATGGGTCCATTTGAGGTTCAGCCCGCCGTCGACCAGCAGGGTCTGCCCGGTGATGTAGGACGACAGCCGCGACAGCAGGAACAGCACCGCGCCGGCCTGCTCCTCGGGACGTCCGCGCCGGCCCATAGCGATGGCCGTCCGGTCCCGTTCCGGGTCCTCGCCCACATAGGTGCCCGAGGCAGGGGTCTCGGTGACGCCGGGAGCGATCGCGTTCACCCGGATATCGCTGAGCGCCAATTCGACCGCCAGCGTCCGGGTGGCCGCCACCAGCGCCGCCTTGGCGGTGCCGTAGGCGATATGGAAGGGCGCGGTATTCATCCCGCTGATGGACGACAGCGAGACGATCGACCCCGGCCGGCCTTCTCCCCTGATCTCCCCGGCCACGGCCTGGCTCATGAAGAACATGGATTCGAGGTTCTGCTGGAACAGGGCCCGCCAGTCCTCGCGCGTTACGCGGGTGGCCGGCATCCAGGTGGCGGGCGCGGCGCCGCCGGCGATATTCACCAGACCGTAGAGGTCCCCCTCGGCGCGCCGGGCCGCGGCCAGTACGGTGGCGACACCCTCGTCGGTACCGGCGTCGGCCTGCACCGGAATCACCTTCAGCCCCTCCCCTGCCAAGGGTTCCACATGTTTCGCGAGGTTCTCCGCCCCGCGGCTCACTCCCAGGACGGTGGCCCCGGTCGCGGCGACCAGCCTGGTCACCGCGGTACCGATACCGCCGCCGCCCGCACCGGACACGATCACCACGCGTCCGTCGAGGCCGAAGAATTCGGTCGTCATGGATTCCTCACCCGTCCTTCCGGAACGCGAGCACACTGCCCTCGGCATCGGCGGCGATATATACGGTGCCGTCGGCACCCGCGGTGATACCGGCGAACGGCCCCTGCGGACCCGAGAACGGCGGCATACCGAGCAGCGGTTTCGGTGTCACGCCCGCAGGCGCCCCCACCGGCAGGTTCCACGCGAGGACCTCACGGCCTTTGGTCTCCAGATCGATGGCGACGAGCGTTTTGGCCCCGGAATCGACGACCAGCAGTTCGGAGCCGCGGATCAGCATGCCCTGCGGAGTCTCCAGACCGTCGACCACAGTGTCCACTCCGGCGGGGGTCACCGCCACGATCCGCCCGGCACCGGATTCGGAGACCAGACAGGTGCCCCCATCGGTGAACACGACCCCGAGCGGCTTGTCCAGTCCGGAGGCCAGTACCTCGACCCGGCCACCACCGGTCACCCCGAGTACCCGACCGGTACCGAACTCGGCGGTGGCGACGATCCCCCCGGGCCCTGTCTCGATGCCGTACAGCTGATCGAACGGCGCCTCGCCACCCGCCAGGACCTCGCTTTCCGCGGCGCCGGGCCGCCACCGGGTGATCTGGCCACCCGAGGTGGCGACGACGAATTCACCGGGGCCGGTGGCGGTCACCCCGCGGACGAATCCCGGATAACCCGGATGGAACAGCATGCCGACGGTTTCGAGCCCGCCGTCGCGGACCGCGTAGAAGTAGGTACCGTCGGCGACGAACAGCGTGCCGTCCGGAGCCACCGTCAAGTCCAGCGGCCAGTTCAGCCCGCCGGGCAGCGTCGTGCGGGTCTCGCCCCCGGCCAGGATCTCGGTGATCTCGCCGGTGAAGTTGGAGACGAACAGCCGCCCGTTCACCAGCGTGCAGTTGTCCAGCCCGGGATTCAGCTGGGCCAGTACTGTCTTTTCGCCGTTGCGTGGGTTGATCCGTAGCACCTGACCCGATGCCACCTGGGTGGACACGATGAAACCGTCCGGGTCGAACTTCACCGAGTCGGGCACCCCGAGATCGCCCGTGACCCGTTCGGGCGCACCGCCGTCGGGATGGATACGCCAGATCTCGTTGGTGCCCATCACCGGGTAGTAGAGGAGTCCGTCGGGGCCGACCTCCATCGCATTGGGCTGTTCGATGTTCTCCAGCAGGATGCGGGGAGCGCCGCCGTCGAGGGGTAGTTCCATCAGCCGCCCACCCGGCCGGCACTCGTTGACGAACAATCGGCCCTGGTGGACGGTGATGCCGTTGGCGCTGGGCAGATCCGCGCGCAGCAGCCGGGTGGTGCCGTCGGCGTGCCGGGCACTGACCCGGCCGTCCATCACCTCGGTGGCGTAGAGGGTGCCGTCCGGGTGGAAAGCGCAATCGTCGGGCGCGACGATATCGCCGCCCTTGGCGCTGATGGTTTCGATTGCGCCGGTGTCGATATCGAGTGCGCTGATCTGACTGCCGGTCACCTGGGCGATATAGATCCGGCCGTCGGGACCGGTCCGCAGGCCGTTGGCGCCGAACAGCCGGCTCGGCGGGGTGACGCGCCGTTGCTGCCATCCCGCCGCGAGCCCGATCGACCGGCCGCCCTGAAAGCGCGCCTCTTGCTGCAACATCCGATTGACTCCCAACCGACCCGGCCGATAGCGCCGACCCACCTCGATGTCGAGGACTTGTAAGGAATCTAACGTCCAATCAGCACAAGCGCAATAAGTATTGCAATCTTTGTAAGGATAGCCGAGGCAGCCGGATACGCAGTCGACCGAGCACTTCCATCGCCTCGATTCCTGAGACCCGACGCCTCACTTCTTTTCGAGAGAATAACATTCTCTATTGAGGAAATGAGCAGCTCCGAGGAGATGGTGAAGCTCTTGACATGCAGATCGAGCCGGGTAGCCGCGGAGCCGGCAACGCCCCGCAAATCCCTCACCCCGACAGGCCGTCGCCAGCGCGTCGGCCGTGAGCACGCCGAGACGTGCCGATGCGAATATCCCCGCGACGGTCACTGTCTGCGGTCCGAGGCGCCTGCTCAACAGCCATGAGGTGATCGCCGACGGGGCGATCCCGCGGTGGCGCGCCCAGGGGTTGTATCGCGACGAGTACCGATCGAGCGCACCGCACGGGCGCGCCGGGTCGGCCGATCACATGCCGGGAGCGGCACTCAGCGCCGCGCACACCCGGGTGTAGCGTCTCGGAGGTCCACCGCGTTCGTCTATTGCGATCTCGTGAGGGTGCCATGCCGCGGGAACTGACCGACCTGCCGTTCGCGAACCTGCTGGAGCCGGCCGGTGCGATAGCGAGGGAGGGCGAGTACGACTGCCGCCGCTTCGACGACGCGGTCCTCACCGCGCCGGACGCCGCGCACACCGTGTTCGACCAGTGCACCTTCCGGTCGGTACAGGTGGACGGAGGTTCGCTGCGGGGCGCGCGGTTCACCGAGGTCTGGTTGCACGGGGTGCGGATCACCGGCACCGATTCGGCGGACGCGGCCTGGATGGACGCGGAGGTCGTGGAGGGCGCCTGGTCCGGCGTCGAGGCGAGCGGCACCGAGCTGCGCCGGGTGGAGTTCCACAATTGCAAACTCGATTCGGTCAATTTCCGGGGCGCGGCCCTGACGAAGGTCCGGTTCGTCGATTCCGTGCTGCGGCATGTCGATTTCGGCGGCGCGACACTGACCGAGGTCGATTTCGCGGGTTCGGAGATTTCGGCACTCGTGGTACGGGACGCACGATTGACAAAAGTGGATTTCCGCGGCGCGCAGACCCTGCGGATCGCCGAGGGGGTCAGCGCCCTGCGCGGCGCGGTCGTCACCCCGGAACAATTGCTCGACCTCGCCCCGGCCTTCGCCGCCTCGGTCGGGCTGCTGGTCCAACCGGAATAGACCGGCGACCGTCAGCGCGGCCCGCGAGTGACGGCACGAGCCACGGTCGCGGCGATCTCCGCGTCGGTGAGACCGCTGTCCTGGATGAGCGCGTGCGAGAGCACGGTCCGGACCACGACTTCGGCCGCCAGACGCGGCGGCAACGCCAGATGCCCGTCGTCGCGGCCGGCGATCAGCGGTTCGGCGGCCGCGGCCACGGATTCGACCAGATTCAGGTGCGCACTGCCGTGTTCGATGGCCACGTTGAGCAGCCAGGCGGGTTCGTGTACGCGCAGATAGTTGAAGGCGCGATGCTCCCGCAGGTAGCGCAGCGCGAACAACGTTGCGGTGCGCGCTATCTCGCCGACCCCGGTGTCGAGTTCGAGTTCGGCGAACGCGGCGGCGACCATTTTCACCACCTCGTGCCGCCCGACCGCCGAGGCCAGCCCGTCCTTATCACCGAATTCCCGGTAGGCGGTGGCCCGGGAGACACCGGCGCGGGCGGCGACCGCGGCGTGGGTGAGGCCGTCGAGACCGCTCTCACCGATCAGCTCGACCGCGGCGTCCAGCAACGCATCCGATGACCGGGTCGAGGAAGTCATGGCTCTTTCTACCCCGGCGCCTTGCCACGCTGCCTGTACTGAGACTAATTTGTCGAATAGTCTCAGAATTGCGGACGAGCTCCGAGGCGCCCGAGACCGCTGGACAACAAATGCCGGAGGCGACGATGAGCGAATACGCGGCAGCTCGACCGCCGGTGCGCGGGCGAGTGGTGGTGCTGGGCGCCAGTATGGGCGGGCTACTGGCCGCCCGGGTGCTCAGTGAGAGCTTCGGCGAAGTCGTGGTGATCGAACGCGACGATCTGTCCGCCCCTGGAGACCGGCGGGGCGTCCCCCAGGGCAGACACGTCCACGCGCTGCTGGCCCGAGGGCGGCAGATTCTCGAGGACCTGTTCCCGGGTCTCACCGCGCAACTGCTCGCCGATGGCGCGGTCGAATGCCGGTCCCTGACCGAGATGCGGATGACCGTCGCGGGACATACGCTACGGCAATCCGATTCCGGGTATTCGCTGCTGCAGGCCAGTCGCCCACTTCTCGAGTGGCGGGTGCGGGAGCGAGTCCGCGCGCTGCCGGGTGTCCGGTTGATCGATAACACCACCGCGGAGCACCTGCTCACCGACGCGTCACGGGCCCGGGTCACCGGCGTGCGGGTCACCGGCCGCGATATCCCGGCGGATCTGGTGGTGAGCAGTACCGGACGCCACGGCCCTGTGGGTGATTGGCTGGCCGAGCTCGGTTACGAACGCCCGGCGGAGGAGGGCGTGCGGATCGATATGAAATACGCGAGCCGCTATCTGCGACTGCCCGCCGACTCCGCGCCCGCGGACAAAGAAATCGTGATCGCGAACCAGAACCCGGCCCGGGGCCTGGCGCTGTTCGCGGTGGAGGACGGGCAACATATCCTCACGCTGATCGGATACGGAAAAGACCACCCTCCGACCGATCCGGACGGCTTCTGGCGATTCGCGTCCTCGGTCGCGCCCGCCGACCTCCGGCCGGCGCTGCTCGACGCCGAACCCCGTACCGGGATCGCGACCTATCGCTACCCCGCCAACCAACGCCGCCGCTACGAACGGCTCGATCGGTTTCCGGCGGGACTGCTCGTGTTCGGTGACGCCGTCTGCAGTTTCAGCCCGGCCTTCGGTCAGGGTATGACGGTCTCGGCGCTGCAGGCCCTGCGGCTGCGCGCGGTACTCGCGGCCGGCGACCACGACCTGCCGCGGCGCTGGTTCCGGTCCGTGGCGGCCGCGATCGACGACGCCTGGGCGATCACCGCTCTGTTCGATCTGGCCATGCCGCACGTGGACGCCGCCGGGTGGCCGGCGCTGCGCGCACTCGGCCCGGTAGCCGGACTCGCCATGGCGGTCGGCGAACGCGACGCGGCCGTCGGCCGGCAGATTTCCCGCATCGCCGGCCTGCTGGACCCGCCCACCGCGCTGCTGCGCCCGGATCTGCTCGCCCGGACCGCACTCACCCTCGGCGGTATCGGTATGCGAAGCCTCCCCCGGCCGGGCGCGGCCCGGGCCGCGTTCGCCCTCGGTCTCGTTCTGCGCGGCCCGGCCCGGCCCGCGCCCGAACCGGCCACGCGGTTCGATCCGCTGCCGCACGGCCCGGCGCGCGGATTCCACCGGCTCAACGTACGTTCGGTGGTGCACGACACTCCGGGCAGCGTGATCGTCGAGTTCGAGGTGCCCGACCGGTTGCGGTCCCGGTTCGGGTTCGCCGCGGGCCAGCACGTGGTCATTCGCGGCACCCACGACGGCGAGCCGATCCGCCGCAGCTATTCGCTGTGCGACGAGGCAGGGTCGGACCGGGTGCGGATCGCGCTACGGCGCCGCGACCGCGGCGCGTTCAGCTCCCACGTATTCGAGCACCGGATCACCGGTACGGCACTCTATGTCTCCGAGCCGGCCGGAAGCTTCACTCCCGACCTGGATCCCACGGCCCGGCGCCGGTACACGGCGGTCGCGGCGGGCAGCGGTATCACCCCGATCGTCTCGATCATCGCCACCGTCCTCGTGGTCGAGCCGCACAGCACCGTCACGCTGCACTACGGCAGCCGCGACCGGGCGCACATCATGCTCGCCGCGCGGATCCGGGAACTGACCGCCCGCTATCCCGGGCGCCTGCACGTCACCCATCATCTGTCCCGGCAGCGCACCGGAATCCGGCCGGACCCGCAGGGCCCGGTCCACCGGTACCGCCGGATCGACCCGGTCGAGATCACCCGCGCCGACGCCGATCAATGGTTCCTCTGTGGGCCGAAAGCACTGGTGGCCGATACGCTGTCGGCCCTGCGCGCCCGCGGCGTCGACCGGTCGCGGATTCGCACCGAGCTGTTCGAGACCCGGCCACCCCGGCCACCCCGGAGGACCGGGGCGGCCAGCCACATCACGCTCACCGGCCACGGTGAGCCGCTGGAATTCGCGATGCCGCGCGAGCACACGATCCTGGATGCGGCCCTCACCCGGCGCGAGGACCTGCCCTACTCCTGTCTCGGCGGCTCCTGCGGCACCTGCCTCGCCACGCTCGAGAGCGGAGAGGTCGAGATGGACACCGATCCGCTGTCGGCGCTGACCGCCGCCGACCGCACCGCCGGCCGGATACTCCCCTGCCTGGCCCGGCCGGTCACCCCGGAGGTGGCCCTGCGCTTCGGCGAGTGACCCCGGCCAGCGGAATTGTCGCGATGCGCATTCGGTATCACCCATTTCAGGCGCCCGATATCCGTGTGCCCGGATACCGGGCGTCGAGCTCACCGCGACATGGTGCCCAGCACCGCCGCCGCCGCGTCGGCGACCGCGGCATCGGCGCCCGCGGCCATCGGATAGCCAGTGGTCGAACGACTGAAGATCACCAGCACCAGCGATGTCCCGTTGGGACTCCACACCACCCCGGCGTCGTTGGCTGTGCCATAGGCGCCACTACCGGTTTTGTCCGCCGCCACCCAGCCGAGCGGCAGACCCGCGCGCAATCGCGCACGCGAGGTGACGCTCGACCGCATCCAGCTGGTGAGCATGCGGCGGTACTCGGTACTCAGGCCGTCACCGAGGATCAGCTTGCGATAACCGGCGGCGAACGCCGACGCGGTACTGGTATCGCGAGGGTCACCGGCGCGCGCCTCGTTGAGCTCGGGCTCCCACCGATCCAGCCGGGTCTGCGAGTCGTTGATCGAACGCGCGAATTCGGTGACGGCGCGGGGGCCGCCGAGCCGGCGCAGCAGCAGATTCGCCGCCGTATTGTCGCTGCGGACCAGCGCGGCCCGGCTCAACTCGTAGTAACTCATGAGCTCGCCGATGTGATCGAAGGTGACCGGCGAGTTCATCACGATGTCCTCGCGGGTTATCGGCACCCTGTCGTTCAGATCCAGTTCCTCGCGTTCGGCCAGTCGCAGGATCGCGGCCACCGCGTACACCTTGAAAGTCGAGCACATCGCGAATCGGTCGTCGGCGTTCCATTCGAAGGTCCGCCTACCCCGGGTATCGACCGCGGCGATCCCGAAGAGCACATTGTATTTCGCCTGCAGCGTCATCAGCGTATTGCTCAGGTCCACGGTCTTGTGCTCGGTGGCCGTGGCGGGCGCGGCCGGTGTGCCGGTATCAGCACCTCCGCAGGCGGCGGACAGTGCGACCGCGGTCAGGACGAGGGCCAGTGATCGCCGACTCGACGGGATGCGGTACGCGGATCGGTTCGGTTTCACCTCCGCAGCAGACACCGGCTGATCGGCGGCCGCCAATATCCGACACTCCCGCATACCAGTCGCAAATGATATCAATGCAGGTAGGGTCCGGTTTCAATGCTCGAAATGGCACAGAAATCCGCAGTTCGGAAGCGGTCGGGCGGGTCGCTGGTTCAATATCGCTATGGATCTGATCCGACACCTCGGCTACTTCGTCGCGATCGCCGACGAAGGCCATTTCGGACGGGCCGCCACTGTACTGGATATGACGCAGCCGCCGCTTTCGCAGGGCTTGCGGCGGCTGGAGAACAGGCTGGGCGTCGAGCTGGTGCACCGTACCCGGCAGGGGGCGGTACTCACGGCGGCGGGCCGGCAACTGCTGCCCAGGGCCCGCTTGCTGGTCGACGATGCGGAAAGGCTGCTCGCCGAGGCACAGCGAATAGCCCGCACCCGCGGCACAGTGCACTGGGGCGCCACCCCCGCCCTGCCCGACCGGATCGTCACCGCCTGCGTCACCGCGCTGCGGACCGGAAGCGTCTCCGGCGAAGCGGTTTCCACCGATACGGGTACCACAGTGGATCTGGTGGCGGCCGTCCGGTCCGGGCTGTGCGATCTCGCGGTGATCGAGCATCCGGCGCTGGTGGACGGCGTGGAGGCCCGGTCCGTGGTGAAACTTCCGCGGTGGATCGTCGTTCCGGCCGACCATCGCAGCGCGGCCACCGAACGTCCCACCTTCCCGATGCTGGCCGATCTGACCCACGCCGCATATCCGCGGGCTGCCAATCCGCCGGCCTCCGATACCGTTCGCGACCTCTTGCGCGAACGCGGCCTGGATGCGCAGACGGTCACCGTCCACGACGATCGCGCGGTGCTCGCCGCGGTCGCCGCGGGCGCGAGTTTCGGGCTGACCACCACACCGCCCGCCGATATACCGGGTGTCTCCTGGCTGCGAATGGCCCCGCAGGCGGTGGCGTTGCGCTGCCGGGTGATCCACCGGGCGGGCGCCGAGGACCAGGCCGACGCTGTCGACCGGGTGCTCTACCGGGAGCGTCTGCGATGAGCACGGCCGAGCGGATCCGGGCGGTGTTCGCCGACGCCGGGTGCACCGGACGGCTGCACGCCCGCCGCTGCGACGGCAGCGCCGCGGAGGTCTCCATCGGAGGGGCCGAGCGGGTGGTCACCGCCTCGGTGTACAAACTCCCCCTGCTGCTCGCGTACTGCCGCGCCGTGGACGCCGGTCGCCTGGACCCGCTGGCGCGGCTCACGCTCACTCCGTCGGAATGCACGCCCGGCCCCACCGGGATCTCCGCCCTGCACGATCCGGTCACGATGAGCCGGCGCGATCTGGCCACTTCCATGATGACCGTCTCCGACAACGCGGCCGCGGATCTGCTGCTCGGCGAAATCGGGCTGGCCGCGATACACGAACTGCTGGAATCGCTGGGATTGGAGCAGACCCGGCTGGTCGGCGGCACCGCCGATATCCAGCGCAGTCTGGTGCGCGACACCGACACACACGGCACGGCCGAGGCGTTCACCGCCCTGGCCGACAACGACGAGGCCTGGACGGTCTCCGCCTACGATCCCGCCTACACGAGCGCGACGACCCCGGAGGAGATGACCCGGCTGCTGGCCGCGCTCTGGCGCGGAGAAGTGCTGTCGGGCGAGCAGACGGATTTCGCCCGGGCGGTCATGCGACGCCAGGTCTGGCCGCACCGGATCGCGGCCGGATTCCCGCATCGCGGGGTGGCGGTGGCCGGGAAGACGGGCACGATCGGCATCATCCGCAATGAGGTCGCCGTGGTGGAGTTTCCCGGCGAACACCCGGTCGCGGTGGCCGTTTTCACCCGGGCCGCCCGCGCCGATCCCGCTCTCCCGGCCGTGGACGCGGCGATCGCCGAGGCCGCGCGGATCGCGGTTACAGAGTTGCGCCGGGCGCTGCCCACCGAGTGAACGCGTGGCGCAACGCGGGTCGTCACCCGGTGACGAGCAGATCCACCCGATACTCCCCGCCGGAGACCGGCCCGCTCGCCGGCGGGGACGGCCGGAGCGCGACCAGCGCGATCCGGTACCGGCCCACGGTCACCTCGGTGGAAAAGCGCTGATTCGTATGGAGCTCGTGCCGGGAACGCTGTGCGCCGGCGGTCACTTCGGTGATCACCGTCGCGTCGCCCTCCCATACACACGTGGTCCCGACCGGGCACCGGCCGTCGGCGGACACCTGGTCGAACGACACCGTCAGCCGGTCGTCGTCCAGCCGGGCGGTTTCGCCCGGTGCCAGCGTGAATTCGGTACCGAGTCGCGGGGAAACGGGAGGCGGCTCGGCCGACGCACCGCATCCCGCCGTGGCCGCCAGTACCCCCATCACGACTGCCCATCGGCCGATTCGTCTGGCATGCATGGCAACCGATCCTCGCATATCGCCGGGCCGGGGTCCGGCACACCCGGAGCTCCGGGGTCACTCCAGAACCGGCGTAACGACCGTCGGCCGGACCCTCCTCGCCTCGCGTAATCGAAGCCAGAGCGAGTCGGCCGTGAACGTCAGCTCGAAGGGGGCACCCAGCCGGTTGAGCGCCTAGCGGATACCGAGGACTTCGAGCAGGCGGCGCACCGCCTCCTGGATCGCGACAGGAATCGGCGCGGCCGCCTCGCGCTCGGCAGTAGGGGTGTTGCGCGCGGAGGACACGGGCCGCCGAGATGGTCGGTACAGCCGGTCGGCGGTACGGGACGCGGACTCACGCGGCGACGCGGCCCGGGCAGTGGCGTGTCCGGGCCGCGACCGTGCGAACCTGTCGACTACTTGAGCATCGACCCGCAGTCCACGGGCAGTGTCACGCCCGTGAGATAGCGGGCTTCGTCCGAGGACAGGTACAGCACCGCGTTGCTGATATCGATCGGATCCACCCACGGCACCGGCAGGGTGTGGAACATCTGGCAGATCGGCGCCATATCGGCGGCGGTCGGGTTCTCCAGATCCGGGCGGAACATCTTGAAGGTCTTCTCGTTCATGATCATCGCGGTGCTCACGTGCGTCGGGTGCACCGAGTTGACCCGGATATTGTGCTGTCCGAGTTCCACCGCGAAGGCGCGCATCAGGCCGACCACACCGTGTTTGGCGGAGACGTAGTGCCCGGTCTGCGGGTAGGCCTTGAGACCACCGACCGAGCTGGTGAGCACGATCGAACCGCCGCGGCCGCCCTCCAGGATGTGCGGGACCCCGGCCTTCACCGATTTCCACACACCGCTGAGGTTGACATCGATCATGTCCTGCCAGACCTCTTCGTCGGTCTCGGCCAGGGTGTCACCGCCGCTGGCGATACCGGCGTTGGCGACGATGATGTCGAGCCGGCCCAGCGTGCCGACCGCCTCGGCGAGCGCGGCTTTCAGGGCGGCCGAATCGCGCACGTCGACCTCGGCGGTGACGACCCTGCGGCCGGTGGCCTTGACCAGCTCCTCGGTTTCGACGAGATCGTCCGGGGTGGCCAGCGGGATCTCGACGGTGTCGATCGGTTTACAGATATCGATGGCGATGATGTCGGCGCCTTCTTCGGCCAGCCGCACCGCGTGGCTGCGGCCCTGGCCGCGGGCCGCGCCGGTGATGAAGGCGACCTTGCCCTCGACCCGTCCGGTCATGACTTCCTCTTTTCCTCGTTCCGGCCGCGGTGGCCGGCCGGATTGTGCTGCCGTAGTGGCTTTCAGGATTTCGGGGTGTAGGTGATGTGCAGGTCGGTCAGGCCGCGCAGAATGAATGTCGGCTCGAAGTCGAAGGTCGGATTCTCCAGCGAGCCGTGCTTTTCCGGGTCGATCCGGATATCGAGCATCCGGTCCAGGATCCGTTCCAGCGAGACCCGCCCCTCGACGCGGGCCAGCGGGCTGCCCGGGCAGGTGTGCACGCCCCGGCCGAATGCCATGTGTTCCCGGAAATTCGGGCGGTCGAGATCGAATTCGTGCGGGTTGGTGAACCGCCGCGGGTCGCGATTGGCCGCACCCGGGCAGACCATCACCAGCGAACCCGCCTCCAGCGGCACGTCGCCGATCTCCACCGGTTTCTTCGCCAGCCGGAAACCGCTCTTCACCGGCGCCTGCATGCGCAGCGTCTCCTCGATGAACACCGGGATACGGCTGCGGTCGGCGCGCAACGCGTCCTGCAGGTCGGGACGGGTGGCCATGAACTGCATGGCGCTGCCGAGCAGTTTCGCGGTGGTCTCCTGGCCGGCGCCGAAGAGGAATGTCGCGGTGCGCACCACCTCGATCACCTCGGGCGTCGACCCGTCGGGATATTTCGCCTGGGCCAGCGAGGTCAGCACATCGTCGCGCGGATTGGCGCGCCGGTCGGAGATCAGCTCGCCGAACAGGTTGTCCAGCCATTCCAGTGGATTGACCGGCACGATCTCCTTGTCGATCGAACCCACCGTCGGCCCACCGGCGAGGTTGATGCGCAGTTCCTCGTGATATTCCTCCGGCACCCCCAGCAGGTCGGCGATCACGAGCAGCGTGAAGACCTTGGCGTAGGCGGAAAGGAATTCACATCTGCCGTCGTCGATGAATTCGTCGAGTTGCCTGTCGGCGAGTTTCCACATGAACTCCTCGTTCTCCTTCAGCCGGGAGGGCACGAGCAGTTTGTTGAGCAGCGAGCGGGCGGCGGTGTGATCGGGCGGATCCATGGTGACCATGTGCTCGTGCATCGGGAGTTGTTCACGGTGCGCGGCGATCTGGCCGGTGATGTCGTCGCCCTCGGGGGTGAAGGGCAGCGGCGGGAAGGGACCGCCGACGGCGATGCACGAGGAGAAGGTGTCGGAATCGCGGAGGACGTCGACGGCTTCCTCGTAGCCGGTGACCGCCCAGACACCGTAGTTGGGTTCCCGGGTCACCGGGCATTTGGCGCGCAGATGGTCGTAGTACGGATGCGGGTCGGGTACCAGCGCGGGATCGGTGAAGTAGTCGACCGTATCGAAATCGGTCACGGGAACCTCCTGATATCAACAGAATCTTGTCGCCAACCGTGGATCACCGGTTGATACGGCTCGGTCGCTCCGCGGCCCTCGCGGGCTGTCGCCGCCGGAAGCCGTCCTCGGCGCGCGCTGCTGCTCCGGGTCGCCCACAGCCGCCTCCTCGCGCCGCCACACACTCCATCCGAGGCCGCGGTCGTGGCCCGGTACGGTCCGGGACTCCTGCTGAGCGATCGCTCAGATGTGATGCTGAGCACATGCTTAGCATGTGCCGGGGGAGCGCGTCAACAGTCGTCGGCCGCGGGATACGATCGCCGGTGATCTCGCGACCGGCGTGGTAATACGGAAAGCCCAGAGGAGGCCTGAACATGTCATCACCCCGCCGGCTCGGCGCACCCGAGGCCAAGAACCGCGGCGTCCTGATGGACGCGGCGGAACAGCTGATGCTGGAACAGGGCTGGGCCGCGGTGACCTCGCGACGACTCGCCGAACACGCCGGTCTCAAACCCCAATTGGTGCACTACTACTTCCGGTCGATGGACGACCTGTTCCTGGCGGTGTTCCGGCGCCGCGCCGAACAGGGCCTGGAAACGCTCGCGCAGGTACTGAAATCCGACCGGCCGCTGCACGCGCTGTGGGAGTTCAGTACCGATACCGCCGCCGCCCGGTTCACCATGGAGTTCGTCGGCCTGGCCAATCACAAACCGGCGATCCGCGCCGAAGTGGTGCGCTATTCCGAGCAGTTCCGCGCGGCGCAGACCGAGGCACTGGCCCGGCTGCTCAGCGGCTACGGCGTGGACACCGGCCGGTTTCCCGCCGATGTGCTCTCGGTGCTGATGACCAGCGCGGCGCGGATGGTCGTCCTGGAACAGGCTCTCGGGATGACAGCGGGACACGCCGAAACCTTCGCCTTCGCCGAACGCGAGATCGGTTTGCTCGAGGACGGGGCGTAGCCGACGGCTCATCGCAGGCCTCATCTCGCCCGGTTCATCACCCGGTCGGCCGCCGCCCAGTGCGCGTCGGCCACCCAGAGTTCGGCGAAGGCCGCCACCGCCTCCTGTGGGCTCGCACCGTCGACGACCCGTTTGATCGCGCCCGCGGATGGATTGGCCAGAGTCCGGGCCAGAGTGCGCCAGCCCGCGTCGAAGTCGGCACGCGGCAGCACCCGGTCGAGCAGGCCCAGGCGTTCGGCGTCGGGGGCGGCCAGAATCTCACCCGAACCCGCCAGTAGTAGCGCGCGGCTGCGGCCGATCAGCCGCGATAATCGTTCCGCGCCGCCCCAGGCCGGCATGATCGCCAGTGCCACCTGATTGAAACCGATCTTGATATCGGCCGCGGCGATCCGGATATCGGCCGCGACCGCGACTTCGGCGCCGCCGCCCAGCGCATGACCGTTCAGCGCCGCGATCACCGGCCCCGGGAAGCGCTCGAGCTTGTCGCAGACCTCCCGCATCCGGTTCGCCATGGCCGTCGCCTGCTCCACGGTGCGCAATGCCGCCAACTCTTTCAGATCCCCGCCGGAGACGAAGGCCCGGTCCCCGGCCCCGGTGATCACCAGAGCCCGGGCGCCGGTCGCGCCGTCGATCGCCTTGCCGAGTTCATCCATCGTGTCCAGGGCGATGGCGTTGCGCGCGTGCGGCCGGTTGATGGTGACGACGGCCAGACCATCCGCCAGTTCGAGCTCGATCACTACTTGTTCTCCTCGACGGAAATATGATTCTCTTACTTAGAGAACCATATACTTTCCGGTGGTTTCCGGCGGTCGGATCGGGAGTTCGCGATGCAGCATCCACGGCCCACGAGCGAGGGCCCTACGGGGCCACACTCCGCTACCGCCTCCGGGCCCGGATCGCCCATCCGCAGGGTCCCCTCCGCCCTGGCCCGTCGCTATCGCGAGGCCGGCTGGTGGACCGATGAGACCCTCGGCGAGATCCTGGCCCGCGGCCTGGCGGCGGCACCCGGCGCGACCTTCCGGGTGCACTCCCGCATCCGGCCCTGGACGGGAACCTTCGCCGAGGTCGAGCGGATCGCACGCCGCCTCGCCGCCGGACTGCGCCGACGTGGCGTAGGCCCCGGGGATATCGTCGCGTTCCAGTTGCCGAACTGGATGGAGGCGGCCGCCACCTACTGGGCCTCGGCCCTGCTCGGCACCACCGTGGTGCCGATCGCGCACTTCTACGGACGCCGGGAACTCGGCTACATCTTGGGTGCGGTCTCCCCGAAGGCGTTCATCACCTGCGAACGATTCGGTCACCACGAATTCGACCCCGACCTGTGCGCCACCGTGCCGGTAGTGGGCGTGGTGGACCGGGATTTCGACGAATTGCTCGAACCGGAACCGATGGACGGCGTCCTGCGCGCCGACCCGGGCGGCCCCGCGTGCATCGCCTTCACCTCGGGTACCACCCGGGCGCCGAAGGGCGTCGTACACAGCCACAACACCCTGGGCTACGAGGTGCGGCAACTGGCCGGGATGTACCCGGCCGATCGCGGCGACCAGCTCACCTCGGCACCGGTCGGGCATTTCATCGGCATGCTCAATGCCCTGCTCATCCCGGTTCTCGACGGCGCACCCATCCACCTGCTCGACCTCTGGGACCCGGGCCGGGTGCTCGAACTGATGGCGAGCGAGAACATCTGCGTCGGCGGCGGTGTGAGCTATTTCGTCACGAGTCTGCTCGACCATCCCGGCTACCGGCCCGCCCATCTAGCGCAGTTGCGCTATGCCGGCCTCGGCGGCGCGGCCGTGCCGGCGACGGTGAGCACCCGGCTCGAACAACTCGGTATCACCGTGTTCCGCTCCTACGGCAGTACCGAGCACCCGTCGATCACCGGTTCACTGGCCACCGCACCGGCGGACAAACGCCTGTTCACCGATGGCAACGCGCTCCCGGGCGTTGAATTCCGGCTCGGCGACGACGGCGAGATCATCAGCCGCGGCCCCGATCTGTGCCTGGGCTACACCGATCCCGAACTCACCGCCCGCGCCTTCGACGCCGACGGCTGGTACCACACCGGCGATATCGGCACCGTGGACGCCGACGGCTACCTCACCATCACCGATCGCCTGTCCGACATCATCATCCGCGGCGGCGAGAACGTGAGCGCGCTCGAGGTCGAGGAAGTGCTGCTCACCCTGCCGGGCGTGGCCGAGGGTGTCGCGGTCGCGGTGCCGGACCCACGCCTGGGCGAACGCACCGCCGCGGTGGTGCGCTGCCTGCCCGGTCACCCGACACCCGATATCGAGGCGCTGCGCGCGCATTTCGCCCGCGCCGGACTGGCCAAGCAGAAGTGGCCCGAGGAACTGCATATCGTCGCGGACTTCCCGCGGACCCCCAGCGGAAAGATCCAGAAGTTCGTCATCCGGCGGGAGCTGACCGCAGCGCGCGACGAGGCCGTTGCGACCGAACCATTATGAGAATACGATTCTCGTAAATAGCCAAGGAGGATTCCATGAGCAAAGTCGAGCTGCCGTACCAGCTCTTCGACGCGGACAACCATCTCTACGAGACCAAGGAAGCGCTCACCCGGCATCTCCCCAAGGAGTACGAGGGCGCCATCCAGTACGTCGAGATCAACGGCCGCACCAAGATCGCGGTACTCGGCCAGATCAGCGAGTACATCCCCAACCCCACCTTCGAGGTCGTGGCACGCCCCGGCGCCATGGAGGAGTACTTCAAGCACGGCAATCCCGAGGGCAAGAGCCGGCGTGAGATCTTCGGCAAGTCGATGAAGGCGATCGAGGCCTTCCGCAATCCGGAAGCCCGGCTGCAGGTCATGGACGATCTCCAGTTGCAGCGTGCCCTCATGTTCCCGACGCTGGCCAGCCTGGTCGAGGAACGCATGCGCCACCACCCCGAACTCATCCACGCGGTGATCGAATCGCTGAACCGCTGGATGCTCGACGACTGGGGCCAGGACGGCAGCTTCGTACACTCCGGCCGGATCTTCACCGTCCCGGTGATCACCCTGCCGATCGTCGAACGCGCCATCGACGAACTGAACTGGGCCGTCGTCGAACACGGCGCCAAGGCCATCCTGGTGCGCCCCGCCCCTGTTCCCGGGTTCAAGGGCATGCGCTCGTTCGCGCTGCCGGAATTCGATCCGTTCTGGAAGCGGGTCGTCGAACTCGATGTGCTGGTCACCATGCACTCCTCCGACAGCGGCTACTCCCGCTACGACGCCGAATGGGACGGCAACAGCCTGGAGATGCTGCCGTTCCAGACCAACACCTTCGCGATGACCAACCAGTGGCGGCCGGTCACCGACGCGGTCGCGTCCTGGGTGTGCCACGGTGCGCTGAACCGCTTCCCCGACCTGAAGATCGCGGTGATCGAGAACGGTTCGGCCTGGCTCGAACCGCTGCTGCAGCAGCTGTCCGACGTCTACAAGAAGGCACCGGAGGGTTTCGGTTTCCGCGATCCGATCGAGGCCATCAAACAGAGTCTCTACGTGAGCCCGTTCTGGGAAGAGGACCTGGAGCGACTGTCGCAGGTCATGGGCGCCGATCATGTGCTGTTCGGATCGGACTGGCCGCATCCGGAGGGCCTGGCCGAGCCGGCGCGCTACATCCACGAGATCAAGGACATGCCGCTGGAGAACCAGGCCAAGATCATGGGCGGCAACCTGGCACGACTGCTCGAGGTTTGAGCAGGGCGGTAACGGACTCAGTATGACCTGGGAAACCATCCCTCAGTTGGCCCTGTCGACGGCGGACCGTTTCGGCGATGCCGAAGCGATCGTCGACGGGGAGCTGCGGTGGAGTTACCGCGAATTGGTGGACCGGATCCGCCGGGCCGCGGGCTCGTTCGCCGAATCCGGGATCGGCAAGGGCGACCGGGTGGCCGTCTGGGCGCCCAATTCGGCGGAATGGATCGTCGCCGCCCTCGGCCTGATGACCGCGGGCGGCGTACTGGTACCGGTCAACACCCGTTTCAAGGCCGCGGAAGCCGCCGATGTGATCCGCCGCAGCGGCGCCCGGGCACTGCTGGTGCAGAAGGGTTTCCTCGGCGCGGACTATCCGGCGCCGCCCGGCGTGCCGGTCTACGACCTGAAGTCCGATTTCCTCACCAGTGGAGCACCTTTCGAACGAGAGGTCGCGGGGACCGATATCGCCGACATCATCTACACCTCGGGGACCACCGGGCGCCCCAAGGGCGTGATGATGAACCACCTGCAAACCCTGCGGTTGTACTCGGAGTGGTGCGATCTGGCCGACTTACGCCGCGGCGACCGCTATCTGATGGTCAACCCGTTCTTCCACACCTTCGGGTTGAAGGCGGGCATCGTGTCCTCGCTGGTCCGGGGCGCGACCATGCTACCGGTGCCGGTGTTCGACGTGGAGCGGGTGATCGAAATCGTGGAGGCCGAGCGGATCACCATGCTGCCGGGACCGCCGACGCTGTACCACTCCCTGCTGGAATACCGGGGCGCGCGCGATATCTCCTCGTTGCGCGCGGCGGTGACCGGAGCGGCCGATATCCCGGTCGACCTCATCCGCCGCATTCGGGAGGAACTGCCGTTCCGGTCGATCATGACCGGTTACGGCCTCACCGAAGCCGGTACGGCCACCGCATCCCGGCCCGGGGACACCTTCGAGCAGATCGCGACCACCGCGGGTAGCGCCTGCGACGGAATCGAATTGCGCATCGCCGGCGACGGCGAAGTGCTCATCCGTGGTTACAGCGTGATGCAGGGTTACCTCGACGATCCGGAGGCCACCGCCGCGGCCGTCGATGCCGAGGGCTGGCTGCACACCGGCGACCTGGGGAGTCTGGACGACGGCGGGCGGCTGAAGGTGATCGGCCGGAAGAAGGATATGTACATCGTCGGCGGGTTCAACGCCTATCCCGCCGAGATCGAAGGGTTCCTGCTGGAACATCCGGCGGTCGCACAGGCCGCGGTGATCGGTGTGCCCGACGAGCGAATGGGCCAGGTCGGGAAGGCGTTCGTGGTGGCACGCGGACCGCTCGGTGAGGCGGAGCTCATAGCTTGGGCCAAGGAACGCATGGCGGGGTTCAAGGTACCGCGGTCGGTGGTCTTCCTCGACGAGCTACCGCTCAACGCCACCGGAAAGGTCGTAAAAGATCGGCTGCGCTGAGAACAGCGCCGCAACGAATCGAACGGGCACCCTGCCGAGGAATCGGCCGCGGTGAGGTTCCACGCCACCCCGCCCGGTAGTGGATCGGGCCCGGTGCCCGAGGCGGTACATCCTCCGGCGAACGTGCCGGGCTCCCTTGCGGAGTCCGGCACGTCGGCATGCCCGACGGTGGCGGCCGCACCGTGATTGCGGGATCCGCCCGCGAACGATCTCGACCGGAACAACGCCCACGGTGTATCGTCGAACACAACCGAGAGTGGGATTCTCATTTGAAGAGACTTTCGATCTCCTAGTCCGGGCCGCGCCCGGCGTCGACCATGAACAGCGAGGAGTCCGGTGAATATCGACGACATGATTCTGGTGAGCATCGACGACCATGTGGTCGAGCCGCGCAATATGTTCGACAACCACGTGCCGAAGAAGTACGCCGAGTACGTGCCCAAGGTCGTCGTCGACGACACCGGTATCGATCGCTGGATCTACCGGGACCGGCCCACCGGTGTCACCGGGCTCAACGCGGTCGTGTCCTGGCCGGCCGAGGAATGGGGTTACGATCCCGCCGGATACGCCGAGATGCGACCCGCCGTCTACGACATCCACGACAGGGTGCGCGATATGGACGCCAACGGCGTCCTCGGCTCCATGTGCTTCCCCACCTTCACCGGTTTCAGCGCCGGACATCTGAGCCGCGGCGGGATGGACGAGATCACCGTCGCGATGATCTCCGCCTACAACGACTGGCATATCGAGGAGTGGGCGGGTGCCTATCCGGGCCGTTTCATCCCGATCGCCATCCTGCCGCTGTGGGAGCCGCAGCTGGCCGTAGACGAGATCAACCGCGTCGCCGCCAAGGGCTGTCATTCGGTGACCATGCCGGAGTTGCCGCATATCGACGGCCTGCCCAGCTACCACGACATCGACTACTGGGCTCCGGTGTTCCAGGCGCTCAGCGATAACGACACCGTGATGAACCTGCACATCGGCCAGGGCTTCGGCGTCCTCAAGCTGGCGCCGGACGCGCCGATCGACAATCTCATGGTCCTCGCGCCCAGCATCTCCCTGATCGGTACCCAGGATCTGCTGTGGGGACCGGCCTTCCGCAGCTTCCCGAAACTCAAGGTCGCCCTGTCCGAGGGCGGCGTGGGCTGGATTCCGTTCTTCCTGGACCGTTCCGACCGGCACTACACCAACCAGCGCTGGCTGCGCCGCGATTTCGGCGGCAAGATGCCCAGCGAGGTGTTCCGGGAGCACGTCCTCGCCTGCTACGTCACGGACCCGACCTCGCTGAAACTGCGGCACGAGATCGGCATCGACAACATCGCCTGGGAATGCGACTACCCGCATTCGGATTCACTGTGGCCGGGCGCCCCGGAATTCGTGCTCAACGAGCTCGAGGGGGCGGGTGCCGACGATTCCGATATCGACAAGATCACCTGGCAGAACGCCTGCCGCTTCCTGAACTGGGACCCGTTCGCCCATACTCCCCGGGAGCAGGCGACGGTCGGCGCGCTGCGCGCCAAGGCCACCGACGTGGACCTGTCGACCACGACCCGTGCCGAGTACGCGGAGCGTTTCGCCGCCAAGCACGCGAGCTGAGCCCCGGCCGGGGCCGGGCGATCCCGCATGAGCCCGCCACGATCGCCGGTACACCGCCTCCCGGACTCCGCGGGAGTCCGGGAGGCGTTCATCCCACACCTTTCCGGACCGCCGCCACGCTGAGCCGTGGCAACGGCCCGGTCCGGTCACGCCCCCCGGCCGACCATCACGCCGGGTTCGCGGGCACCCATGGTCGCGGATCACTCTCCCCGGCGCCGCGGTAGCCGGCGCCGTCGTGGATGTGCAGGATCGCGTCGGCGGCGTCGATCGAGGCGCGGTCGAGCGGGAAGTAGCCGTGCGCCGGGGTGTGGTCGTCGCGGGTGCGGGCGGGGGGGGATTTCGGGGGGTGCGATCAGGCCCCGGTCCGTGATGCGGGTCTGCAGGAACCCCTCGTAGGTGTCGGGTTCGGGTTCGAGCAGGTCGAAGGTCTCGTCGCGACCCAGGCTACCGATGATCAGGGCGTAGTCCGCGCCCACCAGGGAGTGCAGGATGGCGCCGGCGCTGTGCCAGTCGAGTTCCATGGGTCCCATGGTCATATGGCTCGGATTTCGTTGCAGGTGCGCGTTGTGGGCGAACACCAGGGTCGGGCCCCGGTCGGCCTCGAAGCGGCGGATATCGAGGAGGTTCTGTGCCATCAGCGCGTCCCGGGCGGCACACATGCGGGTCCAGCGGACAGTCTGTTCGACGCGGCGGGCCGCCAGTTTGTGGTACCGCAGCAGACCGAGTCCGGCGGTGAGATACGTTTGGGCCCGCAACCATTCGGCCCGTGACGTCTTCTCCATCAGCTCCGGCGCCCGGAGATAGAGCTCGGTGAGCATATCGTCGGCGTGCACACGGAGTGCGTCGGCCGCTTCGGTCGCGCCGATCGATTCGGCCGGATCCATGACCGCTTCCGTACGGTGCCACCGTTCGTCCGCACCGAGCAGGCCGGCCAGGTCGAGGTCGAGGCCCAGGTAGTCGCGAGCGTACTCGAGGTAGCGGCGCGGGCTGAACGCGCTCATCGTCTCCGCCGAGATATCGAAGCCGTGAAACGCCAGTTGCTCGGCGGCGGGTCGCCCCTGGTTGTATTCCCGCATCCAGGCGACCAGTTGCCGATTGGCGGCGAGACTGCCGAACCCGTGCGAGAAACCCTCGTCCATGACCGTATCGAGGGTGCCCACGCCGTGCTGGACGTAGTCGTTCACGGCGAGAGCGGCCACCCGGTCGGTCTCGAGAGCGATCGAGCGGTACCCGCGGTCTGCCAGTTCGGCGAACAGCTCGTTGCGGGTCCAGGCGAAAGCGGGTTCGAGATGGGTGGGTTCGCCGAATGCCAGCAGTTCAGGGGAGGTGGTGAGCAAGGTATCGATGTCGAAGTTCATTTCTTCGATCGTATCTTTGAAGTCTCGGTTGATACTTACTATGTATCCATGCGGTATTCAGGCGATAAAGTTTCAAACCGGTGATCAACCTGCGACCAGCCGACCTCGCGCGCGAGCACGGACTCTCGACCCAGGCGGTCCGCAATTACGAACGAGAGGGGTACCTCCCGGCCGCCGAACGCACGGCCAGTGGCTACCGGGTCTACACCGAGGTCCACGCGGCCGCTCTGCGCGCCTTTCTCGCCCTGGTCGCGGCGTACGGGCACGCGCTCGCCGGCCGGATCATGACCGAACTCCACGCCGGCGACCTGGACAACGCCCTGAAGCTCATCGACCGCGGCCACCAGCAGCTGCTCCGGGACCGCGAAACCTTGGATACCGTCCGGCGGGCCATCGCCCACCTGCCCACCGGGCAAGACACCGACCGTTCGCGCGCGCCCGCCGACCGCACCGTGGGCGAGCTGGCCCATCACCTCCGCATCACCCCGGCCACCCTGCGCGCCTGGGAGGCCGCGGGCATTCTCACCCCCGAGCGCGACCCGGGCACCGGCTACCGGATCTACCGCGCGCCGGATATCCGCGACGCCGAACTGGCCCACCTGCTCCGGCGTGGAGGCTACGGGCTGGACCGTATCGCCATCGTGGTCGAACAGGTCCGGACGGCCGGCGGCACCGACGCCCTGACCACCGCGCTCGCCGCCTGGCAGCGCCGGCTCACCGACCAGGGACTGGCCATGCTCCGGGCAGCGGGCCGGCTGGGCGACTATCTGGGCCACCTTCCGTGGCAGAGCTCGAGTTCGCCGAGGGACCCGGGGTGATCAGGGCGTGTGTAGCGCCCGATCGGGTACCTGGTTCCGGCGCGCTCAGCACTCGCCCCGGCAGCGAGGGGCGACGACAACCGATCATCCGCCGCCACCGCGACACTCCGAAAAGGATCCGTTGACCGGCGAAGTCGATATCACGCCTGCGTCCCACCCATCGAAGGTGAATACTGCGAACACGTACAGCCGTTACCCGAGCCGAGAGGAGCAGCGCGCATGCGATACATCGCGAGTACCCTGAGCGTCGTCGCCACCGGTGCGGCGCTCACGCTGACCGTCCCGCTCACCGCACACGCGGTCCCCGGCGACTTCGTCTACGTGTCACAGCAGGGCGGCCCCGCCGTATTGAGCGACCCGGTGCCCGATCGATGCCACAACACCCCGGGCGCCGCCGGGATGCTCGCCAACGACACCGACCTCCGGGTAGCCGCGTTCCCCGGGCCGAATTGTGAGGGCAACCCCTCGGTCCCCGAGCAGCAGTCGGCGTTCGAGAGCGTGATCTTCAGCGAATAGGCGCGCGCGGCACCCGATGAGTGGAGTTCTGACCGGGGTCAGAAGCCCCGCAAGCGGTCGGGCACTACACGGAGGGGCACCGAGTACTCGGCCCGGAACTGATCACCGGTCATGGACAGCCCGGCCAGGCCCGCCTCGTACTTGCCGAGGTAGGCTGCGATCTCATCCGCGTCGACGGTGACCTCGAGCTGGGCCGCACCGCCGAACACCACCACTTCTCCCCCGCTGTCGGTGCTGTTGAAGTGCAGCGCCACCCGCGGGTTGCGGGCGATATTGCGCAGCTTCGGGCGGTCGGGACGGCTGAACATCAGAAAGCTGCGCCCATCCCAGCGGAACCACACCGGGCTCGGCTGCGGGGTGCCGGTGGGGCCCACGGTGGTCAGCCAGACGATCTGCTCGCGGTCCAGCCGCTCGCCGACACGAGCACCGAAATCAGTTGCGGGGTCGATCAATTCATGCGCACGCGGTGTCGTCATGAGCGGCCTCCGGGAGATGGGCGGACGGGATGCGCCCGGGACAACACCCGGGCCCCGGAGACGATTCCCGGGCGAGAGCGCAGTTGCCCTGCATTCCGGTAAGTATCCGATAACTATTTTAAGAGGTCACTTTTCCATCAAAATCGAGCTCGTCCGGTCAGGGCCGTGCGAAACTTCAGCGATTCGTCCTTCCCGCTGAAAGAAGACTTGATGAAGACCCTGTCCATCCTGGGCGCCGCCGCCCTCGCCGCCGCCTCCTTCGGCCTGATGGAAGCCGCCCCGGCCGGCGCCGCACCGGCCGGATGCCACGCCTCCTACGATCCCTGCGTGCCCATCACCAGTGATGTCGACTGCGAGGGCGGCAGTGGTAACGGGCCCGCCTACACCGGGCGGGTACGGGTGATCGGACCCGACGAGTACGACCTTGACCGCGACGGCAACGGAATCGGCTGCGAGAGCAGCTGAACGGACACACAGTGGCGCCGGAACCCCGAGGGTTCCGGCGCCACTGTGCGCTATCGGTCAGGCCACCGCACCGCTGGTCTTCAATTCGATGATCCGATCCCAGTCCCAGCCGAGTTCGAGCAGTACCTCCTCGGTCTGTGCCGCGAACTCCGGTCCGGGCCGCAACTCGGGAGCCGTGACATCGAATTGCACCGGACTGGAGACCAGTTCCAGCTCTCCGGCCGGGAGAATGTATTCGTTGGACCTGATCTGATCGTCCTGTCCCACCTGATACGAGTCCTGGACCGGGGCCCAGGGGCCCTTGAGTGTCGCAAACTTCTTGGTCCACTCGGCCAACGTCCGTTGCGCGATGGCCTCGCGCAGGATCTCGACCCCGGCCGCGGTATTGGCGGCGATCTGCGCCGCGTCGGCGAAGCGGGGATCCTCGGCCAGCTCGGGGCGATCGATATGGTGACAGACGTCGGCCCAGAACTTCCTGGGCTGCAGCATGACGAACGAGAGATAGCGGTTGTCGGCCGTGCGGTAGAGACCCGACAGCGGGTTCGCCATCGCGCCGTGGGTCCCCGGCGGGGGTGCCAGCATGGGTTCACCCTGATACGCCGACAGCGCGACCGTATGCCCCAGCGACCAGAGCCCGCTGCCCAGCAGCGAAACATCCACGACGGACGGTTCCCCGGTGCGCTCCCGCTTCAGCAACGCCGCGGCAATCCCGCCGGCCAGGTTCGTCCCGGAGATGGTGTCGCCGAACGCCGGACCGGGCGGCTGGATCATCCCGTCCGTGCCCTCCGGGGTGATGGTGGCGGCCACACCGCCGCGACACCAGAAGGCGGTCATGTCATAGCCGCCACGATCGGACTCCTGGCCACGCGGCCCCAGCGCGCTGCCCCGGGCGTAGACGACCTTCGGGTTCACCGCACGGATATCGTCGACGTCGATGCCGAACTTCGCGCGTGCCGAGGGCAGGAAACTGGTGAGGAAAACATCCGCGCGCCGCGCCAGTTCGTGGATGACCTCGCGGCCCGCCGGGTTCGACATATCCACGCCGATACTGCGTTTCCCGCGGTTGGCGTGCTCGATGTTCGGGTTCGGATCGCCCTCCACCTTGAACTTGCCGATTTGGCGCAGCCCCCGCTGCGGATCGCCGGTGACCGCGTGCTCGACCTTGACGACGTTCGCGCCCCAGTCGGCGAGCACCGCGCCCGCCGAGGGAACGAACCCGTACATGGCGACCTCGAGCACCCTGATCCCCGCCAGCGGCCCGTTCACGAGACCACCTCGGCGAGGGTCTTGCTCTCCATGAACTCCTCCATGCCCACGACCCCCATCTCACGCCCGACCCCGGACTGTTTGTAGCCGCCGAAGGGCGCGTCGGGGTGGAAGTAGTTGCCGCCGTTGATGCTGAAGGTGCCGGTACGGATCCGGCGGGCCACGGCCCGCGCCCGTTCCGCGTCGGCGCCGAAGACGCCGCCGGACAGCCCATAGATGGAGTTGTTGGCGATCCGCACGGCGTCATCGATATCGTCGTAGGGGATCAGCGCCAGCACCGGGCCGAATACCTCCTCCTGCGCGATCTCGCTGTCGGGGTCCACATCGGCCAGCAGGGTCGGTTTGTAGAAATACCCCGGATCGACCTTCTCGCCGCCGGCCACCAGGGTGGCGCCCGCGGCGACCGCACGTTCCACCAGGCCGTGCACCTTGTCGCGCTGACGTTCACTGATCAGCGGGCCCATGTAGTTCTTCGGGTCGGCCGGGTCGCCGTAGGTGATATTGGCGAGATTGGCGGCGACCAGTTCAGCGACCTTGTCGTGATCGGCGCGGGGTACCAGCAGCCGGGTGGTGATCGCGCACCCCTGGCCGGCATGCGAGCAGATGCTGAAGGCGGCGAACATGGCGCCCAGGTTGTAGTCGGCGTCGTCGAGCAGAATGGCCGCCGATTTTCCGCCGAGCTCGAGGAAGACCTTCTTGAGGGTGGCGCTGGCGGCGGCCATGATCTTGCGGCCGACCGGGGTGGAGCCGGTGAACGAGACGACATCGACGTCGGGGTGCGTGGTCATCCGTTCCCCGACGGCCACATCGGAACTCGCGAGGATGTTCACCACCCCGGGGGGGATATCGGTGCGGTTCGCGATGAGCTCACCCAGCGCCAGCGTGACGAGCGGGGTGTCGGGGGCGCCCTTGAGCACCACCGTGCAGCCCGCGGCCAACGCCGGCGCGAGTTTGGCGAACGCCAGCTGGTAGGGATAGTTGTAGGCGGCGATGGCGGCGACTACGCCCGCGCCCTCCTTCTCCACCCAGCGCTGGTGCTGCGCACCACGGATCTCGACCGCACCGAGATCCTCGGTCCAGGTGTAGTCCTTCAGTACGCCCGCGTAGTACTTCACGATCTCGAACGGGGTCTCGAGCTGATTGCCCTTGGTGAGGATGTAGCTCGCGCCGACCTCGGCGATCATCAGGGCGCGCAGGTCCTCCACATTGTCCTGCAGCGCCTGGTAGAGCTGCTCCAGGCAGCGCGCGCGGAATTCGTGGTTCGTCGACCAGTCGGTGGTGTCGAACGCACGGCGGGCGGCGGCCACCGCGGCGTCGACCTCGGCGACACCGGCCTCGGGCGCATGGCCGACCACTTCCCCGTTCGCGGGGTTGAGTGAGGCCAGGGTCGCCCCGGTCTCGACCAGCTGCCCGTCGATGAGCAACCGTTGGGTGGCAGTCGCCGCCTCTTCCTGCGTTGACATCCCGCCTCCTCGAAAGTTATGAAAATTGCATTCTCGTTTGAGGAGAATAGTACATTTGGAGGAGTGGTCCGGCTGACGATTCGATGAGCTGGAGCGTTCCGAAAACTTCCGCAGGTCGACCGCCCGCACACGGCTTCCGTCGATCTTGCGGACACGAACTACACGAGAGTACGGTTCTCTTTATTCGGAATGCATGTTCTTGCGCCACTGGGCGCGGGAGAGGAGAGGCAGGCGTGAAAACCGCAGTTGTCACCGGCGGCGCCTCGGGCATCGGACTGGCCATCGCGCAGCGGTTGCGCAGCGACGGATTCCATGTGGCCGCCCTGGACCGCAACGCCGCCGCGGCCGACGATTCCGCCTACCGGGCCGATGTGACCGATCCGGACAGCATCGCCGAAGCGCTCGGGTCCGTCCGCGAGAAGCTGGGGCCGGTCACCGTCCTGGTGAACGCGGCCGGAGTCGACGGGTTCAAACGGTTCCAGAACATCGACTTCGCGGAATGGCAGCGGGTCATCGAGGTGAATCTGCACGGCGTCTTCCACACCATCCAGGCGGTACTGCCGGATATGATCGAAGCCGGCTGGGGACGCATCGTGAACATCTCTTCGTCGAGCGCACAGTCGGGCCAGCCGTTCATGTCCCACTACGTCTCGTCGAAATCCGCGGTCAACGGACTCACCAAATCCCTTGCGCTGGAATTGGGCCCGTCGGGAATCACGGTGAACGCGGTACCCCCGGGTTTCATCGACACCCCCATGCTGCGCCGCTCCGAGGAACGCCGGCTGCTCGGCGGCACCGTCGAAGACCATATCCAGCGCACCCCTGTGCGGCGCGTCGGTAAACCCGAGGACATCGCCGCCACCTGCGCTTTCCTGATCTCCGAGGAGGCCGGCTACATCACCGGCCAGATCATCGGCGTCAACGGCGGACGCAACACCTGACAGCCCCAGGAATCCGCCCACCGCATCCGAAGGGAAGTGACAACCGTGAAGGTCCATGTCGATCAGGAACGCTGCCAGGGGCACACCCTGTGCTCGATGATCGCGCCGAAAGCGTTCGAACTCAGTGAAATCGACGGGCATTCCTCGCCGGTCGACGAGAATGTGGCCCACGACCAAGAGGATCAGGTGCGCGAAGCGGTGCACTCCTGCCCCGAGCGCGCCATCTCGCTCACCGAGTAGTACGAGGGGGCATCCGATGTCGGCCACCGAACCCACCGACCGCCTGCATCCCCGGCTCGATTTCGACCGCTACGGGCCGGCCTACCGGGAATCGTTCCAGGCGATCACCGAGCATATGCACCGGCAGTGCCCGATCGCCTGGACCGACCGCCACGACGGCTACTGGGTCGCCGCGGGCAACCGGGAGGTCTTCGAACTCGCCCGGTGCCCCTACGTCTCCAACGACCGTGACGTCGAGGGCGTACGGCGCGGATATCAGGGCATCACCATTCCCTCCACCAACCAGGCCGCCATTCGCAACGGCATCCTGGAGATGGACGACCCCGAGCACCGTGAACTGCGGGCCGTACTCAACCCGTACCTGTCGCCCGCCGCGGTGCAGCGGTGGATACCGCTCGTCGACGAACTGGTCCGCGCCGCGCTCGACGAGAAGATCGCCACGGGCCGGATCGATTTCGTCGACGATCTGGCCAATATCGTGCCCGCGGTCCTGACCCTGGCCATGCTGGGCGTCCCGCTGCGCAACTGGGCGGTCTACAGCGAGCCCGCGCACGCGACGGTGTACACCCCACCGGACTCCCCGGAGTTCGAGCGGGTACACCGAATGCACCAGGAGATGGGCCTGGACCTCTACACCAATCTCACCGAGATCCGCGCGCATCCCCGGCCCGGCCTCGTCCACGCGCTCGCGACCGAGGCGACACTGGGCGGCGAACCCCTGTCCGATATCGAGATCCTCGGCATGCTCGGCCTGTTGATCGGCGGCGGTTTCGACACCACCACCGCGCTCACCGCGCATTCGCTGGAATGGCTGTCGGAACATCCGGGCGAACGGGAAACCCTCAGCCGGGAACGGGACCAGTTGCTGGATTCGGCGACCGAGGAGTTCCTGCGGTACTTCACACCCGCGCCCGGTGACGGCCGCACGCTGAACGCCGATGTCGAACTGGCCGGCGCGCGGTTCGCCGAAGGCGAACGGCTGTGGCTGTCCTGGGCCATGGCCAACCGTGACCCGGCCGTGTTCGACCGGCCCGACACGGTCGTGCTGGACCGTAAAGGCAACCGGCACTTCAGTTTCGGATTGGGTATCCACCGGTGTATCGGATCGAATGTGGCCCGCGCGGTGTACAAGCGAATGCTGCTCGCGGTGCTGGATCGGCTACCGGACTTCCGGTGTATCCCGGAGGAAGCCGTGCACTACGAGACCATCGCGGTCATCCAGGGAATGCGGCACCTGCCGGCCACATTCACCCCCGGCGAACCACTGGGCCCCGGGCTCGCCGAGACACTCGAGAAACTGCAGACCGTCTGCGACGAACAGCGGCTCGCCGAGCCGGTGACCGTCCGCAAGGACGCGGCGCAGATCTGACGCACAGCGGCACAACGAAATTCCGGCACCCGGACGGGCGACCGCCCGGGTGGACCACCGGACGTGGTCGCTTACCGGCGGCACCGGGCCCCGGCACCGACGCCACGAGGAGGCGATATGTCATCGACGACCGGCGACGAACCGGCACCCCGATCGGGGCGGCCGCTACCGCTGCTGTCCCTGGACACCGAGTTCTTCTGGACCTCGGGCGCCGACGGCAACCTCCGGATCCAGCAGTGCCGGGCGTGTTCGGCGCTGATCCATCCGCCGCAGCCGATCTGCCGCTACTGCCGGGGGCGCGAGCTGGCGCCCCGGATCGTCTCGGGGACCGCGATCCTGGCGTCGTTCACCGTCAACCACCGCTTCGGGCTACCGGGCCTCCCGCCGCCGTACGTGGTGGCGACGGTGGCGCTGGACGACGATCCGCGGGTCCGGCTGACCACCAATATCGTCGACTGCGATCCCGGCGAGCTCACCCTGGGTATGCGGCTGGAGGTGCTGTTCCGGCAGGACGACGATGTGTGGTTGCCACTGTTCCGGCCCGCCGCGCACCAGCCCGGCCCGGCGCCACTGCCGGTGGACGAGATACCCGCTGATCAATTCGCCCAGCACGTGACCACCAGGCGGCGCCGCGACAAATTCGAGGACAGCGTCGCGCTCACCGGAATCGGGATGTCGCGGATCGGGCGGCGGCTCATGCGGCCGCCGCTGGAACTCACTGTCGACGCCTGCCAGCAGGCGATCACCGACGCGGGCCTGAGCCTCGACGATATCGACGGCCTGTCCTCGTATCCGGGCGGCGGGAACCTCGGTGGGTTCGGGGAGGGCGGGGTCACCGCGCTGGAGTCCGCGCTCGGTATCCGGCCCACCTGGCACAACGGCGGGATAGAGACCTTCGGGCCCGGCGGGTCGGTGATCGCGGCCATGCTCGCGGTACACGCGGGTCTGGCCACCCATGTGCTGTGTTTCCGCACGGTCTGGGAGGCCACGTTCAACGAGCTGATGAAACGGGGCACGATCCCCGCCACCGGTGGCGGCCGCACCGCGAGCTGGATGCATCCGTTCGGTTCCACCTCCGCCGCGCATACGCTGGCACAGAAGGCACAACGGCATTTCCACGACTACGGCACCACCCGCGAAACCCTCGGCTGGATAGCGCTGAACCAGCGCGCGAACGCCGCGCTGAACCCGAGTGCGGTCTACCGCGATCCGCTGACGATGGACGACTATCTGAGCGCGCGGCCGATCACCACACCGTTCGGACTCTACGACTGTGATGTCCCGTGCGACGGCGCCGTCGCCGTGATCGTCTCGGCCCGGGAGGCCGCGGCGGATCTGCCCGTACCCGCCATCCGGGTGGAGGCGGTGGGCACCCAGATCGTCGAGCGGATCGAATGGGATCAGAGCACTCTCACCCACGAACCGCAGGTCCTCGGTCCGGCCGCCCATCTGTGGACCCGCACCGACCTGCGACCCGACGATGTGGACGTCGCCGAGTTGTACGACGGATTCACCATCAATTGCCTGTCCTGGATCGAAGCGCTCGGCTTCTGCAAGATCGGGGAGGCCAAGGATTTCCTGGACGGCGGGAAGAACATCGCCCGCGACGGCCTCCTGCCGCTGAACACCCACGGCGGTCAGCTCTCGCACGGCCGCACCCACGGCATGGGACTGATGCACGAGGCGATCGTCCAATTGCGCGGGACCGCCGGGGCACGGCAGGTGCGCGACGCGAAGGTTGCGGTGGTGTCCAGCGGGGGCCTCACCCCGGGCGGTGCGGTACTGCTGCGGAGTGAATCCTGATGGCCCGGGGTACGCGGTGACGCTCACCGGATCCGACCTGGCGCCGGCCGAGTCCCCCGGCCCGTTGCCGGTGATCGCCGAAGTACCCGAGGTCGACGGGATTCCGGTGTCCGGGCTGCTGGCCGCGGCGCCCGGCCCGCGGGCGGTCGTGGTCGCCCTGCACGGCGGCGCCGTGGATTCCCGGTATTTCGACTGCCCCGGCCATCCGGAGTACTCGCTGCTGCGTGCCGGGCAACGGCTCGGCTACACCGTGCTCGCGCTGGACCGCCCCGGGTTCGGCAGCTCGGCTCCGCACGCCCGGCGCCTGGACTCCCCACAGCGCCGGGTGGATCTGGTCTACGGCGCCGTCGACGCACTCTTGGACGGTCTGCCCCGCGGCGCGGGTGTCTTCCTGCTCGCGCATTCGGCGGGCTGCGAACTCGCGGTCCGGATGGCGGCCGCCGAACGCGGCGCCGACCTGCTCGGGCTGGAACTGGCCGGCACCGGGCGCCGGCACCAGCAGGCCGCCCACGAGCTGCTCTGGGGTACCGACCGGATCGCCGGCCGACGGCCACGTGGGGTGGGGCGGCTGATCTGGGAGCCGTCGCGGCTCTATCCCGACGACGTTCGGGGCGGCGGTACTGTTTCCGCGCAGGGCTCGCATCTGGAGTCGCGGGCGCTGCACGACTGGGCCGCGCGCGAATTTCTCGGACTCGCCCCCGATATCTGTGTTCCGGTGCGGTACAGCCTGGGTGAATACGAGCGGGTGTGGCGCAACGATCCCGCGGAGATGGTCGCGGTGGGCGGTATGTTCACCCGGTCGCCGCGGGTCGTGGTGAACCGGATGCCCGATACCGGTCACAACTCGAGCCTCGGCCGGACCGCACCGGCCTACCACCGCAGTGTGCTGGCCTTCGCGGAAGAATGCACCAACGCCCGCGGGACCGGAGATTTCTCCGGCCCTGCCCTGCAATTCGACGGCGGCGCGGCGGCGCGGCCGGAAAGGTAACCGAATGGACGTCACCGATATCGCGCTGCTGCTGCTCCGTCTGGTCGTGGGCGGCACCATGATCGCGCACGGAGTCAACCACTGGATCGGCGGTGGCAAGATCGCCGGAACCGCCGACTGGTTCAGCGGCCTCGGATTACGTCACGGCGTACTGCAGGCATGGTTCAGCGTGATCACCGAGATCGGCGCCGGGGCCCTGCTGGTCCTGGGGTTGCTGACCCCGCTGGCCGCCGCGGCGGTGATCTCGGTGATGCTGGTCGCCGCCTTGCTGGCACACCGGAAGAACGGCTTCTTCGTGTTCAAAGACGGCTACGAGTACGTCCTGGTCCTCGCGGTCGTCTCGCTGGCGCTGGGAATCCTCGGCCCCGGATGGCTGTCGGTGGATCACGCCGCCGGGATCGAGCTCACCGGCTGGGGTGGCGGCGCCGTCGCGCTGGGGGTCGGTGTCGTGGCCACCGCCGCTCTGCTGGCGGTGTTCTGGCGGCCGGCCACCCCGAAACCGGACTCGGCGGACGCCGATTCCTGAGCCGCGCGAGAGGAGAACATCATGCGCGTCGGATTCATCGGACTGGGCAGTCAGGGCGGGCCCATGGCCCGCCGTATCGTCGAGGCCGGGTACCGGACCACCCTGTGGGCGCGCCGCCCCGCCACCACCGAACCGTATGCGGATACCGCGGCGAAAGTCGCCGGCAGTCCCGCGGAACTCGCTGCCGACAGCGATCTGGTGTGTCTGTGCGTGGTCGGTGACGCCGATGTCCGGGAAGTCCTCGAACGCGCAGACGGGGTACTGGCCGGATTCGCCGCCTCCGCGGCCGGGCGTGCGACGGCACCGGTGATCGCGATCCACAGCACGGTCCATCCCGACACGTGCCGGGATCTGGCCGAAATCGCTGCCGAGCGGGGTGTTTCGCTCATCGACGCGCCGGTCAGCGGCGGGGCCCCCGCCGTCGCGGCCGGACGGCTGCTGGTAATGGCCGGAGGTGACGAGCAGACCCTCGCGCGCTGCCGGCCGGTCTTCGAGACCTACGCCGACCCGGTGGTGCATCTGGGCGGTATCGGCGCCGGGCAGACCACCAAACTGCTCAACAATCTCCTGTTCACCGCACATATGGCCACCGCGGTCGGCACCTTGGAGCTCGGCGCCCGGCTGGGGGTGAGCCCCGACCGGCTCGGCGAGGTGATCGGCAACGGGAGCGGGAACAGTTTCGCACTGGGGCGGATACTCGCGGGCGGCGGGAAACTGGACCAGATCGCCGCGCACGCCGGCGATCTGCTGCGCAAGGATGTCCGGCTGATCAGCGAGCTGGCGGCCGCCGCCGGCATCGCACCCGGGGTCGTGCTCGACACCGCCGATGCCACCCTCACCCTGATGGGACGTCCGCGCTGAACCCGGGCCGGGGCGCCCGCGTGAGCCCCCGGCCGCCGCACCACGGGTCGCGTCGCACCCCGCGTCCCCGATCGAAGGAGAACCGCGTGCGTATCGGATTCATCGGCGCCGGCCGGATGGGTATCCCCATGATCCGGCGGCTGACCGCGGCCGGGCACGATGTCCGGGCTCTCGGGCGCGGGCCCGCGGCGCGCGGCGCGATCACCGCGACCGGCGCCACCGCCGTCGGTTCCGTCCCTGAGGCAGGACAGCACGCCGAAGCGGTGGTGATCTGTGTTTTCACCGACGCGCAAGCGCGGGAGGTCTGCCTGGACAGCGGGCTGCTCGAAACCATGCCCGCCGGTTCGGTACTGATCCTGCACACGACGGGCAGTCCCGACACCGCGACCGCCGTGGCCGCCGCCCCGGCCGCCGCCGGACGCCTCGTGGTCGACGCGCCGGTGAGCGGGGGCCCGCACAATATCGCCGACGGTTCGCTCACCGTCTTCCTGGGTGGCACCGACGCGGCGGTGGCGCGGGCCCGCCCCGTCCTCACCGCGTATGCCGACCCGGTCCTGGCCGTGGGCGAACTCGGTAACGGCCAACGGGTGAAGCTCGTCAACAATTCCCTGTTCGCAGCCCAGATCGGCCTGGTCACCGAGGCTGTGCGGCTGGCCGGTGAACTCGGTCTCACCGAAGCCGAGGTGCTGTCCGCACTGCCGCATGCCAGCAGTTCGGGTCGTGCGGTACTGAGCGTGGCGGCCAAGGGGTCGGTGGCCGCGTTCGCCGAATCGGTGGGCGAGTTCCTGCGCAAGGATATCGCCGTGGTCCGGGAGCTCACCGACCGGCTGGGTAGCGATCTGGGCCTGCTCGATCCCGCCATCCGGGCGGCGGCCGGATCCGGCTGACCGCGCAGGCCGCGGGGCTCGGGCGTGGTCAGTGGGCCAGCCACCCGGCGAAGCGCCGGGACAGGAAGGGCATGATCACCCACACCATGGCCGCCACCGCGACCGGCATGATGCACGCCAGCCGCAGCGGCGTCGGGAGCGGTTCGAGCAGCGGAGCGGTGGCCATCACCAGGGCTGTGAGCAAGGGGTAGAGCCCGCCCATGGTCAGCACCCAGAACTTCCACTTCGCCGGATGGGTGTCGGTATCTCCCGCGCTGCCGGCGTCGCCGTCGATATGGGTCCGCAGCTCACCAGACGCTGTAACCGCCACGATTTCTTTCGTATCCAACATGTTCTGCTCCTGCTCCGTTCCGTTGTTGTGGAATGGACGAAGCAGACCGCGCATCTGTGACAACGGCGGTCCATGGAAAATCTTCGGGCGCCGTGGGCTGTGGTGTGGACGGGCGAGGCGAGCGGCTGCGTCGTCGGGTCGCTGCGGCCTCCCCCGCCGTGGACATCCGCTCGTTGTCCTGTACAGCCCGGCCGGAAGCCCATAGCCGCGG
The DNA here is from genome assembly GCF_001613205.1 of Nocardia sienata NBRC 100364. Taxonomy (GTDB): domain Bacteria; phylum Actinomycetota; class Actinomycetes; order Mycobacteriales; family Mycobacteriaceae; genus Nocardia; species Nocardia sienata. Next base: position 40,889 of record NZ_BDBX01000009.1, on the reverse strand, counting down.
TATCGGTAGTGGCGGCGGCAGCTCGGGACACGTCGTTCCGGTGGGATGTCACAGTCGGCGGGGCTGCTCCGTCGACTCTGCAGCAGACGAAAAACGGGTACCGCACCCACCGAGACCTACGGAGTTCCGATGACCGCTTCCGCGCAGACCGCCGCCCCCGTCCTCGTTCGTGCCGAGGAGGCCGAGACCCTCCAGGATGGTGCGCTGAGCCTCATCACCCTGCTCGCCGACGCCGGACAGACCGGGGGCGCGCTGACCGCCAACAAGGCGACCCTGCGCAAGGGTTCCCCCGGTGCGCCGGCGCATTTCCACACCGCCGCGACCGAGATGTTTTTGGTGCTCGACGGTTCCGTGCGGATTCTGCTGGGCGAGCGGATCGTGCGGCTCGAGCGCGGTGATTTCCTGACCGTGCCGCCCACGGTGCCCCACGCGTTCGCCCCGGCCGCCGGTGCCGAGGCCGAACTGCTCGTGGTCTTCACTCCGGGGCTGCACCGGTTCGACTACTACCGGCTGCTCGAGCGGGTCTACCGGGGCGAGGCGAGCGTCGAGGAGATCGGTGCGAGCTCGCAGCGCTACGACAACCACTACGTCGACAGCCCCGTCTGGCGCAACGAGCTCGCCGACGCCTGAGCACCCGCGAGCCTGCTGCGAGGTCCGACCGATTCCGCTGCGGCTATCCGCGTTCCGGCCACGCGGGTGAACGCCCTAGCAGCCGGAGGATCCGGTCCAGCGGCGCGCCCGGGTCGCCATCCGGCAGCGCACGGGCGAAGGGGGACCCGGGCTGCTCGCGCTCCGGGCCGTCGGGAACGGATTCGGCGATACGCAACACCGGCTCGGCCGTGGCCTCGTCCAGTTCATAGCCCACGCCGAGGGCGCGCGCGAGATCCCAGCCGTGGACGACATAGTCGACCAGGTGGAATCCGAGGGCCTGGTGGCCCGGGACCGTCACCTCCGGCCCGAATTCCGGCAGCGCGAAGAGACGGTCCGCCGTCCCCGGCTCGGCGAAGGCCCGCAGGACCTCCGCCGCGGATTCGATGTACTCGGCTTTGGTGTGCGGTCCCGGTTTGCGCACCTGCCAGTGCGCGAGGTCGGCGCCGTCGCCACGTGCACCGGCGGCGAAGCCGCGATGCTGTGCGGCCATATGCGCCAGCAGGTCGCCCACGGTCCACCCGGCGCACGGGGTCGGCAGGCCGAGTCGGTCAGGGGTTACGAGTTCGGCGGTGGTCACTGTGGTGAGCACCGCCCGGCGGTCGAGTTCGACTAGGTCTGTGGTCATACCGCAGACAGTACGCATACGCTTATAATACGTCAATGCTTACCATTTCCCAGTGGGTAGGTTCTACTCATGGGAACCACGGACCGTCCGGATCTGGCCGCGATGCTCGCGCCGCTGACCCGCACCCTCATCGCCCTGGAACGCCCGATTCTCGAAGCCCACGGGCTGACCATGTGGGCCTACACGGTCCTGAGCACGCTGAGCCGCGGCGCCGCCCGCGGGCAGGGCGTACTCGCCCAGGAGATCGGCGCGGACAAAACCCGGATCATCGCGGTCCTCGACGACCTCCAGGATCGCGGCCTCATCGAACGCACCCCCGATCCCGCCGACCGCCGGGCCCGGCTGCTGGAGCTGACACCGGAGGGACACCGGATCGCGGCCGCGGTGCAGGCCGAAATCCAGGCGCGCGAAAACGAGAAGGTCCTGGAACAGCTATCAGCCGCCGACCGCCGCGGTTTCCTCAATGCCCTGCGCATCCTGACCGCACATTCCCCCGACCAGACGCCGAACGGCCCCGGCACCGATTGACCAGAACCCGATCGAATCGGCTACGGCACGCGCAGGCGCGCATCCGCAGGCGGGTTCGCGGACCGGGTGACGCCGATATCGCCCACGCTGATGGACCGGTCGTCCGGAACACCCCGGGCCACCCCGGTGCTTCCGGCCCGTCGACCGTGGCAGCGAACCCGCGTCGTTACCGCGTTTCCTCGCTCGCGCGCAGCACCCGCAGCGGCGCGTGATTGGCCCAGCCCTCCACCGGCCAGTTGAACCAGCCGGCCGACGCCCCGGTACCACCATCGGGGTGCAGGGTGGTCCCCGTCAGATAGGACGACAGACCGGAGGCCAGGAACACCGCGCAATGGGAGATATCGGTGAGGTGACCGGCGCGGCCCATGGGGATAGCGACCTTGACGCCCGCCGGATCGAGCATCGCGTTGTCACCGGTCCCGATTCGTTCCAGGTTCGGAGTGGGTACGAAATCGGGGGCGATGTTGTTGACGCGGATCCGGTCCGGGGCCACCTCCACGGCGAGGGTGCGCGCGAACTGCTCCACCGCGGCCTTCGCCGCCGAGTACACCGCGAAACCCGGTGCGGCGCGATGGGCTTCGATGGTCGTGATGTTGATGATGCTGCCGCCGTGCCCGCCGGCGCGCATCCGCGGCACGGCCAGGCCACAGGCGTGCAGGACATGGGTCAGGTTGGTGCGCAACAGCGCATCCCAGCCCTTCGGCCCGGTGTCGGTGAACGGCGCACGGAATGTGCCACCGACCACGTTCACCAGCGTATCGAGCCGGCCCCACCGCGCATCGGCGGCCTCGAACAGCGCGGCGAGAGCCACCGGATCCCGGGCGTCGCCGTGATGCACGACGGCGTCGCGGCCCTGTTCCGCCAGTGACTGCGCCAGCTCCGCGGTCGCGGCTGGGTCGAGGTCCAGTACGGCCGGGTGCACTCCATTGGCGACCAAATCCGCCACAATCGCCCCGCCCAGTCCCCCCGCCCCGCCGGTCACCACCGCCACACTGCCGGCGAGACCGCCGCGCTCCTCGAACCAGCCCATCCCGCCGGCTCCTCTCAGTCGTCGATGTAGTGGGCGCCGAAGGACGCCAGGAAATCGAAGGTGACCGCCGGATCGAGTGTGTCGTGCACACCGGCGCGGGTGGAGACGGTGATCCAGTCGACCCCGGCGCGCGCCAATTCGGCGAATGCTTCCCGGTGCGGTCCCGGATCGGCGCCGGGACCGGTGAGCCCGGTATGGCTGTAGGAGTACACCAGGTCGATATGGCCGGTGCGCCCGTTGTCCACGGCCGCCGATCGCACATCGGCGATCTTTCGGGCCAGGTCCGCGATCGTGCCCAGTTCCGGTGTGCGGGCGGTGGTACTGAGTTCGGCGCCCCCGGACATCGGAATCCAGCCCTGGGCCGCCCGCGCCACCCGGCGCCGGCTCAGCGCGGAGTTACCTCCGATCCAGATGGGAATGGGCTGCTGTACCGGGGTCGGCCGGGCCTGCACCTCGCGGGCGCTGAAATGCTTGCCGGTATAGCTGAACGGCTCGCCCTTCCAGTGCAGCGGCAGCACATCCAGAGCTTCGTCGAACAGGGTGTTGCGCTCCTCGAAATCCACGCCCACCGCGTGGAATTCACCCTTCAGATACCCGGTGCCGATCCCCAGGACCGCCCGGCCGCCGGAGAGTTTGTCCAGGGTGGCCGCCGCTTTGGCCAGCAGCATGGGATTCCGGTAGGGCGCCACCGACAGATAGGTGATCAGGCGGATCCGCTCGGTCAGCGCCGCCGCGTACCCCAGTGATACGAAGGGGTCCAGGGTCTGATGGCCGCCGGCCCCCAGCCAGCGGGCGCCCGGCGCCGGATGTTCGCTGAGCGAGAATCCGGCGAAACCGGCCCGCTCGGCCGCGCGCGCGACCTCTCCCAGCGGCCCCGCGTCGAGCACATCGCCCGCCATGCCGCCGGTCTCGGGATAGTGGAAGATGAACCGCATCGCTATCTCCGCCTCCTCGCTCCGGCACTAACGTCCACGTTTCACCTCGTTGAACGGCACATCCCGGTCGGCGGCGTACTCCCGCGGCATCCCGAGCACCCTTTCGCTGATCACATTGCGGGCGATCTCGGTGCTGCCACCGGCCAGACTCCAGGCGGCGCGGAACAAGAAATCGGTGCCGATGCGCGCGGTGTCGACCGGATCTCCGGGGGCGTGCGTGGCGGCGGCCGCTCCCGCGACCTTCACCGCCAGATCGGTTTGCAGCCAGGAATTCTCGGCACTGAACAGGCGTGTGATGGATCCGGCGGCCGGCGGCAGTTCCCCGGCGAGCACACTGCGAGTGATGTGGTCGATGAGCTGATCGCGTACCACCTGCATGGCCCACGCCTCGCCGACGTCCTCGCGGACCCGGATATCGTCGAGTCGACCGCTGTCGCGGGCGATATCCAGGATCGGGGACTGCTCGCCGCCCAGATGCGGCCGGGCGCCGCTGAGATACGGCGAGGTCCCGCCGATGGCCGCACGCTCGTGGTAGAGCAGCCGGGACGCGGCCTCCCAGCCGTCATCGACCCGGCCGATCACGGCCTCCTCGCCGAGCACCACATCATCGAAGAACTCCTGGCAGAACTCGGTGGATCCGGTGACCTGCCGGATCCGCTGCACGGTCACCCCCTCGGCCTCGATCGGCACCAGGAACATGGTGAGCCCGCGATGTTTGGGGACCTCCCAGTTGGTGCGGGCCAGGCACAACCCGTAGTCCGCGGCGTAGGCGCCCGAACTCCAGATCTTGGAGCCGTTGAGGATCCAGCGTTCGCCGTCCCGTTCGGCCCGGGTGGTGAGTCCGGCCAGATCCGAACCACCGCGCGGCTCGGACAACAACTGCACCAGCACCTCGTCTCCGCGCAGCACCGCGCTCAGATGCTCCCGCTTCTGCTCCTCGGTCCCCAGGTCGAGCAGGGTGGCCGCGCAGATGGACAGGGTCGGCACATTGAGGATCACCGGCATCTCGTAGGGGTAGGACTCCTTGGTGAAGGCCTGCTGATGCGCGGGGGTGAGACCGAGGCCGCCGTACTCCTTCGGGAAGCAGATACCCGCGAACCCGCCGTCGTGCAGCATCCGCTGGAGTTGCCGCGCCCGGTCCCACTCCTCTTTGCTGTCGGGCGGGCCCTGGTCCGGCGGTGCGGGCGCGAGATTGGCGCGCAACCAGATCCGGGCGCGTTCGCGGAACTCGGCTACGGGTTCGAGTTCGAGTTCGGTGGTCATAGCGGTGTCGCCTTCCGGGGAGTTCTGCCGCGCTACGCGGCGCTGACGAGGAGGTCGGTGATCCGGCGGCGATGCTCCTCGGGAGTGCCGTAGAGCGCGCGGCCCAGTCCGATCCGCCGCAGATACAGATGCAGATCGTGCTCCCAGGTGACCCCGATACCGCCGTGCAACTGCACACAGTCCTGACCGATCACGGGGGCTTTCGCGCCCACATAGGATTTCGCGACGCTCACCGCTTGCGCCGCGGCGCGCGGCTCGTCGTCACAGGCCGCCGCGGCCGCCGCGGTGGTCGCACGGCAGGCCTCGTACCAGGTCTTGTTGTCGGCCATGCGGTGTTTGAGCGCCTGATACGAGGCCAGTGGGCGGCCGAAGGTGAATCGGTCGGTGAGCCAGGCCAGGGTCGCCTCCAACGCCTTGCCGGTGGCGCCCACCGTCTCCGCCGCCGTCAACACCGCGGCGGTGTGCAACTGGACGCGTACGGCGTCGGCCGCCGCGGCTCCGGTGTGCGTCACGGCGTCGGCGGGCACCGCCACCTCGGCGAATTCGATCCTTGCGGTGCGGCGGACCAGGTCCAGGGTCCAGGTCGGGGTGACGGTGACGCCCGGGGCGTCGGTGGGCACCAGCAGTTGTACCGGGCCGTCCGCGCTGTGTGCGGTCACCAGCAGGATGTCGGCGCGGTCCCCGGCTTCGACGCGATCCTTCACCCCGGTCAGCCGGTAGCCGGCGCCGTCGCGGACGGCGCGCGCCCATTCCCCGTCGGTGGGGGCATCGCGGCCGGCGAGCGCGTCGACGATATCGAGACCACGTCCGGGTTCGTAGACGGCCCAGGAGGCGATCAGGGTGCCCGCCGCGATCGCCGTGACCGTGTGGTCACCAGCCGCGCTCGCGCTCGCCAGCCCGGCGAGGACCGCGTTGGTGGCGACGAACGGCCCCGGCGCGCAGGCGCGGCCGAGTTCTGTTGCTATGAGCGCCAATTCGGTCATCGGACGCCCCGATACGGTGCCGCCGCCGTGTTCCTCCGCGACCAGCATGGCGGTCCAGCCCAGTTCGGCGGCCGAGCGCCACCACCGATCGTCGAATCCGGTCCCGGCCTCGCCGAGCGCGCGTACTGTCGGCACCGGGACGGTGTCGGCCAGGAATTCCCGGGCTGTCTGCTGGAAGAGCCGCTGGTCAGCGGTGAGATCAAGGGTCATGTTCGCCGGTCCTCCGGTTGACGCACGGCACACCGTGTGGAAATCTCATATTCACAGATGAGAGTTATATTCTCAAATGCGGAAGTCAACCGGCGGAGCTGCTCGTGGCGGTGGGTGCCGGCCGAGCGAAGGGAACCCGTCACGTGAAAAACTTCGAGGATCTGGATTTCTTCCTCGGGCAGGAGCTGGTCGCTGATCCCTACCCGTACTTCGACGCCCTGCGCGAACAGTGCCCGGTGACCCGCGAGAAGCACCACAACGTCATGATGGTGACCGGTTACGACGAGGCCCTGGAAGTCCTCAACGACGCCGAGCGGTTCTCCTCCTGCATCTCGGTGACCGGGCCCTTTCCCGGTTTCCCGGTTCCCATCGACGAGAACTCCGATGCCGACGCCCTGATCGCCGAACACCGCGATTCGCTGCCGTTCAGCGATCAGCTCCCGGCTCTGGACCCGCCGACCCATACCGCGCACCGTGGTCTGCTGATGCGGCTGATCACTCCCAAACGCCTCAAGGAGAACGAAGAGGCGATGTGGGAACTGGCCGATAAGATGCTCGACGAGTACCTGGCGCCCGGAAACGGTGAACTCATCCACGATTTCGCGGGCCCCTTCACCCTCTACGTGATCGCGGACCTACTCGGTGTGCCGCCGGAGGACCAGCAGGAGTTCCTCAACGCCTTGCAGCGCGATCCGCACCGCACCGGAACGGTCGGCAGCACCAGCTCCGAGCACGCCATGGAGCACAACCCGATCGAATTCCTCTACGAGAAGTTCTCCACCTATATCGAGGACCGCCGTAAGAATCCTCGTGGTGACGTGCTGACCAGTCTCGCGGAGGCCACCTTCCCCGACGGCAGCCGACCGGAGGTGATCGACGTGGTCCGGGTGGCCGCCAATCTCTTCTCGGCCGGCCAGGAAACCACTGTGCGGTTGCTGTCCTCGGGGCTGAAACTGATCGCCGAGGACCCGGAACTGCAGGCCTGGCTGCGCGGCGACCCCGAGCGCATCAACAACTTCATCGAAGAGATGCTGCGGATGGAGAGCCCGGTGAAGGGTGATTTCCGGCTGGCGAAGACCACCACCACGGTCGGCGGTGTGGAGGTCCCGGCGGGCACGGTCCTGATGCTCGCCAACGGCGGCGCCAACCGCGATCCGCGGCGTTTCGAGAATCCGAGCGTTTTCGACGCGCAACGCTCGAACGCCCGGTCCCATATCGCCTTCGGCCGCGGTATCCACACCTGCCCCGGCGCCCCGCTGGCCCGCACCGAGGCGAAGGTGGCGTTCAAGCGCCTGCTCGAGCGCACCACCGATATCCGGATCGACGAGAGCGCCCACGGTCCGGCCGACGCGCGCAGATACCAGTATCTGCCGACCTTCATCCTGCGCGGGATCACCGCTCTACACCTGGAATTCGACCGGACGGAAGGGTAAGCCACATGAAGGTCATCGTCGACGAGGACTCCTGCAAGGGGCACGGTATCTGCACCACACTGTGCCCGGAAGTGTTCACGCTCAACGACTACGGCTATGCGGAGGCGGTCGCCGAGGACGTCCCCGAGGACCTGCGCGAGGCGGTACTCACCGCCAAGGACGCCTGCCCCGAGTGGGCGATCAAGATCGCCGGCGAGACCGAGGGCTGAACACCGGATTCAGATCTCGGATGCGGCTCGCTCGTACTCGGCGCCGGTGACCGGTTCTGGGTTTCGGCGGTGGCGTCTTCCGGTGGTCGCCGCCCCGGCCCGCGACCACCGGACACGGTCTCATACCGTGAGAAGGACTTTGGTGGCACGACGCTCGTCCATCGCGCGGTAACCTTCCGCGGCCTGCTCCAGCGGCAGGAAGAGATCGAAGACGTCGCCGGGCTCGATGTCACCGCGCATGATGAGATCGATCAGTTCCGGCAGGAACCGGCGCACCGGCGCGGGACCGCCGTGCAGATGGACGCTGGAGAAGAACAGCCGCATACCGTCGAGTTCGACACCGTAGGTCAACCCGACGTAGCCGACATGGCCGCCGGGCCGGGCGGCGCGGATGGCCTGCGTCATGGACTCCTGGGTGCCGACCGCCTCGACCACCGAATGCGCGCCGAGCCCGTCGGTGAGTTCCTTGATCCTGTCCACCCCGGCCTTGCCGCGCTCTTCGACGATCTCGTCGGCGCCGAATCTGCGGGCCAGCGCCTGACGGTCGGCATGGCGGCTCATGGCGATGACGCGGTCGGCGCCGAGTTGTTTCGCGGCCAGCACGGCCAGCAGGCCTACCGCGCCGTCGCCGACGACCACCACCGTTTTCCCGGGTCCCGCCTCGGCGGCGACGGCGGCGAACCAGCCGGTGCCGAGTACGTCGGAGGCCGCGAGCAGGCCGGGGTACTGCGCCGGGCCCGGAGAACCCGGAACGACGACAAGGGTTCCGTCGGCGAGCGGGATACGGGCCCGCTCGGCCTGGGTCCCGATCGAGCCCATCGGGACGTTGTGCACGCAGCGGCTCTGATATCCGGCTCGGCAGATCTCGCAGGTGTTGTCGGAGGCGAAGAACGATCCGACGACGAAATCTCCGAGCGCGAGACCGGCGACCTCGGGGCCGACCTCCTCGACGACGCCGATGTACTCGTGCCCCATCGGAGTGGGACCCTCCACCGGCTCCACGCCGCGGTAGGGCCACAGGTCCGACCCGCAGATGCAGGTGGCGGCGATGCGGATGATCGCGTCGGTGGGCTCGACGATCTCGGGATCCGCCCGGTCCTCGACCCGGATGTCGCCGGGAGCGTACATGATGACTCCGCGCATGTTCACCGTCTCCTGTGGTTATTCTGCTCGGATTTCGGTATTTCCGGAGCACGCCGCGGTTGTTCCTGCACACGGGATAACGCGGCCGAGCAACGAATCGGCGTCAGGCGAGTACTTCGAGAACTTTTTCGGCGAGCGGACCGGCGGAAGCCGGATTCTGACCGGTGAACAGATTCCGGTCGACGACGGTGTAGGGCTTCCAGATTTCGCCACGCGTGAATTCGACACCGAGCTTCCCCAGTTCGTCCTCGGCCGTCCAGAACGCCTTCTCCCGCAACCCGACGGCGTCCTCCTCATCATTGGTGAATGCCGTCAGGCGGTACCCGGCGAAGGGCGATACACCGTTGTGTCTGGTCGCCAGGATCGCCACCGGTGCGTGGCAGACGATGGCCAGCGGCTTGCCCGAAGCGAGCGCCGCGGTCAGCAACCTACCGGAGTCCGCGTCCCGCCACAGATCCTCCATGGGGCCGTGACCACCGGGGTAGTAGACCGCGGCGTAGTCGGCCGGGCGGGCGTGGGCCAAGTCGATCGGCCGGCGCAACTCTTCGGCCGCGCGCAGGGTCTCTTCCAGCTCCCGGGCGGCCTGCTCGCCGCCGGCCATCGACGGTCGCAGACTCATCAGATCGACATGGGGCACCACTGCGGCCGGGGTGGCCACCACTATTCGATGACCGGCCCCGGTCAGTGCGCGATAAGGGGCGGCGAACTCTTCGGCCCAATACCCGGTGGGGTGCCGGGTCCCGTCGTTCAGGGTCCAATAACTCGCCCCGGTCACCACGAAAAGAATTTCGGCCATACAGCTTACTCCCGATCGGTTGTAGAGCTGTGCGCGGAGAAAGTGGATTTCACGAAACCCGAATTCGCATCCACTATAAAGCGGACCGGCAGGGGCGGCAACAACGACAACGTTCCGTCGCGGTCGGCGGTCGACCGGCCCTCGGGATCTTCGAGGTGCACTGCGCTGCCGATCCCGGGGTGGGGCCGGCGGCGAAAAACAGTTGCGCCCTGTGCGGCGTGTGTGATTGATTTCCGGGGTGTCCCGGCGACCACGTCGGGCTATCAGCCCTTGGAAGAGGTGTTTTGTGATCCGGCCCGCGCCGAGCGCGCCCGACTACATCGCGTAGTCGTCTCCCACGCCGTGGCTGCACGGCGTTCCGACGGGACGACAACCCGATACCTGCGTTTCCGGTGGCACCCCCCGGTGGTGGAGGTGTACGGCCGTGAGACGGCCGCAGCCGTCCACAGCCGCGCCCCGGATTCGTGAAGCCGCTCGGCCTGCTCGCACGGTCGTCTTCTTCTCCTGGATCCCGGACCGATCGGATTTCATTCGCACCGCCGGCTATCGCTCGCGGCGCGTGGCCGACTCGTAGCGGGTCCCTGTTCAAGGGTTTCTACGTTGTCTTCTTCCACTGCTGATCACGGCACGACCGGCACGGGTTCGGGCCCGGATGCGGTCATCGAAGCGCTCTTCGTCCTGCACGACGGTCTACCCAGACAAGGTCCGGGCTCGGACGCCACGACCCGGCGTCTGCTCGCGGCGGCCGGGCCGCTTCCCGATCGCCCCCGCATACTGGACGCCGGTTGCGGACCGGGCCGCGCCGGCCTGCTGCTCGCCGCCGAGACCGGCGCGACCGTCACCGCCGTCGATATCCACCAGCCCTACCTGGACGACCTGGCGGCCGAGGCGGCCCGTCGAGGACTGGGCGGGCGGGTTTCGGTGATGAACCACTCGATGGACCGGCTGCCGTTTCCCGACCACAGTTTCGATGCGATCTGGGCCGAAGGCTCGGTCTACACGATCGGCTTCGATACCGCACTGCGTACCTGGCGGCGGTTGCTGGCCCCGGGCGGGGTCCTGGCCATCACCGAGATCGAATGGACCGGCACCACCCCCGGGGACTCGGTGCGCGCCTACTGGGACGCGATATATCCGCTGCGGACCCGTGCCGCCAATACCGACGCGGCCCGCTCGGCCGGTTATCGAGTGGACGCGTACTGGCCGCTACCGGATACCGACTGGTGGCAGGAGTACTACACCCCGCTCATCGAGCGAATGCGCCGGATGGACCCGAACCGCCCGGGCATGCGCGAGGCCCTGGCGGCACTGCGCACAGAAATCGCCATGCGCAGCCGGCACGGCCACGACTACCACTACGCCGCGTACATCCTGCGTCCCGACGACCACACCACCGCAACGACCGAGAACGGAACAACCATGAGCACTTGGCGCACTCGTCCCGAGACCAGCGGCGATATCGCGGCCATCCGCGAAGTCGTACTCGCCGCCTTCCCCACCCCCGAGGAGGCCGACCTGGTCGAGGCTCTGCGGGCCGACCCCGAGGCATGGATCGAAGGGCTGTCCATGGTCACCACCACCTCCGCCGGCGAGGTCGTCGCGCACGCTCTGCTCACCCGCTGCCGTATCGACGGTGAACCGGCCTTGGCGCTGGCCCCCTGCGCGGTACTGCCCCGGGTCCAGCGTACGGGCGCGGGTTCTGCCGCGATCCGGGCAGCGCTGGACGCGGCCCGGTCGATGGGCGAGCACACGGTGGTCGTCCTGGGGCACGCCGACTACTACCCGCGCTTCGGCTTCACCCCTGCCTCGCGCTTCGGAATCCGCGCACCCTTCGACGCCCCCGACGAGGCCATGATGGCACTCGCCCTGGACGACACCCGCCCGGTTCCCCGAGGCACCATCGCCTACCCCACCGCGTTCGGCGTGTAACGCACCCGGGTGCCATCGAGTAGATGACAATGTCCGGCCGCGCCGCGGCCACGCGGCCGGACGGCTCGTCCTGATACGGAATACACCGCGACGCAGGAGATTCCATCCGCTGCCCCGAACTCGAACGGCCGTTGCCGCAGGCCTCTCCTCGGCAACGGCTCGGGCGCGATCTCATGTCCCCGTCCACCGCGGTGCCCGCTTCGCCGCGAACGCCGCCGGGCCCTCCTGGGCGTCGGCACTGCGATAGGCCCTCGCCGAGGCGTGCCGGGCGGCCCGCAGCGCGGCCGACCGGCCCATTTCGGTTGCCAGCATGACGGTTTCGCGTGCGGCGCGCACGGACAACGGTGCGCCGGCGAGCACCGTGGTGGCCAGATCGAGAGCCACCGTCAACAGTTCGTCCGGTTCGGCCAGCCGGTTCACCAGACCGATCTCGTAGGCCCGGGCCGCGCTGATGGGGTTACCGGTGAGCAGGATCTCCATCATGATGCGCTGCGGGATCATATGGATCAGCGGCGCGGCCCACGGTGAGCTGCGGCCCACCTTCACCTCGCTGACCGCGAAGGTCGCTGTCGTACTGGCCACGCACAGATCGCAGGCCTGGGCGATCATCCAGCCACCGGCGAAGGCGGCGCCGTTTACTGCGGCGATGGTCGGTTTGGACAGTTCGATCGTGTCGTAGGGGACGGGGAACATGTCGCGGGGAGGTTCGGCCATCCCGGTGTCCACCATCTCCCGTAGGTCCCCGCCCGCGCAGAATGCCTTCGGTCCGGCACCGGTCAGGATCGCGATCCGCAATGCCGGGTCGTGTTCGAAACGGTCCCAGGCCGCGAACAGCCCCGTCCGGACCTCCGCGGACAGGCAGTTGCGCGTCTGCGGCCGGTTGAGGGTGATCACCGCGATACCGTCGGCGCGGGCGTCGAAGAGTACGGCGTCCTCCATCTAGAATCCTCGTTTCTCGATGAGACGGGCGGTCCGGGCCAGTTCGTCACGGAAACCGGGATGGGCGATACCGACGAGGCGCCGGGCGCGTTCGGCCAGCGATTTCCCGGCCAGTTCGGCGGCGCCGTATTCGGTGACGACGATGTCGACTTCGGTCCGCGCGGTGGTGACCGGCCCGGACAGCGCCGCGGTGATCCGGCTGACGGTGCCGTGGCGCGCGGTGGCGGGCAACGCGATGATCGACCGCCCGCCGGGCGAGCGCAGCCCGGCCCGGACGAAATCCACTTGGCCGCCGGTGCCGCCGATATAGCTCTCGCCGGACTGTTCGGCGTTCACCTGCCCGGTCAGGTCCACCTCGAGCGCGGAGTTCAGCGTGACGAGATGGTCGAGCTGTGCGAGGACGGCGGCGTCATGGGTATAGGAGGTCGGGCACATGCGCAGGGCCGGATTACGGTGGGCGAAATCGTAGAGTCGCCGGGTGCCGATGAGCGCGCCCGTGATCGAGACACCCGGGTCGATCTTTTTGCGCGCGTTGGTGATCACGCCGGCTTCGACGAGGTCGACGAGACCGTCTCCCATCATTCCCGAGTGGACGCCGAGGTCGCGGCGATCGCCCAGCAGCCGTACCGCTGCGTCGGGCACAGCACCGATACCGATCTGCAGGACCGCGCCGTCGCCGATGTAGTCGGTGATGTGGCGGGCGATGGCTTCGTCCACCGCACCGATCGCTGCGGGCGCCACCTCCACCGGCGGGGTCGATACGGTGACCGCGCAGTCGATCTCGGCGGCGGCCAATGATTCACCGAAGGTGTAGGGCACCTGCTCGTTGACCTCCGCGATCACCACCCGGGCTCGCGCGACCGCCGCCCGGACATAGTCGCTGACGAGCCCGAAGCTGTGCCTGCCCGCGGAATCGGCGGGGCTGACCTGAACGAGCGCGATATCGCAGCCGAGTTCGCCGGATTCGATCATGGGAGCCACCCGGCCCACATGACAGGGCACGATGTCGAGTTCGTGGATCCTGGTGAGACTGCGCAGCGCGCCGATGGCGCCCATACTCGACAGCGCGAAAGAGCGGCCGACCCCGGGCGCGAACCGGCCGGAGAAGCTGGTCGCGGTGAAGGCGGACAGATCGCCGATCCGGGGTCCTTGATCGATGAGGGCCTCGACGAGCGTGGTGGGCTCACCGCAGGCCTGCCCGATGACGATCCGGTCGCCGGGGCGCAGCCACTGCCCGAGGTCGATATCGGTCTCCTTCATCCCCGGGTTCCCGTGCCGTTGCCGGCCGGCCCGGCGGGTCTCTGTTCGCGTACGACCGCCGCCTCCAGTACTTCCCGGGTGTGGGCGCCGAGGCGGGGCGCCGGACCGGATACGCGGCCGGGGGTGCGGGAGAACCAGGTCGGCGGGCCGGGGAAACGCAGCGGGCCGTCGGGACTGTCGATCGTTTCGAAGAAACCGGCCTCGTTGAGGTGCGCGTTGTCGAAGAGATCGTCCAGGCCGCGGACCGGCGCGGCCGGAATATCCAGGGAATTCAGCAGATCGAGCCAAGCGGCGGTGGTGCGGGTCGCGAAGGTCTCCCGCAGATGGGCGTAGACGGTGTCGATCCGGCGCGCACGCTGGGCGAGGGTCGCGAATTCCGGACCGTTCCAGGGCGGGCGGACCGCGTTCACGAAGGCCGTCCACTGTTTGTCGTTGTAGACCAGTGCGGAGAGATAACCGTCGGCGGTGCGGTACGGGGTGCGCTCGGGAGTCACCGCGCGCGGGTAGGCGGCCGACCCCAGCGGCGGATCGAACAGGGCGCCGTTGGCGTGCTCGACCAGCATGAAGGCGGCCATGGTTTCGAACATGGCGACCTCCACCTCCTGCCCCTCCCCGGTCCGCTCGCGATGGAACAGGGCCATCATGGTGGCGTAGACGGCGGTCATTCCGGCGATCTTGTCGGCCATGATGGTGCCCACGTAACCCGGTGTGCCGGTCAGTAGTTCCTGGACGTGCGGTAGTCCGCATTCAGCCTGGATCGTGTCGTCGTAGGCGGTGCGGTCGGCGTCGGGGCCGCGCCGGCCGTAGCCGTAGCAGTTGGTGTAGACGATCGACGGCTCGAGCGCGGCGACCCGCTCGTAGTCGAACCCGAGCGCGGCCACGGCCTTACCGCGCATGGAGTGGATGAACACATCGGCGCCGGTGATCAGTTCACGCAGCGCGGTTTTGCCCGCTTCCTCGCGCAGATCCAGGACCACACTGCGTTTCCCGCGGTTGACGTTGACGAACACGCCGGCCATTCCCGGTACCGGGCCCACCGAGATATGGCGGGTGTTGTCCCCGGCCGGCGGCTCCACCTTGATCACATCCGCGCCCATATCGGCCATGATCTGGGTGCAATAGGGACCCATCACCATCGCGGTCAGATCGATCACCCGCACTCCGGCCAGCGGCCCTGTGTGCTGCATACGCCCTACCTTCACCGGGCCGGCCGAACAAATCGACGGCTATCTGATGAATCTTTGTAAGGATAGTGATATCAAGTATGGGTGCCCAGTTTCAATGGCGAGAACGCCGGGCCCGGCAGCGGCGCCGGCGTGCCCGCGATTCCGGCGTCCGTCGCCGAGGTACTCGAACCCGCCCTCGCGGCGAACCCCGAAGCGGTTGCCGTCGAGGCGGTATCGGGTTCCTGGACCTACCGTGAACTCGACGAACAAGCCCATGCCGCCGCCGGAGCGCTGTGGTCGCTCGGCGTCCGCCCCGGCGACCGGGTCGCGGCCTGCCTGCCCAACGACCTGCCGATCGTGGCCGCCTTCCACGGCGCGCAGCGGATCGGGGCGATCTGGGCGGGTATCGGCGAAGCGCTCGCCCCGGCCGAACAGCGGTATCTGCACGATCTGATCGAGCCGCGCGTCGTTCTGGCGGGACCCCGCTGCACACTCGATACCCCCGCGCGGGTCGATCCGGCTCGCTGGGCCGCCGCGCTGCGGGCCCCGGCGGCCCCCGCGATCACGCATGATCCGGAGGCACCGGCCGCGATCGCGTTCACCAGCGGTACCTCGGGGCGCCCGAAAGCGGTCGTCCACAGTCAGCGCAATCTGTTGCTACCCGGGGCCGTACTGGTCGCCACCCGCGGGTGGGGCCCCGAATTGCGTAAGGGCGACAGCTTCCCGCTGACCATCCTCAATCTCATGGTCCTGTCCACCCTGCTCACCGCTCAGGCCGGCGGATGCGCGGTGATCATGGACCGCCGCGATGTCGCGGGGGTCGCGCAATGGATCGCCACCCGTAAGGTGACGGTCTGGAACGGCGCCCCGGCCCAGTTCTACGATCTGGCCGCCCGCGCGGACCTCGACCTGGGTTCGCTGCGGGAGGTGTGGAGCGGCGGCAGCGACACCCCGGACACCCTCCGAGCGGCATTCGCGCAGGCGCACGGCCCGATACCGCGGGTGACCTACGGCCTCACCGAAGCGCCGACCGTGGTCGCCATCGATCCGCCCGGTGCCCAGTGGCGGCCGCGGGCCGCCGGCCGGGTCCTGCCGCACTACGATGTCGCCGCCTACGACGACGACGGAAACCGGCTGCCGCCGGGCGAACTCGGCGAGTTGCGGCTGGCGGGCCGCACGGACGGGCCGTGGGCCGGACTGTGGCGGCCGATGCTCGGGTACTGGTCGGAGGGGAAAGTACAGCCCGCACCGGAGGGGCCGGTCGCCACCGGGGATATCGGCACCGTCGACGCGGACGGCTGGCTCACCGTACTCGACCGCAAGAAGATGGTCATCCTCCGCGGTAGCGCGAATATCTACCCGCTCGAGGTGGAGCGGGTGCTGGCGGCCCATCCGGCCGTCGGCCGGGCGGCGGTATGCGGAGTGCCGCACGAAAGGCTCGGGCAGCAGGTGGCCGCTGTGATCGAAACGAACGGCCGGCCGGTGGATTTCGCGGAACTGGCCGATCACTGCCGCGGTGAGCTCGCCGGGTACAAGGTTCCCGAGGTCTGGGCCGCGGTCGACGCGCTACCGCTCAATGCCATGGGCAAGGTGGTGCGCACCGAGCTCGCCGGCCTGATCGCGCGGCAGGACCCGGCGTGAGCGGCGATCGCGCGGCGGCCGTGCGCCCCTTCGAGCTCGACGGCAGAGCGGCCGTCGTGACCGGCGGATCGTCCGGGCTGGGCGCGGCGGTGAGCCGGGCGCTGGCCGGACTCGGCGCACGGGTCGCGGTGGTGGCACGGCGCCGGGACCGGTTGGAGTCCTTGGCAACCGAGATCGACGGCCTGGCCGTGGAATGCGATCTGGGCGACCCCGAGCGGATCGCCGAGATCGTGCCGGCGGTCACCGACGCGCTGGGCCCGCCGGAGATCTTGGTCAACGCGGCCGGTAACCGTTTCGGCACCGCGGGCGCGGAAGCGGAATCACTGACCGATATCCGGCGCACCCTGGAACTGAATCTGCTGGCACCGCTACTGCTCGCGCAGCAGGTCTTCCCCGCCATGCGCGCAGTCGGCCGGGGTTCGATCGTGAATGTCTCCTCGATCAGCGGACGGGTGGGTATCCCCGGCATCCCGCAGGCCTCCTATGCCGCGAGCAAGGCCGGATTGTCCGGGCTCACCGCCGAACTCGCCGTGCAGTGGGCCCGGCATTCGATCCGGGTGAACACCGTCGCACCGGGCTTCTTCCGCAGCGAGATCACCGACAGTCTCTACGACAGCGAACGCGGTGCCGACTATCTGCGCCGCAATATCCCGCTGCCCACCGAGGGCACCGCGGCCGACATCGTGGGCGCGATCGTCTGGCTGGCCGGGGATTCCGGCCGGTACGTGACCGGGCAGACCATCGTCGTCGACGGTGGGTGGACCGCGCGCTGACCCGGGGGTGTTGACACCGGTCCGGACCGCTGGAAATATGATTCTTGATTCAGAGAATATAATTCTCCCGGAAGTCTCCGGCTCGGCACCCTGTCCCTCGGCACCGTCGTTCGACAAGCTGAACGGCAACCGAACGGAATCGAGAAAGGAACACATCACCGATGTTCTCCGCAGTTCTCATCGACAAGGGTGAATCGGGTACGAAGACCGAACTCACCAGCGTGGACGAGGCCCGGTTGCCCGAAGGCGATGTCGAGATCGAGGTGGCCTGGTCCACGCTCAACTACAAGGACGCACTCGCGATCACCGGCGCCTCCCCCGTGGTGCGCAAGTTCCCGATGATCCCGGGCATCGATCTGGCGGGCACCGTCACCGGCAGCAGCCACGCCCGCTGGTCTCCCGGCGACAAGGTGGTCCTCAACGGCTGGGGTGTCGGTGAGACCCACTGGGGCGGCCTCGCCCAGCGGGCGCGGCTCGACGGCGACTGGCTGATCCCTCTGCCCGCCGAATTCACCGAGCGACAGGCCATGGCCATCGGTACCGCCGGCTACACCGCGGCCCTCTGTGTCGATGCCCTGCTGGCCCACGGGCTCACCCCCGACCGCGGCGAGGTGCTGGTGACCGGCGCGACCGGCGGCGTGGGCAGTGTGGCGATCGCGTTGCTCACCAAGGCCGGTTTCGCGGTGGCCGCCGCGACCGGCAAATCCGGCGAACACGCCTATCTGAAGCAACTCGGGGCGACCACGGTCGTGGATCGCGCCGAATTCGCCGACAAGGGCAAACCGCTGCAGAAGGAACGCTGGGCCGGGGTCGTGGACACCGCCGGCAGCCACAACCTGGCCAATGCCTGCGCGCAGACCCGCTACGGCGGCGCGGTCGCGGCCTGCGGCCTGGCCCAGGGCATGGATTTCCCGGCGTCGGTGGCCCCCTTCATCCTGCGCGGCGTCTCGCTGCTGGGTGTGGACAGTGTGATGGCGCCGCGGCCGAAACGGCTCGACGCCTGGGCCCGGCTCGCCCGGGATCTGGATCCGGCCGTACTCGATTCGATCGCCCGCGAGATCACCCTGGGTGAGACCGTCGCGGCGGCGAACGATTTCCTCGCGGGCACCGTCCGCGGCCGGATAGTCGTCGATGTGAACCGCTGAGCAGGAGTTCTCGTGAGCAAGAAACCGGACGCCACAGTCGAACTGGACCTCAGCGATGTCGACCACCGGGTCGGGAAGCCGATCGGTGGCGGCCAGCTGTGGGATCCGTGCAGTACCTCCGATATCCGCCGCTGGGTGATGGCGATGGACTACCCGAACCCGCTGCACTGGGATCAGGAGTTCTCCCGGGCGTCCCGGTACGGCGGGCTGGTGGCGCCGCAGTCGATCGCGGTGGCGCTGGACTACGGGCACGGCGCGGCGCCGGCCTGCGTGGGCCGTATCCCCGACAGCCACCTCATCTTCGGTGGCGAGGAATGGTGGTTCTACGGCTGCCCGGTGCGGCCGGGTGACCAGCTGTTCCAGGAACGCCGTTTCCACGACTACAAGGTGGTCCAGACGAAATTCGCCGGGCCCACCATGTTCTCGCGCGGCGACACCGTCCACCGCAACCAGCACGGCACCCTCGTCGCCAAGGAGCGTTCGACCGCGATCCGCTATCTCGCCGAGGAGGCGAACAAGCGCGGTATGTACGAGAACCAGCTCGGGGCGATCAAGAAGTGGACGGCCGCCGAACTCGCCGAGGTGGACGCGCTGCGCACCGAATGGCTGATGTCCAACCGGCTCGGTGTGTCTCCGCGTTTCGACGAGGTGAAGGTCGGCGACGCACTGCCGCGGCGGGTGATCGGCCCGCACAGTATCGCCAGCTTCACCACCGAGTACCGCGCCTTCCTGTTCAATATCTGGGGCACCTTCCGCTGGACCGCGCCCGCGGGGATCGACGATCCCTGGGTCTACCAGGACCCGGGCTGGACAGAGGGTTTCGGCTTCGACGAAGAAGGCGCCAAGATCGACCCGCGCCTGCGCGACGGCCTCTACGTCGGGCCCTCGCGCGGTCATATCGACGCCGAGAAAGCCGGTGACGTGGGTATGGCCCGGGCCTACGGCTACGGGGCGACCATGGGCGCCTGGTGTACCGACTACCTGGCCTACTGGGCCGGTAACGACGGGCTGGTCCGGCATACGAAGGCCGATTTCCGCCTGCCCGCCTTCGAGGGCGATGTCACCTATTTCGAGGGCGAGATCGTCGACAAGCTCCCGGAATCGAGCTGGGGCGTACCGCTGGTCCAGGTGAAGCTGAAACTCACCAACCAGGACGGCGGTGTCCTGGTCGACTGCACCGCCGAAGTCGAACTGCCGCGATAAGAGCGGTTCCCGCGCCGCGCGCGCCAGCACTGTCAGAGAGGACCACCGGCGATGAGCACCGGGCCCCAGCACACCCCCGACCGGGCGGCGGCGATCGTCGCGGGCCCGCCGCTGACCGAGGAACCGGGGCTCGGGACGCTCACGCTCCCCGGATTCCTGCGCGAGGTCACCGAACAGTACGCCTCCCGTACCGCACTCATCTCCCCTGCCGACGGTATCGAGTGGACCTATGCCGACCTGTGGGCGCGGGCCCACGAGGTGGCGCGGGCGCTGCGCGCGTGCGGGGTCGGCAAGGACAGCCGGGTCGGCGTACTCATGACCAACCGTGCCGAATGGCCGGCCGCCGTCTTCGGCGCCTCGCTGGCCGGCGGGGTGGCGGTCGCGCTCAGCACCTTCTCCACGGCGCCCGAACTGGACCATCTGCTCCGGGTTTCCGGAGTGTCGGTGCTCCTCTTCGAACGCAGCGTGGCAAAAACGGATTTCGGTGGCCTCCTCACCGAGCTCGAACCGGGGCTCGCCACTGCCGCCCCCGGCGCGGTCGCCTCCGCGGCGTACCCCTTCCTGCGTTACCTCGCGGTGGTCGGCGACCCGGTACCGGGTGGAGCAGTGGAGAGCTGGGACGCCTTCCTGGCCCGCGGCGCCGAGACCGACCCGGCGCTGATCGAGGCCACCGCGGCGACAGTGCAACCCAGCGATACCGCGGTCCTCTTCTTCTCCTCCGGCACCACCAGCAAACCGAAGGGTATCCGCAGCGCACATCGCGGTGTCACCCTGCAGATGTGGCGCTTCCGGCGGATGTTCGGATTCGGCCCCGACGACGAGGTGCGCTGCTGGACCGCGAACGGTTTCTTCTGGTCCGGCAATTTCGCCCAGGCGCTGGGCGCGACGCTCGCCGCCGGCGGCACCCTGATCCTGCAATCGCTGTTCGACGCCGCCGCGACCCTCGACCTCATCCGGACACAGCGGGTGAATTTCCCGGTGGCCTGGCCGCACCAGCACGCCCAGCTCCAGGGCGCACCCAACTGGGAGACAGCGGATCTGAGCAGTCTGAAGTTCGTGGACCGCGACCTGGCGCTGGCCACCCACCCCACCGTGGATACCGACTGGACCGAACCCGGCCACGCCTACGGCAATACCGAAACCTTCACCATCACCACCTGTTTCCCGGCCTACACGCCGGAGGAGACCATCGCCGGAAGCAGCGGGGTACCGTTGCCGGGGGTCACCGTGAAGATCGCCGACCCGCTCACCGGCGCGGCGCTGCGCCGGGGCGAGCACGGCGAGATCTGCGTCAAGGGACCGACCCTGATGCTCGGATACCTCGGGACCCCGTTGGACGAGACCCTCGACGACGCCGGCTACTTCCACACCGGCGACGGCGGTTACCTCGACGATAAGGGCCGCCTGTACTGGGAGGGGCGGCTCACCGACATCATCAAGACCGGCGGCGCGAATGTCTCCCCGCTCGAGGTCGACGAGGAGCTCGACCGGTATCCGGGCGTGAAGATCGGCCGGACGGTCGGCGTCCCGCACGAGACGCTCGGTGAGATGGTGGTCGCCTGCGTGGTCCCCCATACCGGCCGGACCCTCGACACCGGCGCGATCCGCGATCATCTCCGTGCCCGGTTGGCCGGCTACAAGGTGCCGCGCGAGATCCTGTTCTTCACCGAGGAGGATCTCGCGCTGACCGGGAGCGCCAAGATCAAATCGAGCGATCTGCGCCGTTTGGCGGCCCAGCGGCTCGCCGCCGCGGAGTCACCGTAGCCCGCGGAGCCGCGAGGTCTCGTCGACGCACGCCGACACCCGGACAGCCGTTCCGGCAGGGCGCACCCGAGCCCACGGCCCTGTCGGCGCGGGAACGACATACAGCGTGACCCGAGAGCCGGTACAGCCGAGATCGGCCGCGGGGACGCCGGACGGCGGCACAAGTAACTCCGTAGCCGGCCGGCCGCGGCACAGCAGCCGCACGGGGCCACTACAACCCGGCCACCACACCCGGTACCGCTACTCACGACCGGCCGGCACCCCGTCGGCGCCCGCTGTCGCGACGGACTCTTTCTCGTCGGTCTCATGTGGAGGCGCAGATACCGAACCGTTGCGTTCGTCGGCAGGTACGCCACCGGACAGGTCGTGAATTGCCTCTGTCCGTGGACGTAACCGGGCGCTCCGCCCATCCCTTGTTTTTACATACGGCCGTATGTATGTTTTTAGCACCGGGACCTGCCCGGCGTCTACCACGACCGGAGGATGCACGATGGACGGTCACCGCATGTTCGAACTGGCCCGGTCACTGGCCGCCGCCAAGAGCGCCCGGGATCTGCCCGCCGCACTGCGTCTCCTCCACCCGGATATGCGGTTGGAAACCCCGGCGTTCGGGACGACCGCGCACGGGCTCGCGGACAACGAGCGGGCACTGCGGCGTTTCTTCGCGACCTTTCCCGACTATCAGGTCGAACTGGACGGGCACGCGGACGACGGTGAGACCTTGATCTGCTGGGGCACCGCGAGAATGACCATGACCGGCGACCGGTTCGGTGCCGAACCGAACGGCCGGCGTGCCGCGATACCGGTGTTCATCGGCTTCACCTTCGCCGACGATCTGATCGCGAGCGAACGTTTCGTCTTCGATCTGGCCGAACTGTGCGCGCAGTCGGGCGTATCCACGGATACGGTGCGGGCCCGGCTGTTCGGGCAGCCGAGCGCGGCGGCCGAGCGGTGACGACGATGGACGCGCGTGTGCGGCCGATCGCGGCGGTCGGTACCGCGCCGCTGTTCGATATGGTCGTGGACCTGAATCCACGTCTGGATTTCGGGACCGGCGGGCCACTCGGCCGCCGAGTTCTGTACGGGGCGGCGGGCGGTTCGTTCGAAGGACCCCGGTTACGCGGCGAGGTGGTGGCCGGCGGCGGCGACTGGGCGCTGTACCGTCCCGACGGCACCATGCTGCTCGATGTCCGGCTGACCCTGCGCGTCGACGAGGAGCTGGTGTACATGACCTACCGGGGTCGCTGGGTGATCCCGGCCGACGTCCGCGCCGAGATGGCCGATCCCGCCACGCGATTCCGGGTCGATCCGCCCCGCTACTATTTCCGCACCGCCCCGCTGTTCGAGACCGGATCGGCGCGGCTGTCCTTTCTCAACGACATCGTCGCGGTCGGGTCCGGCTACCCGGTCGACGGCGGGGTCGCCTACCACGTCGAGCAGGTGCTGTGACGCCCGCGACGCATGCGGTGGCGAGGTACCGGCGATGACCGGCGGCAGCGCGGATCCGCGGCCCGGTGGTGAGCGCGACGGCGACCGCCGCCGGGAGCGAGGGACACGGTCGCGGCGAATCGTCACCCGGCGCGCCGTCGACATCGCCTCCCTCGACGGCCTGGACGGGCTCAGCTTCGGCCGGCTCGCCGACGACCTCGAGCTCAGCAAAGCGGGTATCCAGACCCTGTTCCGCACCAAGGAGGCCCTGCAATTGGCCACCGTGGCGACGGCGGGCGAGGTGTTCGCCGAAGCGGTCGTGGTCCCGGCCGGTGCCGCGTCGGCGGGCGCCCCCCGATTGCGCGCGCTCATAGACCGGTGGATCGACTACGCCGCACAACCGCTGTTCCCCGGCGGATGTTTCTGGGGCGCGAATCTCCCGGTGTTCGACAGCCGTCCCGGGCCGGTCCGCGACGCGCTGCGGCAACAACGCCGTGGTTGGCTGCACACGCTCGCGCGGGAGTTCGACCTCGCCGCCGCCAGGCGGGGCCGCGGCACCGGTGACACGGATCTGGCGGTCTTCCAGATCGACGCCGTACTCAACGCGGCCAATATCGCCCTGCGCCTCGAGGAGCCGAGCAGCGTCGAGAAGGTACACCGGGTGGTCGACGAGCTGCTCGGCCCCGGTCACTCCCCCGCCGGGACGGACAGCTCCCCGCGATAGCGGTCGGCGAGGGCGCGGCGGTGATCGGCCGGGGTACCGAACAGCACGCGGTCGAGCGTGGCACGTTTGAGATAGCGGTGGATGCCGCTCTCCCAGGTGTAGCCGATACCGCCGTGCAACTGCACGGCCTTTCCGGCGATCCGGACCCCGGCTTCACCGGCGAAGGCCTTCGCCGCCGAGACGGCCCGGCGCGCGGGCGCGGTACCGTCCATCGGGACGGCCAGGGCCTCCGACACCAGCCGGCGCGCGACGGTGAGGTCCACGAGCATATCGGCGCAGGCGTGTTTGACCGCCTGGAAGGAGCCGATCGGCCGGCCGAATTGTTCCCGCACGCGGACGTATTCGACCGTCGCCTCCAGCATGGCCGCACCGACTCCCAGACTGTCGCAGGCCACCGCCAGCGCGGCGCGGTCGTAGAGCGCGCGCGGCCCACAGCCGATATCGGCGCGGAAGGGCCGGACCGCCTCCGGCGCGAGGACGACGCCCTGGGCCGTCACGCGGCCCAGCGACCGGGTCTCGTCCACCACCGGCCGCTCCTCGATACGCACACCGGGCGCACCGGGCTCGACGACGGCCACCCACACGGCGCCGTCGGGCGCCTGTGCGGGAATCAGCAGGGTGGTCGCCGCCGGAGCATCGGGCACGAAATCCGCGTTTCCGGAAATTTCCGTTCCCGCGGTGGTTTGGGTGAGCCGGAAGGTGGGTACTATGCCTCCGGTGCCGGCACAAGCCGTTTCGCCGCCGGCCGCCGGCACCATATTTCCCCCCAGCACCGCAATGGGTATCGCGGTGCCGGAGACGGTTTCGCGCAGCACCGCGTCCCGGTGGGCATTCGGCTCGAGCAGGGCCAGGGCGCCGATACCCGCCGCGGCCACACTCGGATACGCGGTGCGCGCCACCGCCCGGCCCACCTCCTCCAGCAGGATGCCGACTTCGACGAGGCCGGCCCCGGCTCCCCCGTGCTCCTCCGCCACCTCCAGACCCGGCCAACCGGCCCGCACGAGCACCGGCCAGTCGATCCGGCCCGCGGCGCCACTCTTGCCGAGCAGTTCCCGGGCCACGCTGCGAAGTTCCCCATGAAATTCGGTGAATTCGCCGCTCATCACGCTCCCGCCGGTTCCCTGGGCAGGCCCAGACCGCGTTCGCCGATGATGGTGCGCTGGATCTCGCTGCTGCCGCCCGGCACCGTCCATTCCCACGAGCCGACGAAATCCAGCACCCAGGCCCCGGATTCCCAGCCGCCCGACATGGGCTTGCGCAGCACGGTCTGCCCCGGCAGGCCACAGATCTCCGCCCCGAAATCGGTCATCCGCTGGAGGAGTTCGCTGTAATACAGCTTGACCACGGAGGCGTCGGCCGGGCCGACGGTGCCCGCGTCGTGGCGTTCGACGAGATCCCGGCACAGGGCACGCAGTCCGGTCAGCTCGATCTCGAGCCGGGCCAGCCGATCGGCGATATCCCCGTCGTCGACCGGCCGCCGTCCGAGAGCATCGGGGGTGCGGCATTCCCGTACCAGCCAACCGAACCCGGCATTACCCAGCCGCTCCGCGAGTTCCAGCATGGTCAGGCCGCGTTCGGCGCCCAGCGTCTGCTGGGCCAGCTGCCAGCCCCGGTTCTCGGCGCCGAGCAGATTCGCGGCCGGTATCCGCACCTCGTCCAGGAAGATCTCGCAGAAATGCGATTCGCCGGTGGCCTGACGGATCGGCCGCACCGTTATCCCGGGCGTACGCATATCCATCAGGAAGTACGAGATCCCCCGGCGTTTGGGTGCGCCGGGGTCGGTCCGCGCCAGCAGCAGGCACCAGTCGGCGTACTGGGCGCCGCTGGCCCACACCTTCTGCCCGGTCACTACATAGTCGTCACCGTCGCGCCGGGCGGCCGTGCGCAGCGCGGCCAGATCCGACCCCGCATTCGGTTCCGAGAACCCCTGCACCCACAGTTCCCCGTCGAGAATCGCGGACAGATGGCGCTGCCGCTGTTCGGCGGTACCGCCGGCGAGCAGGGTGGCCGCGGCGTGATGGATCGCCACGAACGCCAGCACCAGCCGCGGCGCGTCGTGCGCCGCGAGTTCCTGGTAGAGCACGATCTGCTGCGGGATCGGCATACCGCCGCCGTATTCCCGGGGCCAGTGCGGCACCGCGTACCCCGCGGCGCGTAACCGCTGGAACCACTCCCGCTGGAACGCCACGAACTCCGCGTCGGTGGCACCGGTCTGGGTGGCCCGCCACCGGGTGGGGATATTCGCCCGGCACCACTGCCGCACGGTGTCCCGGAAGGCCGCGAGATCGCTGTCTGTCACGGTCACCTCCGCGTCATCGCCGCGCCCGCCCGCGCAGGGCCGCGAGTCGCGCCCGGTGGTCGGCCGACTGCATGGTCACCACCTCGGCGGCGAAACCGGCCTGCAGCGGCCCCGCCAGCGCCTGCGAAAGGTACATGTTCACCACCCGTTTGGTACTGCTGAGCGCCTGCTGCGGCAATCCGGCCAACCGCTCGGCCAGTGCCCGGGCCGCGGCCGGTAACTCCTCCCCCGGTACCGTCCGGCTGGCCAGTCCGAGATCCACCGCGGTGGCCGCGTCGATCCGGTCGCCGGTGTAGAGGTACTCGCGGGATCGCAGAATCGGGGTGAGCAGCGGCCAGAGGGCCGCGCCACCGTCACCGGCCACAAGTCCCACGGCGATATGCGGATCGGCCAGATGGGCGCGTTCGGAGATCAGGACGATATCGCACAGAATCGCGATACTCGCGCCCAGACCCACGGCCGGGCCGTTCACCGCCGCGATCACCGGTAACGGGAAGCGCAGCAACTCCTCGATGATCTCCGCGCCCTCGCGGATGCTCTCGTCCCGGGCCACCGGGTCGTCCACGAACGAGCTGATCCAGTCCAGATCACCGCCCGCGCTGAAGGCTCGACCGGCACCCGTGAGGATCACCACCCGGGCCTCGGTGTCGGCGGCCAGCTGCCGCCAGACCTGCGCCAGCCCCCGGTGCAGGTCGGCGTTCACGGCGTTGAGTTCCGCCGGCCGATCGATGGTGACGATGCGCACCGGGCCCTCTCCGGTCACGGTGAGCACATCGGGCAGGTCGTATCGCACGGTTCCTCACACTCCCGCCGGATCGGAGAACAGACCTGCCAGACCGTGCCGGCCGATACGGCCGGCCAGCAGTTGTTCGGTGGTCACCGCGCCGAACGGGAACCGGCGCAGCGGCAGGCTGTACCGGGACAGCCACGACAGCGAGGTCTCGTCACAGAATCCGACCGCACCGTGCAACTGGTGCGCGGTCCGGAACACGATATCGGCGGCCTCCAGCGCCGCCAGCCGCAATGCCAGCGCGTCGTCGACCGCTTCGGGGCGGCCGGTCTGGATACTCCACAGCGCGTACCGGGCCAGCAGGTCGACTCCCCGCCGCTCGACCTCGGCATCGGTGAGCTGGAACTGCACCCCTTGGAACTGGGCCAGCGGCCGCCCGAACTGTTCCCGGATCGACACATGGGTGCGGGCGAGCTCCAGGGCCCGGTCCAGCATCCCCAGCAGCGTCCAGCACGGAAGGGTCAGTGCGAGCGCGAGATCCGCGCTGCCGTCACCGACGAGCGGCCGGATCTCGAGCGGGGCGACGAACGCCGAGCCCCGGACCGAACCGCCGGGCACCGGTCGTGCGGACCCCCGTGCGCCGCTGGGCGTCACGGTCACCCAGCGCAGATCCAGCCCCGCGACCGGTCCCGCGGGCTCCGCGCCCGCGACCACGAGCAGACCGTCGTGGTCCGGGTCGTCCGGCCGCGCCAGCCGTTCCGCCACGGGGTAGGGCGTGGCCCAATATCCGGCGCCACGGCACAGCGCGGCCGCCGCCTCCAATTCGACGGGATCCCGTCGCGGGGCCAGTTCCCAGGCACCGAGGCCGGTGAGCACCGGCTCGACCACCCGCTGCCGGTCGCGCGGGTCCTGTTCGGCCCGCCGCACCAACTCGTCCCCGCCCGCCGCGCCCAGCGCGCGCACCACTTCGCGACCGAACTCGGCGGCCTCGGCGGCGAGTTCGATCCGCACCTCGTGGGCGGCGCCGGCCGACCCGTTCGACGTACTCACACAGTCCTCCTCCGCCGACCGCGACAACCCCTGCGGTTGTGCGCCGCCACCACGGATTCCGGCCCACACACCGGGCGGCTCTCCGCCGCCGCGGTTTCCCCCTCGGTCACGACCCGACCCGTCCGGCGTGCCGATGCTTGCTCCGCACCGCTGCGGCCGCGGATTCCACCGCCGGTCGCTCCCGCCCCGACCCGGGAGCCGCCAGCAGTTCGCGGGCGAGCAGAATCCGTTGCACCTCGATACTTCCGGACGCGACGGTCGCGGCATTCGCATAGCGCCAGTGGTCGTGGACGGCCCGCCGGAACCGGCGGCGCGTCGCCGAATCGCCGGGCACCGCCGCCGCGAGTTCCACCAGCACCTCGGCGCTCTCCTGATCGAGCCGGGTCACCGCGATCCGGTAGGCGGCGGCGTCCCCGGGCGCGACCGTGCCCGAACTCTGCAGCGACAGTACCTGGTACGCGAGCAGCCGCGCGCGGCGGCACCGGGTGAGCATGCGCGCCCAGCGCCCCCGCAGAGCTTCCGGGATCTCGTCCCAGCTCTCGCCCAGAACCTCGGGTGCGGCGTGCAGCAGCCGATCGCAGCGGGCGTAGCGGGCAATGCCGACGCGTTCGAATGCCAGCACCTCCTGTACCACCGACCAGCCGTGGTCCACCTCGCCGAGCACATCGGCCTCGGTGGCCCGGACACCGTCGAAGAAGACTTCGTTGAGATGGTGCGGACCCAGCATGGAGGCGATGGGCCGGACAGTGATGCCCGGATCGGTCATGGGCAGCAGGAAGACGGTGAGTCCCTGCTGTTTGCGCCCGGCGTTCGAGGTGCGCGCGAGCAGGAAGCACCACTGGGCCATGGAGGCGTAGGAGGTCCAGATCTTCTGCCCGGAGATGGTCCACCCGGCGCCGTCGCGGCGGGCGGTGGTGCGCAGCGACGCCAGGTCCGAACCTGCCTCGGGTTCGCTGAAGCCCTGACACCAGACGACCTCGCCGCGCGCGATCGGCGGCAGGTGTCTGCGCTGCTGTTCCGGGGTGCCGTGGCGCATGATGGTCGGCCCCACCCAGTTGACGCCCATGTACTGCGCACCGCGTGGTTCGTGCTGCGCCCACATCTCTTCGCGGACCACGGTCTGCTCCCAGATCGAGGCGCCGCGGCCGCCGAATTCCTCGGGCCAGGCCGGACAGAGCAGACCGCGTTCGGCCAGGGTCGCGCAGAAACGCTGGGCGACGGCGAGGTCCGCGGGATCGTCGGTGAAGGCGCCGAGATAGTCGGCGGGGACCTCGTCGGTGATCAACCGGCGTAGCTCGCCGCGGAGCTTCGTGGCGGTCGCACCCATCGTGAAGTCCATGGGCGTACCCTACGGCAATCCTAATAAGGATTGCAATGTTTGCTGGTTTGGCCGATGTCCGTTCCACTCGGGACCGGCCCGGCCTCATGGCGGCGAGCCGGACGTCCGGGCGGCCGCCGCGGCGGCAGCCAGACAGAAGTCGCCCAGCCGCGCGACCTCGGCCGGGGTGGGCTCGGTATCCGACCACAGGTACTCCGACAACTTCCCGACGGTCGCGTAGGCGACCAGCCCGGCCACGAATTCCGGTTCGGCCACGCCCAGTTCGGCGAACGGCGCATGGAGCAGTACCGCGAGCCGTCGCGGCGCCGAGCCGGCCTGCCCGGTCACCAGGTCCACCCCGAGCGCACCGGTATGACACAGCACGGCCCGCGTATCGGCGGCGAGGGCCGGCTCGGCCTGAGCCAGGATGGCCGCCACCCAGCCGCGGACCCGGGCCCGCGGCCGGGACTCCTTGGACATCCGGTGCGCGACATATTCCGCCAGCCGTTCCGCCCCATCGGCGAGCACCGCCGCCATCAGTGCGTCCTTGGACGGGAAGTGCCGGTAAAACGCGTCGTTGGACAACCCGGCGGCGGCGACGATATCGGCCACCCGGGGACGCGCGCCCGCCCCGCACCGCCGCACCTGATCCAGTGCGGCATCCAGCAGCCGGCGGATCTCGCCGGCGTATTCGGCCTCCCGCTCGGCCACCGCCTTCCGCGCGATCCGGCCGACCAGATCCGACTCTGGAAGAATTGCATTCTTCTTCATAAGAAGTATATTCTCACCGCAGGAGAGGAGGCGCAAATGGCATGGGATTTCGAGACCGAACCCGACTTCCAGGCGAAGCTCGACTGGGCCGATGCGTTCGTACGAGACGAGGTCGAACCACTGGATCTCCTCTGGCCGCACGAGCAGTTCGTGCCCCTGGAGGGCGCCCGGCGGGCGGCTGTCGATCCGCTCAAACAGCGGGTCCGCAACCAGGGACTGTGGGCGACCCACCTCGGCCCGGACCTGGGCGGGCAGGGTTACGGCCAGCTCGAGCTGGCGCTGCTGAACGAGATCCTGGGCCGCAGTTCCTGGGCTCCGATCGTCTTCGGCTGCCAGGCGCCCGATACCGGCAATGCCGAGATCATCGCGCACTACGGCACCGCGGCTCAGAAGGAGCGGTATCTGCGGCCGCTGCTCGACGGTGAACTCTTCTCCTGCTATTCGATGACCGAACCGCAGGCCGGGGCCGACCCCACACTCTTCCGCACCCGCGCCGTACGCGACGGGGACGACTGGGCGATCAGCGGCCGGAAGTTCTTCTCCTCCAACGCCCGCACCGCCGCATTCCTGATCGTGATGGCGGTGACGGACCCGGAAGTGAGCCCCTACCAGGGCATGTCGATGTTCCTGGTGCCCGCCGACACCCCGGGGATCCGCATCGAACGCAATATCGGCCTGGCCGGTGAACCGCTGAACGACGGCTCACACGCGCTGATCCACTACGACGATGTCCGCGTACCCGCCGAGGCCCTGCTCGGCGAGGCCGGGCAGGCGTTCGTGATCGCGCAGACCCGGCTCGGCGGCGGCCGTATCCATCACGCCATGCGCACCATCGGGCTCGCGCAGAAGGCCCTGGACATGATGTGCGAACGCGCGCTGAGCCGGGAAACCGCCGGCAGCCGGCTCGCCGACAAACAGTTCGTGCAGGGCTATATCGCCGATTCCTACGCCCAACTGAAACAGTTCCGGCTGCTGGTGCTGTACACGGCCTGGGAAATCGACAAATACAACGACTACAAGAAGGTCCGCAAGGATATCGCCGCGGTGAAGGTCGTGATGCCGACCGTGCTGCACGATATCGCCTGGCGGGCCATGCAGGTACACGGCGCGCTGGGCACCACCAACGAGCTGCCCTTCTTCACGATGATCCACGGCGCCGGTGTGATGGGTCTGGCCGACGGACCGACCGAGGTGCACAAGATGACCGTCGCCAAACAGGTCCTGCGCGATCACCGGCCCAGCGCCGATCAGTGGCCCACGGAATGGATACCGCGCAAGCTCGAGGCGGCGCGGGCCAAATACGCCGATTACCTGGAAAACGAGATAGGCAACCAATGATCGACTTCGCGCCGCTGGCGCAGTGGATGGACTACGCCGGGTTACCGGGCAAGGGCGAACCGCTGGAGACCCGGTTCCTGTCGGGCGGAACCCAGAACGAGATCTACGAGATCACCCGCGGCGAACACCGCAGTGTGCTGCGGATACCACCGGCCGGGGCACCGGCCGACCGCGACAACGGCATCCTGCGGGAGTGGCGGATCATCGAGGCGCTGGACGGTACCGACGTTCCGCACACCCACGCCGTGGCCGTCTGCACCGACCCGTCGGTCCTCGGCCGCACGTTCTACTTGATGGGATTTGTGGACGGCTGGTCGCCGATGGAACATCGCCGGGTCTGGCCGGCCCCGTTCGACACCGACCTCACCGCCCGCGCCGGCCTGGCCTATCAGCTCGCCGAGGGCATCGCGTTGCTGTCCCGGGTGGATTGGCGGGCGCGGGGTCTGCACGATCTGGGGCGGCCGGACGGATTCCACGAACGTCAGGTCGCCCGATGGACCGGCTTCTTCGAGCGGATCAAGGGCCGTGACCTCGAGGGGATGGACACCGCCACCCGCTGGCTGCGTGAGCACCGGCCCCTGGACTACATTCCCGGTCTGATGCACGGCGATTACCAGTTCGCCAATGTCATGTATCGGGCGGGCGGGCCGGCCCGCCTGGCCGCCATCGTCGACTGGGAGATGGGTACCGTCGGCGACCCGAAGCTGGATCTGGCCTGGATGGTACAGAGCTGGCCGGCGGACACCTCGGCTCCCGACGCGGCCGAATCGGGTTACGTGGATATGCGCGGAATGCCCTCCCGCGACCAGGTGGTGGCGCATTACGCACAGGTATCGGGCCGGCAGGTCGACGATCTCGACTACTACCTGGTGCTGGCCAAATGGAAGCTCGCGATCGTCCTGGAACAGGGCTTCCAGCGCGCGGGCGACGATGTGAAACTGCAATCATTCGGCCCGATCGTGCCCGAACTCATGCGCTCGGCCGCCGAACTCACCGAGACGACGGAGTACAGGTCATGAACGAGTCGGGCCCGGACGCGGTAGCGGAACGTAACCACGGAAGGCCCTCGGTCGTGACCGATCGACACAGCATGAACGAGTCGGGCCGGGAGACGGCAGCGAAGCGTAACCACGGAGGGCCGCGGTCATGACGGATCGACACGTCATGAACGAATCAGGCCCGGAGGCGGCAGCGCAGCGTAACCACGGAGGGCCTTCGGTCATGACCGATGGACACGTCATGAACGAATCAGGCCCGGAGGCGGCAGCGCCGCGTAACCACGGAGGGCCTTCGGTCATGACCGATGGACACAGCACGAGCGATGAAGAATTCCTGGTGGAGCTCCGCGGTCCGGTCACCGTGCTCACCCTCAACCGCCCGCGGGCGCGCAATGCGCTCAACGGCAACCTGATCGCCGGTATCGGCGCCACCGTGCTGGCGGCCGAACAGGATTCCGGCACCCGGGCACTGGTCCTCACCGCCGCCGGAGACCGCGCCTTCTGCTCGGGAATGGACCTGCGCGCCTTCTCCGGCGGTGAGGACGTCGGGTTCGGCGATACCCCGGAGAACCGGGCCTTTCAGCGCCTCACCCGCGGGGCCGTCGAGGTTCCCGTGGTCGGGGCCGCCAACGGCACCGCGGTCGGCGGCGGATTGGAACTGCTGCTCGGCTGCGATCTCATCGTCGCCGCCGACACCGCGAAATTCGGCCTGCCCGAGGTGCAGCGCGGACTCTTCCCGGGCGGTGGCGGCACCTATATCGCCGAGCGCCTTCCGCTCGGGATCGCATTGCAGTGGACGCTCACCGGCGAATTGTTCAGCGCCGCCCGCGGTTATGAGATCGGCCTGATCAATGCCGTGGTGCCGGCCGGTGACGTGCTCGACACCGCCCTCGGTTTCGCGGACCGGATCGCCGCGAACGGACCGCTGGGGGTCGCCGCCTGCAAGGAACTGGTGCGCCTGTCGGTCACCGACCCCGAGAAGGCGGCGCACCGGCTGCGGCACTGGCAGGGTGTGGTCTTCGCCAGCGAGGACGCCAAGGAGGGCGCGACGGCGTTCATGGAGAAACGCGCTCCGGTGTGGCAGGGCAGGTGACCACGGTGCGGGCAGTGGTCTGCCCCGAGTACGGGTCGCCGGAGGTACTGCGGATCGAACGGCGGCCCCTCCCCCGGCCCGGCCCCGGGCAGGTGCGGATACGGGTGCGCGCGGCCGCGGCGAATTTCCCCGATGTTCTGCTGATCGCCGGGCGGTACCAGGTCACCGTGCCGCCGCCCTTCGTCCCGGGTAGCGAATTCGCGGGCCACATCACCGAGCTCGGCCCGGACTGCCCGGGGTTCGCGATCGGGGACCGTGTGTCCGGTACCGGCCTGTACGGCGCCTTCGCCGAGGAGATCGTCGTCCCGGCCACGAATCTTGCGCCGATCCCGCCGGGCGTGGACGACCGGACCGCCGCCGCGTTCGGGGTCGCCTATCGCACCGCGTACCACGCGCTGCGGTCGGTGGCCCGGGTGCGCGCGGGTGACACCGTGGTCGTACTCGGTGCCGGGGGCGGGGTGGGATTGGCGGCGGTACAGCTGGCCGACGCGCTCGGCATCGAGGTGGTGGCGGTCACGTCTTCGCCCGAGAAGCTCGCCGCCGCGGAGTCCTACGGGGCGAAGTACCTGATCGGCCATCGGGAGACCGATGTGCGGGCAGCCCTGCGCGCGGCGGTCCCCGAGGGCGCCACCGCAGTCCTGGACCCCGTCGGCGGTGACCTGTCCGAACCGGCCCTGCGCGCGCTGGGCCGCGGCGGTCGCTTCGTCACTATCGGCTACGCCTCCGGAACGGTCCCGCGAATCCCGCTGAATCTGGTGCTGGTCAAAGGAGTGCGGATCATCGGCTTCCAGTTCCGCGATATCGAGCCCGACGAGTTCGAGCGCAACGAGCGGGAACTGGCGGGGCTCCTCGCCGACGGCCGGGTCGCACCGCATATCGGCGCGACCTTCCCGCTCGCCGATAGCGCCCGTGCCCTCGAACAGGTCGCCGCGGGCCGGGCTATCGGCAAGGTGGTCATCGATGTGACAGCCTGATCGTCCCCACGACGCCGAGGCCGATGTTTCCCGGTCGCCCATCGGGACACCGGCGTCGTCGCGGAACTCGTGTCCTGCCCGTATCGACGGATCTGTGCGCGCTCACTGCCGCGTCGTCGAGCATCGCACCGGCGCGAAAGTCCCTGCTCCGGTCGATCGGGAGCCGCTCACTTCGGGTTCTCGATCCCGTCCTGCCGCGGAGCCGT
Organism: Nocardia sienata NBRC 100364; assembly: GCF_001613205.1. GTDB lineage: Bacteria > Actinomycetota > Actinomycetes > Mycobacteriales > Mycobacteriaceae > Nocardia > Nocardia sienata. The sequence continues at coordinate 6,334 of NZ_BDBX01000009.1, read as the reverse complement.
GGTCGCCGGTTCGTCCCGCAGCACTATCGACCGATGACCTCGAGGTCGCCGCGGTGCGCCGAACCGCGGTCACGGCAACCGTTCCGACCGTGCCCATCATCGAGAACTCGCACCCGCGCACGCCGGCGCCAGCGCGGCCGGTGTTGCTTCGAACCATCGGCCTCGGCACCGGCGCGCACGAAACGGATGCTGCGGCCCCGACCTCGTACAGCGGTGAGGATCCGCGTCAGTGCCGCACCGATCCGGTCACCGGTACGGGAGCCACATGGCCGGTCGCCGGACGGGTGCGGAACAGCGCGAGGCCGATATCCACCAGCGATGACCGAGGCAGGGATACGACCTCGCCCATCGGAGTCCACGTCGGGTCGACGGTTCGACCGTCCGGCTCCGGCCGGAGCCGCCCGCCGGCGATGCGGACCTGATAGAAAATGCCGACATTCTGATGATCGGGTCCACCGGGGACCGCCCGTTCGGCAGCGGGTATCACCCTGGAGTCCACGCCCAGCAGCCGCTCGACCGCGGCCGCGCAACCGGTTTCCTCGGCGAACTCCCGGGCCACCGTATCGAACGGATCCTCTGTGTGCTCAACCCTGCCACCAGGCAGGGTCCAAGTCGTGTCACCCGCCGGCGATACGTGGCGGACGAGCAGCACCCGCTCGCCGTCGACACACACGGCATACGCCGCCAACCGGAAACTCACCACACACCTCCGCCCGGAGCCCCTCGTCGCTCATAAGAACATCACGCAACTGTCCGGTAATCCGGTGTGACACGGCAGCGACCCGTATCCGTCGCTCGTCGAGCTCGGGCGCGGTCGGCGGGAGGTTCCGGCGAACAGAGATCACCCTTGCGGCCATCCTCCGGCCACGGGATTTCAGGCGGCCGGGTTGGTCGAGAAGTCGACCTGACGCCGGGCGTTGGACAGTGTGGTCACCACGCAGGTGCCGACGGAGCCGGTGCGGTCGTACAGGGCGGCGGCGCCGATGGAGATCCCGGCCGAGGCGATGACATTGTCCGCGCGCAGACCGAGTTCGTAGCCGATCGGGAGCAGACCGCCGCAGAGATCGGTGCCACCGCCCATGTTCTCGATGTCACCGACGAGAGCGGCTTCCGTGCCTTACTGGCCGCCGCGGAAGCAGACGGTCCGATCGACATGCTGGTCAACAATGCCGGCGTCCAGTTCATGGGCGGTTGCGCCGACCAGGATCTGGCCGCGATGCAGCGGGAGCTCGCGGTGAACCTCGGCGCCGTGCTCACCGGCGACGCTGTGATCCGGCTCCTCACCACCGACGGCGGGCGCCGGGCGAGGTCGTCGCCGGGGACCACTGTCGGCAATCGCCACCGCGGGTATCACTGCGGGGCCGGTCGGCGAGGTCGCGCCGACTTCGAATTGCGGACATTCTCTGGCCTATGCGCGATTACGGTCGAAAGCATGACGACGAGGCCGATTCGGACGCAGGAGGCCCGGCACGGACGCGGTACCGCGCCGAACTCCGATACTCGCGCGATATTCGCCGATTGATGTCCTGCCGAACAGGGCGCACGCCCGAAAGAGAGTTCTACGATGGAGGCCCCGGATGCTCGATCATCTCGCGGTTCAATGTGCTGATATCGCGGCCAGTGCCGCCTTCTACGATCGAATACTCGCCCCCTTGGGAGGGACCCGGGTGATCGACTTCGACGAAGTCATCGGCTACGGGAGTACGAACCCACCCCAACCCTCCTTCTGGCTGGGACCGCTGCCTGCCGGAGCCGGGTTCCGTGAATCGCATATCGCTTTCACCGCACCGAGCCGAGCGGCGGTACGCGCCTTCTTCCACGCGGCGGTGGACACCGGCGCGGAAGTTCTGCACCGGCCCCGCCTGTGGCCGGAGTACCACCCCGCGTACTACGGCGCGTTCGTGCGAGACCCCGACGGCAACAACGTCGAAGCCGTGTGCCGGCAGGCGGTTTAGCAGCCGGCGGAACGCCGCCAGGTACCGGTGCCTGGCGGCGTTCCGCGTTCCCGGCAGCCGGGCGGGGGGCAGACGGCCGGGCACCGCGGCCCCACGGCACGGGCTCGCCGTAGCACTCGCCGAAATCGGTCCGATGTGGCGTTGCCGCGGGTGAGGGCGCTTGCCGCCGAGTGTCGTGAAGGGTGGAGAAACCGCGGGTCCCGGCCGATCAGGGCAGCCACCGTCGGCGACAGCGCAATCTCTTTCTGCTCTTATTCGGCCAGTTGCAGCGTCAGTGTCGCCGCGGCCGGTGCGAGGTACAACAGTGGGAACACGGTGGTCTTGTAGGAGTGTGCCCGCACCGTGGTGGCCGCGGCGCCGAGGAAGTAGAGGATCAGTCCCACCGCGGCCGCTACTCCGATCGCGGGGATGGCCAGACCCACCACCAATCCGAGGGCGCCGGCGGACTTGGCCACAGCCAGCCAGTTCCACCACGACCGCGGGACACCGTACTGCTGGAGTGGCTCGACGACGAACTGCTGCTTGGCGAACAGCGAGTATCCCGAGAAGCCGATCCACAGCGCGGTGACGACAGCGACGATGTGGTAGGCGGTGTTCATCGAAGTTCGATCCCTTCCCTGGCAATGCTCATGTAGATGATGCTGTTGATCAGTGTCATTGCTGTGAAGGCATCGAAAAAGGAGCGTTCCCGCACGACACTGTTAACGTGAGGCTTCACAATGTGGAGGACGGGTGGAGCTACGGGATATCGAGATCTTCCTGACGCTGGCGCAGGAGTTGCACTTCGGCCGTACCGCCGAACGGCTGCATATCACCCCCGCTCGGGTGAGTCAGGCGATCAAGCAGCAAGAACGACGCATCGGCACCACCCTGTTCGAACGCACCACGCGTAAGGTCCGCCTGACCCCTGCTGGACAGCGGCTCTACCGTGAACTCGACGCCGGCTACCGCCAAATCGTGAACGGGATCGACGCAGTGTCGGCCACCGCCCGCGGTTCCGGCGCAACCCTGACATTGGGCACCATGGGACCGCAGGGCTGGATGGTCGACAAGCTCGTCGAGCAGTTCCGCACCCGCTTCCCGGACACCCTCGTCGACCACCGTGACATCAACCCGGTCGCTCCGTTCGCCCTGCTTCGCTCGGGCGAGATCGACGTGGCGCATCTGTGGCTGCCCATCCACGAACCCGACCTCACCATCGGACCCGTCACCCATACCTCGCCGGTTCTGCTGATGCTGGCAGCATCCCACCCGTACGCCGACCGCGTGTCGGTCTGTTCGGAGGACTACGGCGACCTCACCTTCGTCACCCCGACGTCGCCGGTCCCCGTGGCGATGGAAGCAGCGTTCCAGCCGTTCCGTACCCCTTCCGGTCGCCCGATCACGCGTGGCCCGACGGTCTCCAGCTGGGACGACCAGGTCAAGGCGGTCGTCTCCGGCCAGGCCGTCCTCGCCGTCCCGGCCGAGGCAGCCCGCTTCTACCCCTGGCCCAACCTCGTCTACCTCCCGGTGCTCGATGCCCCACCAGTCCGATGGGCCTTCGCATGGCAGACCTCGAAAGAGTCCTCACTGATTCGCGCGTTCGCCCGAACCGTCCGCGACCACGGGACCCTCTCCTGAACCCGAGCCGACGTGCGACATAGCCGATGACGCGGCCTGTGCCCGGGCGGCGTGTGTTTCGTCGGACTCCTCCCAGCAGGTCCACCCACGGATCGCCGACATCGCAATGTTCCCCCCTGCGGCTCGGTGGTGAGCCGGTGGCATTGCTCGGCGCACCTGATTCGACGGCGAATCACGAACAGCTTCTTCCTATCGCCCTGTTCGTCAGAGGTATTCGGCGCTGACTCGATAGAGTGCCGAATGGGCGGTGGCGATCATCCCCGCTTCGTCGACCGGGGCGACGACGGGGGGCAGACCGGCTGCCTCGCTGGGCGATTCTCCGAGGCGATCTCGCTGTTCGAAACGACCCTCACCGACCGTGAGCGAGTTCTGGGCCTCGGCCATCCAGGCACCCTGACCACTCGAAACAACCTCGCCTACGACTACGAGTCCGCTGGCCGGGCGGCTGAGGCACTCGCGCTGTTCGAGCAGAACCTCACCGAGGCCGAACAGTAACTCGACTCAGACCACCCGTACATCTCGATCTACCGGGGCAATCTCTTACGGCTGCGGTGTCGACAAACTCGTTAGAACCAACTCGTCTATCTGGGGTACGCCCTAAGCGGACGGGCGATGGCTTCCGCATGGCCGGCCCTCCTTCGGTCAAGCCTCTGGTGCTCCGGCCCCGGTGTAGCGGGCGAAAGCATCGGCCCGCGTCGCCGGGGTCACCGCTTGAACTGCTTCCGCAGCACCTCGGGGTAGTCGGGGGGCAGTTCCTTGCGCATGTGGTCGGGGTAGCCGGCGGCCTCGGGGTCGTATTCGGTGCCCACCAGATCATCGGAGAACCGGCCGCCGAATGGCACAGGGGCGGGCGCGTCGGGGTTGCGGGTCTTCTCCCATGCGTCGAATTTGGCGTTTGCTTCGGCGATCTCTTCCGGGGTCAGCACGCGGCGCCCCGCGGCGCGCGCCTCTTCAGGGGTCAAGAACGTCTTTCCTGCGATGTGTTCGGGCATCTGTGTCTCCTTGCTCCTACGGCTCGATCAGGCGGATGAACCACCGATTCTTCACCGGATCGAAAGTCTTCTCTGTGCAGATGAACGGTGTCTCGGATGGAAACAGCACTTCCATCTCTTGCGGCTCCTTCGAGTACGCCGAGACGTCTTTGCCGGTCTTGGACAAGACCTGAAATTCGACCTCCGCACCATTCTCGAACATCGGAGAGGCGCCGTTGGGGTTGCGGCTGGTCGAAAAAAACCCGTCTTCGATGACGGTGTGATTCGGGACGTACTTGTCGAGCACTTCCGGAGGGAGGTTGGTGTGGCGGACCACGGGCCCCTCGTAGTTTGGCAGCTTGCCCAGCGCCTCGTCGAGGGCCTTGACACGACTGTTGATATAGGGGTCATCCGGCGCAAGCGGGTTGCGCAGGTAGGCGTTCATGAACTGATACGCCTGGCCACTGTATGAGTTGATGGCGATATGGTCGTCTTCGGTGAGCGCATTGGTGACGGTGCTGGTCGGCTTGGTCGGGGTGGTCGCTGGTTTCCGTGCTGCCAGCTCGGCCAGCGTCGGCTGGTGTTTGGCGGGGGCGTTGGTGGGCTTGACCCCTTTGGTGATCTTCGCGTTCTTGAACATGACCACCAGCGAGCGGATCGGCCCGGCGAACTTCTTGACCGCGGCCGCGCCGCGGGCGGTGGCCAGCGCCGCCCCGAAACCGGCTGTGATCACCGAGAGTCCGATACCGATCAGGACCTCTTTGCCGATCTCGATACCGAGCGCGATGAGCTGATCTTTCAGCTTGTTGCGCAGCTCTTCGAGGGAAACCATGTGATCGTTGACCGCGATACCGAGTTCGCCGATCAGGCCCACCACCTCTACGGTGGCGGTCGCCATTTTGCGCAGGTCTTCATCGATGTATTGCGCTTCCGGCGTGGTCACGGCGGCGAACATGTCGGCAATGCGGTTCAGCTCGGCACTGAAATTCGCCACTGCCTGGTCGGCGGCCATCTCCGACCAGATCCGGCCGGCGTTGGCGAGTTTGCCGGTATTGCCGTCGGGAATGATCACCCCGACTTCGTCTAGCAGATCGACCGCGCCGGAAAGACCCTCTACGACCAGACCCTCACCCGGGCCACCGGCAGAGGGCAGTTCGGGCCGACACGTGATGCTGAGCCAATCGGGCATCTTCGGGTACTGCGGTAGCGGGGCGGTGTTGTTGACCACCGACGCCCAGTCGGCCAGCGCGTGATTGTGGCCCATTTCACCGATCAGCCGGCAATAGCTCCACGCCGCCTCCCACAGCATTCGGGAGGTTTTGATGGCCTCACCGGCTCGGGCGTCGTAGTCGGCGGCCCAGGTTTTGGCGTCATCGTAGGAGCCGGCCATCTGTTCGCAGTCGGCCAGCGCCGACCACCGATCATCGACCGCGTGGGCGAACGCCATAGAGGCTGTGGTGAGCGCCGTAGCGGCGTCGTAGTAGACCTGCGGGTCTACATCGATCGTGGCGGTATCGGTCACTGCGCACCGGGGGCCGGGCCGCGACCCAGCATCGCCACATTGGTCTGTGCCGCGCTGGTGTAGTTCGTGTGCGCGGTACGGGCGGCCTCCTGCATCCGCAGAAGACCGTCCTTCATATCCTGCACGCCGGTAAGCCAGTCGGCGTGCGCGTCGTCGTAGGCGGTGGCCGCCTCACCGGACCAGCCCTGCCGCAGCACACCCACCCGCTTCTCGATCTGATCGAGACAGTCCTCCAGAAACCCGATGAGGTTGCCGAGCCGGTCACC
>NZ_BDBX01000008.1 GCF_001613205.1 Nocardia sienata NBRC 100364 | reverse complement strand
CCAGATCGCCGGACAGATCCGAGTCGGTGCCCTGGAAGTCCATCCCCTGCACCCCCATCAGCTCGGCCATGTCCCCCAGCGACTCCAACACCTCCAACGCACCGGTCCGAGCCTCTTTCCAGCCGCCGGTGTAGGCGGTTGCCGCCGCGGACTGCCACGTGCCCTGCAGGTACTCCATGTTGGCGTCTACGTCCTTGACGGCATTGATCAACGTCGTCGCTATCGACGCCAAAAACGTCGCAGCATCAGCCATCGCGGCCGGATCCACAGTGATCGGCTGCTTCCCCTCTGCCATCCCAATCCTCTCGATCACACTCCGACCACTCATACCGGACCCTCAAAGATCCAGACGCACCGGCCGGGCCCCTGGTTCCACGATCCCGGGAAACCAATGCTTCTCCCCTATGACTCTTTCCGAAGCTGTGCGTCTATTTGGGGTAGACCCCAGATAGACAGGCGGCTCCAACTGCCGACAGCGACCTGGCCTTACCGACCTCGTTGGAGCTCCGCCCGCATCGCTTCGTGCAGTCTCCGGCGCAACGCCACGCCAGCGGCCAGTTCCCGGCTGTACAGCTCCTGGTCGCGTTCCTCTGCAGCCTGGGCGAGATCCCAAAGCTGGGACGATGTGGTGTTGGCAACCGCGCAGGTGGCCTCACTTGCTGTGATCTGGATGGTGTGGTGTGCCCGGTTGAATCGGGTCGATTCCTCCGGCGCGAAGGCTTCGATCAGCGAGATCCGGTCCGGCCCTGTCGGCGTATCCGACGCCCCGATGTTCTGCTGGTGGTGAAGGACCAGGATCTGGTCCCGAAGTGCGCTGTAGGCACCCAGGTACTCGATGAAGGATTCACGCACCTCCGCACGTGTGCGCTCGGAGTCCGCTTCGGCGAGCTGCCGCTCCGTGATCGTGCGCTGATGCCGGCCGGTCAGCATGCTGGTGAGCAGGCTGCTCGTCGCCGTTACGGCAACGCCGGACACGGTACCGATGACGGCGATCCATGCTGGGTCCACGAACCGACCGTAAGTGATGAGACCGTTGCGTTCGATGCAAAGCCGTTGTGCTCGTGCGGAAGAGGGCATATCGACCACTACTGCCTGCTGGTCAACTCCGGAACGTACTTGTACAGCGTGGTTCGCGAGACCCCCAGCAGCCGCGCGATCGAGGACACCGACTCATCCGGCCGGGTCATCAGGGCCCGGGCCTGCCGAACCTGTTCCTCGCTCATGGCCGGTGGCCGGCCGAGGCGCTGCCCGCGGGCCCGGGCCGCGGCAAGGCCTTCGTGGGTGCCGTCGACGATGAGTTCGCGGATGAATTCGGCCAGGGCGGCGAAGACGTGGAATACCAGCCGCCCACCGGGGGTGGTGGTGTCGAGTGCTTCGTGCAGGGAACGGAACCCGATACCGCGGCGGCGTAGGTCGGCCACGATCGAGATCAGGTCCTGCAGGGAACGGCCGAGCCTGTCGAGCGAGGCGACCACGAGGGTGTCGCCGGCGCGCATGTAGTCCAGGCACGCCGACAACTGTTCGCGCTCTGCATCCTTCCCGGACTTCTTGTCGGCGAAGGTCTTCTTGCAGCCGGCCGCCTTCAGGGCGCGGGTCTGCCGATCCAGGTTCTGGTCGCGGGTCGAGACGCGGGCGTACCCGATCAGTGCTCCTCCCCCGCCGATCGGATCCAGAGCATCGCCATCGAGCGAGAGCGGTTCGAGCGCATCGGTATCCGTCACCTCCGAATCGTACACAAAAGGGTAATCCAGTGTTCTTGAACATCCAGACTTTACGACGCGTTTTTTGAACAGTCGCCGTTTTCGGTCGAACTGGGCTTTCGTCCGCCGCGGCCCGTTTCGGCCCGACTGTTCAAGAAACGATCATTTTATGAACATTTCGTGGTGTCGTCCGACTGGTCGAGTTCGCCGCATTAATTGGCGCTCTGCTCCGGCTGCTGCGCTCACCGTCCGGGACGACCTGGTGCGCGGCGGAGGATCGAGCGGGTGAGGGCGTCGCCGTCCTCAAGCATCGCGAGATGCCCGACTCCGCGAAGGTATTCCAGCTCGGCACCCGGCACCGCCTCGTACTGGTGCGCTGATGCCGGGTCCCAACGCGGGTCGGAATCTCCGAAGATCACAAGGAGGGGCTTTCCGGAATCGACGAGGCGCTGGGGCACGGTCCGCGTGGTGATGTAGTCGACGTTGGCCGCTAGAATCGCGCGGAACGCTCGATAGGACGTTCTTCGCAAGTCGGCCAGGGCCCCGTCCGGCACCGCGATCGGGGCCGCCGCAGTTGCCACCAGGCCGCGGCGGATCAGCGAGTCGGTACGGATAGCCCACACGAGCGGACCGAAGGGCGGCGAGGCGAGCATCCGGATGATCGCCGGCTCAGGAAGAAGCGCCGCGTGGCTCGGCCCCGTGCTGACCAGGACGAGCTGGCCGACCAGGTCGGGACGGTGTTCTACGAGAGCGGTAGCGACGTACCCTCCGCTGGAGTGACCGACCACCGTCAGATTTCGGGCGCCCAGCTCATCCAATACCGTCGCCACCCGCTCCGCCTGCTGCGGTACGGCGTACGTCGACACCGGTTCGGACCGGCCGCAGCCCGGAAGGTCGATCGTGATCACCCGATACTCGGTGACGAGCGCCGGCACCACCGGCTCCCACGTCGAACCAGTCGCGCCCGAGCCGTGGATGAGCAGCAAGGGCGGTGCCGCCGGATCCCCGTCGATCACGACGTGCAATCCGTGGACTGTCATGTTGCCGTCTGTCCGGGCGGTACTCGATTCGCTCATGCCGACAGCTTCGTCACTGGCTCCGCACGCCGTATTGGACGAATGTCACGCTATCGGCGTTCCGGTTAGCTTGGGACGTATGACCACAACGGGCAGATGGGAGTGGAACCGGGTGGATGTGACCGTCCCGGTCCGGTTACCGGCTCCGGGGGTTCGGATGGCGGGTTTCCGTTACCGCGACGTCGCGTCTGCCGATATCACGATGATCCCACATCCGTCAGTCACGCTACTGCTCGATCTCAGCGAGGCCGGCGTAGTCTTCGACGTTCCCGGGCGCCTGGTCACGGGGAACGTGATCGTCGGCCTCCGAGCCGGCGCCTTACGGATCACCGGTGCGGCAGCCGGTGAGGTCCTGCAGATTCGAGTGTCCCCTGTGGTCGCCGCGGCGATTCTCCGAGACACCGACATCATCGGCGGCACCGTGATATCGCTGGCGGAGCTGTGGGGTAGCTGCGTCGGCGTCTTGACCGAGCGACTGCGTTCGACGCCGTCGTGGGACGAGAGGTTCGCACTCGCAGCCGCGTTCCTTCGAAGCCGGCTACCTCGCGGATTCGGTGTAGCACCCGAGATCGCGTACGCCTGGGACCGGACCGTCAGCACCAAAGGACTGCTCCGAGTCGAAACCCTTGCCGCAGAGACCGGCTGGACCCGGCAGCGGCTCTGGTCCCGCTTTCGTACCCATCTCGGGGTTTCACCCAAACATGCCTCCGAACTGGTCCGCTTCGACCGCGCCGCCCATCTCCTGGCCGCGGGGCGCTCGCCTGCGGATGCCGCCGCCGAGGCCGGCTACGTCGACCAATCCCATCTTCACCGTCGAACCAAGGCGATCACGGATATGACCCCCACCCTCGTCGCGAGGGCGCCATGGCTGGCCATCGACGAAGCCGCCTGGTCGACAACCTGATCTCCGCGTCCGAACAGACACCGACGGTCTGTCTGCCAGGTGTATGAGGACAGGGTGAGAACCGCTGGTCCTGTGACGCCGCAGTCCTGATCCACAGGATCTGCTGGGTCGCGATCGGCGTTGCGGGCCGGTCCGCTTGGTTCAGACTGCGCTTCGTCGCGGCAACGCCTCGAGCGCACGTATAGCTTCCGCGGTCTCACGCTGGGCTTCTGCCTGCGCGAGGGCAGCATGTGCCTGCGCCTGCGCGATCACATTGCGCCGCTCCGCTTCGCCGACAGCTTCCCCGGCGGTGAGGCCATCGAGTAACGCCTCGGCGCGCTGCTTGTGAGCGGTGTAGTCATCCATCGGACGATTCTCGCACCCTCCCCGTCGTGTCCCGCGCGATGCCCGCCCTCCCCTTATGCACCCAACAGGCGGTGTTCACGAAAGGGGGTTATTGGACGAATTATCAGGTCAATCCATCGCTGAACAGCGATGTTCCTGAGCGTAACTGTCCAAGAATGCATCGATTAACGACACACCTACCGACCCGCCGCTCGCTGGATCGGACTGTGCGCGCAGTCGGGCGAGGGCGTCGTGCCAGATCTTGATGAGGGGATTGTCGGCCCCGAGCACCGGTCGGCCGTCGGTCAGGGCCTGCTCGTATATCGAGATGGCCCTGCTCGCTTGCCCCGTCTCTTGGTAGGCGATGGCGAGATTGCCGCGCGAGAGCAGCGTGTGGCGGTGGTGGGTGTCGAGGACTCGTTCGCGGTCGGCGAGAGTTTGTGCACGCAGCAGGATCGCCTCGTCGATTTGGCCGGCGTCGTAGTAGGCGACCGCGAGGTTGTGGCGCAGGAGCAGGGTGTCGGGGTGGTCAGTGCCCAGAATCTGTTCGCAGTAGTCCAGGAGAGGGTCGGCGATGGTGATCGCGCGGGCCGGGTGCGCTATCTCGATCAGATGGCGCACGGCCCCTGCCGCGGCGCCCGCCGCAACCGCAGCCGCAATTAATGGACAGGTTTTCGACTACAAGCATCGATGAGCGGCGATAATGCCGGACTGTAGTGTCCAAAAATGCATCAATTTATGGAGAGCCTCTCGCGATATTGCCGTGGGCGGGCAGCAGCATGGTGGCGACCGCTGCTGCCATCATCGCCACCGCGATCGCGGTGAATGACCGGTCGCCGGCCGCAGCCACCAGAGCGGTTGTTTTCGTCCCGTCACACTGCGCGAGACGCGATCGCGAGATGTTGGCCGGCCTATGAGCGTTGGGGGTCGTTCGGGTCGAGGGTGAGGATCGGGCGGACGTGAGCGAGTAGCAGGTCGAGGAAGCGGTCGGGTCGGCGGAAGGCGGCAAAATGGCTCGCGTTCTCGATGAGTGCGAGCTTCTTGACCGGGGCAGTGACGTCGTCGAAGAACGACTTGGCCGATTCCGCAGGGGTGATGACGTCGCGCTCGCCTTGGAAGAGGAAGAACGGGATCGCGAGGGTGGTGCCCTCAGCCCATTCGTCGATCGCGACCGATTGAGGTGCGAGGCATTCGGAGAAGCTCATGGCCTTCAGGTAGGTGCCGACCTCACCGAGAGAGTGCAGCGGCGAGGTCAACAGCGAGCCCATCACGACTTTCTTGACGGTGTCGAAGGTGAGCGGATCGGAGCCGACTGTGTACTTGTTGTACTGCGACCAGTCCTTGGTGGTCCATGTCGATCGGTCCGCTCCCATGGCGGTGACAGCGGCGAGGTCCTTGTGCTTGCCGGACTTTTCGAGGCGTTCGAGCAAGCCCAGGTAGGCGGTGTGGTCGCGGCCGCCGGCGTTGATGTTCTGGTCGGTGCCGACATAGGCGGAGAACAGCTGCGGGTGACGGCGGGCGAGGCGCAGCGCGACGAACGAGCCGAAAGAACACCCGACCAGCACGACCTTGTCGACGCCGAGCCGGGCCTGCACATAAGCCGCGACCTCCAGGGCATCGTGTTCGAGCTGCCGCAGACTCATCTCACCCTGGCCGTCCGGGCCGGTATGGCCGAAGGTTTTTCCGGCGCCTCGCATATCCCAGCGCACCACGGTGAAGTGATGTTCCCAGCCCCGGGTGCGAGTGGCGTAGATGAGGTTGGAAGCGCCGGGCCCGCCGTGGAGTTCGAGTAGGACTGGATTGCCGCGGTACTCCCCGCGAATCGAGATCCACTGGCCGATGCCGCCGATCTGCACGAATCCGGCTTCGTCGATGCCTTCCGCCGCGGTGATGCGCAGGCGCTGGGAGTGCTTCGTGCCCGGAATCCGCATGATTACCCCTTAAACTGTTTATGCAACAAACCAGACTGTTTAAGGTATAAACGGACGGGTCTTCTGTCAACTCGATCCCAGGAAAGAGGACCTCTGGCCATGCCCCGCCGTGCCGAGAACAAGCCCCGCGACCTGCGCACTGCTGCCGCACTACTGTGGGGCGAACCCGACGGGCCCGCGCGCGGACCCAAGCCCGGCCTCACCATCGCCGGCATCACCACCGCCGCAGTCGCCTGCGCCGATGCCGACGGCCTGGATGCGGTGTCGATGAACAAGGTGGCTGCCGCGTTCGGCGTTTCCGGTATGGCCCTCTACCGCCACATCCCCGGCAAGACAGAACTCGTCGAATTGATGGTCGAAGCCGTCCTCACCCCCGGCCCCAGGCTGCCCGACCCCGATACCGATTGGCGTACGCGACTACTGGACTGGGCACGTCAGCTGTTGACCATCTACTCCACGCATCCGTGGCTGCTCACCGCAACCACCATGCGCCGCCAGCTCCTGGGCCCGAACCAACTCCGGTGGATGGACGCGGCCCTGGAGGTGCTGGAATCGACGGGCATGCAGGCCCCCGAACGCCATCAGGTATTCCTGCTCATCGCCGGACACGTCCGCAACCTCGCTCAGCAGCGCGCCGATTTCGACGCCGACCACGCCCGCGAATGGCAGCAGCTCACCAGCGAACTCGTCGACCGCCACGCCGAACGCTTCCCCGCACTGGCGCGAACGCTCACCGGCACCGACCGCCAGATCGACTCACTCACCTTCGGTCTCGACCGCATCTTCGACGGAGTCCAAACCCTCATCGACTCCTCCGACGGCCAGTAGCGAGGGCGTCCATAAAGGGAGTCTTATTGAACAAACTACCGTCCCAAGTCATCGCCGACCAGCGATCAACGTCGGCATGAGCGTTCAAGAATGCATCAATTGTTGGACAGACTCACGTCCCGGTCGTCGCGGGCGGGTTCGATCTCCCGCCGGGACGCGAGGCGTCCTCGAGACATAATGTTTCACACCTTCCCGCCCAGGCGTATGTCGGCGGAGACTTCGGTTCTAGTGTGAGGTAGCCACTTTCCCGGGGGTCGCGGATGGTAGCGCGGACGGGGCGGGGCGGAGAGGTCGAGGCTGTGCGCGGTGGGAAGTCGCGAAGATCCCGTACCGGGCGGTCGATCGCGGTGGCGTGTCTCCTGATGGCCTGCGCGGGCTGCGATGGCGCCATTGAGTCCCCGAGTGCCGCCGACCCGGCGGCCGGTGGGTGGACGGAAGCAGAAGAGATCACCTACACCAGCGACTTCCCGGTCCAGCCCGATCTGACCGAGGCACACGCGCAGGCACGGACCTTGGAGTATCTGGCCGCCACGATCGATGTGCTGCCCGGTGCGGTCTGGCTGACACCGGAAGACACTTTTTGGGACGGCGGGAAGTCGATACCCACCGATCCGGCGAAGGACGGGAGTTGTCTGCTCGACAAGAAGGTGCTCGACGCGCCCCGCAAACTCATGGTCGATTACCTCCTTCACGGCACCACCGGCAGCAAGGCCGAGTACCTGGCGCTGATCAAGGCGAAGTGGGAGCAGCTGGGCTGGAACACCGGCTACAAGATCGGCTGGGAGGTGGTCCGGGAACCCAGCGATGTCGTACAGGCACAGACACCGGACCACTACACCCTTGTCACCCAGCAGGAAGCCGAGGGTCGCCGCGCGATCTATGTGACCTCGCCCTGCTTCCCGCACACCGCGGTTGGGGCAGGGCCGATACCCGCCGAGATCCGGCAACGGTGAGACCGGGAATCGGCGTGACCAATCCACCTCTGCCACGAAATGGCTATCTCCTGGGAACCGCTATCGGCGTGGGCATGCCGGTGACCAGCGTGCCGGAGGGCAGATGACCCGCCGTCGTTGGGTCAGGACTCGGTGGCCGATTGGGCGGGTCGTGGTTGCGGTCGCGACGCCGGTGGTTCTCGTCGCGGTACTGGCGGTATGGCTGACATTCCGGAATCCAGCGATGCGGTATCTGAACAAGATCGAGGTCGCGGGCTACGCGGAGTTGGGAACGACCGGCGATGTATCGCCGGTAGGGCCATGGGCCCAGGCCCTCTTCGTCGGTCCCGCCGCCGACGATGTGTTCGCGATCGTCACCGCTCCCGGTCTGAGACTTCGCCTGCCCCGCACTGCGTCCGCGTCAGCACAGAATCCCGCAGGAGAACCTGGCTCCGACCCACATTGGCTCGCCTATGGCGACGCGCCGGACAACTGTCACGTCTCGGTGCGCGATGTGACCGATGATTCATATGGGGAAGACGGTCTGTCGGGCGCGCAGATCACAGAGATGAAAGCCGGTTACGTGCAGGTTCTGTCGATCAAGGTCAGCTGCGGCGACGGTTAGCGACGGCGGGCATGGGCCCCCGCCTCTATGTTCATAAAAGGGCACATAGTAGGCGGATCCGCTCCCCGGACATCGATGAACAGCGATGACACGACTCATCGCTTTTCAATAATGCATCGTTTTACAGACAGTCGTCCGTCGTAGCGTTCGGTTGCCTATGGACACTGCGATGCTCAACGGGCTGTCGACCTAATGCCTTCTGGCGATTGGCAAGTGCTCGAGGGCGGGATCCGGGCAGCGATCTGTTCTCGTGCATGTTCACATTCGGCGAAGCTGTGTGGGCAGGCGAGTGCGTGCTCGATGAGCTTCTTCGCCTCTTGCGCCCGTGAGATGCGGCGCTCGAGTTCGTCGAGGTGGTTGCGCAGCACGGTGCGATGGTCCATCGGGTCTGCGGTGGACAGGATCGTCGCCAGCTCTCTCAGCGTGAAACCGGCCTCCCTGCCCATCAGGATCAATACGACACGCTCGAGCTCGGCCTGCCCGTAGGACCGTTGACCGCCATCGCGGCGAGCGGGTTCGAGCAGAGCCATGCTCTCCCAGTACCGCAGCACATGCGTGGCCCAGGCCGAACCGCCGCACCAGCTCGCCGATGGTCAGTGACTCACTTGACTTTCATGCATACATCAACCACCACGCTGCCCGTATGGACAAGCCATCAATAGCGGTCACCCGCATCGTCGATTCCTCTGTCCTGCTGGAGCTCAATGGTCACGCTGTCCTCACCGACCCATGGTTCACCGAGCGGTGGTGGTTGTGCCGAGGTGAACCCTGGGCATGGATATCGACGACCTACCACCGCTCACGGCCATCGTGGTCACCGATCCGGCGACCAATCATTGGGACCTGCGCGGTCTTCGCGACCTGCCTGCCAAGGACACCACACCGCTGTATGTACCGACGCGAGGGATGGCCCGCCGTGCCAAAGCTCACGGGTTCATACACGCTGAGCGTGTGAGGTAGGGGCAAACCCGCACGCCGGTTCCCGATCTGTCGATTCTGGTAGCACCCTCGGGTCGAACCCTGCTCTGGCCGAACAACGCCTACATGTTCGACATCGGGGGCACTCGGGTCCTCTTCGGTGGTGAGGCCGCCGAGCCTGCGCCTTTACAGCGATACCGCGCCGGAACAGCACCGGTCGACCTCGCTTTGCTACCGGTCAACGGGTTACGCCCGCTACTCGGGCCGCGGCTGGTGATGGGCCTCGTCTCCGGGCAACCGGGCCGCACCGGCACTGGGGATGACAACCCTTCCGTCGCAGTCCGGCCCCGACCATAAGCCGCCACGCGAGGCGCGGGCATCACCCGACCTGGGTGAAGCCGACCCAGCCAGCCGCTTTTCGGTGACCGATGCGGGGAACCACCCCGTCGGCGCCCCGGGGTCGGACTCCGGATCTCGGGGTCGGTACAGGTGATCGCCCCGATGTGTGCGCAGCACTTGCGGTTCTATGTTCTCGTGTGTGACCGCTACTTCCTTGCTGCGCCGGGTCAGCGCGCTCGTGATCGCCCTGGTGCTGGCCGGTGTACCCGCTGCCGCGTCCGCAGGGCCGGCTCGTTTCGGCCTGCCCGCACCGACCGGCCCGTATCCGGTCGGTAGCGCCGATCTGCGCCTGATCGACCCGAGTCGGAAAGATCCGTGGGTACCCGGCAGTGTGCGGGAGTTGATGATCACCGTGCGCTATCCGGCGCGGCCCAACACCGCGCCGAAAGCGCCGTACATGGCCGCCGGGGTCGCCGCTGCCGTAGCCGCCGGCGATGCCGGCAAAATCGGCATCGAGCCGAACCTGCTCGACTACCGCTTCCCCACCCACTCCGGACTCGGCGCGCCCGTGGCCGACGGCCGATGGCCGGTCCTGCTGTACTCGCCGGGGGGAACCCTGTCGCGCTCACACGGCACCACGCAAATGGAACAACTGGCCGG
The DNA here is from genome assembly GCF_001613205.1 of Nocardia sienata NBRC 100364. Taxonomy (GTDB): domain Bacteria; phylum Actinomycetota; class Actinomycetes; order Mycobacteriales; family Mycobacteriaceae; genus Nocardia; species Nocardia sienata. The sequence goes on along the minus strand of NZ_BDBX01000008.1, from coordinate 187,423 downwards.
CGCCGGCTACATCGTCGTGGCGATCGACCACACCCACGAAGCCGAAGCCGTCGAATTCCCCGGCGGCCGCCTCGCACGCAAAGCCCTGCCAGAGCCCAGCATCGACGTCTTGAAAGGCCTGATCACCACCCGCATCGCGGACACCCGGTTCGTCCTGGACCAGCTGGAACTGCTGGCGGCCGGCGCACACCGCGACGCCGACGGCCGGGCCCTACCGGACGGGCTGAACACAGCTCTCGATCTCTCCAGGATCGGCATGTTCGGTCACTCCGGTGGCGGATTCACCACCGCCGAGACCATGCTCGTCGACCAGCGCATCAGCGCGGGCGCCAACCTCGACGGCAGTATGGCCTACTCTCAATCCGCCCGCGACTTCGGCCGAGCCGCCGACGAAGGCCTGGACCGGCCGTTCCTGCTGATGAGCGCTGGCGACCACAGTCTCGACACCGACGCCTCCTGGCAACAGTTCCTCGGCCACCACCGCGGGCCGCTGTGCCGAGTCCACCTGCCCGACGGCGAACACTTCAGCTACACCGACTACCAAATCCTGCTCCCCCAACTGGGACACACCGCAGCAGCAGCAGCGTTCGTCGGCACAGTCGATCCCGCACGCAGCCTCGCCGTTCAACACCACACCCTCAGCACCTTCTTCGGCACCCACCTACCCCACGCCCGCGACGAGAAACGAACAGCAGCACCCGGCTGCCCATGAACCCCGCAGCCGGACCACGTCACCGCGTCAAGACAAGCCGCTCATGGATCCGGAACCGGAGCGAGGTTCATATCGGCCGACGCGCGCAACCGACGGGTACGCGCACGGCGTTGCCCTTCTCGAGCGCCGACTCCAGCCGACCCAGCATCGCCGACCGCATCAAAACGGTCATCACAAGCGGGCGTAGGCAAGGTGTTCATCAATGGCAGATTCTTGGACGAAATCGCCGGATGAACATCGTTGAGCAGCGATGATTCCGGCGACAAGTGTTCAAGAAAACATCGATTGATGAACATGCTATGCCTGCGCGTCATCCCAGGAGTGGTCCCGAGACCGATCTGGTCGCACCTGGCGTAATTTTCGGCCCGTTACACGCTGCGCGTGACAGCGCCGTAGAACCCGGCGGTGTTCAAGAACGCATCAGTTGTTGGACAGTTCTTACGCGCTGCACCGAGTGCCAAAGCATCGACCCGGGCCTCCGGGACGCTCCCCAATAGGCCCACTTCTCGAGACGGTTCCACCGGACAATCAGTTCTCTCGCCCGGGGATATGCACGACTCTGCGCGACGACGTAGTTCTCGGGCCCGGTTCGGATACGTTGGGGGAGAACTGTTTCGGAAGGATTGTGATGGCCATGAGGGATCGCCGACCCGCTCGTAACCGTCCTGTCGTCGCTGGCCGGGGTCGATCGTTGAGACCATCGCCCCCGCCCGAGCCAGTGGTTGTGCCCTCTCGGTCGAGCAGGTTTTTGCACTGGTCGGGCTGGGCGAAGCTGAGGGCGATCGCAGCCACCTTCGCAACGCTCGGTGCGTCGGTGACTGCAGTCGCCGCGCTGTGGTTTTCGGGTCAGTCGCTGAAGGTGTCCACCGATGGGCAATCCTTGGCCGAGGAAACGGCGACCACCGCCCGCTTCCAGCTCGCCGCGGAACAACTGGCCAACGACCAGGTCAACGTCCGCGTCTCGGGCATCTACCTACTCGAACGCATCGCGAAGGAATCGCCGGCCGATCACCCCACCGTCTTTGGTCTGCTCACCTCGTTTCTTCGAACCCACGCACACAACGAGGTGTGTAACGCCTACTTCACCGATGTCCCGGGGGTCGAGCCCCCGGGCTTCGATCCCGCCGCCACCCGAAAGGCCCTACCTACCGATGTCGAAACGGCCCTGACAGTTATCTCGCGGCGCGACATCACACACGATGACCCGGTAAACACACTGGATCTCGGCCGGGCCTGCCTGCCCGAGGTGTGGGACTCCAGGAAGTCGGGGCCCGATAGTGCCGCGCCACAGCTTGGCGGCGTCAATCTGACGAATGCGGTCCTCGTCGGCGCCCACCTCGACTACGCGCACCTCGCCGAAGCGGACCTCTCCAACGCGGACCTCACCGTCGCGATCCTCGGCTCGGCGGACCTTACCCGTGCCGACCTCGTCGGCGCGGAGCTCGTCGCCGCGATCCTCATCCGAGCGAACCTCACCGAGGCAGACCTCTTCTACGCGGACCTGGAAAGCGCCTTTCTCACAGGTGCGAACCTCACCCGAGCGGACCTACACAGCGCGAACCTCACCAAAGCGGACCTGTCCGGTGCGGACCTGTCCGGTGCGGACCTGACCGGAATCATCTACGACAGCAACACGAGGTGGCCGGAAGGGTTTGTTCCCCCACCCTCGGCTTGACGACCAGGTATCGGAGGCACCGGTTTCACCACCATGGCCGAACTCGGTGACATCGACGAAAACCACCGAGCGCTGTACGAACCGAACAAGGCCTGCTCGGCTTCCGAGACTATGCGGGGTGAAACCGAGCGCATCCTTGGGGCAGCCGGTCGGAAACGGAAAATGGTCTCGCCCGGCCGATAGGTTGGCGCGCACGCCCGTTGGGGCCTGCTGTAGTCATGATCGGCGGGCAGGGTTCGGGGGCGAGGGGATCCTGCGTGCTCGGGTTTCGCCTTGTTCGGGATGTGTGGTGTCGGTGGTTTCGGTGTCGTGTCGGCCGATCGGGAAGAGGACGGGACTCAGCGGGTATTGGGCACGTTCGGCGGTTGGGATGTTGTGCAGATGAGGGAGTATCGCGGCCCGGAGGTCGCCGATGAGTGAGGTGACCTCCTCGGGTGACAGCCACAGGGTGTGCCGGCGGTAGCCGACCGAATCGGTGGTGGGAGCCTGAAGACATCACTCATCAGTGACGATGTAACTCACCACTGTCCAAGAACGTATTGATTTCTGAACATTGAGGGTGGGCTACCCCGGTGGCGATCGCCGCAGTTTCGGATTCACCGTGACGGCAGGGCGCTGAGCACCATGTGGGTCAGGGTGGCGAAGGATGTCTCGATGTCTTCGGCGAGCTGGAAGCCTCCTTGGGATTCCAGGGTGGCGAAGCCGTGCCCGGCGGCGCGGATGCAGCGGGTGATGTGTACCGCGTCTGCGCCGGTGACGCCGCAGCCGGTCAGGACAGCGAAGATGGTGTCCATCAGGCGGTGGCTGGCGGTGTCCCAGCCTGGTGTCTCGCGCGGGTTCTGGGGCAGCATCGCGTACCGGTGGGGGTGTTCCACCGCGTAGTCGCGGTAGGCGCGCAACAGAGCACCCACCGCTTCGGAGCCGCCGAGCCCGATCACCGAGCGGGTCACCTGTTCGGTGAGTTCATCGAGGACGCGCACGCCGACGAGGTCCACCAGTTCGTCCAGGTTCTTGACGTGCTTGTACAGCGAGGGGGTGGCCACCTCGGCGCGGGTGGCCACCGCGGCGAGGGTCAGGGCGCGGGGTCCGCCTTCGTCGACGACGGCGACGGCGACGTCCACCACCGCGGTGGGAGAGAGTCCGGCACGTGGCATCACAATTCCTTCAGGAACGTCGCGACGGCGTGCGCGGTGAACTCCGGGTTGTCGGCGTGCGGGTAGTGCCCCGAGCCGTCCGCCATCGCGACCCGCGACGGTCCGGAGACCTCGTTCGCGATCCGTTGCGCCTCGGCGACCGGGTCGGCGAGGTCGCCGTCCTTGGTGCCCATGACGATCAAGGTCGGGGCGGTGATGTCCGACAGGTCCAGGGCAGGGTCGGCGGGCAGCGAATCGGTCAGGGCGCTCAAGGCTGCGAGGTGTCCCTTGCGGCGCAGCATCGCCTTGTTCGCGGCGAGATATTCGGCGAAGTCGGCGGGCTTGGTGCCCGGGTACAGCGTCTTGAGGAACATCGTCCACAGCGAAGCATTACCGGTGACGAGTTTGGCGGCCAGCCCCATGAGGAAGCCGGGCTTCTCGTGCCGCACCGCGGCACCCACGAGCACCAGGCCGCGCACCAACTCGGGTTCGCGGACGGCGACCTGCCCGGCAGACTTCGCCGCGAACGAGTGGCCAACGATCACGGCCGGCCCGCCGAGGTGACGGATCACGGCGGCGATGTCGTGGCCGACGGCGGTGGGATCGTACCGCGGCCAGCCGGCGCTGGAGTCGCCGTGACCCCGGATATCCATGACCGCCACCCGGTTTCCGGCTTCGGCCAGCGCCGGGGCCACGAATCGGAAATCGGCACGGTTGACGCCGACGCCGGGAACGCACACCACCAGAGGTCCATCGGAGGGGCCGGTGAGCTCGTAGGCGATGGTGCCGTCGGGAAGCGAGAGTTGCTGAGTGGTCATGCCGATCTCCTTAGCTATCACTGATAGCTAAAAAGCTAATATAATTAGCTTTTGACGTCCAGTCGAGTGGTGCACATCACATCATGTGGCTAATTCCCGGCCTACCAGGCCAGAAATCGAAGCGACGCCCTCGCGGATCGTCTCGTAGTTTTCGTCCATGCCCGAGTTGCTGTTTCCCGATCCTGAACTCACCGACGGAGTCGTGACCCTGCGCGCCTGGCGCCCGAGCGACCACGCGCAGAGATTCGCCGGCTTCTCCGACCCCCTGTGCCAGCGGTTCTCCTGGGGATCGAGCGAGCCTTTCACCGAACAACACCAGCTGAGCTGGTCAGCAGGAGAAGAAGCAGCAGCTCGAATGCGTGGCGAGGCGATCGGGTTCGCGATCGTCGACGCCGGCGACCTCGGCCGGGTGTGGGGTGGGGCATCGATCTACGACATCGCTGTCGCCGAAGGCCAGGCCGCGATTCTGCCGGCAATCGCCGCCATGGGTACCACCACGGCAACCGACCGCACCGGTCGAGCGCGGTCGGCACAGCGGCGGGACCACGGCTCACATTCCCCGTGAGACCGCCCGCCGCAGTCACGAAGGATCCACCGGGGTCGAGGTGGACGGCGATCACAGACGGCGTCGGCGCCCAGTAGCCGCGGCCGACGGATGGTTCGGAGAAGTCCCAGCGCGAGGCCGGGGAGAACGGGCCGCGGGATCGGTTGGCGAGGGCGGGCACCACCTCGATTGCGGACAGCATCCGACCTATCCACGGTTACGGTCGGAAGCATGACGACGAGCCCGATTCGGACGCGGGAGACCCGGTAGGGACGCGGCGCCCGGCCGAACTCCGCTACGCACGCGATATTCGTCGATTGAAGTTCTGTCCAACGGGACGGATCACGGACATCCGAAACAGTTTTCTACGATGGAGGTGCCGGGATGCTCGATCATCTCGCGGTGCAATGTGCTGATATCGCGGCCAGTGCCGCCTTCTACGATCGAATACTCGCCCCCTTGGGAGGGACCCGGGTGATCGACTTCGACGAAGTCATCGGCTACGGGAGTACGAACCCACCCCAACCCTCCTTCTGGCTGGGACCGCTGCCTGCCGGAGCCGGGTTCCGTGAATCGCATATCGCTTTCACCGCACCGAGCCGAGCGGCGGTACGCGCCTTCTTCCACGCGGCGGTGGACACCGGCGCGGAAGTTCTGCACCGGCCCCGGCTCTGGCCGGAGTACCACCCCGCGTACTACGGCGCGTTCGTGCGAGACCCCGACGGCAACAACGTCGAAGCCGTGTGCCGACGCCCTGAATAGCGTCGCGCGTTTCTCGACTCGGCTCCTGACTCCCGGTGGCGATGGGGTCGCCGGAATCCACCGGGGGAACCCCGACACAGCCGCCCGACTCGGCAAGGCAGCTCGATCCCGGTGACGGACACGCCTTGTCAGGATTCTCCTGACGAGGATACGATGTCAGGACTGCCCTGACAGAGGAGGTGTCATGAACCGCTGTTCTTTCTGCAACCGGTCCGCCGACGATGTCGAGACCCTGGTCGCCGGAGCCGGTGTCTACATCTGCAACGACTGCGTGGCGTTGAGCGCCTCGATCATCGAGAACAAGCCCGCCGGGCCGAAGCGAACTACTCCGGTCTGGGAAGGAGTCGACGACGAGGCATTGCTGGCCCATCTGCCACGGATCGAGGCGATCCGCCATCAGGTCGACGACGATCTGCGCGCGTGGGTGGCGGAGGCTCGCCGACGCGGAATGTCGTGGGAGCGGGTCGGAGACGCATTGGGCATGCGTCGGCAATCAGCGTGGGAACGCTTCGCCTGAATAGGCACTGACGCTTTCCGGTTCGGTGAGCGCGATTACGCCTCTCCGCATTATGTTGCCCGTCAATGGTATTCGGCGACTACTCGATAGAGTGCCGGGTGGGCGGTTGCGATGGCTCGCGCTTCGTCGACCGAGGCGACGACGGCGGGATTCGGACCGGCTGCCTCGCATGCTTCGGCATTGTCCCAATGCGCGATATTGACGAGTTGGAAGCGCGCGTCGGGAAGTATCGCCCGGTGCAGGCGGACGTCACGGAAGCCCGGCGCTGTGCGCATGTGCGCGGCACGGTCACGCCACTGGCGGACGAATTCGTCGATCCGCTCGGCGGGGAGTTCGATGGCATCGACGAAGGTGACGCCCTCGGTCGTCGGAGGTTCGTTTCCGGCATCGGCAGGCAACGGCTTCGCGGCCGGGTCGTGCGGGGCCGTTCGTCGTCGATCATCGTCACGGTTCGTCTCCCAGACGTCGCGGCGGCGTTCGTGCTCGAGAAATTCCTCGGCGACCGCCGCGGTCGCGTCCGTTCCCGACGCCGGCAGGCTGGCCGTCGCCCCGAAAGCCAGGGCCGGTCGGCCCCGTTTCCTCTCGTCGGTGCCCCTCGCGCACCGGGGTATCCGCGGATCCCGCGGAGGCGATGGTCGAGGCCGCGGGCGAGGCAGCCCGGGCCGGCGGACTCTGTCGGCAACACACTCGCCGATCACGTGGACAACCTACGGCCGGTCGAGTCACCGGGTCCACGGCCACGACGGCACCGCGGGATTTCCGTCCCAACAGGAAGCGGGGCAGGAATTTTGGCGGCAACCGGACAGTTCATCCGCTGAGGTCGTCGGCCAGGCGACGTCGCGGGAACCGCGCGTGGGGCGTCGGCCCACGACACGGGCATCGGAAGGAACACGATGAAGTTCGCAGTCAGTTACAGCACCGCACATTTCGGCGCGGATCCGGATCGCCTCGCCGCCTACGCGCGGCACGCCGAGGCCTGTGGGTTCGAAGGGCTGTACCTACCCGAACATCTGGTTCTGTATCCCGGAGCGACACTGCACAATTTCGAGGTACCGCCCGGTCTGCCCTTCACCGACCCGCTGGACACGCTCGCCTTCGTCGCCGCGGTCACCGACCGGCTACTGCTCGGGACCGGAGTCCTGCTGCTGCCCTACCGGCATCCGGTCGTGCTGGCCAAGCAGCTGGCGACGATCGATGTGCTGTCGAAGGGGCGGATGCGGCTGTTGTCCGTCGGGCTGGGCACACTGCCGGCCGAGGCGGCCGCCGCCGGTGTCGATTTCCGCACCCGTGGGCGACGGGCCGACGAGGCGATCGACGTGCTGCGGTTGCTGTGGTCCGGTGGCGAGGAGGGGGTGAGCTACCACGGCGAATTCTTCGACTTCGAGAACCTGGTCCAGTTCCCCAAGCCGCACGGATCCCGCACCTTGCCCGTGCACATCGGCGGTTCGAGCGCGGCCGCCGCGCGCCGGGCCGGGCTGCGCGGCGACGGGTATTTCGCGGGTGGGGCGCTGCTCCCCGACGAGCGCGCGGCGCAGTGGGAACTGGCCCGGGCGACCGCGGCGGAGGCGGGACGCGATCCCGATGCACTCGAGTACACCCGGTGGAGCGGGCTGGATATGACCGACGAGCGATTGGCGGCCTTCACCGCTCAGGGGGTGACCCGGGTCGTGGTGAGCGCTACGGCCACCGACCCGGCCGAACAACGCGACGAGCTCTCCGAATTCGCCGAACGCTTCCTCGGCGGTCGTTCCTGAATCGCGGCGCTCGACCCGGTCCGCACGGTTCAGACCGCGCGGACCAGGGCCTGGCGGCCGCGCAGATCGGCCAGCAGGACCTCACCGCTGTGGAAGACCTCGATATCCTCGCGGGCCTGTTCCGGTATCCCGGCCGCCCCGAGGGCACATCGTTTGAATGCCCGGGCGGCGGAGCTGAGGGGGTGATGGGCGGACAGGACCCGGCACGCCAGTTCGGCGGGCAGTTCGTCGCCCCAGACCGCGAGTTCGGCCAGCCCCTTGTCCAGACAGTCGATGGCGCCTCTGCGCACCCATTCGTTCGAGACGAAGATGTCCGGCGCCAGCAGCACGCTCTCCGGCCAGGTGTCGTGTACGGGCGAGGACATGGCGGTGGTGAGGTCCAGGACGGTCGCGCCGAGGATCTCGAGCGGGCGCACATCGTCGTGTTCGGTGAGTACGGCGACCACCTCCCAGCCGCCCATCATGCGGTCGAAGATGTACCCGCCCGCGTACCGCACCGCGTCCACGGTGTTGGGCGCGACGATCGCCAGCCGGTGACGCAGCGGGTGGCGGCGGGCGTGCGCGCGCATGAAGTCGACCGGACGTAGCCCCGCGCCGGCCACGGTTTCGGCGTCCAGGTGGCAATCAGCCGCACTGTGTTCATCCCGTGAACCGATCACCGGGTACTCCGTTCGATAAACCAACTGCTGAAACAGTAGGATCGAACGGCGGAATGTGATGCACGTCTCATCGAATTATTAAGTGTGCTATGCATCACAATCCGAGGTCTTTGGCAATGATAATTTTCATGACCTCGCTGGTCCCGGCGTAGATCCGCGCGACCCGGGCATCGGTGTAGAGCCGGGCGATCGGATACTCCATCATGTAGCCGTAACCGCCGAACAACTGCAGGCACCGGTCGACGACCCGGGCCTGGGTCTCGGTGGCGAACAGTTTCACCCGGGCGGCGTCGGCACCGGAGAGCTGCCCGTCCACCAGCTCCCGCACCGCGCGATCCACCATCGTCTGCCCGGCCTCGATCTCGGCGGAGATCGCGGCGAGTTCGAATTTCGTGTTCTGGAACGACGCCACCGGCGTACCGAATGCCTTGCGTTCCTTGACGTATTCGATCGTGGCGTGCAGCGCCGCCCGCGCCTGCGCCACCGACCCCACCGCCACCGTCATCCGCTCCTGGGGCAGGTTGTGGCCGAGGTAGCCGAAGGCGGCCCCTTCCTCCCCCAGCCGGTTGGCCGCCGGTACCCGCACATCGGTGAACGACAACTCCACCGTGTCCTGCACCTTGCACCCCATCTTGTCCAGCACCCGGCCGCGCTCGAAGCCGGGCATCCCGTCCTCCACCACCAGCAGGGTCAGACCCGCCCGCCGGTTGTCCGGATCGGTCGCGGTGCGGGCCACCACGATCACCAGATCGGCGAGCAGACCGCCGGTGATGAAGGTTTTCGCCCCGTTGAGCACATAGTCGTCGCCGTCGCGGACCGCGGTGGTGCGGATACCCGCGAGATCGGACCCGGTGCCCGGCTCGGTCATGGCGATCGCGGTGAGCAGGCTCCCATCGGCGAGCCCGGGGAACCACCGCTGCCGCTGCGCCGCGTCGGCGTACTCGAGGAAGTACGGCAGGATCACGTCGAGCTGGGTGCGCACGGTACCGAGCGTCACCAGCGCCCGCTGCGCCTCCTCCTGCAACACCACGTTGTACCGGTAGTCCCGGTCCCCCATCCCGCCGTACTCCTCCGGGATCGCGGTACCGAGCAGACCGAGTTCACCGAGCCGCCGGAATACCTCACGGGGCATCTGCCCCTGCTTCTCCCAGTCCGGGTATCTGGGCACCACCTCCTTCTCGATGAACTCGCGCACCAGATCCCGGAACGCTTCGTGGTCGGCGGTGAACAGATCGCGACGCATGTTCTTCCTAGGAGACGAGTTCGACGACGGTGGCATTGGCGGTGCCGCCGCCCTCGCACATGGTTTGCAGGCCGAAACGGATCCCGTGGTCCCGCATGTGATGAATCATCCTGGTCATGAGGACCGCGCCCGAACCGCCGAGTGGATGCCCGAGTGCGATGGCGCCACCCAGCGGATTGAGCCGCTCCGGGTCGGCACCGGTTTCGGCCTGCCAGGCCAGCGGGACCGGCGCGAACGCCTCGTTCACCTCGAAGACTCCGATATCGGCCACCGTGAGCCCGGTTCTGCGCAGTACTTTCTCGGTCGCCGGGATGGGACCGGTGAGCATGAGCACCGGGTCGGCCCCCGCCACCGCGCCCGCGCGGTAGCGCACGAGCGGGGTCAGGCCGAGTTCGGCGGCCTTCTCGGGAGTGGTGACCAGCAGAGCCGCGGCGCCGTCGGAGATTTGGGAGGAGTTACCCGCGTGGATCACGCCGTCGTCCTGGAACGCCGGTTTCAGATTCGCCAGCTTCTCGGCGGTGGTACCGCGGCGGATCCCCTCGTCGACGGTGACCTTTCCACCCTCGGTGGTCTCCCCGGCGGGTGCGTCGACCGCGACGATCTGCTCGTCGAACGCGCCCCGGTCCTGGGCGGCGGCCGCAAGCTCGTGCGAGCGTGCGGAGTATTCGTCGAGCACCGTCCGGCCGAAACCCCATTTCCGGGCGATGAGTTCGGCCGAGATCCCCTGGTTGAAGGAGAAATCGTCGTAGCGTGCCAGCACCGCCGGGCCGTACGGCTGCCCGGTCGCGCGGGCGGCGCCCAGCGGCACCCGGCTCATCACCTCGACCCCGCCGGCCACTACCAGATCCTGCTGACCCGACAGCACCGCCTGCGCCGCGAAATCCAAGGCCTGCTGACTCGATCCGCAGGCCCGGTTCACCGTGGTGCCGGGGATGGATTCGGGCCAGCCGGCGGCCAGTACCGCGTAGCGGCCGATATTGCTCGACTGATCGCCGACCTGGGACACGCACCCCCACATCACATCGTCGATCAGCGCCGGATCGACGCCGGTGCGTTCGGCCAGGGCCCGCAGCACCACCGCGGACAGGTCGGCGGCGTGCACACTCGAGAGGCCGCCCTTCCGTTTGCCGACCGGTGTGCGTACCGCGCCGGCGATCACTGCTTCCCGCATCTACCCGCTCTCCTTCTCGCCGCCGGCCGGGGGCAGCGACCAGGCGCCGGTGAAACGCGGGGCGCGTTTCCCGGCGAAGGCCGCGTACGCCTCCGGCGCGTCGGCGGTAGCGAAATTGACTCCCTGGGCCCGGGCCTCGCCGGCCAGAGCCTCTCGTAAGGTCGAGTCTGCACCCTCGTTCAGTAAGGCTTTGGTCTGTGCCAGCGCGACCGGCGGTCCGGCCGCGAGCCGGTCCGCGAGATCCGCGGTGAACGCGTCTATCTCGGCGTCCGCGATCACCCAGGTGACCAGTCCCAGCGCTTCGGCCCGGGCGGCGTCGACGGTCTCGGCCAGCAGAGCCAGGCGTTTGGCCTGCTGGAGCCCGACCAGTTTCGGCAGCAACCACGAACCGCCGAGATCCACCGACAGTCCGCGCCGCGCGAAGATCTGCGCGAATGTCGCCCCCGGGGTGGCGACCACCAGATCGCAGCCCAGGGCAAGATTCCACCCGGCGCCGACCGCCACTCCGGTCACCTTCGCGACGGTGGGGATCGGCAGTTCGTGCAGTTGCAGGGCCAGATCGGTGAAGATCCGCAGTTTGTCCATGGGGTGCCGGGCATCGGGTACCGAGATATCGGCCCCCGAACAGAAAGCGCCCCCGGCCCCGGTGAGCACCAGCGCACGCACCGACCGGTCGCCGCCGGTATCGCGCAGGACATCCGCCAGTTCCCGCCACATCGCCCAGGTCATGGCGTTCTTGCGGTGCGGCCGGTTCAGGGTCACCGTCCGCACTCCGGCCCGGTCGGCCACCAGTAGCTCGGGTTCGCCGGCGGGCGACTCGCTGTTCGTCATTACCGCTCCCCCGCGCCCGCAGCCCGGTATCCGGGCCCGATCACCGCGTCGGCGCGCAGCTCGTCGATCTCCGCCGCCGACCGGCCCAGTTCCCGCAGCACGGCGTCGGTGTGCTCGCCCAGTCCCGGAACCGCGCCCATCGGTGGATCGAAACCGCGGATCACGGCCGGCGGCAGCAGGGCGGGCACCGGACCGCCGGGGCTGTCCACCGCACGCCAGCGATCGCGGGCCGCGAGCTGCGGATGGTCGATCATCTCGGCCGCGGTGTTGTACCGCGCGTTGCCGATACCGGCCTCGTCGGCGGCCTTCTGCACCTCGGCCAGGGTGTGCCGGGCACACCAGTCGCCGATGGCCTCGTCCAGCGGCGCACGGTTGCGTACCCGGTCGGAATTGGACCGGAAACGGTCGTCGCCTGCGAGGTCCGGGCGGCCCAGGATCTCCCGGGCCAGCCGCTGCCACTCCCGGTCGTTGGTGGTGCCGAGCACCACGGTCTGCCCGTCCCCGGTGGCGTAGGCGCCGTAGGGCGCCACCGCGGGCGAGCTCATGCCGAGCGGCTGCTGCTCCACCCCGGAATGCCGGGTGTAGTTCAGGTGGTAACCCATCATCTCGGCCATGGTGTCGAAGAGACTGATACCGATGGACCCGCCGGCTGTACCGGTCTCGCGATACCGTCCGCACAGCTGGGCCATGATCGACAGTGCCGCATACAGTCCCGTGGTCACATCCGCCACCGCCGGGCCGGGCTTGGCCGGTTCGCCCGGGCGCCCGGTCACCGAGCACACCCCGGACTCCGCCTGGACGAGCAGATCGTAGGCGCGTTTGTGCGACAGCGGGCCGCCCGCCCCGAAACCGTCTATCTCCAGCGCGATCAGATATGGATGCCGCTCGGCCAGGTCGGCGGGGGCCAGGCCGAGCCGCGCGGTGGCGCCCGGCGCCAGATTCGACACCAGCACATCCGCGCGGGCCAGCAATTCGTGCAGCACCGCCAGACCCCGGTCGGATTTCAGGTCGAGGGTGACCGACTCCTTGCCCCGGTTGACCCAGACGAAATGTGCCGCCTGGCCCGCCACCACATCGTCGTAATGCCGGGCGAAATCACCGCCGGCCGGGTTCTCCACCTTGATCACCCGGGCGCCGAAATCGGCGAGGGTGCGGGTGCACATGGGCGCCGATACCGCCTGTTCCAACGCCACCACCAGCACTCCGGCCAACGGTCCGGCGGCGGCCATCACATGACCATGCCGCCGTCGACCGGCAACACCTGGCCGGTCACGAACGACGCGGCATCGGAGGCCAGGAAGACGAACGCGCCCGCGACCTCGTCGGGTTCGGCCCAGCGGCGCAGCGGTATCCGGTTGAGCATCTGCTCCGCGAATTTGTCGTCGGTGCGGATGGTTTCGGTCATGGGCGTCGCGGCCAGCGGCGCGAGCGCGTTCACCAGGATGTTCTTCCGGGCCAGTTCGCGGGCCAGCGATTTGGTGATGCCGATGATCCCGGCCTTGGCGGCGGAATAGTTGACCTGGCCGAGGGTTCCGGTGAGGCCCGCGGAGGAGGTCACGTTGATGATGCGGCCGGTGCCATCGGTGGGCAGGTACGGCAGGGCCGCCTGACTGCAGTTGAACGTACCCAGCACGTGCACATCGAATATCTTGCGCATGGAGTCCGGCGTGGTCTTCGGGAACATGGCCGGCGCCGTGATCCCGGCATTGTTCACCACGATAGTGACCGTCCCGCCGCCCAATTCGGCGGCCTGCCGGGCGGCGGCCACCGCGGAATCGGGGTCGGCCACATTCAGGGCGCACGCCTGCGCCGTACCGCCGTCGGCGGTGATCTTCTCGGCGACCGCCCCCGCGGCGCCGCCGTCGAGGTCGGTGACCAGCACCGCGGCCCCCTGGGCGGCCAGCGCCCGGGCCACCGCCGAGCCGATACCGCCCGCCGCCCCGGTGACCAGGGCCGTGCGGCCGGTCAGATCGAACAAACCGTTGTTCGCTGCCATCAGTAACTCCTCGGCATTCCCAATACGTGCGACCCCAGATAGTTGAGGATCATTTCCTGACTGATCGGTGCGATTCGCATGACCCGCGACTCCCGGAAATACCGGGAGATGTGGTACTCCTCCGAATAGCCCATACCACCGTGCGTCTGCATTGCCCGGTCGGCGGCCGCGAAACCCGCTTCCGCGCACAGGTATTTCGCGGTATTGGCCTCTCGGCCACATGGTTTGCCCTGGTCGTACAACCAGGTCGCCTTGCGCAGCACGAGCTCGGCCGCGTCCAGCCGGGCCAGCGAATCGGCGAGCGGGAACTGGATGCCCTGGTTCTTGCCGATCGGCCGCCCGAAGACCTCCCGCTCGTTCGCGTACCGGACCGCCCGATCCAGCGCGACCCGGCCCAGCCCGAGCGCTTCGGCGGCGATGAGCATCCGCTCGGGATTCAGGCCGTCGAGCAGATACTCGAACCCGCGGCCCTCTTCCCCCACCCGGTCCTCGACCGGTATGCGCAGATCGTCGATGAACAACTCGTTGGAGGACACCGCATTGCGGCCCATCTTCGGGATGGGCCGGATATCGATATGGGCGCGGTCGATATCGGTGAGAAACAGCGTCATGCCGTCGGTCTTCTTCTCGACATCGTCGTATTTCCCCGTGCGGGTCAGCAGCAGGATCTTCTCCGACTCCAGCGCCTTGGAGATCCAGACCTTGCGGCCGTTGACCACGTAGTGGTCGCCGTCGCGGCGGGCGAAGGTGGTGATCCGGCTGGTGTCCAGGCCCGCGCCCGGTTCGGTGACCCCGAAACAGACGTGCAGGTCACCGCGGGCGACCCGCGGCAGCGTGCGCTGCTTCAGCTCTTCGGAACCGTGCACGATCACCGGTTGCATACCGAAAATCGACATATGGATCGAGGTGGCGGCGTTCATTCCGCCGCCGGATCGCGACACCTGTTCGGCGAGGATCGAGGCCTCGGTGATCCCCAGACCGTGTCCGCCGTATTCCTCCGGGATACACAGGCCCAGCCAGCCGCCGTCGGCGATGGCGCGATAGAACTCGGTGGGGAATTCGTGTTCCCGGTCCTTCTCCATCCAGTACTGATCGTCGAATTTCCGGGCCAGTTCGGCCACGGAGTCGCGGATCAGCCGCTGATCCTCGCTCAGTTCGAAACTCATACCGTCGGACACATCAACTCCCTCTCGTCGTCGCCGGGTGCGCGGCCGCGCACCGCCGCCGCGCACCCGGCCCCACCGCGGTGGCCCGGCGCGGCCGACCGCCGCTGTCCCGGTGCGGTTCACCGCGGTAGGCCGCGGACTCTCACCGCTGTGGCACCGCGACCTCACCGGGTTCCTTCTCGGCCACCCCGGGCAGCCGCTCGGCCAGCAGGGCCAGGTCGTAGGACTGCCGGGCCATCCAGTACCGCAGCACCCCGGTCAAGGAGTAGCGCAGGAACAGCGCCGCCCCCACGATGCTCAGCGCCACCCCGGCCAGCGCGATGACGAGCGCGTCCCGCTGGACCAGCGCGTCGGAGGTGTTGTGCGACATCAGGTATGCCGGCACCGTCACCACCGGCCCGAGAATCAGCAGTGCCACGCCCGCGCGCAACCACAGCGCGCCGCGGCCGGCGGCGGGGTCGGGGATCTTCAGTTCGGCGAGCTCGGCGACGAAACGGTCGGCCCGGGTCGAGTCGGTCATGCGGAACTTCCTAGGTAGAGAGTGGCCAATTCGTTGCGGAGCCCTTGGTCGGGCGGGCCCTGATATTCGACGCGGCCGCGCACCAGGACGGCGGCGGAGTCGGCGATATCCAGTACGGCGGCGGCGAACTGTTCGACGACGAGCACCGCGACGCCCTGCCGGGCGATCTCGGCGACCTGTTCGTAGAGCCGGCCCACCACCAGCGGCGCGAGACCCATGGACAATTCGTCCAGCATCAGCACCGCCGGATCGGTGGCCAGGCCACGCGCCAGTGCCAGCATCTGCTGTTCACCGCCGGAGAGCGTGCCCGCGGTCTGTCCGGCCCGCTGGGCCAGGATCGGGAAACGGGCGAAGGCGATCTCCTCGATCTGTTCGCGGGGTCGGCCGGTGAAGGTCATCATGAGCAGGTTGTCGCGCACGGTGAGGTTCGGGAAGATGCCCCGGCCCTCGGGAATCAGGCAGACCCCCGCGCGGGCCAGATCCCGGGGGTCGACGCCGTTCACCACGCGGCCGCCGAGGCGGAGTTCCCCCTCCGCGATCGGATGCACCCCGGCCGCGACCGAGAGCGTGGTGGTCTTACCGGCGCCGTTGGGGCCGAGCAGCGCGACCACCTCGCCCGCGCGCACACTCAGATCGACACCGTGCAATACGGTGATCGCCCCGTAGGCGGCGCGGATACCGCGTAGTTCCAGCAAGGTGCTCATGCGGCCCCCAGGTATGCGGCAAGGACGTGTTCGTCGGCGCGTATCCGCTCCGGGGTCCCGTCGGCGATCACCGTGCCGAGGTCCAGGACGTACACGTGATCGCAGACGTTCATCACCAGGCCCATATCGTGTTCGACCAGCACCACGGCGGTGCCGTCGGCGGCGACCGAACGCAGCAGCCCGGCGAACCGGTCCGTTTCCGTACTGTCCTGCCCGGCGGCGGGTTCGTCGAGCAGCAGCAGTGTGGGCCGCACGGCCAGCGCCCGGCCCACTTCGACGAGCCGGGCCAGGCCGGTGGGCAGGGCGTCGGCGAGATCGCCGGCGCGGGCGCCCAGTTCGAGACGGTCGATGATCTCGTCGGTGAGCTGCGCGGCGCGCCGCCGGTGCGGGCCGAGTTCGGCGGCCACGAGCAGGTTGTCGCGGACCGAGAGCCGGCCGAACAGTTCGAGCCGCTGGAAGGTGCGTGCCATCCCGTGCCGGGCCCGGCGCGCCGGAGCCAGTCGGGTGATGTCCTTCTCACTCAGCCGGACCCGGCCCGCCGCGGGACGCCGCAATCCGCAGATCACATCGAACAGGGTGCTCTTCCCCGCTCCGTTGGGGCCGATCAGGCCGGTGACCTGCCCGGCCTCGGCGCGCAGCCCGGCACCGTCGAGGGCCCGCCGGCCGCCGAAGGTCACGGTGACATCGCTAACGTGCAGCAGTGACGGCATGGTCGAGCACCTCCTTGTCCGTGGCTCGCCACGGGCGTTTCACACCCCACCATTCGACCGGTACATCCGGTTCGCTCGCGGCGACGCGCTGCTCCCGGTTGTTCGCCCATATCCGCACCGCGAGAACACCGATCACCGAGCCCCAGAACAGGATCCAGCCGTCGACGGCACCGGCCAGCCGCAGCAGCCACAGCACCACCGGGATACCGATCATGGCGGCCAAGGCCACCCGGTTGCGGATGGCCGCCTCGAAACCCTCCCGCATCCGCGCCACGGCACCGTGGCTCACCACACCGCCACCGAAGGCGATACCGGCCAGCGCCGGGATCACATGGATCAGGTTCTCGGTGGACGGGAAGAGCACCGGGACCGCCAGCAGCGGCCCGTAGAGCGCGACACCGACGAACAGCCCGTTGCCCAGGGCGCCGAGTCCGGCGAATACGGCCACCAGGAAGATCGGCATACCGGCCACGAAATTGAACTGTTCCGGTGTCACCGACCCGATCTGCATGCCGTAGAGCGCGCCGCCCAATCCGGCCAGGCCCGCACTGAGCGCGAAGACCGCGACCTTGGCCAGCAGCAGGTTGCCGCCGAGGGTGGCGTAGGCGGCCTCGCTGTCGCGCAACGCGATCAGCCGGCGACCGAAGCGCCCGCGGCGCAGCACCGCGACACCGAGGGTGGCCAATGCCAGGCAGACCGCCGCGAAAACGGTGATCTGCGCGGTCTCGTCCAGTTTCAGCCCGAAGAGGTTCACTCCGGCCACTTCCACCGAGCCCTGGTCGAAGAACGCGATCCGCACGCCGCCGATCTCGAAGGCGGGCAGGGTGAAGATCCACCGGTCCAGGATCACCGCGAAGGCCGCGGTGCCCAGGGCGAGATACACCCCGGACAAGCGCAGCGCCGGCACCGCGACCACCGCGCCCGCGACGGCCGCGATCAGTACCGCCCCGAGCAACCCCCACCACTGCCCGTCCGGGGCCAGATGGGCGTAGGCGACCGCGCCGATACCGGCCATGCTGAGCTGGGCCAGCGAGATTTGTCCCGCGTAACCGGACAGCGGGACGAACGACAGCGCGATGACACCGAAGGCGAACATCGGACCGTAGGCGATCAGATCGCTCTCGCCGAGCGTGGTGGCGACCATCAGGCCGAGCAGCGCGATCACGCCGGCGAAGAACAGCGCACCGCCGCGCGAGGGGGTGGGTACCGGGCTGAGTTTGCGGTCGCGGCCGCGCAACCGGCCGTGCGGGAAGAGCAGCAGCGCGATCAGCAGCAACAGCGCCGGCGCGGCGAGCCGAAGTCCGGGCAGGTATTCGTTCTGCGGCAGATACCCGGTCAGGTAGCTTTCCATGAGCCCGACCACGATCGCGCCGACGAAGGTCATCGGCAGGCTGCGCAGGCGGCCGAAGATGGCCGCGGTGTAGGCGCTGACGATGAGCAGCGACAGCGTGGCGGCGTCCAGCGAGACCGTCGGAGCGATGAGAATGCCGCCCACGGCGGCCAATTCGATGCCCAGGATCCACGCGACCCGGTTGGCCCGGATCGGGTCCGCGCCGGTGAGCCCGGCCAGCGCCCGATCGTCGACGGTGGCCCGCATCTCCGCCCCGGTGCGGGTGTTGAACAGCAGCACCCGCAGACCCACCGCGACGGCGACCGCCACCAGCATGGTGAGCGCCTGATGCCAGGTGACGGTGGCCGATCCGATCCGGAGGGGTTCGGTCTCGGCGAAGAAGTTGGGCAGGGTGCGGGCCTGCATCGGATCCCAGATCCAGCGCGCGGTGGCGATGAGCCCACTCAGCAGCGCGACCGTCATCACGAGTTTCTCCGCGTCACCGAGACCCTGGACCGCCCGCAACGCCCGCTCCACCAGCAGACCGGACAGCGGCGCCAGTACCAGCAGCACGATCGCCAGGGCGATCGGGACCGGGACATCCCAGCCGGCGGTGAGCTGCCAGTACGAGAACGCCGCCATCATGCCGGCGGCGCCGTGTGCGAAGTTGAAGATGCCGGTGGTCGTATGGGTGAGCACCAGACCGCTGCCGATGACGGCGTAGACAGCGGCGGTGCTCAGCCCGACGATCCCGAAGGCGAGGAATTGATCCATGATCGATTACTCGACGTCGGCCATGGTCTTGCCGACATCGGCGAGCGTCATCGGCTCGCCGTAGTTACCGGTGTAGCGATAGGGCGGGGTGTTGCAGCGGAACAGCCCGTTGTCGGCACCGAATTCGGCGGGCTTCCAGCCGTCGGGAGTCGCTTGCATGACGTTGAAGCAGGTGGGCGGAGCGTCTTTGTTGGTGAGGTCGTTCGGACTGTGCAGCCCGCCCCCGCTCCAGGCGTTCTCTTTCTGCGCCGCCTCGATCAGGCAGGTCCGGGTCAGCTCGGCACCGCAGCTGCTCGCCGCTTTCGCGAACAGCAACCAGGCCGAGAAGGCACGGACGGCCGGCAGGGTGATCACCGCGTCCGGCGCGTACTTCTGGTACAGATCCTGCAATTGCTGCATGGCCTCGGATTCGCCGGCCAGCTGCGGCGGTACCACCCCGCCCAGATCCACCAGGTTGTTCTGGTAACTCGCCGAGCGCCCGAGCAGGTCGACGTAGTCGGGCCGGAAAGCGTTGTTGTTCGGGTCGATCCAGTCGAGCTTGTAGTCCATCGAGGTCAGCTTCTCCTCGAGTTTGGCCAGCGGCGCGTCCTCGCCGTACCAGATCAGCCCGCGGACCCCGCTGCTCTTGATGGCCTGCGCGTAGGGTGTCCAGTCGGTCACCCCGCCGACCGGGTACAGCTCGTTGTAGATGACATTCGCGCCCATCGCCTTCAGCGATTCGACGGCCTTGTCACCGAGGACCTTGGTGACCGGGGAGTCGCCGTTGATGATCCCGACCGCGCCGGCCGACTGCGGGTAGGCCTCCGTGGTCAGCCACCGCCGGAAGGCGTTGTAGGGGTCGTAGTGGGCATAGGTGCTGGGTGAGGGGATCACCTGCAGATCGGTGCCGAGATTGGGCTGCTGGGAGACCTGCGCCGGGATATCGGGCAGGGTGCACTCCAGGCGTTCCTTCACGCCCAGACCGTCGAGCCCGGCACCCCCGCCCACCAACGCGAAATCGGTCCGGCAGGCCTCCACCATCTTCTGGCGTACCGCCATCAGCTTGGCATCGCGGGTTTGGGTGGTGATTGTGCGGCCGTTGATCCCGCCCGCGGCATTGCACCACGAAGTGAACACCTTCGCCGCGTCGACGAACTCCGGGTTCTTCGAATAGCCGACATCGGAGAAGACGCCGACGGTGATCTCGGTGTCGGTGACGCCCTGGGTCGTTGCCCCGGAGGCGTCACCGTCCTGGCATACACCGGTCAGGTCCCCGAAATCGGCGACCACCGAGTCACCGGACGACGTGTTCTCGGTTTCGGTCCCGGTACGGCCTCCGCAACCGGCGGTGGCGAGCAATGCCACGGCGATCAGGCCGGCGGCTATGCGCTTCGGTCTCACGACGGTCCTTTCTGCGCCGGCCCCATCGGCCGGCCGATCGTGATCGGGCGGTACAGCATCCGCCCGCGCACCGAGTTCCGCGGCGAGACTTCCCGGTCGGCCGGGCCGCGTCCATAGCTCTCGGTGAATGAAAACTAGCTTCTCACTAATCGAGAATCAATATCCTGTTTTTCGGTTACCCAAAGGTCCGACGTCATGGCACGCGGTGTCCCGGACATCGACCGCATCCGGGGCTTCGCAGTGGCCGCGACCTGTCCGTAGGCCCTCGCGTTGACTAACGGGCCACCGCATGGAAACCTGTTATCCGAAAGCGAGAATACCATTCTCATCGAGAGGAGGCGCGATGCGTGTACCGCCGCTACCCGCCGAAGAGTGGGACGACGAAGTCGACGCCGCGCTCCGGGTGATGCTCCCCCGCCGGCTGCGCAATCCGGAATCCGCGAGCAACGCTCTATCGACGCTGGTCCGGCATCCGGCGCTCACCAAGGCGTTCCTGACCCTGAACGTCCATCTGCTGTTCCGGTCGTCGCTGCCGGCTCGCCTGCGCGAGCTCGCGATCCTGCGGGTCGCGCACCGCCGGGACTGTGTCTACGAGTGGAACCATCACCGGGAAGCCGCGCTGGCGGAGGGGATCACCGAAGCCGAGATCGACGCCGTCCGGCGGGGTGAGGCCACCGCGGCGCTCGACCAGCTGATCCTGCGCGCGGTCGACGAGCTCGACGAGAAGTCGAATCTGGCCGATGGCACCTGGGACGCGCTGTGCGCCCACCTCGACGAACAGCAGCGCATGGACCTGATCTTCACCATCGGCACCTACAACACGCTCGCCGCGGCTTTCAACACCTTCGGCGTCCGTTCCGAGTACGAGAGGTAATCCCTTGGCACACTTCAACAAACCGGCAGCGGGTAGCTGGACCGAGCATTACCCGGACCTGGGCACCGAACCGGTCGACTACAGCGATTCCATCGACCCGCAGTTCTACGAGGACGAGCGCAATGCCATCTTCAAGCGGACCTGGCTCAATGTCGGCCGGGTGGAACGGCTGCCGCGCAAGGGCAGCTATTTCACCAAGGAGCTCTCCGCCGCGGGTACCTCGCTGATCATCGTCCGCGGCAACGACGATCAGGTTCACGCCTACCACAACGTCTGCCGCCACCGCGGCAACAAACTCGTCTGGGACGATTTCCCCAACGAGGAGACCTCGGGCTTCTGCAAACAATTCACCTGCAAATACCACGCCTGGCGCTACAGCCTCGAGGGCGAGTTGACCTTCGTCCAGCAGGAGAAGGAATTTTTCGGCCTCGACCGCGCCGACTACGGCCTCAAGGATGTGCGCTGCGAGGTGTGGGAGGGGTTCATCTTCGTCAACCTCGACCACGACGCCGAACCGCTGACCACCTTCCTCGGCCCGATGATCAAGGGCCTCGAAGGCTATCCGTTCCACGAGATGACCGAGGTGTTCAGCTACCGGGCCGAGGTCGGCAGCAACTGGAAGCTGTTCATCGACGCGTTCGCCGAGTTCTATCACGCGCCGATCCTGCATATGAAGCAGGCGGTCAAGGACGAGGCCGACAAACTCGCCGGCTACGGCTACGAGGCGCTGCACTACGAATTGCAGGCTCCGCATTCCATGATCTCCTCCTGGGGCGGGATGGCGCCGCCCAAGGACCTGAACATGGTCAAACCGATCGAACGTGTGCTGCGCAGTGGTCTGTTCGGCCCGTGGGACCGGCCCGATATCGAGGGCTTGGACCCGCTGCCCGTGGGCATCAACCCCAGCGGGCACAAGGCCTGGGGCGTGGACGAATTCGAGATCTGGCCCAATTTCTCGCTGCTGTTCTGGGCGCCGGGCTGGTACCTCACCTACCACTACTGGCCGACCGCGGTGAACAAGCACGTCTTCGAGGCCAACCTGTACTTCGTGCCCGCGAAGACCGCCCGGGAACGCCTGGCCCAGGAACTGGCCGGGGTGACCTTCAAAGAATACGCGTTGCAGGACGCCAACACCCTCGAGGCCACCCAGACCATGATCGCGACCCGCACCGTCACCGACTTCCCGCTCAACGACCAGGAGATCCTGCTGCGCCACCTGCACAAGACCGCCCAGAAGAAAGTCGAGGAGTACCGCAATGGCAACTGAGTCGAAACTGCCCGCCGAATTCGCCGATCTGGCGCGGTTCGAGGACTGGATCCTGCCCACCGAACCCGAGCGCTACGCCAAACGGCTGGCCTCCACGATGCCGGAGATGCAGGAGTTCTATGACGCGGGAATGGCGCGGCTCGAGGACGCCATCGCCTACTGCGACCGGTTCGACCTCGACGATCTGCCCGATGACGCCCGCAATCTGTTCCATCTGCTGCAGTCGCTGGTGATGGCCTCGTTCCCGGTGGAGGTGTGGAAGCAGCCGCGGGTGCCCGACAGTGGCGCCGCCTACCTCGACATCGTGCGGGAGCCGGTGGTGTGAGGTGCTGACGCTGCGAGCCGCCGGGCTGCTCGATGTGGACACCGGCGAGATCGTCCGGCCCGGCATACTGCGCGTCGAGGGTGACCGGATCGTCGGGGTCGGGGGCGAACCCGAGGGCGAGATTGTCGAACTGGGCGATCTGGTCCTGCTGCCGGGGTTGATGGATATGGAGGTCAACCTGCTGATGGGCGGACGGGGCGAAACCGGCCTGACCTCCTCGGTGCAGGACGATCCACCGCTGCGCATGTTGCGCGCGGTGGGCAATGCCCGGCGCACGCTGCGTGCCGGGTTCACCACGGTGCGCAATCTCGGTCTCTTCGTCAAAACGGGCGGTTATCTGCTGGACGTGGCGCTCGGCAAGGCCATCGACGCGGGCTGGATCGACGGCCCGCGCATCGTGCCCGCCGGACACGCCATCACCCCGACCGGCGGGCATCTGGACCCGACCATGTTCTCCGCCTTCGCGCCGGATGTGCTGAAGCTGACGCTGGAGGAAGGGATCGCCAACGGTGTGGACGAGGTACGCAAGGCGGTCCGGTACCAGATCAAACACGGCGCCCAGCTGATCAAGGTCTGTGTGTCCGGCGGGGTCATGTCGCTGACGGGCGCGCCCGGCGCCCAGCACTATTCGACCGAGGAACTGCGGGCGATCGTGGACGAGGCGCACCGGCGCGGCCTCCGGGTGGCCGCCCACACCCATGGCGCGGACGCGGTGAAAGAGGCCGTCGGGGCCGGGATCGACTGTATCGAGCACGGGTTCCTGGTGGACGACGAGGCCATCGACCTCATGGTCCGCGAAGGCACCTACCTGGTGCCGACCACCCGGCTCGCCGACGCCATGG
This sequence comes from Nocardia sienata NBRC 100364, assembly GCF_001613205.1. Classification (GTDB taxonomy): domain Bacteria; phylum Actinomycetota; class Actinomycetes; order Mycobacteriales; family Mycobacteriaceae; genus Nocardia; species Nocardia sienata. The sequence continues at coordinate 163,716 of NZ_BDBX01000008.1, read as the reverse complement.
ATGTATCCAAGGCGGCACCGGAACTCCAGGCGAAGGCCGCCGAAATGTTCCCCAGGGCCCGCACTTCGGTGAAGGCGGCCTTCGATGCCGGAGTGAAGATCGCGGTCGGCACCGACGCGCCGGCCATCCCGCACGGCCGCAACGCCGACGAATTGGTGGCACTGGTCGAGCGCGGGCTGGATCCGCTGTCGGTACTGCGCGCGGCCACGGTCACCGCGGCCGAACTGATCCAGGTCGACGATCGCGGCCGGTTGGCCGAGGGGCTGCTGGCGGATGTGATCGGTGTCCCCGGCGATCCGCTGGCCGATATCACCGTCACCCAGCAGGTGCGGTTCGTGATGAAAGGCGGGAAGGTCTATGGCGGCAACCGATGACCTGATCGAGATCCAGCAACTGCTCGCCCGCTACGCGGTGACCATCACCAAGGGTGATATCGACGGTCTGATCGGCGTGTTCACCCCCGACGGCACCTACAGCGCGTTCGGCGACACCTACACCCTCGACGTGTTCCCCGAACTCGTGGACGCCGCACCCAAGGGCCTGTTCCTCACCGGCACCCCACTGATCGAACTGGACGGCGATACCGGCACCGGCACCCAGCCGCTGTGCTTCGTGGAGCATTCCAGCCACGATATGCGGATCGGCTACTACAGCGATACCTACCTGCGCACCGAGCAGGGGTGGCGGTTGCGGACCCGCGCCATGACCTTCATCCGGCGCAGCGGCATCCACGATTCCGGTATCCCACACGCCTTCGAGCGGCCCACGGTATGAGCGGGTCAGGCCCGGAGGCGGAAGCGGAGCGTAACCACGCAGGGCCCCCGCTCAGACCCCATCGACACAACATGAGCGGGTCAGGCCCGGAGGCGGAAGCGGAAGTCGAGTCGTTCCGGTCCGGCTTGCGCGCCTGGCTGGACGAGCACGACCTCACCCCCGGTCCCGAGCCCGGTTTCGACGCCCAGGTCGCGCAGCTGGCCCGGGTCCGGCGGGCGCTCTACGACGCCGGCTGGATGCGCTACGGATGGCCGGAGACCGTCGGCGGGCTCGGCGGCGAACCGCTGTTGCGGGCGGTGCTCGGTGAGGAGGTCGCCACCCGCGGTCTGGCCGAACCGGGTATCTACTCCATGGTCGAGGTGCTCGCGCCCACCATGATCTCCTACGCCCGGCCCGAACTGGCCGCCGAGATGGTGCCCCGGTTGCTCGACGGCAGCGAACAGTGGTGCCAGGGGTTCTCCGAACCGGGCTCCGGCTCGGATCTGGCCTCCTTGCGCACCCGTGCCGAACAGCGCGGATCGGACTGGGTGGTCAACGGCCAGAAGGTGTGGACCAGCCTGGCGCAGTTCGCCGCCCGCTGTGTTCTGCTCACCCGCACCGGACCGGGCCACGACGGGATCACCGCGTTCTTCGTCGATATGGACACTCCGGGGATCACCGTACGACCGCTGCGCACCATGCACGGCGTGGACGAATTCGCCGAGGTGTACTTCGACGATGTGGTGGTGGGCGCCGAACGGATGCTCGGCCGGCCCGGCGACGGCTGGCGGGTCGCCATGGATCTGCTGCCGTACGAGCGCTCCACCTGCTTCTGGCATCGCATCGCCCACCTGTTCACCCGGCTCGACCGGGTCCTGGATCAGACCGCGGCCGGGGACGACGCCGATCTCGGCGCCGCCTATCTGGCGTTGCACACCGTGCGCTGCCGGTCCCGGGCCACCCAGCGGCGCCTGGCCGGCGGCGCCGCGCTGGGACCCGACACCTCCGTCGACAAGGTGCTGCTGGCGACCGCCGAACAGCAGTTGTTCGATACCGCGCGCGATCTGCTCCCGGGTGTCGTCGAACTCGACGAGACCGAATGGCGCTCGGAATTCCTGTATTCGCGGGCGGCGACCATCTACGGCGGCACCGCCGAGATCCAGCGCAATATCATCGCTCGCCGTCTGCTCGACCTGGGAAAGGAGTGAGCGGTGGACGCCGCCGAACAGCTTCTGCTCACCGATACGCTCCGCAAGACCATGAGCGCGACCACCGCCGCCGGCCTGTATCCGGCGCTGTGCGATCTGGGCTGGCACGACCTGCTCACCGGTCCCGCCGATACCGCCGAGATCGCCGTGCCCCTGGTCTTCCGGCTGCTCGGTGAAACCGGCGCCCACGCTCCGCTGCTCGACGATGTGATCGCGCACGCGGCGGACCGGCCGCTCGGCGCGCGGACACCGCTCCCGTTCGCGGGCGGGGCCTGGGTGCGCTGGGCCGACGAACGACCCGCGGGCGTACCGGAGCTCGTCGATCCCGAACTGCCGTTGGCGCGTACGAACGACACCACCGAGGCAGCCGCGGCACTGCCGGACGCGGCGACGAACGCGGCCCGCCGGGCGCTGGGCTGGTGGCTGGTGGGGTCGGCGCGGGCCATGCTCGAGCTGGCCCGGCGGCACGCGCTCGAACGGCATCAGTTCGGCAGGCCGGTGGCGGGGTTCCAGGCCGTCCGGCATCGTCTGGCCGAATCCCTGGTGGCCGTCGAGGGCGCGGAGGCCGCGCTCGCGGTATCGCCCGGCGATGCCCACCACCCGGCGCATCCGGACCTGCACCGTCCGCGCCCCGAGGAGTCCGAGGCGCTCGCCGCCCTGCTGGCGAAGGCCGCCGCGGGCCGGGCGGCGTTGGTGACGGCCCGGCATTGCCAGCAGGTGCTGGGTGGTATCGGTTTCACCGCGGAGCACGAGTTCCATCGCCACTACAAGCGCGCTCTGGTCCTCGACGGATTGTTCGGCAGCGCCCGGGAACTCACCCAGGAGGCCGGCGCGATGCTCCGCGATCTGGGGTACGCGCCGCGGCTCGCGCATTTGTGAATCGCCGTCTCGCCCTGGTCGGCGCACCAGGGCGGTGGCTCGGTGGCCCGGTTCAACGACGCCCGCACGAGGCGTTCCGGCTACCGGGTCGCCGCGGGTTCAGGCGCAGGCCTGCGATACTCCCCCGGAGATCGCGACCAGGCCGCACATGGTGGAGGCCGCTATCTTCCAGCCGTCCGCCTCGCGGACCGCGTGACCGGTCTGTCCGTCCACCACCGGACTGCCGGAAATACTCAAGGTGAAACGTAAATCGGCTTTTCCGGGTTGTGCCAGTACCACATTGGTGACCTCCACCGTGGTGAGCGCCGTGCGGATATGATTCGCCATTCCCGAGATCTCGGTTTCGAAATCCGCACCGTGCTCCACCAGAGCGATACGGTCCGCGGTCGAGGTGGCCGGGGCGAAGAATGTCGTATAAGCGCCCACGATGGCGGCACTGGCGGCGGCCGGTGATTCGGTGACCGCGACTCCGGTATCGGATCCCGCTGCCGTGGCCGATTTCTCGGCTCCAGGAGTTTCCGCGGCGGGTAACACATAGCAGTTGTCGGGGCCGAAGAACTTACCGCAACCGGTGGCCGCGGTCAGGGCGAGCGCGACCCCGCCCGCGGCAGCAATACGCGCTATCCGGTGTCTTCGTGACATCGATTCGTCTTTCTGCAGAGTGATGAAGCGCAGCTACGGAAAACTTGGTTCGCCGCAGATGCCGCGGCGAGCTTAGCCCGGGACACTCTGGAACAAGGGCGAATTAGAAGCACTTGAACGGATAGAAATCCGGTAAACAGCCGCGCCTCGGTCGCGTACCGCACATCCGATGGCCGTCGGCCCTCGGCACCCGAGGTGACCTCTCTTCGGCCCCCACGATCCGCAGCCGCCGCCCCTCGACCGCGCCCCCGGCACCGCCGTGACCACCGCGGGCCCGGGCCGCGTACGATCCTGCGCAATCGATACGCGGCACCCGGGCCCGGTGGAGAGTCCATCGCGCGGTATCACCGGATGGATGTCGCGACGACGGACCGAAACCTTCCGGTGGGCGACGATCAGCTACACGCCGGATTCGGCTCCCCGCTGCCCTGAACGGCCAGCAGCGAACAGAACGTCATCGCCGCGACCTTCCAGGTGTCACCCTCCTTGATCGCCTGCCCGGACTGGTCCGGCAGCACCGGATTCCCGCCCAGCAGCAGGGTGTAGGTGACCTCCGCGGTCTTGTCGTCGACGAGTTGGACCGCGGCGACGGTCACACTCGTTCCGGAGGCCCGGGGGTCGGCGGCCATACCCTCGAGCATCGGCGCGAACGCGTCCCCCTTCTCGACGAGCCCCGCCCGCGTGGCGGCCGGCGACTTCCCGTCGAAGAAGGTGACGAAAGCGTCGGTGATCTCCTTCTGGACCTCCGGGGAGGCCGCGGCCGGCGCGGCCGAACTCGTGGCGGCCGGGGCCGAGGTGGCGGCGGCATCGTCGGTGGAATCACCGCAGCCGAGGACGGCGGTGGCCGTCAGAGCCATCAGGCCGATGAGCGCGGCGCTACGCCGGGTGCTACTGGAACGCATGGCGGAAACCTTTCCGATGAACACGTCGATTCGTTGTCCATCAGGGAAATTCGGAAACAGGGTTCCGGGCTGTCGTAATGGGTTACGCTACCCGTGTCGAAGAATCCCTGACCGCCGGTTTCCTTTTCGGTGATCGTTTTCCGATACCGGGGGATCGATACCGCGGCGAACGGATCGATCCCCCGAGCGGCAGATCTACTTGATATTCGATTTCATCTGTTCGAGGTCGACCAGAATCGGATAGCCGCTCACACTCAGCGCGTTTCCGTGCCCGGTGGAATGGATATCGAAAACCGATTGCACCGCCGCGTAGAAGCCCTGGACGTCGAGCGTTTGATTCACCGCCCGTTTCGCCTGGCGCAATCCGAACGGCGGCATTTTCGCGATCTGGGCCGCCAGTTCCGCGGTCTTGGCCGGCAGCTCGGCCAGCGGGACCACCGTGTTCACCATGCCGGTCTGCGCGGCCTCCTCGGCGGTCACCGCCCGGCCGGTGAACAGGATCTCCTTGGCCTTGCGCGGTCCGAGTTCCCAGGTGTGCCCGTGGTACTCGACTCCGCCGATCCCCATCATCGCCACCGGATCGGAGAACAGCGCGTTGTCGGCGGCGATGATGAGGTCACACGGCCAGCACAGCATGAGCCCGCCCGCGATACACCGGCCCTGGACTGCCGCGATCGACGGTTTGGGCACATTGCGCCACCGCAGTGTGTATTCCAGGTACCGTCGGCTCTCGGCCTGATAGATCCAGTCGAGGGTGATCTTCTCCGGGGCGGGCCAGCTGTCGTCCTTGAGATCGTGGCCGGCCGAGAAATGCTTACCGGCGGCATTCAGGACGATGACCACGACCTCGTCGTCGGTGGCCGCCCGGGTCCAGGCGGCATCGAGTTCGTCCAGCAGCGCCGAGTTCTGGGCATTGGCGGCCTCGGGCCGGTTCAGGGTTATCGTCGCGATCTTGTCGGCGACCTGGTAGTCGATATACGACAAAGCAGTACTCCTCGGTTCCGGGTGCGCCGGGCCCGGGCCCGGCGCGGGTCTTCCGTTTACTGCGCCGCCCGCGGCCGTCGGATCGCCCGGCCGCCGCGGAGACGCGATCCCATGGTGTCGCCGATCACCGTGCGGCGGCGAGGTATTCCGCGGCGACCACCGCGCGATGCCGCGCCGCCCCGCCGAACAGCAGTTCGCCGGCCTTGGCCCGCTTGATCGCGAATTGCAGATCGTTTTCCCAGGTGAAGCCCATGGCCCCGAACAACTGCACCCCGTGGCGGAATACCGTCGCCTGGCATTCACCCGCCGCCGCTTTGGCCATCGCGGCCGCCAGCTTGCGCCGCGGATCGTCCTCGGCCAGGCACAGCGCCGCGAAATACGCGAGCGCCCTGGCCCGCTCGATGGCCAGATGCATATCGGCCGCCTTGTGCTGGACCGCCTGGAACGCGCCGATGGCGGTATCGAACTGCTGCCGGGTGCGGACATGCTCGAGCACCATGTCCAGGACGCGCTGGCAGGCGCCCACCGTGGTCAGCGCCAGACCGGTCAGCGCGAGCTGGCGGGCGCGTTCGGGATCGGCGGCGGTTCGGTCGCCGTCGGTGACCCTTACCGCGTCGAAGGTGACCTCGGCCAGATGCAGCACCGGATCGAAGGCGGCGGTCCGCCGGGCGGTGACGACATGGGCGGGAACCACGAACACACCGGCTTCGGTGACGACCGCGAGACGATCGCAGCGGTCGCCGTCCAGGACCGGAGCGGCGCTACCGTTCAGCAGCCAGCCGTCACCGTCGCGGGTCGCGGTGACTCCCTCGAACACCGCGGCGCCGGTGCCGTCGGCGGCGGCCGAATCCCCTGCCAGCGGCGCGAACTGGGTCATGGTGGCGAGATAGGGTGTGGGATCGGTCGCCCGGCCCAGGCCCTCGAGCACGATACCGAGTTCTACGGTCGCTTCCGGTTCCACGAGTTCGGTCCAGCCGAGCTCGACGTAGGTCTTCCACAGCCGGCCCGGATCCGCACCGGCGTCCACGATCTCCCGGATCACCGCGGGCGGGCATTCCTTGGCGGTGACTTCGCGGACCGTATCGCGCAGCAGCCGTTGATCGGCGTCGAACTCGAAGAGCATCCGGGCTGCCTCCTGTGACGGGTTGCGTTACGTTCAGGAGAATAGCATTCTCTTGAGATGAAATTAATAGTCTCCTCACTGGTGCGAACACGGGACGTGCCTGCCCAGACATGGGACGTTCTCCGGTACAGTGCACTCATGTTCTCCACAGATGGGATCGATGGGATCGGACGGGCCATCCGGTGACCAGCCCGAGCGAAGAACCGGCCTGGAAGCAGCGCGCCGTCGAGCGCTCGATCCGTACCGCGAAACTACGCGCGGAACAGCGGGTCCAGCGCTTCCTCGATGCCGCCCAGGCGATCATCACCGAGAAGGGCACCACCGATTTCACCGTCCAGGAGGTCGTGGATCGGTCGAAACAGTCCCTGCGCAGCTTCTACCTGCAGTTCGACGGTAAGCACGAACTGCTGCTGGCCCTGTTCGAGGACGCCCTGAGCCGGACCGCCGAACAGATCCGCGCGGCCGCGGCGGGTAAGGACAACGCCCTGGAACGGCTGCAGCTGGCCGTGGAACTCCTCTACGAACTGTGCCGCCCGGATCCGACCGCGCAGCGTCCACTGTTCACCGATTTCGCACCGCAGCTGCTGGTCAGCCACCCGGCCCAGGTCAAGGTCGCGCACACTCCACTGCTGGCGCTGTTCACCGAACTCATGATCGACGCCGACAAGGCGGGGCTGCTGCGCAGCGAGGTCAATCCGCGCCGGATGGCGGCCATGGTGATGCAGACGGTCATGTTCACCGCGCAGTCCAACGGCGGTATCGACGACGAGACCGCGCATCCCATCTCCCCCGAGGAGATCTGGGAATTCTGCGCCCGGGGTTTCGCGCACGCCGACTGAGCGAGAATAACGTTCTCCAAATTTGAGAAACAGGCTTACACTCGCTGTATGCCCGATCTCTGGACCGACCTTCTCGCCTGTATGGATCTCCGCCTGCGGCCGACCGCGCCGCAGACCGGCGACGACGACGCACCTGCCGCCGACCCGCAGGCCACCCTCTCGGTGTTCGAGGGTCCCAATCAACAACTCGAGTACCACCGCTTGTTCGGCGGCCAGCTGCTGGCGCAGTTCCTGCGTGCGGCGGTTTTCGCCTGCCCGGACAAGACCGTCAAATCCGTGCACGTGATCTTCGCGCGCGAGGGTAAGAGCGATGCCCCGGTGTACTACGTGGTCCAACCGCAGCACCGCGGCCGCTCCTTCGCGACCCTCACCATCGTCGCGCGTCAGAAGGGCGATGTGATCGCCACCGCGCTGGTTTCCATGACCGCGATGGAGGACGGGAGGCAGAGCCAGGAGATCGCGGCACCGTCCCCGCTACCGGGGCCCGAGCACCGGATCGAGATCGGGCTCATCCCGTGGGAGACCCGCGCGCTGACCGATCTGAGCGATAAATCGGTGGGCCCGGCCGAATACGACCTGTGGATGCGCACTCCCGAGGTCGGGCCCGAACTCGCCCCCGGGCTGGTGGCCTACGCGACCGACCTGAATGTGATCGGAACGGTGCTGCGCCAGGTCGACGGTTTCGAACACAGCGGCAACGGCACCGAATTCACCTCGGCCACCACCTCGCACACCCTCTGGTTCCACCGGCCGTTCCGCAGCGACGACTGGTTGCTGCTACGCCATCACGGCACGGTCCTCGCCCACGGTCGCGCCTACGGGCGCGGTGACGTGCTCACCACCGACGGCACCCTGGTCGCCTCGTTCGCGCAGGAGGCCCTGCTGCGTTTCCGTCCCTGACCGGCAGGTGCCACATTCCACGGACGGAGCATCCGATGCAACCAGACACTCCGACCTCCGCCGCCGGTCGTGACTCCGGCGGCCCGTACCGGGTCGCCCAATGGGCCACCGGCACCATCGGGCGGCGGGCCCTGCGCGCCGTCGTCGCGCATCCAGATCTCGAACTGGCCGCGTTGTATTCGCGGTCACCGGACAAATACGGGCGCGACGCCGCCGAGCTCTGCGGTCTGGACACACCGACCGGGGTCCGGGCGACCGCCGATATCGAGCAGGTCCTGGCGCGGCGCCCCGACTGCGTGCTGTACATGCCGCAGACCTGCGAGGTCGACGAGGTGTGCGCGATACTGGCCGCGGGCACGAATGTCGTCACCACGGCCGGCCTCTTCCATCACCCGCCCAGTATGGATCCCGGGATCCGGGCCCGGGTGGAGGCGGCCTGCGCCGCGGGCGCCACCTCCATCCACAGCACCGGCAGCAGCCCGGGATTCATCACCGAGGCGGTACCGCTGGCGCTCGCCTCGATCCAGCGGCGGCTCGACTCGCTGACCATCGAGGAATACGCCGACCTCTCCCAGCGGAACTCACCGGGCATCCTGTTCGACGTCATGGGATTCGGTAGTCCCCCGGCCGATTTCGCCACCGCCCGGCTCGACCATCTCCGCGACAGCTTCGGGCCGTCGCTGCGGTTGCTCGCCGACGGGATCGGTCTGCCCCTTGACGAGGTCACCGCGGCGGGCGAGGTCGCTACCGCCGGGCATACGTTCGAGATAGCCGCCGGCACCATCGAGAAGGGCACGGTGGCGGCGCAGCGCATCACGATCGCCGGACGGCGCGACGGACAGCCCGTCGTATCGTTCCGCGCTGTCTGGCATTGCGGCGCCGAGGCCGAAACCGGCTGGGATATCCGCCCCACCGGCTGGCATCTGTCGGTGCGCGGGGACGCTCCGCTCGAGATCGATATGGTGTTCCCCTTCCCGCTCGTGGAGATGGCCGAACACTCCCCCTCCTATACCGCCAACCGTGCGGTCAACGCCGTCGCGCCCGTCTGCGCGGCGCCGCCGGGCATCCGCACGGTCCTGGACCTACCGGCGATCACCGCGAACCTGGAACGGTCATGAACGATTACGAGGCACTGCGCGCGCTGAAAGCCCGCTACTTCCGCATGATGGATACCAAGGACTGGGCCGGGTTCCGCGCACTGTTCTGCGATGACGTCGTGATAGATCTGTCCGAGTCGGGCGGGGAGGTGATCACCGGAGCCGACGAGTTCCTCACCTTCCGCACCGGCCGGATCGGCGACGCGCTGACGATCCATCACGGGCACTCACCCGAGATCGATGTGCTGAGTGAGACCACGGCACAGGGCATCTGGGCGCTGGAGGACCGGCTGTCCTGGCCGGACGGTACGCGCGTGCACGGTTTCGGGCACTACCACGAGTTGTCTGAACCAACTTCCTGATCGGTGCAGGTCGGAGCCATTGCGATTCGCGTCCGGTCGGTAGCTTGCCGGCGTGGCCTCCGGAAGCCCATTCTGAACTGATCTCTTGGATCCACAGCCTCTTCGGCCTCAAACAAGGTGCAGCGCCACAGCGAGAGTGCCGAAAGCTGCCAGGATCGAATCCACGCCGACGTGCATACCGATCGCCAATCGGATGTCCCTCCTCCGCCAGGTGAGCCAGCATCCGGGGAACGTGAAAATTACCCGCGCTACGAACACCGACGGCGACCAGAAGTGATAGAGCGAGAACAAGACTGTGTTGATCACCGGCGCCCATCTATTCAGATGGGCTATGCGGGGCAGAAGAAAACCGCGGAAATATAGTTCCTCGATGAGCGGGAGGGAGATTCCGGTCAACGGCAGAGATATCGCCATCGTGGTCAGCATCACCGAATATGAGTACCCCTGAAGGTATGCGGCGGGGCCGCCTGTGTTCGCGTATGGAAGCCATGTGAGGAAGTTTTCGAAGAAGTTGTTCACCGGTGCCAGCGCGAACCCCACCACCGTCATCCACACGATAAGTGGGAGGACCAGTGCCATAAGCTTGCCGCGTGGAAGTGGTCTATCGGTGTAGTGCAGCACGCCATGTAACGAGAAGCGGCTGTTGTGCCTGCAACCCAGCCACAGCAGACCCAGCAAGATCGGTATAAGCACCAGGCACAGAGCGATTGCCCAGCCCAGGAGGGGCGGATATCCGATCGCTTTGATGAATGGTTCGCCGATGAGTAGGTAGATGGCGACAATCAGGGCACCTGGGGCAAGGTGCAGCACAATCGACAGCGGCACGCAATGGCGGTTACTCAGCAGCCACTCGGCTATTTTTCCCCGTCTCATATAATTGGTCGTAATGATAGGTCCTCTGCATTCTCGTCATGCCGAGATTCGCTCGTTCGATCCAGGTGCACCTGGCTCGTTGTGAAGGCTGTGGGCGGGACTACGAGCCCGTTGATTGGGTTCATGGACCGGTACACTCGATTGGCAGACCCGGTGAGCATGTAGTTTTTGTGCTGACGAAGGACTGAGCCCTAGCAGGATCGCCGCCGGATGGCTAACCGGCGGGGGTGTGCGTCGAGGTTATTCCGGTCGGGGGATGTCGATGCCGGCGGCGGCGAGTTTCGTTTCGACGAGCGACGCCAAGCGGGCTGCGGCGGAGTTCTGTTTTTCGCCGTGGTGGGCGATCAGCCGGTACCGGGTCGCGGTCTCGGTGTGGGCTTGCAGGCCGGTGACGATCCTGAGCTGGGCGGGGTTGGTGAGGTAGTGCTCGGCCATGTCGGTGGCGAGTTCGGCGACACGGGGGTCGTCGGGTTCCCAGCCGATGACTTCGGCGCTTCGCTTGGCCAGTTCGACGAAGCGGGGGTCGTGCAGCGCGTGCTCGATATCGGTGAGGTAGTCGCCGAAGCCTTCGGGGACCAGCGCTTTGGCCAGCACGAAGGATTCTCGGGCAGTCTGCACATCGTGTGGCGTGAAGCCGAGGGTCGGCATTCCCTCCAGCAACGCCACGGCGCGGTCGGGCAACAAGGTGCGGTCACCGGAGGTGAGCCGGTGGAGCATATCTCGCTGCGCGGTCAACTCGGTGATTCGTGCGGTGAGACGTTGTTCGGCATCGGCGAGTGCATCGGCGAACTGCGCGGGGTCGGAGTCGATCAGCGGGCCGATGTCGGCCAGCGGCACCCCGGCGGCGGCCAGTGTCCTGACCTGTACCAACCTCAACAGTCCGGGTGAGCCGTATCGCCGGTAGCCCGAGCTGTCGCGCGCCGGCTCGTCGAGCAGGCCGAGCTTGTGGTAGTGCCGCACCGTTTTGATCGTGATGCCGGCGAACGCGGCCGCCTGGCCGATGGTCACCCCGTCGGTCATCGACTCAGCGGTCCTGTTCATCGGGTACTGTCGCGGTCTCCCGAACGGCGGCGGCGACGGCCCGGAAATCCTTCCGCAGGATCTGGGTGTGGTTGCTCGCCACCTTCGTGCTGACCCGCAGATTCGGATTCCGGCGGAGCACCGGATCGAGAGAGGCGCGCATCTCTTCCATCTCCTGCGCGCCGCCACCGAGGTTCGCACCTGTGGCAAGGATGTAGCGCACCGGACAGGCCAATCGGTCCAGGACCGGTTCGAGCGCGGCGCAGACCTCGTTGATCTCGATGTTGACCTCGGCATGCTGAGCGGCACTCATCGAAGCGGACATGCCGAACGGACGCACGAGCGGCAGGAACAACCGCATCCGGCGCCACACACGCTGAATTGCTTCTCGCCCTTCCTCACCGGTGTATCCCCACGGAACTCCGCCGTCGACAGAGACCACGCCGGCAACCCGGTGCGGGTTGCGGTCGGCCCAGTGCACCGCCAGCGCCGCACCGTAGGACCAGCCGACCAGCAGCGGCCGGTCCACCCCGGTGGCCTCGACAACCGCGTCGAGGTCACGAAGACAGCCCTCGAAGGAATAGTCCGCCGACCGCTTCGACCCGCCGCGAGCCCTCTCGTCATAGGTGACATGCCGCCACTCAGGGCCGAGCTCGGCGATCACCCGCCGCCAAGACCGCTGACTGGCGTAGGAGCCGTTGAGATACACAACAGGACGACCGGGGCCGCGGGTATCGGTAACCGCTAGAGCCGTGTCGTCGACACTCACCATGCCGGTCCATGGTGAGGTCATTGAACGAGTCATGCGGTCAGCCTCCACCATGACCTCGGGTCAAGGTCAAGGTGGAGCTCACCGCCACCGGGCGGCGGAAGGTCTTCGACGAGACCCCGATCGGATTCGTACCGGTGAACGGCTGCTTGGATCAGGCGCGAAGGCCCGGCAGTGCCACCGCCTACCGGCATTACTGGGAGCTGTGTGTTACCCGGATTGTGTGACAGGCTGCGTAGCGGGGACGTGTTTGTGCCGGGCTGACGCCGGTACGCGGACCCGGCCGCCTACCTGCTCACCGGCGAGCAGTGGGAACCGCAGCGTAGTGAGTTCTGTCGTCTGGTCGAGCGCGCGGCCGCCCCCGGTATCGCCCTGGCGGCGGTCGTCGAGGAGCTGCACACCGCGGTCGGTGAACCGGTGACGGTGCTCGCCGAGGACGATGGGCCGATGCGCCTGGACGGCAAGTCCGGGATCTGGTCATCTCTCCCGTTGGCCGCCGAAGATGTGCCTGCTGGCTTTGATCGTGGATTCCGACACCACCTGGTCGCGAATTCTGACACAACCCCCGGGGTGCGAGTGATCGCGAACCTCGACACCACCCGAGGCAATGTGGGTGCCCCGCCCCAGCGGTACCCGGCCGACCTTCCACAGTTGGTCGACGCACCGTCGGCGTCGTCCGGGCCAAGGGGGAGGCACCAACAGGCCGAGCAGACTCGAGCGAGCTGCTCTCGCTAGCAGTGATCGATCCATCGGGACCTCCTTACTCCTGAAGGAGAACAACACCGCCGGCCGGTGTCAACGTAATGATTCAGGGCCGACGGGGACAGCCGGGGACGCACCGAACGTCCCCGGCCCGACTGATGTCCGGTAGCCACCCAATCGGTCACCGCAGAGGCCGTGAGCCACGCCGGAATTGGCGACCACGAAGATCCGGCGATGTCGAGATTCGCGATCAGATGGGTGCTGCGATCGAAGTAGAACGCCGGTGCCTCGCCGAGCCACGCTTCGATCTCGGAGCCCGGACCGAGTGAAGACTCACCGGAGGAGTTGTCGCTGACCCGCGGTATCGCTGTGATGCACGGCCGGTGGGTTCACGGCGCGGAGGAACAGCAACAAGCGCGCGTCGGACAGGACCGCAGCGGTGTAGAGCCCGGCCACCCAGCCCGGCGCGAGGTACATGCGGCGGTTACTGCCGGGACCTCTAAGACTCGAGGTCAAGGCTCGGTGCCGCTCCAGCCTCGACATAGCCTTTGATGCCCGCGAGCCATGAGGCGATGCCTGCGCGGAGGACGGCGTCGTCGATGTGTGGGGCCGCCACCGACGCATCCATCGACTCCTCGCACCGGATGCGGGTCCCGCCGGCGGGCGTAGCGCTGAATTGGTAGACGCAGGAGGCGACCATTCCGGGCGCGCCGTTGGACCAACTGAGGCGGGTGGGCCGTTCGACAAGTGCGAAACGGGAGTTGACGGGCGTCCCGTTGGCGCGCCAGGTGAAGGCTTGCCCGGGCGCGGCCGGCCCCTCTGACGCGGCGTCGGTGACGTCGCCGCGGAAGCTCGGCCAGTTCGTGACGTCGGCCAGCGCGTCGAATACGCGGTCCGGTGGTGCGTCGATATCAATGGTGCCCTGGGCACGCGCGGGCGCGGACTCATCGGTGAGCCCGCGCATGGCCAACTGGTGCGAGTCATGGGCAAATGCGGTCATTGGACTACTCCTCAATCGTCGATACAACGTATCGATACAGCGTATCGGTACGTCACAGAGTATGTGCGAGTATTGGACAGGTCAAGATTCGGAGCAGATCGGCGGTGGAGATGCGTTTCGGACACACTGTGGCGCTGCTGTGGGAGGACGACTCTCGCGCGGTAGGCCGGTCGGGCCTGACTGTTGCGGACTACGTGACTGCCGCGGTTGAGGTCCTCGACGCCGGCGGAGCTACCGGGTTCTCGATGCGGGGCGTGGCAGAGCGCCTCGGCGTCCGGACGATGGCGGCCTACAGCTTCGGCAAGAAGGAAGACCTCTTGGCCCTGGCGGTCGACCGGACATACCGCGAGACCTACTCTGCGCGTCCAGAGCCTGCCACCGCCCATTGGCGCACCGGCCTGACCGAGATCGCACACGCCAATCGTGAGCTCCAACTCACCCATCCCTGGTTGCCCGAGCTCGCGTCTCCGCGGTCACTGATGGGCCCCTGCGAGATGCTCAAGCGGGACCTCGAGCTGCGACCGCTGGAAGCCACCACCCTGAGCGATATCGACAAGGATCGCATCCTGACGCAGCTGTTGATGCACGTGTCGGAGACGACTCGGATCGACAATGCGCTGCGGCAGGAGCGGAGGACGAGCGGGCTGAGCGATGAGCAGTGGATGCGGGTCGTGATGTCCATCGCCGAGAGTGTCGCCGACCCGACGAGGTTCCCGGTCGCCGCTCGCGTCGGCGTCGCCGCACAAGCCGCTCGCGGGGGCGTGCAGGGCGGGCGGGAGGCGTTCGAGTTCGGCCTGGAACGTCTCCTCGACGGATTCGCCGTACTCGTGGACGACACGGGAGCACGGGAGGCGGAATACCGCTCGTGAGCTGCGCACTATCTCTGGAAGACGGCCTTCCTGCTCATCGCTCCAGTAGGGCGAATCCGGCCCCAGCGGCTGCGCACACCGACTACCGGCCCACGGGCGCCTAGAACCGCGGACAGCAGGCCGAATCCCTGGTCCGGAGGCGAGATCGGGGTCCCCGAGCGGGGCCACCGCTGGTCGGATTCGCGCTCCGTGGATAGCCGGGGCACACACCGGCCACGGCACGACGTAACCAGATCTCCGCCTCCTCCGCTTTCCCTTGCTTGTGCAAGAGGCGGGCTACGGCATACAGCGCGTGAGGGTTTCCACCGCTCGCCGACCGCCGGAACCAGGCTTCGGCCTCATCGAGCGCGCCCCTTGCCTCCAGCCTGACCGCGAGGTTGTACATCGCCGTGCCGTGGTCGGCGGCGACAGCGCGGCGATACCATCTCTCGGCCGCGGCGGCCTCCCCTCTCCTCTCCAGCAATATCGCGAGATGGTTCATCGCCTCGGCGACACCCGCCTCGGCCGCCCGGCGGGCACGGGTTTCGAGTTCGGCCGTATCGCCCCGATTTTCCAGTAGCACAGTGAACACCCCCATCGCTGTGGTCGCCGGCGTCGGTTGTCCGGCGAGGTCGCGTGTCGATCATCGACCGGCTGTCGGCTCCGACACAGACCTATGGTGCCGGAGCACTACGACAGATTTCGCCCATCGAGGAAGACCGGTACACCGAGCATCTGGCACATTCGTGGCATCGCCGCCACGGTGCGGACGGCCGACCGCTGGGACCGGCCACCGAACTGTGCGACCTGTCCCCCAGAGCTTCTGCGGAGATCACTCGGTGGCGACGCCGGTGGTGGGCCGGTCCCCTGTATCGACCGGCAGCAGCAGGTGGTCGACGGCGGTATAGGAGTCGTATTCGCCCGCCCCGACCGCGTCGGCGAGGGCGTCGAGCGCGGGATGGACACGTAGTCGACTGTAGGCGTGTGACAGGATCTGGGCCCGGGCCCGGGCGGCCCGCCGCTGCGCGGTATCGGCGCGATGGTGGGCGTCGACGGCGGCGACCAGTTCGGGGATGCCGCTACCGTTCGCCGCGACAGCCGTGAGAATCGGGACAGCGGATTCGGCGCGCAGCTCACGTACCGTCTGCTCGGCCCCGTCCCGGTCGGCCTTGTTCACCACCAGGATGTCGGCCACCTCGAGCAGTCCCGCCTTCGCGGCCTGCACGGCATCCCCGGCACCCGGGGTGAGGACCACGACGGTCGGGTCGGCCACGGCGGCGATTTCGATCTCGGACTGACCCACCCCGACCGATTCGATGACGACCAGGTCGTAGGACAGCGCGGCCAGCAGCCGGATCGCCGCGGGCACCGCCGCCGACAGGCCGCCCAGATGCCCGCGGGTCGCCATCGACCGGATCAGCACCTGCGGATCGTCGATATGGGCGGCCATCCGGATCCGGTCACCGAGCAGCGCCCCGCCGCTGTACGGCGAGGACGGGTCGACGGCCAGCACGGCCACCCGGAGGCCCTGGGCGCGGTAGGTACTCACGACCGCCGCGATGGTGGTCGACTTCCCGGCGCCCGGCGGGCCGGTGAAACCCATCACCCGGATATCCGCCGGTTCCAGCAACCGCAGCACCTCGTCGCGGGCCGGCCCTTCGATCAGGGTGAGCAACCGGCCCGCCGCGCGCACCGATCCGGCACGCGCGGCGGCGATCAGTTCCGCCGGGGACCTGCCCGCGGCGGCACCGTTGCCGGTCACGGCGCGGCGACCTCGAGCACGGTCGCCGAACCCATTCCCCCACCGGCGCACATGGCCACGATCGCCAGACCGCCGCCGCGGCGGCGCAGTTCGTGGACCGTGGTCACGATCATGCGCGCCCCGGTGGCAGCCACCGGATGCCCGAGCGAGCAGCCGCTTCCGTTGACGTTGACCAGGTCCGGGTCCAGGTCCAGCGCACGTACGGCCGCGATCGGGACGGACGCGAACGCCTCGTTGATCTCGAACAGTTTCACGTCGGCGAGCGAGATACCGGCTCTGCGCGCGGCTTTCGTGATCGCCTCGATCGGTGCCAGGCCGGTGTCGGCCGGATCCACCCCCACCGACGCCCAGGACCGGATGGTGGCCAGCGCCGGCAGGCCCAGTTCGTCACTGGCGACGGTGAGCAGCGCGGCCCCGTCGTTGGCGCCCGCCGCATTGCCCGCGGTGATCGAGAACCCCTCGATCTCGGGGTGCAGCACCTTCAGCGAGGCGAGCTTTTCCAGGGTGGTCGTCCGCCGCGGATGTTCGTCGACCGCGAACTGCCCGAACGGCGTATCGATCGGCACCACCTCGGCGTCGAAACGCCCCTCGTCGATGGCCGCGATCGCATTGCGGTGCGAGCGCAGCGCCCAGGCGTCCAGGTCTTCCCGGGCGATGCCGGATTTCACCGCGGTGTTCCAGCCCACGGTGATCGACATGTCCAGGTTCGGCGCGTCCGCCCGATCCGGGTGCGACGGCGAGGTCCACGGTTCGGCCCATTCGTCGGGCCCGACCCGGAACCGCGCCTTCGGTGCGGTGGAATCGGCGTTGACCCCACCGGCCAGCACCAACCGGTCCATTCCGGCCCGGATACCGGCCGCCGCCGTCTGCACCGCCGCCATACCCGCCGCGCAGTGGCGGTTGTGCGCCAGACCGGGCACCCCGGTCAGCCCGGCGGTGATCGCGGCGTGCCGAGCGATCACCCCACCGCCGTAGCGGCCCTCGCCGAGGATCAGATCGTCGATGGGTGCGTCGGTCTCGAGCTGTTTGGTCGTCGCCTCGACCACGTGATGGGCCAGGTCGAAGGCGGTGGTTTCGCGTAGCGTGCCCTTGACGGCGGTCCCGATCGGGGTGCGCAGCGCGGATGCGATCACGGCTTCAGGCATCAGTTCTCTCCAGTTTCCCCCACGTCGACGATCTTGCCGATATACATGAGAATAGTATTCTCTCAATCTGAGAGCGATAATCGCAAGAGAGGGTAGCGTCATGCAGATCGAGGGAAGTTCGGCGATTGTCGTCGGTGGCACGGGCGGACTGGGCGAGGCGACGGTCCGACGGCTGCACGCTGCCGGAGCCAAGGTCGTGGTGGCCGACGTCGCCGACGACAAGGGCAAGGAACTGTCCGACGAGCTCGGTATCCGCTATGTGCACACCGACGCCACCAGCGAGGATTCGGTGCGGGCCGCCGTCGAGGAGGCGCAATCCCTGGGGCCGCTGCGGATTTCGGTCGACACCCACGGCGGGCCGGCCGCCGGCGGCCGGCTGGTGGGCAAGGACGGCACCCCGCTGGCCCTCGACGGGTTCCGTACCACCATCGAGTTCTATCTGATCGCGGTCTTCAACGTCATGCGGCTGTCCGCCGCCGCGATCGCCCGGTCCGAACCCACCGCGGAGGGCTCGCGCGGCGTCATCGTCAATACCGCCTCGGTCGCCGGCTACGAGGGACAGATCGGCCAGCTGCCCTATTCCGCGGCCAAGGGCGGCGTGATCGGGATGACCCTGGTCGCGGCCCGCGATCTGTCCCCGCTCGGTATCCGGGTGGTGACCATCGCCCCGGGCACGTTCAACACCCCCGCCTACGGCAAAGCCGCGGACCAGCTCGAACAGTACTGGTCGCCACAGATCCCCTTCCCGAAACGGATGGGCCGCTCGCCGGAGTACGGGCAGCTCGTGCAGTCGATCGTGGAGAACGACTATCTCAACGGCGAGGTCATCCGCCTCGACGGCGCCCTGCGGTTCCCACCGAAGTGAGCGAGCCGACCGAACCGGGTCGTGCGGCGTCGGAGTCGACCGGCGCGGGACCGTCCGCGTGGTCCGCGCGATCCCCGGCGAAGGACGACCGGGCCGTGGACGCCGGACCGGCGGTGCGCGCCGGTGGCGATACCCTCCGCGACGGGAGACCGCTGACGGGGAAGGTCGCCTTCGTGGCCGGAGCCAGTCGCGGCATCGGCGCCGCGATAGCGGCGACGCTGGCCGCACAGGGCGCGTCGGTCGCGGTGGCGGCCCGCTCCGAGGAGGCAGGCCGGGTGCCCGGCACCATCCACGACGTGGCCGGGCGGATTGCCGCCGCGGGCGGACGGGCACTGCCCGTGCCCTGCGATGTCACGAACGAGGAATCGGTGCGGACGGCACTGGCTACCACTGTCACCGAATTCGGCGGCATCGACATCCTGGTCGCGAATGCCGGGGTGCTATGGCTGGGGCCCGTCGAGAACACCCCGCTGAAACGCTGGCAGCTGTGCCTGGATGTGAACCTCACCGGCGTCTTCCTGGTGACCCGTGAGGCGATCCCGTATATCCGGGCCCGCGGTGGGGGTTCACTCATCGCGGTCACCACCACCGGCGTGAACATGACGGACCGCGGCTCCAACGCCTACTGGGTGTCCAAGGCCGCGGTCGAACGCCTCTACCTGGGCCTGGCCGCCGACCTGCGGCCGGACAATATCGCGGTGAACTGCCTGAGCCCGTCCCGGGTGGTCCTCACCGAGGGCTGGCAGGCCGCGGGTGGCGGTGAGATCCCGGCCGAGATGGTGGAACCGCCGGAGACGATGGGCCGGGCCGCGGCACTGCTCGCCGCTCAGGCCGCGACCGGCATCACCGGGACGGTCCAACGCTCGGAAACCCTGCTCGCCACAGCGTGAACCCCGCGTACTCTCACGCAGTGCACACCCATCGGACTTTCGAAAACCCTCCTGCGCTGGCCCATGAGGTCGTGGTCGAGACGTTGGAGCGAGCTCTGCGTGACCCTGCGGCCGAGTGGGACGCCGCGCGTGTCCTGGTCGGAACCGCGTTGCACGACGATGACATGGAGTTCGTCGAACACTGGTGCACGCAGGTCGGGACGCGGGCGGCGCCGGGGAACCAGTTGCTCGGTCTGGCCGGCCTGTGCCTGGGACACACCGCGCGGCGTTTCGGACGTCTCGGCGATGACGCCGTCGCGCTGGCAAAATCACTGGCCGCGCGCGCCGAGGCCGACCCGTCGGACGTGGACGGCCGGGCCCTCGACGGGTACGACGACGTCCGGTACTTCCTGCACCTGTGGTGAGGCGCCCGCCGGACCTCGGGTCGGGAAGGCGTCTCATCAGGCCACAATGGCCGAGGCAACGAGGTCATGAACGGAGCAGGCCGACGGCGCCGAGCATGTCCACGGCCGACCTCGGGCGCCTCGGAAATACATTCGCAACGACGGTGTCGCGCCGGCGGCCGGTATCGATCTCGACGGTGAAGGAACGCAGGTCGGCTGTCACTGCTCCGGTGTCGTCGAGTGTGCGCCACTTGGTCCTCGGGCCCGGCCGAGTTCTCCCGAGGCCGAAGAAATCAATCGCCGGCCGGCCGGTAGGTGTCGTCGGCAGCGTCGAACACCAAACCGGTGGTATCGATGAAATCGGCCAAGCGGTGCTCCGGCGCCTGGACCGTTACGCCCTTGAACTCGGCATCCACCACCACCCGCAGCCGGTCGATATCCGCCCAGTCGTCCTCGTCGTTCACTTTGACCCGGTCCACCTCGCACCAGCCCAAATGGATCACGAATCGCACTGTCGTTCCGGTCTGACGCAGCGCCTCGATGCGCACGTAGTCGAAACTGCTGTGTTCGCCGTCGAAGAGGTAGGCCTCGATCGGTTCGCCGAACTCTTCGCATTCGGCCTGCGCGCCTTCGAGTTCACGCCACGACGAGACAGCGAACGGGATGCCCTCGATGTGGAACTGCACCCCGGATCCCCCGTCCGGGTAACCGTCGAAGTAGATGCTCCACGTCAGTTCCGGAGCACCGGTCGCGCAGTTCTCCGCCAGAACTCCTTCCCAGGTCGATTCGGTGACCGGCCGGAATTCCGGCCACGGGTGGGCCTCACAAGCTGATGCGTCCATCCGCTCAGCATAGAGACCGTAACACCAACGGCCACTTCGGTATTCGGCTGCCGGAAGCTACTTCTTTCCGGAGTTGAGCCGGGCGATGGTCGCGTGGAAATCGTCGGTCTGGAACGACTGGTACTCGGCGGTGGTGGCGTAGTCCAGGGTGGCCGCCACCGATTTCTCGAGCTGGATGTTCAGCACCCGTTTGGTCGCTTCCACCGCTTGGCGGGGCATTCCCGCGATCCGCTTCGCACAGGCCAGCGCCTCGGCCAGCGGGTCGGCCACCACATGATTGGCCAGGCCCATCTCCCGCGCGCGTTCCGCCGGGATACGCGCGCCGGTGAGCGCGTACTCCTTGGCCAGCAGCAGACTGGTGTGCAGCGGCCAGGTCAGCGGACCGCCGTCGGCCGCCACCAGCCCGACCTGGACGTGCGGGTCGGCAAGATAGGCGGTTTCGGCGATGTAGACGATATCGCTCAGGGAGACCAGGCTGCAGCCGAGACCGACGGCGGGACCGTTGACGGCGGCGACCACCGGAACCCGGCAGCGCGCCATGCCGAGCACGATATCGCGACCGTGCGCGATGGTTTTCTCGCGCAGCACAGTATCGCGGCCCAACTCCGCGAGGTAGGCGAAATCACCGCCCGCCGAGAAGGCTTTACCGGCGCCGGTGAGCACCGCCGCCCGGGCCTCGTGATCCTCGGCCAGGCGCGGCCACAGCCGGGCCAGCCCGGTGTGCAGCGCGTCGTCCACGGCATTGAGCGCGTCCGGGCGGTTGAGGGTGATGATTCGCAGCGGACCGTCGGCGCGGACATCGATTTCCGGTGGCATATCGTACATTTCAGGCTCCCAATCCGAGGATGCGCGCGGCGATGATGTTCTTCTGGATCTGCGATGTCCCGCCCATCACGCTCTGTGCGCGGCTGTAGAGGTAGGAGCCGAACATTTCCTGGTCGCCGGTGCCCGCCACGGCGAGCGCGGCATGCCCGACCGACTGGTCGACCCAGGTCATGAGCAATTTGTCGAGCGACCCCTGCGGCCCGTGGGTCACCCCGTCCAGTTGTTCGGACAGCCGCCGGCGGACGTGCAATCGCAGCATCTCCGCCTGGACGGCGGCCCAGGCGAGTTCGTCGGGGACCGCGCCGTCGGTGCGCGCGGCCAGCTGGCGCACCAGCTTCCCGTAGCGCGCGGCATAGCCGAGGGTGGACGGTTCGCGTTCGTGCCCGACCACGGTCATGGCCAGTTTCCAGCCCTCACCGGGCGCGCCCACCATCTGGTCCGCGGGCACCCGGGCGCCGTCGAAGAGCACCTGCCCGAATTCGGTGGTCACCCCGCTCATCATCTCCAGCGGCCGCTGCTCCACTCCGGGCTGTTTCATGGAGAGCACGAACGCCGAGATCCCTTTGTGCCGTGGCGCGGCGGGATCGGTGCGGGCCAGCAGTAGGCACCAGTCGGCCACATCGGAGTAGCTGGTCCAGATCTTGTGCCCGTGGATGACGTAGTCGTCGCCGTCGCGGGTGGCCGTGGTGGTGAGGGAGGCCAGATCCGATCCGGCGCCCGGCTCACTGAAGCCCTGACACCAGCGCTGACTTCCGTCGATCATGCCGGGCA
The DNA here is from genome assembly GCF_001613205.1 of Nocardia sienata NBRC 100364. Taxonomy (GTDB): domain Bacteria; phylum Actinomycetota; class Actinomycetes; order Mycobacteriales; family Mycobacteriaceae; genus Nocardia; species Nocardia sienata. The sequence goes on along the minus strand of NZ_BDBX01000008.1, from coordinate 141,332 downwards.
GGAACCGGCGGCACAGTTCCGGGCTCGCATGACGGCCGAGTCCCTGGATCAGATAGCCGAGACTCGGCCGCGGCGGCGCCCCGGCGATCGCCAGTTCCTCGTCCAGGATCACGTCGTAGACCGGCGGCAGTTCCTGTCCGCCGTACTCCTTGGGCCAGGACAGTCCGAAGAACCCGGCCCGGTACAGCTCGGAATGCCATTCACCCTGCCGGGCCCAGTACTCGTCGCCGGAGGTCGGGTAGGTGCCCGCCACTCCCGCGAGCCAGTCGCGCAGGCGTTCCCGGAACGCCGCCTCCTCCGGGGAATCACGAAAGTCCAAGACCGGCCTCCTCCAGGCGTACGGGGAACAGTTCGGTGGATACCAGTGCCCGCCGCAGATACACGTGGGCCAGGCATTCCCAGGTGTTGCCGATCCCGCCGTGCACCTGGATCGCGGTTTCGCAGACGGTCCGGGCGGCGCGGGCGGCGTAGATCTTGGCAATCCGCGCCGCCCGCAGCGCCTGTTCCGGTTCGAGTTCGTCGACTGCCCAGGCGGCATGCCAGAGCACACTGATCGATCCCTCGATCAGGGCCTCGCTCTCCGCCAGCAGATGCCCGATCGCCTGGTAGGAGCCGATGGTGTTCCCGTACTGGCTACGAACTTTCGCGTACTCCACCGCGAGCCGCTGGGCGCCGCGCGCGGCACCGACCAGATCGGCGCAGGTGGTGGTGAGGGCCAGGGCCAGCCAGCGATCCCGGTGACCCGCGGAAATATCCGCCCGGGGTTCCCAGGGGCCCGCGGCCGCACCGGCGGCCCGGGTGAGATCCGCGCCGGCGACCTCGTCGCCGACCGGCCCGGCGAATACACCGCTGCCCTCCAACTTCAGCACCCGGTCGCAGCCGGAGGCGTCGATCGCGACGCCCCGGTGCGCCACCGTCCACCGCGCGGTGTCACCGTCGAGCCGACCCGGTAGATCATCGGCGAGGACCGGACCCAGGAACGGGACGTCGACCAGTCCGCGCGCGAACTCCTCGGCCACGATCGCCACCTCCACCCCGGAGGCGCCGTCGGAGCGCAGTTCCCGGAAACCGGTGCCCGCGACCGCGTCTTCCAACCGGGTGCGGCGGCGGGCATCCGCCAGGTCCAGCACCGAACCCGGACCGAGTTCGTCGGCCAGTTTCGCGGCCGCGTCGCGCAGTTGCCGCTGTTCACTCGTCAGCCGGACGTCCATAACGCTCCTTCAGCACTCGCCGCAGCACCTTGCCGGACGGCAGGCGGGGGATCTCGTCCACGAACAGCACCTGCCGCAACCGCTTGTATCCGGCCAGCCGTTCCTGCACGGTCGTCATCAGTTCCTCGGCTGTCACCGGCGCCGAGGTCGCCACAGCCGCCACGATCGCTTCGCCGTTCGCCCCGTCGGGCACCCCGAACACCGCGCAGTCGGTGACCGCGTCGTGGCCGTGCAGCACGGTTTCGATCTCGGCCGGCGCCACCTGGAAACCGCGGACCTTGATCATTTCCTTGGAGCGGTCGGTGAGTCGCAACCAGCCGTCCGCGTCCAGATTCCCGACATCGCCGGTGCGATACCAGCCGTCGTCGAACGCCCCCGCGGTGGCCGAATCGGGCAGGTAGCCCGCCATCACCGATTCGGCGCGCAACTGGATCTCGCCGTCCTCCCCCGGCGCGACGGGTCGTCCGTCTTCCAGCGACACCACCCGCACGCTCACCCCGGGCACGGCCTTGCCGACGGAATCGAGTCGCGGGGAGTCGATCGGGTTGCAGGCGATCACCGGGAGTTCGCTCGCCCCGTAGGCGGGCAGCCAGGTGACGCCGGTGCGCCGGGTGACGGTTTCGGCGACACTCGCCGTCACCGGGGTCGCGCCCCACATGATGTAGCGCAGCGAGGACAGGTCGTAGGACTCCAGTCCGGGGTGCTGCGCCATCGCCAGCGCGATCGGCGCGACCGCCATCTCGATGGTGATCTTGTCCGACTCGATGTGCCGCAGCACCCGTTCCAGTTCGAACCGCCGGTGCAACCGCACCCAGGCGCCGCATTCCAGCGCGGTGACGATATTGAGGATGCCGAGGATATGCGAGGGCGGTGTGGCCACCTGGATCCGATCGCCCGAGCCCAGTCGCAGCGCGTCACGCCAGTGCCGCACCGCCGCCGCGAACGACGCGTGGGTGTGGCGGACGGCTTTCGGCATACCGGTGGTGCCGGAACTGAACACGAGTACCGCGTCGCTGCCGGGCTCGGGCTCGGCGAACGTGCGGGTAGGGAGTGGCGAGGGCTCGTCCAGGGAGATCATGTCCGTCAGCTCGGCCAGCACCGGATGATCGCCGAGCGCGTGCTGCGCACCGGTGATCTCGAGCGCGTGCGCGACCTCGGCGCGTTTCCAGGCCGGACTGAGCAGCACGACCGCGGCCCCCAGCCGCCAGACCGCCAGCACCGCGGTCACGAATTCCGGGCGGTTCGACGACATCAACGCCACTCGCTGCCCGGATCCGACCCCGCGCCGGGCGAGCGACTCGGCCAGACCGTCGGCCGCCGTATCCAGTTCGGCGCGGGTGTACTCGCGGTCCTCGAAGGCGAGCACTGTGGGACCCGTCATCTGCGTCCCCCGATCCGGTAGCACTTCATGGCAATTCCTATCCGAATTTGAGAATATCATTCTCGCTTGGATAGAATCTTAATACCAGAGGGAGGCGACCATGGCGAGACCACCGTTGTTCCGGCGCGCGAAGGTGACGCGCATCGTGAAGGAGACACCGGACACCCGCACCTTCGTGCTGGAACCGCACGACGGCCCCTTCTCTTACCAGGCCGGCCAGTTCTGCACGTTCAAGGTCATGGTCGACGGCAAGCCGTACTTCCGCTCGTACTCGATGTCGAGCTGCCCGGTGACCGATACCGAGTTCATGACCACGGTCAAACGCGTACCCGGCGGCACGGTGTCGAACTGGATGCACGACAACCTCGGCGAAGGCGACGAGGTCGAACTGACGGTGCCGACCGGCCGATTCTGCCTGCGTGAAGGCGATGTCCCGGTGCTCGGGTTCGCCGGCGGCAGCGGGATCACCCCGATCATCTCGCTGGCCAAGAGCACCCTGGCGACCACCGACCGCGACGTCCGGCTGCTGTGCGCCGACCGCGATCGCACCTCCGCCATCTTCGAAGCCGCCCTGGACGAACTGGCCGCCCGCTACCCCGGCAGGCTGACGGTCGTACGGCACCGCGACGACGAACACGGTTACGTGGATGCCGCGAAGGTCCGCGAATTCGTCGGCCCCCACACCTCCGGCGACGCCTACATCTGCGGCCCGGAACCCTTCATGGAACTCATCGAGAACGCACTACCGGGTCCGGGGCGGATCTTCTCCGAGCGGTTCGGCGGCGCCCCGGCCAAGCCCGCGGCCGGCGCACCGAATCCGCCTGCGGCACCGACCGTCTCCACCACGAATACGCCTACAGAGGCAACCCCGAGTCCTCCTGCGGCGTCGGCCGGTTCCACCGCGGCCGCAGCCGTGTCGAGTGTTCCCACCACCCCGGCGTTCGGCGCCGCCCCCGTGGCGCAAGCGACGAGCACCGGCACTTCGGCAGCCACCCCCGCGCAATCCGGCGCCACCGGGGAGGGCACGGTGACGATTTTCCTCAATCGGAAGAGGAAGTCCGTCCCGCGCCGCGAGGGCGAAACCCTGCTGGAGAGCGCCCGCCGAGCCGGGCTCACTCCTCCGTTCTCCTGCGAGTCCGGTAACTGCGCCACCTGCATGGCCAAACTCACCGAAGGCAAGGCGACCATGCGGGTCAACGACGCCCTCACCGACGACGACCTCGAGGAGGGCTACATCCTCACCTGCCAAGCTGTCCCTGATACCCGGTCGGTGACGGTCCGCTATGAATGAGCCGGTGCCGCCGGGGCCCATAGCGGCGGCGTTCCGCGCGGGCTGGGCGACATCGTCGATCACCTCTCGTGGCGGGGTGTACGGGCCTGTCTCCGGGACAGCGTGATGCGGCGCCGGGCGAGATCGACATCGATGATCTTCACGGCTATGACGTCACCGACCTCGACGACGTCTCCGGTCGATTCATCGAGCTCGCTGGTGTGCACGAGTCCTTCGAAGCCGTCCGCGCGGTCTTCTATGCGCACGAAGACGCCGAACGACACGATCTTGGTGACCGCTCCGGTGATCACCTGCCCGACCCGCGGCGCTACCCGGGGTCACGGGTCTTCCTGCATTGCGCGGAGCGACAGCGCAACTCGTTCCCGGACCATATCGACATCCAGCACCTCGGCCGTGATCTGCCGGCCGAGGCCGACGACATCGGCCGGGTGGTGGACCGGCCGCCAGGAAAGTTCCGGAAGGTTGATCATCGCGGTGCAGCCGCCGATGTCCACGAACGTGCCGCCGAAGTCGGCGATCAACGTCACCGTGCCGGTGACGACCTGGCCGCGCCGCAGTGTCTTCAGGAAGGCCCAGTCTTGGTCGCTGGGTGTCGGTTCGGTCTGCCAGCGCGCCCGGAGAACACCGTCGCTGTCGGGCAGGACAGCGGTGAACAGCGGGTGCCGCTCATCGGTGACCAGGGATAGGACACCGGCAGCACCCGCGCCGGCGATCCGGGAGATCACTGCCTCGAACTGGGTATCGTCGGCGACCATGCTGGTGATCCGCCCGGACTCGTCCTCCCAGAGGATCTCCACCAGGCCCTCTTCGGGCAGCGCGGCTATGGCGGTCCCGACGTCGGTGAGCAGATCCGGCCAGACCGCCAACCGGGCGCGAGGGGTCAGCGCGGCGCGCACTGCCTCGAGGTTGTCGGCGGTGAGACGGTGCCATCGGGAAGCGTTCGTGGCGTATGTCTCCTCCAGGAATGTGGCGCGGTGGGAGCCGACTGTCCAGTGCAGGCGAGCCCAGAAGTCGGCGTCGGCCGGGCGCTGCTCGTACCCGGGGTCGTCGGGGACGAAGTCGTACGGCGATGCGTCCAGGGGCTCCGGGTACAGCCCGAGCGCGCGGGTGCGGGCCAGTGCCGCCTCACACGGGCGGTCGCTGCCGATGTAGAGGTACTGGTCCCGGCCGACGTGCACCGCGAACGCTCCCTCTGTCTCGAGGCGGCACCGGGCGCCGTTGTCGCGGAGCATGGCTCGGACGAGTTCCAGGCCGGTGGCGATCGGCACCAGCGCACCGTCGTGGAAACCGGTGAGGCCGGCGGGGAACAGGTCGGCCAGGCCGTAGCCGTCGACCGGCGGCTCCAGCCCGAAATGGGCGAAGCCTCCGATCTCCGGCTCGCGAATGGCCACCCGGTCGACATCGGTGTCCTCGGCGAAGGCGGCGACGGCCTGCAGGTACGCGGCTTCGACCGGTCCGTGGTCGCTGGTTGCGGGCTCGGCGCCGGTGTAATGGCCGTGTTGATCGCGGTCGGCGGGGTCGTACTTGGTGACCCGGTAGACGTAGGGCAGCACGTCACCGCCCGCCGGGTGTCGAAAGCACCGAAGCGTTCTGGTGGCGTTCGAGGACGGGGGCCGGGGCCGAACAGGGCCGCTCACGGTTGGTGCCGGTCGGTAACGTACAGATCACCGGACATCTTAACGCCACAGCCGGTTGCCCACACGCGCCGAGCCGCACCGGGCAATCGTCCGCTCGGAGTACCGGTCGCGCGGCAATTCCCGCTCCGCTCGGCAGCGACCCCCGCTTCCCCGCCGGCAGCACGTCGGCGTCGGCCCGGCGCCGATGTGCTGCCGCTACGGGCTCACTCCTGATCGTCCAGAACCTCCCGCAGCCTGCGTGCGAATTCCTCGGGCTGCCCGGCGTAACCGAATTCTTCGTCGAGGAAGCCGCCGTGATGACTCGGGAACACGGTCGCGCGCTGACCGAACAATTCGGCGGTGGCCACCGCGGTGCGACCGGTGAGCGTGTTCCCGGTTTCCGCTCCCACCGCGATGACGATGCGGGTCGGCGCGGCGGCCGCTGCGGTGGGGTCGGGCCGATAGCTGGTGACCGCGCGTGAGCGGTCCGACAGCAGCGGGTCCTCCCGCGACCCGTCGTCCTCGGCCGGCATCCCGAACAGGGCGGGGTCGGCGGCCGGTTGCGCGAAGTACTCGTCGGTGAATTCGCCCTGCCATGAGGTCATCGCGAGAAAGGCCGCCATCCCGGCACCGAAGCCCTTTGCCTCGTACGCGTCACGAACGGCCACCCGGGCACGTTCGGCCGCCGCGGCATCGGGCAGCACCGGGATCAGCGGCGGTTCGTGCGCCACCAGCGTGATCACGTCGCCGGGGTGGACCGCCACGAGCGCGAGCGCGGTCACCGCACCGCCGCTGCTCGCGAACATCTCGACGGGACCGGCGCCGAGCGCCTCGACAACGGCATGCACGTCCTCCGCCTGGACCTGCGGCTCGTGATCGACGCGGCCGTCCTTGCGGACACTACGGCCGATGCCCCGCGGGTCGTAGGTGACGACGGTGCGGTCGGGAAAATACGAGGCGAGCGCCCGGAACCCGGCCGCTTCCATGGGCTGGCCGATCATGAACAGCGGCGGCCGTCCCCCAGCGGTGGGCAGCGGGCCGTGCACGTCGTAGACGATATCGGCACCGGCGGTTTCGAGAGTATGCGTCGACATACCGGTGACGACGCCATCCGGGCCGACAATTCATCGCGCCCCGACCGGTCGGCCAAGCTCAGATCCGGTCCGGCGGTGGCCACGCAAGCCTTGCAGCGGAGGCAGGAAGAACCGGTGAATCGGGTGCAGCGTATCGGCGCCGATATCCGCGCTGCCCGCCGCCGGTACCGACTCACTCAGGAGCAGCTCGCCGATCTCGCCGGAACATCGACCCGCACGGTCCGCGATATCGAGCACGGGACCGGGACAACAGGGATCGGAACGGTCGCCGAGGTCGCAGATGTCCTCGGTCTCACACTGGAACTCCACGGATGACGGACCTGACCCGCCTCCGCGCTGTTCGCGCCGCAGACATCTACAAGTCCGGCCGACGAGCGGCGGCGATGACGAAGAGCACCGACGGAACACTCGAGTTCCGCTAACTTCCCGAATATTGACTGCATCCGATCGACCGATCGCCACCACGCTGCCGCTGACCGACGCGCCGATCCGCACTTTCGGAGGAAGTCTGCCGGCCTACTTCGCGGGGTTGCTCCCCGAAGGACACCGGCTGTCGGTACTGCGACGGGCGGTGAAAACCGGCCTCGACGACGAACTCACCCTGCTACTGGCGGTCGGCACCGACGCACCCGGGGACGTGCAGGTGATACCTCATGGAGAACCTCTGGTCGAGGTTCCGGCACTCGTCAGCGGCGAGTCCCCTGCCGATCTGGACTTCACGGCCTTGGTGGAGAAGGTCGACCCCTCATGCGCTGCCGGGTGTGCAGCAGAAGGCCAGTACGTCCATGATCAGCACGCCCCTCGCGGCCGGTTTCGGTCGGTTCATCCTGAAACTGTCGCAGGAGGCACACTGATCTATGACGATGATTCGATGGCCCTGCCGATAGGCGGCCGAACCCGCGAACTGAAAGCACGCGACTGGATCGGCTTCGCCGCCGAGATCGGCCTACCCGACCGTGGCGCAGCTTCCGCACGCGCCGTCGCACTGCGCGCTGCGGATGCTATCGACTATGGCCGGCTCCCTTTCACCGGCTCACCGGTCCGAAAAGTCGAACGCGAATTGGGGTTCCGCCGCAGCGAGTTGCAGCGGCTGTAAGTTCGATCGCGGCCGCTGGAGGCCCTCAGGCAAAACCGCGGAACACACCGTCCGGGTCGGCGGCGTCGGCGAAGTCCTGAAAGTCCATATTGGCGATGGACAGATTGTTTTCGATGCCCCACATCTCCGACGGGAGGATGCGGACCGTCCGGCCGCGAACGTGGCCGGTCTCCTCCGGGCCGGTGTCGACCGCGAGGATCGGATGTTCGGGGTCGGTGAGGGTGACGGTGTCGGCGAGGAAGACATGGTAGGTCGGCTGATCGCCAATTTTGCCGAGCAGTGCGTCGATGGACAAGCCTTCGTTCTCCGGATTATCGATACAGGTCAGCGTGGCAACGAATTCGGCGTCCTCACCCACGCCGGGCGCCATCGCCAATGCGGCCACGACCCGCCACGCCTCGTCGTCGCCGAAGTCGGTCCGGATCAGCAGCGACACATCGTCTTCGAGGTAGTCGTCCAGGTTGCGCCCCGTCCCGAGCGCTTCGGTGAGTTCGGCACACGCCCGCGCGGCCGCATCGGCCGTAATACTTTCGCGGTCCTGTCCGGCACCGTCCGGTGAAACGATAGAGGCGATGATCCGTTCACAGTCGACACGGGCCAGTGGGATGTCGCTGCGGATCTCGAATGTCCATGCGCCCAAATGCTCTCGGTGTGCTATCGGTGTACTCCTCACCGCGGGTTCCGGCTCTGGTTCGCCGGTATCGGTTTGCCACTGGCGCAGGGTGAACGACATTCGGCGATGGTAGGGCACCGCACCGACACCCGGAATCCACTCCTGCAGCGCCGGCGTTCCGACCCTTCCGGTCACAGCCCGTGGCACCGCAGCCCGGCGATGTACGGGTCGTGGCAGACGGTGCGCGGTTGGTCCGTAGGGCAGCGACGGACAGGCCACTCCATTGACAGTCCAATCGGACTGTGAAAGCGTTCTCGGCACCGACGCCGCCGAGATTGGAATGCCGAGATGACTTTCGCCGGTAATACGGTCGACTACGCAGTACGAGACCATCGCGCCTACCTCACCCTGAACCGCCCGGAGCGGCTGAACGCGATCACCGGCGAGATGGCCCGCGAGATCGGTGAGGCCGTCGCCGCGGCGAATGCCGACGATTCCGTGCGGGTCATCGTGATCCAGGGAGCCGGGCGCGCCTTCTGCGCGGGCTACGATCTGAAGCTCTACGCCGAGGGCGGCGAAGAACATCAGGGCGCGGTCTGGGATCCGATCAAGGACTTCCGGATGATGAAGGCCAATACCGACCACTTCTTCTCGCTCTGGCGTTCGGCCAAGCCGACCGTCGCCAAGGTGCACGGTTACGCGGTGGCGGGCGGTAGCGATATCGCCCTGTCCTGCGACCTGGTCGTGATGGCCGAGGATGCCCGGATCGGGTATATGCCGGCCCGGGTATGGGGCTGCCCCACGACTGCGATGTGGGTGTATCGCCTCGGCGCCGAACGGGCCAAACGGATGCTGCTCACCGGTGACACCATCGACGGGATCCGGGCCCGGGAGTGGGGGCTGGTCATCGATGCGGTACCGGCGGCCGAACTCGACACCGCGGTCGAAGACCTCGTCGACCGGATGGCCGGGGTCCCGACCAATCAGCTGGTCATGCAGAAAATGATGATCAACCAGGCTTACGACAACATGGGCCTGCAGACCACCCAGAACCTCGCCGTCCTCTTCGACGGCATCACCCGTCACTCCCCGGAGGGCCGCTGGTTCGTCGACTTCGCCCAGCAACACGGCTTCGACGCCGCGGTCCAGTGGCGTGATACCGGTCGTTTCATTCCCGACGGCGGTGGCGACATCCCATCCGACGACGAAATCGCCCGCATGAAACGCGAACTCGACGAGCGAGCGGCCGCCACGGCGGAGCACGGCCGATGACCGCGCTCACCCGATCTGTATGGCCGATCGACACCAGCAGCCCCGTGCTCGAACTCACCGTAGGTGAGCTGCTCCAGCAGGCGGCCGCCGAGGCAGCGGACCGGACCGCGCTCGTCTCGGTCGCGCCCGACCGCAGTGCCCGTACCTGGACCTACGCACAGTTGCTCGACGATGCCGAACGTGCGGCGGCCTGGTTGCTCGACCGTTTCCGGCCGGGCGAGCATATTGCGGTATGGGCGCCGAATGTCCCCGAATGGCTCGTACTCCAGTACGGCGCCGCCCTCGGCGGTCTGGTGCTCGTCACGACCAATCCCGCGCTGCGCGGGCCCGAACTCGAATACGCGCTCGACAGGTCACACGCGGCCGGTGTCTTCTACACCGACAGCTTCCGGGGCACCGATATGGCCGCGCTGATCGGCGCCGTGCTGCCGGCAGTACCCGCGGTGCGGGAATCCGTTGTCTTCGAGGGCTGGCTCGAGCAAGTGCGCCGCACCGCCAAGCGGTCGCGGTTACCGGTTGTCGATCCGCGGTCGGCCACTCAGATCCAATTCACCTCACCGGCCGGGCGAAGCCGGCGGTACTCGCGCACCGGTCGATGGTGACCAACGCGGCCTTTGTCCGTGACCGCTGCGGCGCATCTCCGGGAGCGACATTCGCCACCGCGCTGCCGCTGTTCCATACCGCCGGCTGCGGTCTGGCCGCACTGGGATCGGTGTACCAGCGGGCCACACTCGTGCTCGCCGAGGTCTTCGATCCCACAACGATGCTGACGGCGATCCAGGATCATCGCGCCGAGATCTACGGTGGCGTGCCCACCATGCTGCACGCCTTGCTCGCACATCCCGGGCTGGCCGATTTCGACCTCGGTGCGCTGCGGGTCGTCATGTCCGGGGGCGATGCCGTCCCGCCGGCCCTGGTCGACAGCTGGGCGAAGGTCTGCGGCGCCGCGACCAGCGCGGTCTACGGTCAGACCGAACTCGGGCCGGTCGTATGCCAGACGAGTCCATCCGACAGCCGCGAGGACAACCGGTTCACGGCGGGCCGGCCTCTGCCCGGAGTCGAAGTGTCCATCATCGACCCCGGCACCGGCGCGGTGCAGCCCATCGGGGTCGAGGGCGAGATCTGCGCCCGTGGATACCAGCAGATGATCGGATACCTCGATATGCCCGCCGAGACCGCACAGACGATCGATGCCGAGGGCCGGTTGCACACCGGCGATCTCGGGACGATGGACGCCCGCGGATACCTCCGGGTCACCGGGCGGCTCAAGGACATGATCATCCGCGGTGGGGAGAACATCTATCCACGCGAGATCGAACAAACCTTGGCCGCGCACCCCGCGATCGCCGATGCGGCGGTGTTCGGCATGCCCGACGAAACCTGGGGCGAAAGCGTGGCCGCCGTGGTCCGGCCGGACCCGGCAGTGCCGACTCCCACGCGTGAGGAACTGCACGTTTACCTGCGGGAACGGCTCGCTCCGCACAAGACTCCCAAATCCTGGTATGTCGCCGAGAGCTTTCCTGTCAACGCGATGGGCAAACTTCAGAAATTCCGGCTTCGCGACCAGATCGCCGACGGCCGGCTGGAAGCATTGTGAACCGGAAGCCGGTGCGCGCCGAAGGCGGGGAAGGTTCGGAGCGGCCGCCTTCCGCGTCACCGGCAGCGCGCGCGGCGATTCCGACCCGTAAGGAGCAGCATGCGAGAACGCATGAGGCGCTGCTCGACGCCACGATCCGGTGTCTGGTGGAGCACGGCTACGCCGGGACGACTACCCAGCGGATCCAGGAGGCGGCCGGAGTATCGCGGGGCGCGCTCCTCCATCATTTCCCTTCGAAATCGGAATTACTGGTGGCCGCTATCCACCACATCGCCGACATACGCCTGCGGCACCTCGGTGAAGTGGTCGCAGATCTCGGCGATGGCCCCGAGGCTCTGGCACAGCTGGTCCACGCGATCCGGTCGGCAATGACCGGGCCGCCCTTTCAAGCCGCCCTCGAGCTGTGGGCCGCCTCCCGCACCGACACGCAATTGCGTACGGCGCTACTACCGGCGGAGAAGCGGCTTGGGTCCGCACTCCGCGTGATCTTCCAGCAGCATGCGGGCATCGCCGATCCCGCAGCGGCCCGCACGGCCTTCGAATCGCTCATGGCACTCGTGCGCGGACTCGAACTGACCCGCCTCATGCGTGCCGATCCGACCGTGGCCGATCGGATCGTCGACGACTGGCTGCGCAGCGTGGAGCGGATGCGCGACATCTGACGGCTATACCGGCCACAGCGGGGGTGACGGCGGAAAGACGACGGGTAGCGCGGTCAACGCGCGATGGAACGCACCTGTACGCCAGGTCAGCTCATCGGCCGGCACCGCCAGCCGGATCTCGGGTAGGCCGTCGAGTAGCTGGTCGATGGCATCCTGCGCGATCAGGTAGGCCAGCGAACTCGCCGGACAGACGTGCGGCCCCCCACCGAAGGCCAGATGCGCGCGGTTGCCCGCATGCTGGTTCGTCCCGATCACCGGATCGGTGTTACAAGCGGCCATACTGATGATTACGGGCTGATGGGCCGGCAGCCAAACACCGTCGATGAGAATCGGCTGTTTCGGGAACGTGAAGCAGAAATTCGCCATCGGCGGATCGTTGAACAGCACCTCGTCCAGAGCGTCCCGAGTGGACAGGCTTCCGTCGAGCGCCCGCTCACCGAACTGCTCGTCGGTGAGCATCAGTCGCAGCGCGTTGACGATCAGATTCTGCAGCGGTTCGATACCGGCCCCGTAGAGCGTGCCCACCTGGTTCATGAGCTCGGGCTCGGTCAATGCGCTCGAATGCCGCATCATCCGTGTCGTCACATCATCACCGGGTTCGGCACGTTTGAGTTCGACCAGATCCGCCAGCGATTTCATCAGCATCTGGGCGCCCTCCTCCGCGCCGACGCCCTCGAACATCGCCGCCATACCGGTCGCGGCCCGCTGCGCGATCTCGGTGGGGCAGCCCAACATCGCGTTCAGCACCGCGAAGGTGAGCGGAAACGCGTACTGCCGGATCAGGTCCGCGGATCCGTCGCCGCAGAAGGAGTTGATCAGCGGAACAGCTATCTGCTCCACGGTCGCGTGCAGGCCGAACGGGTCGACCTCGGCCAGCCCCGCGACGATGGCCTGCCGGTAACGCGCGTGTTCGCGGCCGTCGTTGCGCCGCGCGTTCGGCCGCCACTGCATGAGCGGCAGTACCGGGCAATCCGCGGGAATATCGCGCTGCCACATACGCGGATCGGCCGGGAAATGGTCCGGATCACCGAAGATACGCAGCGCGGTGTAATAGCCGATCACCAGTGTCGCGGGCACGCCCGGAGCTACCTCCACCGGAACCAGCGAGCCGTACTGTTCCCGCATCGCGCGATAGGTGCTGTGCGGATCGACCGCGAACTCCGGTACATACAGCGGGATCCGTGGGCCGTCGGTACCGGTCGGTGAGCTGCGCGTGGCCCGGGGCGATAGCTGGTCGGAATGCGTCACCGGACGAATCCTAGGCACCATACCGGTGCGATATCGGCGAATAGACGCAGTCGTGCCCGGCCGACAGCCGGTTTTCAGCCGAGGTCCGGTGGTGCCAACTCGGCGCCGAACAGGTGGGTGGTGCCACGCGCCCAGCCCGGGGCGCCCTCCCGAACGAAATCGGCCCACGCACCCATGACCCGGTCGGTGAGGCGGGCCGGGTGTCGTCCACTCAGCATCGGCGCGTGCTGCCAGGCAGCGGAATTGCCGAAAACGAAAGGCAGTTCGAGGCAATGGCACGCACCGAACCGGCTCTCCGGAGGCGACCAGTCGAATCGATAGACCCACGGTGCATTGCGTCGCGCGAGCAGCAGCGCGAGTCGGCGTGTGGGCCCCGCGAACAGCCGCTCGGTCACCGCCCGCACCCGCGCCGGCTCGCCGGGAGTGAAAGCGGCCGCCTCGTCGCGTGTGGTGCCGATCATCAATTCGACCTCACCGCCGTTCATTCCCACTGCGGTAATCGGATCGGCGGAAACCAGGTCGCCGTCGGCGACCAAGCGGAATGGAGGAACGGGTTCGGCAGGGTCGGCGGTTCGTCGCATGACCGTCGACTGCGCAGTGAGGAGCGCGGTGACCGGCACGTCGGCGAGCCGACCGGCGTCACGCGGTGCGATGGCGAGCTCCTCCAGTACCAGCGCACCGATACTTTCGGCCTCGTCCGTTGTCAGTGCGTTCATTCCCGCCGGGGTGCTCTGCAGTACGGCTCGCCGGAACAGACCGTTCGCGCGCTCGCCCGCGAGCAAGGTCAGGATCGACAGCGCCCCCGCGGACTGACCGGCGACCGTCACCGCGCCGGGATCCCCGCCGAACCCCTCGATATTGTCGTGGACCCAACGCAGTGCGGCCAGTTGGTCGAGCAGCCCGAGATTGCCGGGGCTCACCCCCGGCAGGTACAGGAATCCCAGGACACCCAACCGATAATTGACGGTCACCACCACAATGTCTGCGCGGGCCGCCAATTCGGCACCGTCGTACCAGGGCAGTCCCCCGGACCCGCTGACGAATCCGCCACCGTGCAGGAAGACGAGCACCGCCCGGGAGCCTCCACCCGGCGGCGTCCAGACATTCAGTGTCAGACAATCCTCGGCTTGCGCGACCTCGACATCACCCATCACCGCGGCCAGCCGTGAGGGCAATTGAGGCGCCGCCGGGCCGGGTCGCACGGCATCGAGGACCCCCGCCCGAGGCGATACGGCCGCCGGTGGCGCGAACCGGGCGGCGCGGGCATAGGGGATCCCCCGAAATGCGGTAACCGGGCCGGACGTGGTTCCCCGGACCTTGCCACCGGTGGTGTCGACGATCATCGCGCCGCGCCGAAGAACAGCCCGCAACCGCACGCGTCCCGGCCGGAAACGAAGAATCCGGTGCCAGTGGTCCGCGTCTCGGTGCCCGCTTCCTCGACGCATTTCCGGGCCCGGCCGATATCGTCGACCACAACGGTCAGCGCCGCCAGATACGACGGCGCCGGCGCGGTCTCACCCGGCAGCACCTCCGGTGCAGCCGACGCGGATACGATCTCGATGCGCGCATTGCCGCGGCTCAGGACGGTCGCTGGACCGGCGGTCTCCGGCGTGACGCCGAGAACATGCTGATAGCGCCCTACGACGGCGTCGAGTTCGGCGTCGGCGACGACGATCAGCAAAGCGTTCAACCCGAGGGCACCGTTCGGGTGGGTCAGATAACGCGGTTGCAGAACGTATTCACGGGTGAGGTGCTGGGCGACACCGATATAACCCTCGGCCGTCGAGCGCGGATCCAGATGGACCGACCGGGCCCGCAACACCGCCGGGCCGTCCTCGGTGTCGACCGGCCGCTCGAGATCCAGCACCCCGGAAGTCCGCAGCCCGGCCGCGCCCAGTCGCGCGTCGGTACCCTCCGCATCCGCGGTCTCGAAGCTGAGAATCCGCAGCCCTTCGTGCTGCTCCACCATCTGCTTGGTATGCCACGGGTCGGGGGCGGAGTCGTCCACGATGCCGAGCAGCTCGATATACGAATCACCGAACAGCGCACACATATTGGCTGTACATCCCGCCGTCAGTGGGGCTCCCGGACGCTCGGACAACATATGCCGCGACCGTGGGCTCAGGGTGAACCCGAACGACCGATACGTCGCCTCCATGGTGTCCAGATCGCGATTGACGATCCCGACGTGGTGAAATCCGTTGATGTCGTGTCCCATGGCGACAATCGTCGACCGCCGTCGGCCTACGACCACGTCATCCGCACGTTTACGCCGCATTCCGACACCGGACCACCCCACAGTGGCGGATCCGGACGCACAGTACGGCCTACCCCGACCGGCCGGAACTTGCCGGAAGAGGTGACTGCTCTGCCCGATACGCGCCGGCCGCGCCGAACCAGCGCGGCAATTGTTCGAGCAGATCCCGCTGCTCCTCGCCGACCCATGCGACGTGGCCGTCAGGGCGGAGCAGCACAGCGGGTACGTCGAGTTCCGCACCGCCATCGACGACGTGGTCGATCCGATCCGTCCACCCGGTGACCGAGAGCCGACCGGTCCGGTCGAGCAGCAGGCCGCGACCCGCGTGCATCAACTCGTAGAGGCGGCCGCGCCCCAATCGCACGTCACGCAGGCGTCGGCCGAGCAGATCGTGCCCCTCCCCGAAGTCGTACCGGATGCCGATCGCGACGATCTTCTCGATCAGGTAGCGGTTCACCTCCTCGAAGTCCATCAATTCCGACAGCAGCCGGCGCACCGCCTGCGGACCGGGTTCGGTGGACATCAACTCCGCCTGGGCACGAGTGTTGTCGAGCACGTCGGCGGCCACGGGCCGCCGTTCGCTCTCATAGCTGTCCAGCAACCCCGCCGGCGCCCAGCAGTTGATCTCGGCGGCCAGTTTCCAGCCGAGGTTGAACGCGTCCTGGATGCCGAGATTGAGCCCCTGGCCGCCCATCGGCGGATGGATGTGGGCCGCGTCGCCGGCCAGCAGCACCCGCCCGACCCGGTACCGCTCGGCCAACCGGGTGGCATCGCCGAAACGAGACAGCCACCGCGGCGAATGCACACCGAAGTCGGTGCCGGCGAACACCCGCAGTTGCCGCGAGAACTCTTCGAGTGTCGGCGCAGCCGAACGATCCTCGGCTACCTCGGCCGCGGGTACGACGACGCGATACACCCTGTCGCCGAGCGGACCCAAGCCGAAACGCAGTTGCGTCTTACGAATCTCGGCGACGGTGGTGGCGATCGTGGCCGGGTCCGCGGTCACCTCCATTTCGCCCACCAGCGTGTCGTTGTAGGACGGTTCACCCGGGAAATCGACACCGAGCAGTTTGCGCACCGTACTGCGGCCGCCATCGCAACCCACGAGGTACCGCGCGCGCAAGCGCGTACCGTCGGCCAGTTCGACATCCACCCCGCGCTCGTCCTGACTCAGCCCGGCCACCTCGCTGCCCCGCCGGATCTCCGCCCCGAGTTCGGCGGCGCGCTCGGCCAGCAGTGGCTCGGTGACGGTCTGCGGGATACCGAGCACGTAGGCATGTGCGCTGTCCAGCCCTTCCGGTGAGGGCTTGGCGATACCGGCGAAGAAGCCCCCGAGCGGGTGCTTGCGGCCGCGCGCGAGAAACCGGTCGAGCAGACCGCGCTGATCCATCACCTCGATACTGCGCACATGCAGGCCCAGCGAACGGACGAACGCGGGTGGTCGCACCTCCTTCTCCAGTACGAGCACACGGACACCGTGCAGGCGCAGCTCCCCGGCCAGCATCGAACCGGTCGGGCCACCGCCGGCAATGATCACATCGAACACAAGCCACCCCATCCACCGAGAGCTCGGAGTTACACCAGACGCTCACACGGTCCACACACCGCTCGAGTCCCGCGTTTTCGCAGGTCCTGGCCTTCGACCGGAGATTTTGCGCCATGCCCGGGGTCTTGCCGCAAGTCCCCCTGTGCGATATATGTTGAAAGGGGGCCGGGATTCTCTTCAGTCGCGGCAGGTTCTCTTCGGTGTGCCCCCAATTCATCCAGAGTCCGTAGGATTCGCTCGGAGTCGCGCACCGACCGCCGGATGAACTTCGGATCTCCACGCTCGAGCAGACCGACAGCCTGCGCTTCGAGCGCAAACGCCCTTACGCCAGGGCGGGGGCGGTCTTCCGCCTGCCGATCCAGCGGCGGACACCGACAGCGAGCGGTATGAGCACAGTGAGGAATCCCGATACGGGCTCGAAGGCGAGCCCGAAAACCACCAGTACCGCTGTAGCGGCAAGAATCGGCGCGGTGACGTAGCCGCGGGCCCGTTCCACCTCGATCACCGCGACTCCGAGACCGGCTCCCGCGACACCGAACGCGGTGAACCAGAACGACAGCGCCATGTCCTGATCTCGAGTCATCCACATGACGACGCCCAGCGCGGTGTGAGCGGCACCGATGAATGTGAGCATGCTGCCGACTACCGGGAACCCAGTTATTGAATTCATATTCTAAAACTATGCCCTAGGCTGTCACCGTGGCAAGACCCCGGCGTTTCACCGACGATCAGATCCTGGACGCGGCCCGCGATCTACTGGCCGATCCGGCGATCGGCCGGCCGACGATAGCGGCGATCAGCACCGCGTCCGGAATACCCACCGGGTCGATCTACCTGCGTTTCGCCTCTCGCGACGAACTACTCGCCCGACTCTGGCTGCGTTCGATCCGTCGATTCCAGACCGGCCTCATCCATGCGCTGAACGGTCCCGACCCGTTGCTCGCCGCCGCGGCGTACCTGCCGCGTTATTGCCGCGACCACCCGACCGAAGCACGCGCGATGAAAATGTTCCATCGCGAGGAACTGCTCGAGACCGGACCCGACGACCTGCGCGCCGCGATCGCCACGGTGAACGACGATATGAACGCCGCGCTGCGCGCTGCCGTCACCACACAATTCGGCACCGCCGATGAACACGCTATGGACATCGCGAGCGCTACGGTCAAGGCCATCCCGTACGGCATGGTCCGCGACTTCATCGCGCGAGCAGCCCCGATTCCGGAATGGGTCGACGATATCGTCACCACCGCAACGACGGCCGTGGTACGCGAATCCGTCCGGCGGGCAGCCACCCGCTGAGGGGAACGAATGCCCTCCGGCCGAGACAGTGCCCGAGCCTCCGTGCCCCGTCCACCTCGGCCGGCCGAAACGGCCTTTCGGTCCGCGGCGGTCAGCTCACGGCCTGAGCCTTCCCCCACATCACCAGTGCCCAGCCCAGGCAGACGAACGCCGCCGTGCTCGTCACTGCGCGCACGATGTTCCAGGCCGCCCACCGCGCCTCGGCGAACGCTTCTCGTACCGCTGCCGGATCTGCCAGCTCGGCAGGCGCGCCCGCGGCCTTCAACGCATCGTTCAGTGGCAGATGCACGGTGAAGGTGATCACCACCGCCACCAGGTACAGCAGGGCCGCGGTCCCCGCCCAGTACAACACCGACCGGCTGTCGCCGCCGAGATTCAGCAGCGCCGCCGCGATCGACAGGATCAGCGCACCCAGAAAGGTGGCCAGGAAGAGCGGATTGATGATCGCGCGGTCGATTGCCTGGTACGCGCCGATGAAGGTGCGGTCGTCGGTGGCCCGCAGGCCGGGCATGATCGCTACCGCGTAGATACCGAACACCCCTGCCATCAGACCGGTGGCCGCAGTGGCCGCGATCAGTACAACGGTCCGAAGTCCATCCATCTCTTCTCACCTCGTCGAAGTAATCCCGGTTCGCCGTTCGAGGCGCGCACGGCCGATCTGGAACATGGGCACGGTACCGGGGTCCACGCGCACCCGCCAGTGCTGGAAATGGGTGCTTTCCACTTCCGCCGGTCGACCCGGCCGGGGAGGTCACCCAGTCCTCGGACCCGCTATATCGGAACACCAAGCACTCAGCCGCAGCCCGGTAGCGGCCGATTTCCTGCACCCCACTCGGACAGTAGCCGCGACATTTCCGATGCCGCGGTCACTGTCCGGCGCACGGGCGTTGCTATTCGAATTCGCCGGTGCGTACCTCGGCGGTGAAGGCATCCCACTCCCCCGGTCCGAAAACCAGGGCCGGGCCGGTGGGGTTCTTGGAATCCCGCACACCCACCAATCCGCTGCGCAGGTGGGCGACCTCCCGCGACCGGCGTCGCACCCGCCGGAACGATCCGACACCGAGCAGGACGAGCGGAGTTGTATATCGTCATGCGGGCAGGTAGGGACTCAACTCCCCGGCCACTCGCTTTCCCTCCGCACAGATATGGCCACCCGCCGCGCCACCACCGGGACCGACCGGCAGACGCGCCCAGACAAGCGCCATTCCCTGCTGGAACCCGTCCAGCCAAGTCGGTCCGAAGTACACTGCCGCGTCGTACCGCCCGGCGGCGGACCTCCGGATACCGCCTTCCCAACCGGAGAATTCGGCTCGAAGGGCGGCTACGAGCCGGGACCGGCCGCCTGGACGACGCAGCTCCGGTGTGCCTGTCAGCCCGTGCTTTCACTTGCTGTCGATGCGCCCGGCCGGGTCGGCAGCCTGGGCGAGGTCGCTCTGCGTCTGCTTCCATGCTGTGTCGTCGATCCCGAGTGCGCTGCGCAGATAGGCCCAGGCAGCCTCCCGGATGAGCGCCACGCGCTCGGGGCTCTCGTCGGTGGTGTCCGCGGCGCGGTAGGCGTGGATTCCGCCGAGCGAATGCTCGCCCCCGAACACGGTGAGCAGGCTGTGGGCACCGGGGCCGTAGGTGTAGACGTCGGTGAACCAGTCGGGGCCGCGCGTCGAGAGGTGGGACTGGTCGTGATCGCCCGCTACTACGAGGGCCGGCGTGGTCAGGCCGTCGAAGTCGGGGCGCATGAAGGGGAAATTCGCCGCGGCGAATGGAGTCAGGTCCTCGCCGGCGATGCCCGTCGTGGCGAGGAGTACGCCGGCCTTCACACGAGGGTCGGTCATATCGGGCCCCGGTTGTCCGTCGGCGTCGAGCACACGTGCGCCGAGCAGCATGCCCGCGGTCTGCCCGCCCCAGGAGTGTCCCGCGACAGCAATGCGGTCGCGGTCGATGCGATCACCGAGTCCTACGATCGCGGCGGCGACGTGATCCAGCTCGTCGAGCACGTGTGTGACATCCCGAACCCGGATTCGCCAGATGTCCGGGTGGCGGGGATCGGCAGGAGTGAGGCCGAGGGTTCGTGAATCGAGGAAGGTCGGCTGGACGACGACGAAACCGTTGCTCGCCCAGAAGTCGACCAGCGGATCGTAGGAGGACATCGACTCGCCGAAACCGTGGGCGAACACGATGACCGGGAGGCCGGTGCCGGCGGTGGGTGCGGTGACGCGCACCTGCAGGTCGTCGCCACGTTCCCGAGCGGGCAGCACGACCGGTTTCACGCTGATGATCGGCATGGTGAGGGCGGGTATGGCGCTCGGGGCGGCCATATCGGGTGCGGGCATGGAAGTTCCCTTCGATTGCGGTGCGCGCTCTTTTCCGCGGCAGCATGGCTTCGGGTCGCGTAGGCGGCGGATACACTCACAAGTGGAGCGCTGCTCCGAATATACGGAGCGGCGCTCCGGTTGACAAGTGCGATCCGAGAAAGGGGTGTCGCTTGGGTACGGGCGACAAGGAGAAACCGGCCGCCGAGAGCTCGGCCAAGCGTGCCGACGCGCGACGCAATGAGCAGGCGCTGCTCGATGCCGCGGCCTCGGTGTTCGTCACGCACGGGGTGGACGCCCCGGTACGCCGGATCGCCGCTGCCGCGGGCGTCGGGATGGGCACGATCTACCGGCACTTCCCCACGCGGGCGGACCTCGTCACGGCCGTCTACCGGCACCAGGTCGACGCCTGCGCCGAGGCCGGGCCCACGCTGCTCGCGACATCGACCTCACCGTTGGCCGCACTGCGTGGGTGGGTGGATCTCTTCGCGGACTTCCTGGTGACCAAGCACGGGCTCGGCGCCGCAATGCGCGCCGATCCCGAAGGCTTCACCGCCCTGCACGGATTGTTCATCGATCGACTCGTGCCGGTGCTCGACGACCTGCTCGCGGCCGCCCGGAACGCGGGCGAGGTCACCGACGAGGTCACCGCCTACCAGCTCATGCGCGCTATCGGCGATATCTGCGCGGGCGCGGAGATGGTGGACCCGAACTACGACGCGCGTCTCACCGTTCGCCTCCTGCTCGACGGTTGCCGGCGGTAATAATGTTTCCCGGGAACGGTCCGCCGCGAATGACCCCGCACCGGAGAGTAGCTCTCCGCCTTCGCCATAGAAGTCCGGCCCGGACATCCTCACTACGCCGACAGGCGCACTCGAGAGTGCGTGGGCGGGGTATCGAGCAGCTGTCCCGGCACACTGCACCTCGGTCCATATTCAGCATTTCGAATTCCATATCGACTCGGTGGATACCGAATTCTCTCCCGGTGACGAGTAGTGGGATCTCGGTAAGCCTGACCGCTGTAACGCTGCGAGCCATCCGGGAGCGGGTGGGCAAGCGGCGCGTGTCCGCGGGCCACGTGGTCGAGTTGGACATCAGCCGAGTATCTGCAGCGGTGTTGCCACCGTGAGGAAGGCCCCCACGAACCACTGTTTGATCAGCCGCCACAGCGTCGGATAGGAGCCGTCCTCCTGCCGTAGCCGGAGGCCGAACAGAGCCTTACCGAGAGTGGTCCGGATCAGTCGCTGGACGAATATGCGGTGGACGAACGAGGCAGCGACACCGGCGAGAACACCCGACATGATCGGATGCCACGGTGGTTGCGGGGACTGCGCGAAGTCGTTCCACACCGCCAGGCCCACCGCGATATGCAACAGCATGTCCAGTAGATACGCGATAGCGACCAAGGTGCGCCTGAACCCGTCCGGAAGGTGGGGTGGTCGTGCCCAGCCGGCCCTCAGGAAATCGAAATCCGTGGTTTTCTTTACGGGGGCAGCGGGTCGTCTCCGTCCCGCGCGCTGTGCCGAACGCTTGTCCAGGTCCACTGTCGTGTCCGCCCCGGCGTTGTCGCGGTGAAGTGCCGCGCTGTGTCGA
This sequence comes from Nocardia sienata NBRC 100364, assembly GCF_001613205.1. GTDB lineage: Bacteria > Actinomycetota > Actinomycetes > Mycobacteriales > Mycobacteriaceae > Nocardia > Nocardia sienata. The sequence goes on along the minus strand of NZ_BDBX01000008.1, from coordinate 119,250 downwards.
TGTGATGTTTCCTCAGAGCGCAAGACTGGAACTCTCGATGTCGGGTGACGGCTGGGGGAAGGTTACCGACGCTGCCATGTCGAGGATCATTCGGCGGTACTGTGGCCCGGTTTCGGGGTCGGCGGTCGACAGTTCCAGCACGGCGATCGACGTGCCGTCTCCGGAAGGTACTGTCGCTTCGATCTGGAACACTTCCGGTGGATCGGCTGTCGCCGGATAGCTCGCGACCGTCGGTGCCGGATGTTTCTCGGTCCACTCGAAATAGAGGATCGGGGCGGCCGGACCTTCGACAATCGCGAGTTTCCCCCGTGAATTCTTCTCGGCTTTGGCGTTGATCAGTTCACTGAGCACAAGTCTCGGGTTGCGTTCTTCGCCGTAGTCGAACGAGGAAACGGTCAGCCAGGAGACGGCCGCCCGCTCGGATTCCCCTTCCCCGGTGCGGTGCAAACCGATACCGCTGTACAGGGCATTGTTCGCGGTCAGTGTGGCCAGCAGGAAATGCAGTGTTCCGAGCACATTCGGTACGTCGTCGCGCATCCGGTCGGGAACGGATGCGGTGATCACCGGAGCGGCGGTCTGTATGAGAGTTTCGAGGTCGCCGAGCGGAATTTCGTTGTATCCGGACGGGATCTCGATACCGATGGCCGGGGCGGGACGGAGCTTATCCTTCGGCATCGCGGCGCTACTCCTGCCCACCCAGGCCGGCCAGCTTCTGCGCAGTCCCTCCAGCCCTGGTCAGGATTGCGATGACCGGCGCGGTGCTGGGAATACCGGGGGTGTTGGCCATATCGGCCACCTGCAGTAATCGATAGGTAGTACCGGCGATTTCCGGTGTACTGTTCAGCGCGACGCCGGCCAGCGCCGGATCGGCTCCCTTGGCAACCATATTCGCAATCAGGCCGGGATCGTGCGCGCTCGCGCTCCAGGTGCTCAGCATGCCCTCCATCCGGCCGAGATCGTCCACGCCCCGCAACCCCGCCCATGCCGTCTTGGCCAGGCCGCTGGCACCGGGAAGCACGCTGAAGGCATCGCCGCCCACTGTCAGCCACGCCTTCGAGTCGCCGGACATGAGGTCCTCGCGCATCTGCGGATCGGTGAAATCGAGGGTGAGCGCGCCGGCCCCCGCAACCAGGGACACCCCGAGCGCGATTGCGGAAAACGGGGGTGGTGTGACCAATGCGAGCAGGCCCGCGACCGATGCGGTGGTGGAGAGTGCGGTATGGATACCCTCCCGGTGCTCATCGATCCAGTCGCCGATCGATCCGATCGCGTCCTGGATCTTGTCCCAGATGCTCTTGTCCGGTTCACTCGGCGCGAAATCCTTGGCTGCGGCGTCGAGTTCGGAGGCAATCCGTTTGGCGACGTTCTCGTGCTCGGTGGCCAGGTCGCGGACGCGAGCGGCGATCGAGTCCTGGGTGCCCAGCCAGTTGAGCAGCGCGGTGTTGGCCGCGTTCACCCGTGCGGTGGCAGCATTGAGCCGGGTCTGCGCCGCCTGCAGCGCGGCGGGATCGTCGAACTGCTGATTCGCCAGGCCGAGGTCGGGATTGGCGTTCGCGGCCTGGACCTCGGCGAAGGCCTTGTTCACCTCCGCGGCGGCGACCCCGGCTTCCTGATCCAGCGCCTTGGCCTGGTCACGGAATCCGGCGAGGGCGGTGTTCCATTCCCCGAGGACCGTCACAGCACGTTCCAGCGAACTCTGGGCATAGCCCAGGTCTTGGGCCAGGGTGGCGTCGAAATGGCTCCGGAACGCATCACCGGCCTCGCCTCGCCACACCTCGTCGTTGCTATTGCGCAGCCGGGCCAGTAGATCGTTGGTTTCACGGACCGCGTCGGCGGCGGTCTTGATCCGATTACTCAGGCCGGCAACATCGTCGGGGACGCCGGGAACAGGGTTGTAACCGAGATTCGGAAACGGGTTGTCGGTCACGGCCGGCCCTGGTCACCGGTGCCGACCGGGGTCTGGTTGACCTGACCGAGGGCGGTGGCCGTGGCGTTGTCGACTGCTTGATAGGCGGCAAGGCATTGATCCACGCCGTCGGCGGTGGTGCGGGACAGTTCACCGATGCGCTGGACCCCGAAACGCCACCGACGCTGAAAACTATCCGCGGCGTCATCGAGCGTCTGTGTGCCGATGCTCGCGGCGCCCACATCAGCCATCGCCTTCAACGCGTCCTCGAGAATCTGCTGTGAATTCCTCAGCGCTGTTACCGTTTTGGTCAACACATCGATATCGACCCGAAGTGGACTCGTCACCCGGCCCCCCTTCCGTTCCTGCCGAGCTGATTCGTCGGACGATACCAGTCTCCGCAGCTGGTCGATAGCTGGTCGATGGTCTCGACAGTGACCGCTGAACCGCCCCGGCCATCAACTCGTTGTGCCCTTATCGGCTTCTGCGTCGCCGCTGTTCAGTCGTCCGCGGCAGCGTCGTATTCGCCCAGGCCGGGTGGCGGGCGGTAATCCGGGATCCACCCGGCCGCATGTATCGACGAGCCGACGAGCCGGTGTTCCCCCGCCTGTATGACCATCTCCGGGGTCGCCTCCAGCGCCTCCGGCAGCGTACGCACCGCCGCAGCGGGGACGCCGCGCGGCCGCAACCGCGCCTCCCAGGACGCCGCGGTATCGGTGGCCAGGACGGCGGTCACCATGCCGAGGACCGATTCGCGGCTGCTCGCCCGTTCGGCCATGGTCTCGAACCCGGCCAACCCGGCCTCATCCGCAAAGAGTTTCCAGAACCCGTCGTGGGTGATGAACAGTGCGAGATACCCCTGGGCGGTTGGGAAAAGCTGAGCCGGGACGTAATACGAATGGGCGCCGAAAGGGCGGCGCTGGGGTTCCACCCCGTTGTCGAGGTAGGCGGCCGCGTGATAGTTCAGCTGGGACAACATCACATCGCGCAGCGAGACATCGATCTGCCCACCCCGCCCCGACACTATCTGGGCGAGTAACCCCAGCGCGGCGGTCAGGCCGGTGGAATTATCGGCGGAGGAATACCCGGGCAGCGTGGGCGGTCCGGCGGGATCGCCGGTGAGCGCGGCGACACCGGTGGACGCCTGGACGACGTAGTCGAAGGCGGGATCGTCCCCATTGTCCAGACCGAAGCCGGTGAGCGCGACGCAGACGATCCGGTCGTTGTATCGGCGCAGCGCCTCGTAGGTGAGTCCGAGTTTGCGGATGGCCGAGGGTTTCAGGTTGACCAGCAGCGCGTGGGCATCCGTGACCAGTTCACCGAGGCGGCGCTGTCCGGATTCCGCGGTCAGATCCAGGCAGATACTGCGTTTGCCGCGGTTGAGGCTGGCGAAATAGGAATCACCGACCTTGCGCGAGATATCGCCGCCCGGCGGTTCGAGTTTCACCACCTCGGCACCCAGGTCGGCGAGCATCATGGTGGCGTAGGGGCCGGCCAGCATCGTGCCGACCTCCAGCACCCGGATACCGGACAGCGGCCCGGTGATCATGGCAGCTCCTTCGGCGCAGATTGATACGGGTCGCGAAGGCCGGAGCGAAGGCGAAGGTATCGCGTCATGACAGCTCCTCCGGCGCGTGTTCATGCGGGCCGCGGAGCGCGGAGCGAAGGCAGCGGCGCGTCATGACAGCTCCTCCGGAGCGGGTTCATGCGGTCCGTGGAGGCCGGAGCGGAGGCGAAGGTATCGCATCATCGCAGGTCCTTCGCGATCTCCGCGAGCATCTCCCGGGTGCGCCGTTTGGAGGCGATCAGTTCGTCGCGGGTGTCGCCGATGGGCAGCAGGCGGACGGACAGGTCGGTGGCGCCGGCCTCGGCGTAGCGGCGTAGGCCGGCGGCGATGGCGTCTTCGTCGCCGGCGATGCAGATATCGCCGATATCGCGGGCGTCGCCCTGTTCCAGCAGGCGCTGATAGTTCGGGGAGACCTCGGCTTCGCCCAGGATGCGGTTGGCGCGTTCGCGGGCGGTGTCGATCTCGCCGGACGCGCACAGGCAGATGGGCAGTCCGGCAACGATTCTCGGGGCCCCGCGACCGGCGTCGGCGGCCGCTTTGGTGATGCGGGGGGCGATATGGTCGGCGATGGCGCGTTCGTCGGCCATCCACAGGATGGTGCCGTCGGTGTGCTCGCCGGCGATGCGCAGCATGACCGGGCCCAGCGCGGCGACCAGGACCGGCAGGGGTGCCACCGGGCCGAGATCGAGTGGGTTGTGCACGGTGAAGCTCCCGTTGGACACCTCGATGGTGCCGGGACCGTTCAGGGCGGGGTTCAGGACCTCGAGGTAGTCGCGGGTGTAGGCGGCCGGTTTCTCGTACGGCAGGCCGAGCATGTCCTGCACGATCCAGTGGTGTGACGGCCCCACCCCGAGGGCGAGCCGGCCGCCGGCGACCGCGTGCGCGGACAGGGCTTGGCGGGCCAGGGCGATGGGGTGCTGGGCCTGGAGCGGGACCACCGCGGTGCCGAGTTCGATCCGTTCGGTCACCGCGCCGAGCAGCGCCACGGTGACCAGTGCGTCGAAATCCGTGGGGATCTGGGGGATCCAGGCGGTGTCCATACCGGCCGCTTCGGCCCATTCGATGTCGTCGATCATCCGGGCGGCCTTGCGCGCGGTGTCGCCGCGCTCGGGTCCGATCATCACGCCGATCCGCACGATTCCTCCACTCTCATGATTCGGGTGGAGCCGCCGCCCACCGTCACGGCGGCGGCTCCGGGCCCGGACGACGCGGCGTCCGGGGGTCAGGGTGCGGGCGGCGCCGGGGTTCCGGTGAGCGCCCGCATCTCGGTGACGAGTACGTCCAGCGGGGTGCCGGTCGGGAAGACGGCGGCGGCGCCGGCGGCCCGCAGTTTCTCGATATCGCCCTGCGGGATGGTGCCGCCGACCACCACCGCGATATCGGCGGCGTCGGCCGCGCGCAAGGCGTCGACCACGCGCTGGGTCAGGGCGACGTGCGCGCCGGAGAGGATGCTCAGGCCCACCACCGCCACGTCCTCCTGGACGGCGATGGACACGATGTCCTCGATACGCTGCCGGATCCCGGTGTAGACCACCTCGAATCCGGCGTCGCGCAGGGTACGGGCGACGATCTTGGCACCGCGATCGTGGCCGTCGAGACCGGGTTTGGCGACCAGTACCCGCGCGGTCATCAGAACACCACCGGCTGCTGGAATTCGCCCCAGACCGATTTCAGGGCGGCGGTCATCTCGCCCACCGTGCAGTAGGCGTTCGCGCAGTCGATCAAGCGGTGCATGAGGTTGTCGTCTCCTTCGGCGCCGCGTGACAGCGCCGCCAGGGTCTCGCGGACGGCGGCGGTGTCACGTTCGGCCTTCACCTTGGCCAGCCGTTTCAACTGGGTTTCGCGGCCGTCGGAATCCAGTTCGTAGGTGGTGATCTCGGGCGCCGGCTCGGCGGAGACGAATTTGTTCACCCCGACCACCGGTTTCGCGCCGGATTCGATGTCCTGGTGCAGTTTGTAGGCCTCGTCGGCGATCAGGCCCTGCAGGTGGCCGTCCTCGATCGCCCGGACCATGCCACCCCGGTTCTCCAGATCGGTCATGATCTCCTCGATGGCCGCCTCGGTCTTGTCGGTGAGCGCTTCCACGAAATAGGAGCCGCCCAGCGGATCGGCCACCCGGGTCACCCCGGTCTCGTAGGCGAGGATCTGCTGGGTACGCAGCGCCATGGTCGCCGATTCCTCGCTGGGCAGGGCGAACGGTTCGTCCCAGGCGGCGGTGAACATGGACTGCACGCCGCCGAGGACCGCGGCCATCGCCTCGTAGGCGACGCGGACGAGGTTGTTCTGCGCCTGCGGGGCGTAGAGGGAGGCGCCGCCGGCCACACAGCCGAAACGGAACATCGACGCTTTGTCCGTGGTGGCGCCGTAGCGTTCGCGCACGATGGTCGCCCAGCGGCGGCGCCCGGCCCGGTATTTGGCGATCTCCTCGAAGAAATCGCCGTGGGTGTAGAAGAAGAACGAGATCTGCGGGGCGAACTTCTCGATACTCATCCGACCGCGTTCGACCACGGTATCGCAGTAGGTGACACCGTCGGCGAGGGTGAACGCCATCTCCTGCACCGCGGTCGCGCCGGCGTCGCGGAAATGCGCGCCGGCCACCGAGATGGCATTGAAACGCGGGACCTCGGCGGCGCAGAACTCGATGGTGTCGGCGATGAGCCGCAGCGAGGGTTGCGGGGGCCAGATCCAGGTGCCGCGTGAGGCGTATTCCTTCAGGATGTCGTTCTGGATGGTGCCGGTGAGCTTCTCCCGGGGCACGCCTTTCTTCTCCGCCGCGGCGACGTAGAAGGCGAGCAGGATCGCGGCCGTGCCGTTGATGGTGAAGCTGGTGCTGATCTTGTCCAGCGGGATGCCGTCGAACAGGAGCTCGGCGTCGGCGAGGGTGTCCACCGCGACACCGACCCGGCCGACCTCCTCCCCCACTTCGGGATCGTCGGAGTCGTAACCGCACTGGGTCGGCAGGTCGAGCGCGACCGACAGACCGGTGCCGCCCTGGTCCAGCAGATAGCGATAGCGCCGGTTGGACTCTTCGGCCGTGCCGAATCCCGAGTACTGCCGGAAGGTCCACAGCCGTCCCCGGTATCCGGTGGCGTAGTTGCCCCGGGTGAACGGGAACGCGCCGGGCGCGGGCGGTTCGGCACGCCGGTCGGCCGGCCCGTAGACCGGATCGAGCGGGATACCGGAGGAGGTATGGACTGCGTCGTTCATCGTTGAATACGATACTTGCAGAAAATGAGAATGCCAATACCGCTTCATGCGAACGCGTAATCGACCAGGAGTGACATGCCGACCGAACAGCAGATCTTCACCGACCGGACCCTGGTGATATCCGGAGCCAGCCGCGGTATCGGGCTCGCCATCGCCACCTCGGCCGCCCGACGCGGCGCGAACGTGGTTCTGTTGGCCAAAACGACCGAGCCGCATCCGAAACTGCCGGGCACCGTGCACACCGCGGTCGCGGAGATCGAAGCGGCCGGCGGCAAAGCGGCCGCGGTGGCCGGCGATGTGCGGGCCGAAGACGATGTCCAGCGGATCGTCGACACCGCGCTGGAACGGTTCGGCCGGATCGACTACTGCGTGAACAACGCCAGCGCCATCGCCACCGAACCCACCGAGCGGCTCTCGACCAAGAAGTTCGAACTGATGCAGCAGATCAACCTGCGCGGCACCTTCCTGCTGACCCGCGCCTGCCTACCCCACCTGCGCCAGGCACCCAACCCGCACATCCTGACCGTCGCGCCGCCGCTGAACACCAGCCCGCGCTGGCTCGGCGCCCACCCCTCCTACACCCTCTCGAAATACGGTATGACCCTGCTGACCCTCGGCTGGGCGGCGGAGTACGCCGACGCCGGGATCGCGGCGAACTGTCTGTGGCCGCAGACCTATATCGCGACCTCGGCAGTGGCGAACCTGCCCGACGGTTCGGGCCTGCTGGAACGGTCGCGAGATCCACGGATCATGGGCGACGCCGCCGCGGAAATCCTGTCCCGCGAGGCGCGGTACAACACCGGCAATTGCTATATCGACGCCGGCGCACTCATCGAATCCGGCCGGACCGACCTGTCGGACTACGGCGGCTGCACGAATCCGATCCCGGACATGTTCCTCGACTGAGCCGTCGATGGACGACCGGAGTTCGCCGGATTGCGTCGCGCCGGCGAACGAAGTCGGCGCCTCGGCTCAGGCTTCGACCGCGGTGCCGCAGATACCGCACACCTCGAGTGTGCGGCGCTTCCAGCGCGCGACCGGAACGAAGAACACCGTGAACTGCTTGAATTCCCGCACGCGCATCCACTGCGTCGTGTTGTGACAGCGTGGACAGGTCCGGGTCCCGCCGAGGCCGAGGTTCCGCCGCTTGGTCCCGAAACCGAAGATGAAGAACATCAGCCCAGCGTAGAGGGCTGGCCGATGACTATCGCCGGTTATCAGCCGGTGCGTCGCCCCATCGCCCGTTGTCAAGCCGCGGTCCGGGCGGGGCGTGTGTACCGGAATGGAGGCCCGTCGCGGACCGCAAGGATGTGCGGGCGGTACGACTCTCCCAGCCGCGGACAGTGGAGGTCGGGGATACTCCGGCCGTCGGTGCGGCTGCCCCGCGCAGGGACTGGAGGTCGGGCCTCTGCCGCCCCCTCTCCGGGAGGGCAGGCACCCCGTGGCCGCGAGAATACCTACACTGAGCCGATGTTCCGGTTGTCGAGTGCGAGTCCGGTGACCGATGCCGCGACGTCTCGCTCGGCACATCCGCCGCAATTGGGCGCATCGCGGTGACCGGACCCGGCCCGCGCTGGCTCGGTGGAGTGGTGTTCACTCCCGGGTTGATGGCCTTCACGGGCAAGATCGGCGATACCGCGGCCCATTCCCATGCCGCCGTCCAGGTTCTGCTCGTGACCGGCGGCGAAGTCCGGCTCACCGACGCGAGAGGGCGTACCGCAGTCGCCGGATCGGCCATCATCCCGCCCGGAGTACGCCATGAAGTGCGCGCGTCCCCTGCCGCCACCGGGTTCATCGCCTACCTCGACTCCGCCGATATCGCAGGGCGCGCCGCGCTCGGCCGATTGCACGGCCTGCCTTTCGAGGCCGCCACCAGTTGGACAACCGCCGCTGTGCCGCGCGACACCGCCACGTCTCCGTCGCCGGATCCCGCGCCGCGGACCACGAGCCGTTCCGCGCACCCCCTGGTGACCGAGGCCCTGCGGGTGGCCGCCGCGACTGGTCCTCCACCCACGCTGGGAGAACTGGCCACGGCCGTGGCCATTTCCCCGAGCCGGCTGTCCCATCTGTTCACCGAGCACGTAGGCCTGCCGTATGCGGCGTGGCGGCGCTGGACCCGGTTACAGCTGGCGTCGCGCACGGTCCGCGCGGGCGGAACACTGACAGAGGCGGCCCACGCCGCGGGGTTCACCGACAGCGCGCATCTGACGAAGACCTGCCGGGATCTGTTCGGGATCACGCCCACCGAAGCACTGGCCGCGGGCGGCTGGCTTTCGCGGGGCGGCTCGCGGCTCAGCTGATTTCTACAAGCTCACGGCCCGCGGCCGGACCACGCTGGGTTCATGTCCACCTCTGTCCGAACCATTGTTCGCTACGGCTACGTCCCCGTCATGCTGCTCGGTGTGAACGGCGCCGGGATCGCCCTGGCGGCCGGCAGCGCGCACAAGGCATGGCTGCTCGCCCTACTGGCCGTCGCCGTCGCACTCTCCTTCGCTGCCGAACATCTGCTGCCGTACGAGAACACCTGGAACTCCCCTCGCGGTGACACCCGGCGCGATACCGCCCACACCTTCGTCAACGAAACACTGGTCCTGGCCGGTGTTCTCGCCGTCCCCGCACTGGCCGCACTCGTCCCCGGCGACGGGTTCTGGCCCACGGACCTGCCGTTCGTCGTTCAGGTACTGATCGCGATCCTGGTCGCCGACCTCGGGATCACCCTTACCCACTACGCCAGCCACAAGGTCGGGGTGCTGTGGCGGTTCCACGCCGTACACCACAGCGTCACCCGCTTCTACGGACTCAACGGCCTGATGAAACACCCGCTGCACCAGACGATCGAAACGGCCGCCGGCGTCACCCCGCTGTTGCTGGCCGGAATCCCGATGCCGGTCGCGGCGGCACTGTCGCTGTCCGTGGCGGTGCAACTACTTCTGCAACACTCCAACGCGGACTATCGCGTCGGCCCGTTCACCCACGTGCTCGCGCTCAACGCGGGCCATCGCTTCCACCACCTGAAGTGGGCGGGGATCGGCGATGTCAACTTCGGGCTGTTCACATTGATCTGGGATCACCTGCTGGGCACCTATAGTTACGACCCCGAACGCAGGTTCGGCAGTGCCGATCTGGGCATGGCCGCAAAGCCCGACTACCCCGTCGACTACCTGGCCCAGCTCACCGAACCGTTCACCCCGCGTGGAGCCTGCGAGTTCACCGCCGTTGGCCCGCCCGGAAAGACCCCGGAAGCGACGGCAACCGTCCGGGATGCCATCGCCGGGCCGCCGACCAGCTGAAATCGGCGGCAGCAGCCCGGACAAGCGGATGCGCACATCTCTGGTCGATGCGCCTACTTTCCGGCCGTGACGGCCGGGTAGGCCCAGACCCGGCCGGACGGTGTGTTCAGTCCGGCCGGGACGCCACGACGGCGAAGTTCAGCGGGATCCGCGGCGCCGCGGGCGGCAGCGTCCACCCCCGCGGGCATGGCACGAGGTCGGGGAAGGCGGGCCAGTCCATGATCGGTAGTTCTTCGACCGCGGCGATCCGTAGCCCCGCCCGTAGTAGCGCGCCGACCACCTCGCCCAGGCCGTGCCTCCACTCGGACACGGTGTCGTGCGCGATCTGCCCGGCCGAATCCTCGGTATAGCTACCCGATTCCATGTAGGTGCGGTGACCGCCGCCGCCCAGATAGTCGTCGGTGATCTGCCAGGGCTCGAATTCCATGGATCCGAGAATCGGATGGTCGTCGCGGATCAGGAACACGCCGCCGGGTTCGAGGAGGTCATGGATCGAGCGCGCCCACTCGTCCAGTTCGGGTAGCCAAACAATGGTTCCGGCGCTGGTGACGACGAGGTCGAACCGCCGGTCCAGCACGGACGAGGCGAATCGTGCGTCGCCTTCCACGAAGGTGATCTCATGGCCGGCGGTATGCGCGATCCGCGCGGCATGGCGCAACGAGTTGGGCGAGAAGTCGAGCCCGTGCACATCGACCGCGCCCAGGCGTGCCCAGGACAGCGTGTCGATGCCGATATGACACTGCAGATGCAGCAGGGACCGACCCCGCACCCCGGAGTCCGGCAGGTGCGCGGCCAGAACCGCCGAATCGTTGCGCACCACCGGGGAGATACGGCCGGTGTCGGCCACGAAGGCATCGACGTCGTACATCCGCGAGCGGCGGTGGACCTCGGCGCGGTCGTCCCAGTTCGCGCGGTTGGCGGCGATCGCCGCGGCCTCGTCCATGATCGGCCCCTTCCACAAAGTCGGTATCACGAGCGACCGTTTTCTATCACACACGTGATACAAACCTGAACCGATTTTCTAGACTGGGCCGGTGCCGGTCCGAGTAGATGCCGAGGCGCGCCGCCGCCATATCGTCGATGCCGCGTTGCGCCTGATCGTGCGCGGCGGTATCGCGGCCGCGACCTTCCGGAAGGTCGCGGCGGAGGCCGGCCTGAACATCGGGTCGGTACGCCACTACTTCGCCGATCACGAGTCACTGGTCGTAGCCGTGGCGACCGAGGTCGGCGACCGGATGGGGCAGCGCCTCACCCGGCATCCCGCGCCCGCGGGCGGGGACCGGCGGGCAGCCCGCCGGCACCTGCTCGCCGTGCTCGCGGAACTGCTGCCGCTGGACGAGGAACGTCACCACGAGGCAGTCATCCTCCTGGAGGTCATCGCCGCCTCCCGGCTCGACCCGGCGTTCGAACCGGTGGTCCGGCGAATGGCCGCGGACCTGCGACAGGTACTCACCGAGGCGGCGGCCGCGACCGGAACCGCCGACCCCGCCGGTGCCGCCGCGCATCTGGCGGCACTGGTCTCCGGTCTGTCGCTGGACGCGGTCACGCCGCACGGATCCATCGATCGCGCAACGATTCTCGCCGTGCTGGAACGCCACGTAGCGACCCTGTGAAGTATCGACATGGAACGGTTCGACCACGCCGACCCGACCGCCGGGTCCGGACGGCCCGGCCCGCGCCGAGGCGCGCCGAGGCGAGGCGATCGGACGCGTGCCGACCGGGACGCGTCCGATGGACCGCCGATCGCGCCGCTACGACACTGTGGACTTCACGTGGGCTCCCCGGACGCTCAGGTATCCAGTTCGCCCACCTGCACCAGCGCCTTGCCGAGCTTCTCCCCGGTGAACAGCCGCGCGTAGGCGTCGAGGGTGTTCTCCAATCCGGGGGTGACATCGAAGGCCATCCGGAGCAGGCCCTGCTCGTACCAGGGCCGCATGCGGCGGTTGAGGTCCGGACCGCGATGGTAGAAATCCGGCGAGAAAAAGCCGCGCATGGTCAGCCGTTTCATCAGGATCTGGTCGAAACGGCGCGGGCCGGGGCCGGATTCATCCCGGTCGTAGTGGGTCAGCAGCCCGCACACCGCGACACGGCCGAACAGCGCCATGGCGCCCAATACCTCGTCGAGTACCTCGCCACCCACATTGTCGAAGTAGACGTCGACTCCTGCCGGGCACACCTCGCGGAGCGCGACACCCAGGTCCGCGGTGTGGCGGTCGACAGCCGCGTCGAATCCGAGTTCGCCGGTGAGCCAGGCGCACTTCTGCGGTGAACCGGTGATTCCGACGACGCGGCAGCCGTGCGCGGCGGCGATCTGCCCGGCCAGCGCGCCGGTCACCCCGGAGGCTGCCGAGACGACGAAGGTTTCACCCGGCTGCGCCTGCCCGTATTCCAGCACACCCAGGTAGGCCGTCCAGCCGTTGGCGCCGAAAACACCGAGGTGCTGGCGTGGGTCGTCGAGCGTCCGGCTCACGCGTTCCACATACACTTCGTCCGGGCGCGAGACGGAGAAATCCGCCCACTGCCCATAGGCGCGCACCAGGTCGCCGGGCCGGTGGTCGGGATGGCGCGAGTCGACCACCGACCCCAGAACTGTGCTGATGACCGGCGACCCCAGCGGCGTCGGCGGTGAATAGGAATCCTCACGAGGACCCATCCACATGCGGGTGCCCGCGTCGAGCGAGAAGTAGATATTGCGGATCAGCACATCCCCGGCGACGAGTTCCGGGGTTTCGCTGTCGCGCAGTTCGACCGCGTCCGCATAGTTGTTGCCCACCGGTCGCCGGACCAGGACCCACTGACGATTCTTCTCGCCCATCACCTACTCCATCCGCAGCACCCGCGCTACGGGAAGCAGACTAATCGGTACGTGGAAATCCGGCACCCGGAAGTTCCGAACCGCATTGATCCGCGCGTCGGGCCGAAGACTCCGAACGGCCGGGCCACGCATCCACTGCTCGCGCGACCCATCCGTGCTGCCGATACAACTGTTCGGTGGGGATCAGAACGTGGCCGGCATACTCTCCCAGCCCCGCACCGTGGAGGTCGGCGACAGTTTGGCATTCGACGCGTCGGTCTCCCACTCCGGGAAGCGTTTCAGGATCTCCTCCAGCGCGATCCGGCCCTCCAGCCGCGCCAGCGCAGAGCCCATGCAGAAATGGGTTCCCACGCTGAAGGCAAGGTGCGGTTTGGCCTCCCGATGGATATCGAAAACGTCCCCGTCCGGCGCGAACTGCCGGTGGTCGCGGTTGGCGGCGCCGATGAGCATCATCATGGCGCTGCCCTGGGGCACCGTCGTGCCGTGGAATTCGATATCCCGGGTCACATAGCGTGCCACGTGCGGCGCGGGGGGTTCGTAGCGCAACAGTTCCTCGATGGCAGCCGGGATGAGCGACGGATTCTCCACGAGTTCGCGCCGCTGATCGGGATGTTCGGAGAGGACCTTTCCCGCCCAGCCGATCAACCGGGTGGTGGTCTCGTTACCGGCGCCGGACACCACATTGATGTAGGTGAGGACCTCGGCGCGAGTCAGGTGCCGCAGGGTGCCGGTCTCGTCCTCGAACTCGACATTCAGCAGTTCGGAGATGATGTCGTCGGATGGGTTCTCGGCCCGCCAGTCGACATACTTCTCGAAGAGCTCACCGCTGCCCAGGCTCTCCGCCGACACCCGCATCGGCTTGCCCTGTTCGGTACGCATCTGGTCGTTCGCGAAATCCCGGACGGCTTCCTGGTCCTCCTCCGGGATACCGAGCAGCATGCCGATGGTCCGCATCGGCATCTGCGCGCCCAGGTCGGCGATGAAATCGATACGCCCGGTGCCGACGAGCGGGTCGAGGCTGCGCCGGCAGAACTCGCGCACCTTCTCCTCCAGCGCGGAGATCTTGCGCGGAGTGAACATCCGCGACAGCAGTTTGCGGTGCATGGTGTGGACGGGCGGATCCTCGAAGATCAGCACACCCGGCGGGATCTCGATATTCGCCTTGATGAGTTCGATGATCGCGCCGCGCGCCGAACTGAAGGTGTCCTTGTCGATCAGCGCGGCGTTGACGTCGGCGAATCGGCTCAGTGCGTAGAAATCGTGGGTTTCGTTGTAGTAGAGCGGTCGCTCCTCGCGGAGCCGTTTGAACATGGGATACGGGTCGGCATTCAGCTCGACATCGTAGGGGTCGTAGTAGACGTCGCTGGGCGCGCTGGTCGTCACAGGTCGTCTCCTCTCCGGGAGTTGTACGGCGTGGTCACCACGTCACGGGTAGGCGGTACACGCCGAAGGCGAGCTTGTCGTGTTTGAATTCGACGTCTTCGATCGGAATCGCCAGGCGCATCGTGGGGATCCGCCGCAGCAGGGTTTTGAAGACGATCTGCAGTTCCACCCGAGCCAGCTGCTGACCGACGCACTGGTGCGGGCCGAACCCGAAGCCGACATGCAGGCGGGCCGGGCGGGTCAGGTCGAGTTTGTCGGGCTCCGGGAACTGGGCGGGGTCCCAGTTGGCCGGGGCGAGGTCGATGATCACACCCTCACCGGCCCTGATCGTCTGCCCGCCGATCTCGATATCGTCGAGCGCGACCCGGCGCTGACCGTTCTGGATGATGCTCAGATAGCGCAGCAGTTCCTCGACCGCGCCGCCGACGACCTTGGGATCGTCGGTATCGCGCAGCAGGGCGAGCTGCTCGGGGTTCTCGAGCAGGGCGAGGGTGCCGAGCGCGATCATGTTCGCGCTGGTCTCGTGCCCGGCGATGAGTACCCCGGTGCCGATCTGGGCGGCCTCCTTCATGGAGATCTCGCCCGCGGTGACACGTTCGGCGAGTTCGGTGACCATATCCTCGGCCGGGTTCTCCATTTTGGCCTTGATCAGGTCGATCAGATACCGGGCCAGGCCGACCCGGCCTTTGGCCGACTCCTCCTTGGTGGCGTAGCGGGAGACACCGGTGGTCGCGTGCTGCTGGAAGAACTCGTGATCTTCGTAGGGCACGCCGAGCATTTCGCTGATCACCAGCGACGGCACCGGCAGCGCCAGCGCTTCCACCAGGTCGGCGGGCTGCGGCCCGGCCAGGATGGCGTCGATATGGTCGTCGGTGATCTGCTGGATGGCCGGGCGCAGCGCGTCGACGCGTTTGACGGTGAACGGTTTGGTCATCATCCGGCGGAATCGGCTGTGCTCTTCGCCGTCGGTGTTGAACACCGATTTGGCGCGGTGGTTGACCAGGTCGAGCATGCCCTCGTTCCAGTGCGGAAATCCCGGCTGCGAATCATCGACGCTGATGCGGGGATCGGACATGAGCGATTTGAGCTCGGCGTATCCGGTCACCAGCCACGGGGTACTGCCGTCCCAGATGCGCACGCGGCTCAGCGGACGTTCGCTGATCAGCCCGAGCACCTCGGGCGGCGGCGCGAACGGGCAGCCGGGCGCGCGGTCCTGTGGATAGGCCAGGATCTCGGCGGCGTCCGGCGCGGTCTGGGTGGGTGTCTCGGCTCCGGAAGAATTCGACACTGCTACTCCTCGTGGACGTGAATGGCCATGGCGGGGCACACGGCGGCGGCCTCGCGCACCTCGTCGGCGAGCTCGTCCGGCGGGTTCTCGTCCAGCAGGACGACGATGCCGTCGTCCTCGCGCTGATCGAACACCGCGTCCGCCGCCATCACGCAATGCCCGGCGGCAATGCATTTACCTTGCTCGACAGTCACTTTCATGACGTTCTCTTTCTGGTGGTGATGATCGCGACTCGGCCGGCTCACGACGATCCCGCCGGAGCCGAGACCGAGCCGTTGGCCGCCGGGTCGGGTCTGCGGGCGCGCAGCGGTTTACCCGCGGTGGTACCGCCGTCGACGGTCAGGACCGTCCCGGTCAGGTAGCGGGACCGGTCGCCGGCGAAGTAGACGGCCGCTTCGGCGACGTCCTCGGGCGTGCCCTCACGCGGCAGTGGGCGGTCCTGGTTCATCATCTCCCGCATGGCCCGCGTCATCCGCTCCGCCTTTTCCGGCGACATGGTGGTGGAGGCCTTGGCGAGCAGATCGGTGGGGATATTGCCGGGGGCGAGGCAGTTGACCCGGATGTTGTGTTGCGCGAGTTCGATCGCCGCGGATTTCGTGAAATGGACAACCGCCGCTTTGGAAGCGCGGTAGGTCATCACCCCGCCGCCGGCCTGTACTCCGCCCACCGAGGAGAGGTTGATGATCGAGCCGCCGCCGTGCTCGGACATATGCCGGGCGGCCAGCCGGGTCCCGGCCATCACGCCGAGCAGATTGACCGACATCACCCGGTGGAAATCGGCGAAATCGTCGTGCAGGATGCTGCGGTGCATCGTCCCGGAGATCCCGGCGTTGTTGCACATGATGTCCAAGCCGCCGAAGCGTTCCACCGCGCACTCGACGAGTGCGGCGATCTGCTCGGGATCGGCGACATCGGTGGTCCGGAACAGCGCGCCGGCGCCGCAACGCCGGGCCACGGCGGCGCCGCGCTCGGCGTCGAGATCACCCACCACCACCCGGGCTCCTTCGGCCACGAACCGCTCGACCATGGCGCTGCCCAGCCCGGTCGCACCGCCGGTCACCACCGCGACCTTGCCCGCCAACTCGTTGCCCATGCCCTGAATTCCTCTCCTCACGACTTTCCGTAGCCCCGTGCGACCCCGGCGGTTCATCCACTGCCCGCATAGCCGGGAGCCGGGGACTGCCGGTCCAGGAAGTCCAGGAGCAGCGCGTTGACCGCTCCGGGTTGTTCCAGCTGCGGGCAGTGCCCGGACTCCTCGACCACGGCCGAACGGGCGTCGGGGATACGGGCCGCGAGCTCGGCGGCCCAGCCCGGGGACAGGAGCTTGTCGGCGCCGCCTTCGACCACCAGGGTCGGGACCCGGATCCGCTGGAACGGGCGGTCACCCGGGCCGGGCGGTGGCGGCGCATCGGGACGCCGGAACCGTGCGGCCGCGATCGCCTCCCAGGCGCCGGGGGCGGTCGCCGAGTCGAATCGCCGGCGCACATAGTCCTCGTCGGCCGGATAATCGGGCGAGGCGAACAGCGCGGTGACGATCCGGCGCATGGCGGGCAGGGTGGCGTCGAAATCGTAGAGGGCCTGCATATGCTCACCGGCCCGGATCTGCCCGCCACCGCATATGGCCACCATTGCGCGCACCGGCAGCACCGGATGATCGGCGGTGGTATCGGCCAGCAGGTTCACCGCGCCCATGGAATTACCCACGAAATAGGCGGATTCGATGCCGAGCAGCGCGCAGAACCGGGCGATATGCCGGATACGCAGTCCCCGGCCGTCGGTGAAATCGACGACCTTGGCCGATTCGCCGAAGCCGAGCATATCGGGCGCGAAGACGTGGTACTGCTCGGCGAGCGCGGCGATGGTTTTCTCCCAGCCGATCTCGGCGCTCGCTCCGAATTCCCCACCGTGCAGCAGGACGACCGGTTCGCCCGCGCCCGCCTCCAGGAAATGTGTGTGTAGACCATCCACCACAAGTGTGCGGTGCAGGTAACCGCCCGTGCTGTGCCGATCCGGGGCGTCCGAGGATCCTGCACGGCCACGTTCCGCTACCGACCCCTGGCCCGATTCGCTTGTCCTGTGTCCACCGAGGCCGGCCGAGGACTCCCCGGGGTCCCGCCCCGTCACCGCATCCGGACCGAACTCGCCCGTGCCGCGACCCTCGAGCACGACCCGGGACCCGCCGTGGTCACGCTCCCCGGCCGTCTCCCGGTCCGAGTCGCTCATACGGTCCCGCCGATCGCCCTGGCGCTGGTGAGTACCTGCGCGGCCAGCAACTCGAGCTGACCGCACACCCCCGGGTCGGCCAGGGCCCCGGTGTTGTCCCAGATCTTGTCCGCCGAATTGATCGCCACCCCGATCGGCGTGGGCCAGGCGCGCAGGGCGTGACCGATGCCGCGCAGCTGGCCGAGGGTGCCGACCGCGGCCTGCCAGCCGTAGGCGCAGGTGATACAGCCCCAGGGTTTGTTGTCCAGGTAGACCGTGGGATCGGTCCGCATATCCTCGACGTAGTCCAGCGCGTTCTTCACCAGACCGGAGATGGCGCCGTGGTAGCCGGGTGATCCGACGATCACCGCGTCGGCGGCGCGCAGTGCCTCGACCAGTGCGATCGCCTGCGGGGTGCGGGCGGGGTCGTGCGGGTTGTACATGGGCAGATTGATATTCGCGCCGCTGAACAGCGCCGTGCGCCCGCCGCGCCGCTCGACCTCGTCCAGGCAGTGCCGGAGAGCCCGCTCGGTCGACGAGTTCGCCCGCAGCGTGCCGCCGAGGCCCACCACGAACGGCCGTGTCGCCGCGCCGAGTTCTGTGCGATCCACCATTGTGCTTCCCACGGACATGACCGGCCTCCTATTTGATGGCGATCGGGTTGATCGGCGAACCCACGGCCCCGACGACACGCAACGGCGGTGCGATCAACTGGAATTCGTAGACGCCGTCGGCGGCGCAATCGGCGGCCAGGGCGGTGAAATCCCAGTACTCGCCCAGCATGAGTCCCATATCGCGGAGGCAGAGCATATGCATCGGCAGGAAGGTGCCCTCGACGCCGGAGACCGGGTCCTCGACCATCAGATTGTCCGCCGCCACCGCGGCGATCTCGTGTTCGTGCAGCCACTGCGCGCAGCGCCAGTCCAGGCCGGAATAGGGTTCGGTACCGTCGCCGGCTTCGAGGAAACGGTTCCACCAGCCGGTGCGGACCAGCACGATATCGCCGGATTCGATGGTCACGCCCTGACGTGACGCCACCTCGTCGAGTTCGTCCGGGGTGATCGGTTCACCCGGGGTCAGAAAGGTTTCCACACCACGGTGTTTCACCAGATCCAGCAATACACCGCGGCTGGTGATCCCCTTGCTGTCGACCTTGTCGATACCGCAGTGGAACGCACCGAGACTGGTCACCGAATTCGCCGGGAAACCGTTGTAGAGCTTGTCGTCGTAGTAGACGTGGGAGAACGCGTCCCACTGCGTCGCCGCCTGTAGCGGCATAACGACCATATCGTCGTTGAAACGGAACGGATTGTCCTCGAAGAATCCGCTCAACTGACCGGCCACCGAATTGCGCAGCCATTTCGGGCCGTACTGGACGAGGGTTTCGGCGTCGCCACCGTCGACCGTCATGAGGTGTGTCGGATTCTGCCGGAACTGGAACGCGCCCTGCGGCCCGGAGGAGCCGAAATCGATACCCAGTGGGAACACCTTCCCATGCCGCACGAGTCGCGCGGCGGCGGCGACTTTGGCGGGGGTGATGAAATTCAGGGTGCCGAGTTCGTCGGCCGCGCCCCAGCGCCCCCAGTTGCGAACACTGTCGCCGACCTTCCGGAAATCGGTCAAAGTCGCCACGGTGCTCCTCCTTCCACAGTTCTCATTCGTTCGGCGCCGGTCTCACGGCGCGTCCGTGGGTGCGGATCCGGCCAATTCGTTCGCCAGCCGTGCGGCGATATTGCCGCCGTCGACCCACAGCACCTGGCCGGTGATGTAGCCGGCGGCCCGGCTGTTCAGGAACAGCAGTGCCGCCGCCTGTTCGACGGGGTCGGCCGCGCGGCCCAGGGGTTTGGGAATTCCGTCGAGGTAGTCCTGGCCGTAGGCGTTGCGCAGCTGGTCCAGGATGGGTGTTTCGGTGACGCCGGGTCCGGTGCAGTTCATCCGGATCCCGCGGGCGGCCAATTCCACCGACCGCCGGACGGTGTAGAGGATGATCGCCTCTTTGGACAGCCGGTACCCGCCGTCGGCGAGCGCCTCCGGATGGTTCTCGCACCAGGCGATCCCCGCGGCCATCGAGTCGGTGTCCAGGAGTCCGTTGACCGCCCACCGGTTGTCCAGATAACCGGCGGCGGCCAACGAGGAGACACTGACCACCGCCGAACCGGGGGCCATATGCGGCACCAGGGCTTCGGTGAAATGCCGGAGCCCGAGGAAATTGATGGTGGCCACGCGCAGCGGGTCACCGATTCCCGACGAGACGCCGGCAATATTGAACAGCGCGTCGACACCTGTACCGACCTTGCGGGCGGCCCGGTCGATGGATTCGGGGTCGGCCTGGTCCATTTCGTAGAACTCATCGAGTTCGGTCCCGGGGCGGAGCAGATCCAGCCCGACGATCTCGGCGCCCAGATGGCGCAGCTGATGCACTACGCAGGCGCCGATACCGGAGGCGCAACCGGTCACCACCACGCGTTTCCCGTCGAAACGCCATCGCCCGTCCATCGTCTCCGCCTCCGGCACCGCTCTCTCCTGTCCTATGGCCGCGTGCGGCGGGTCAGCCCTGCTGCTGTTCGTCCTTGAGGCGCTGGGCGGCCTGTACCCGGCCCTCGTTGATCTCGGCCATCGCCTCGGGGATCTCGCTGGCGGTGAATTTGCCGCCGCGTCCGGTGGGCAGGCCGCCGAACGAGTACTCCTCGTCGAAGTCCGGCGAGGCGAGCGGACGCCGCCGCCGCTCGACCTTCTCGATGACCGGTTCGAGCCGTTTGGCCTTCGCGGCCACGGCTTTCTCGTCGCGTTCGATGAATTCGGGCAGGATCTCCTTGCCCATGATCTCGATGGACTCCATGGTGCCCTCGTGGCTGCGCGGATTGAGCAGCAGAATGATCTCGTCGACCCCGCTCTCCTCGTAACCGCGCAGGAACTCGCGCACCGTCTCCGGCGACCCGATCGCGCCGCGGCCGGGACCGTAGGCGAGGGTTTCGTCCTCTTTCACCGCATCCAGGTAGCGCTCCCACACCCCGGTCCGGCCGGGGGTGTGCATTCCGGTCATGTAGTAGTGCATGATCCCGAACGAGAAGAAGCCGCCGCCCACACCGAGCCGTTTCACGGCCTCGTCGTCGGTACGCGCCACCATCATCGACAGGTCGCCGCCGATCGCGAGGATATTCGGATTGATCTGCGGAACAGTAGGTGCCGCCTTCTCCTCGAACTCCTGGTAGTAGCCGCGCACGCGTTCCCCGAGCGGGCCCGGGCCGGTGTAGGCGAAGCTGAGCGCGCCGATCCCCTTCTGCGCCGCCATCTGCACCGAGGAGGGCCGGGTGCAGGCCACCCACAGCGGCGGATGCGGGGTCTGGCGGGGTTTGGGGATCACATTGCGCGGCGGCATCTCGATGTGCTGGCCCTTGAACCCGGTGAACGGGGTCTCGGTCATACAGCGGAGAGTGACGTCGAGTGCTTCTTCCCACTGGCCGCGTTTATCGGCGGGGTCGATATTGAAGCCGCCGAGTTCACCGACCGACGACGATTCGCCGGTGCCGAATTCGACCCGGCCACCGGAGAGGTGGTCGAGCGTCGAAACCCGTTCGGCGACGCGCGCGGGATGGTTGATGCCGGGCGGCAAGTGCATGACACCGAAACCGAGGCGGATGTTCTTCGTCCGCTGGCTGGCGGCCGCGAGGAACATCTCCGGGGCGGTGGAGTGGCAGTACTCCTCGAGGAAATGGTGTTCGGTGAGCCATACGGTGGAGAAACCGGCCTTATCCGCAGCTTCTACCTCGGTCAACCCGTCGGAGAACATCTCGAATTCGTCGTCGTCGCTCCAGGGCCGCGGCAGGGCGAACTCGTAGAAGAGGGATATTTTCATCGATTGCCTCCAGTGGATTCGATGGTCACGTCATTTCCTTCGGCCGGCCGGACCACCCCTGCGCCGGTCTCCCCCGCTCCGGACGGTGCCCGCCCCGCGCAGTGCTCGGCGGCGATGTATCCGAAGGTCATGGCCGGGCCGATGGTGGCGCCGGCGCCCGCGTAGCTGCGGCCCATCACCGCGGCCGAGGTGTTGCCGACCGCGTACAACCCGTCGATCGCCGATCCGTCCGCACGCAACACCCGGGCGTTCTCGTCGGTGCGCAGACCGCCCGACGTGCCGAGGTCGCCGAGGACGATGCGGAACGCGTAGTAGGGCGGTTTCCCGAGCGGGAAAAGATTCGGGTTGGGCAGCGTGGGGTCGCCGTAGTAGTTGTCGTAGACGCTGTCGCCGCGCCGGAAATCGTCGTCGTGACCGGCGAGGGCGAGTTCGTTGAACCGGGTCGCGGTGGCCTCGAGTTCGGCGGCGGGTACGCCGATCTTCCCGGCGAGCTCGGCGAAGCTGTCCGCGGCTTTCACCACACCGGATTCCAGCCAGGCCGCCACCATCGCGAATCCGGTCGGCACCGGGGCGAACGGCACCTTCGGAATCGGCAGATGCCCGCCGATCACGTATTTGTGCCAGGACCGGTGATCGGTGATCAGCCAGCACGGAATATGGGTCACTCCGCTGCGCTGGCCCGCGATCATCGCGTGCCCGAAATCCATATAGGGCGCGGCCTCGTTGATGAACCGCTGACCCGCGCCGTTGACGATGAACTGCGCGGGCATCATCCGCTCGTTGAGCATGAACTGCATCCGGCCGTCCGGCCAGTGGATGGCCGGGAACCACCAGGCCTCGTCCATCAGGTCGGTGGCCGCGCCGGCCTGCTGCCCGGCCCGGATACCGTCGCCCAGGGCCGCCGGGTTACCGAAACTCCAGTCCTGCTCGACCTCCGGCAGTTCCGCTTTGCGCCAGGCCATATCGTGGTCGAATCCGCCGGTAGCCAGGATCACGCCGCGGCGCGCCCGGATGCGTACCGGCTTCCCGTCCCGGGTCACGACCGCGCCGGTCACCTGCCCATCCGCCCCGGTGATCAGCGAGGTCATCGGGGAACCGAGCCACAGCGGGATCTCGCGTTCCTTCATGGCCAGGCGCAGCCGGGCGATGAGGGACTGCCCGATGGCGGCGATCCGGTCGCCGAACACATGGGCCCGGAACATCCGCCAGATCAGCTTCAGCATCACCGCCTTACCGCGCCAGTTCTGCCGGACCTGATAGAACAGCCGCAGATCCTTGGGCCCGAGCCAGATCCCCTTCGGCGCGAGGGCGAGCGGTTTGAGCAGCTTCTCTTCCTCGTCACCGAGCTCACGCAGATCGATCGGCGGCACATTGATGGTGCTGCCCTGCGGCGAGCCGCCCTCGAGTTCGGGGTAGTAGTCGGCGTAGCCGGGCTTCCACACGAATTCCAACCACCGGCTGCGCTCTTCGAGAAACGCCATCATCTCCGGCGATTTCTCGACGTAGGCGCGCAACCGTTGGTCGGTGACCAGTCCACCGGTGATGGTCCGCAGATATCCGACCACCGCGTCGGGGTCGAGCGCGAAACCGTCCCGCTGCTGCGCCGGCGCGTTGGGCACCCAGATCCCGCCGCCGGAGAGGGCAGTGGAGCCCCCGTAGTAGTCGGCCTTCTCCACCACCAGGGTGTCCAGGCCCAGCGCGTCGGCGCGCAGCGCGGCACTCATACCGCCGCCGCCGGACCCGATCACCAGCAGATCGATGGTTTCGTCGAAATCCGTCTCGTCGGTGCTCACTCATCGCCTCCTGTCGTCGGTCGGCTCATCGGCCGGCCGGGCCGTGCGCACGGCGAAACCGGCGATGAGCTCGGGCGCGGGCCGGTAGTAGCGCAACCCGGTCCGGTACGAGCCCTGCGCGGCCAAGGCCGCGAACGCCGCCACCCAGGTGCGGACCTCGTGCGCCGAATTGCCCGCCACCCGGGTGATCTCGTCGTTGTCCCAGTCGTCGACCGCCGCCAGGCGGCCGGTATCCACCAGATCCAGGAACGCCCGATCCCATTCCGGGTTGAGCGCTTGCAGCGGACTGTCACCGGCGGCGAAATCACGGGCGGCCGCGATCACCGCGGTCTGCCGGGCGGCCCGCTGTTCGCCGGTCATCGGACGGCCGTGCACTATCCGCTCCAGCACCGGGCCGGGAGCGGTCGCCCGCTGCGGCACCGGTGGGTCGTGGGACAGACCGCCCGAGCCGATGACCAGAACCCGCTTGCCCACGGTCGCGAGATGGCGGCCGACCGCGGTACCCAGCGCCCGCACCCGGCGCAGCGGGCCGAGCGGCGTCGCCACGGAATTCACGAAGATCGGGATCACCGGCCGCGCGGTGGCGTCGCCGAACAATCGCTGTAGCGGCTGCACGGTGCCGTGATCGACCGACATCTGCGCCGACGTCGCGATATCGATTCCGGCGTCGAGTAGCGCTTCGGCCAGTCGTAGCGCGCGGTCCTCCGGGACGTGCAGCGGTCCGGCGTGGGTCCCGTAGTCCCCTACCGCGGTCGCTGCCGTGCCGACGCAGAAGGGCGGCATGAGCTTGTAGAAGAACCCGTTGTAGTGGTCCGGGGCGAACAGGACCACCAGCTCCGGGTCGAAGTCGCGCACGAAATCCCGGGCCCGGTCCAAGGCCGCCCCGACCTCTGCGCGCAGGTCGGGACCCGGCCCCGGGAGCTCAAGGAGCGGGCTGTGCGAGACGCAGCACACGGCCAGCGGCATCGGTACCTCCCGGAGTGAGTTCGAGGGTTCTGCGCAGCGCCGCCCCGAGTTCGGGGGCGTGCTGGGCGATGGAGGCGCCCGCGATACAGCGGTCCGGGCGTAGGAAGAGCACCGAATCGAGTTGGGCGTCGAACCATTTCTTCAAGGCGCCGGTGCTGTCCCCGACGACCACCACATCCGGGTCGTCGTGGCCGGTCCAGTGCAGCTGGGTGGCGGGCCGCGCCTCGACGAAACGCGCGCCGAGCGCTTTCCAGAGTTCGAATTCGTCACCCAGTACTTTTCGCGGGTGGTTGTTCCAGCACAGCACCGCGAACCACGGGCCCAGTGTCTCGTCGAGCAGTACCGCGGGCTGTGCGCGGGTCACGACCCGCGGCTGGATGAACAGGGTGCCGACGGCGGACTGCGGCGAACGCGACCAGCCGTGTACCACGGCACCACGGTCGTAGCGCGGCATGGGCTTGAACCGCATCCCGAGCACATACCGTTTCAGCGGCGGTACCAGGGTCAACCCCCGCACCAGTACATCCCGCACCGCGGCGACCCGGTGATTCGTCGGTGAGATGACCCGCCCGACCATGGTGGACAGATCGATCATGGCCCGGGCGTGTTTGCGCCGCTCCTGGTCGTAGGTGTCGAGCAGCCCGTCGCCGGCCACCCCGGACGCCACCGCCGCCAGCTTCCAGCCGAGATTCGCCGCGTCCCGGATACCGCTGTTGTAGCCCTGGCCCTGCCAGACCGGCATGAGATGCGCGGCGTCACCGGCCAGTAGCAGGCGGCCTTTCCGGAATTCCCCGGCGATGCGGGAATGGTGGGTGTAGACCCGGCGCCGGATCACCGCGAGCCGATCGGGATGCGGTACGAAGGGCGCGAGCAACCGCGCCAGGAAGTCCGGCGTCTCGGCTTCGGCGTCGGATTCGTCGGCGTGCAGGAGGAATTCGAAACGCCGGATACCGTGGGCCAGCGAGATCGACACATTCGGCCGCGCCGGATCCGCCCCGACCTCCACATTCGGATGCCCGAGCGGGTCACCGTCGATATCGACCACCAGCCAGCGGGTCGGCGAGGTGGTGCCCTCGAAGCTCACGCCCATCGCATGCCGGGTGGTACTGCGCCCGCCGTCGCAGCCCACCACGTAGCGGGCCCGGACCTGCTGCGGGCCGTCGGCGGTATCGAGCAGGGCCCGCGCCTCGTCGCCGGTGTCCTCGCATTCGCGCAGCGCGGTGGCCCAGCGGATCTGCACACAGTCGAAGCGGTCGAGCCCGGCCAGCAGTTCGGCGTCCACCAGCGGCTGGATGAATCCGCTGCGCTTGGGCCAGCCGAATTGCTGGTCGGTGGGAGCGATCTCGGCCAGCAGCCGCCGCTGCCCGTCGACGAACCGCATGATCTGGTTCGGGTTGGTGTGCGGCAGGATCCGCTCCACCAGGCCGGTGGATTGCAGGGTGCGCAACGATTCGTCGTCGATGCCGACACCGCGCGGATAGTCGATGAGGTCGGGGCGTTCCTCCACCAGCAGGGTGTGCACGCCGTAGCGGCCGAGGGTATTGGCGATGGTCAGCCCGACCGGCCCCGCACCGACGATCAGCACGTCGAAGAGCTCTGGTCCGCTGCCATTCCCGGTACTCATATCAACCACCCAGCAGGAATCCGAGATGCAGTGCGTCGAAGGCTGCGGGCGCCTCGTACTGCGGCCAGTGCCCGCATCCCGGGAGCACCTCGAAGCGGGAGCCCGGGATCATGGACGCGATCCGCTTACCCTCGGCGACGTCGGCGGTGGGGTCGTCGCTGGTCCACACCACGAGTGTCGGCGCGGTGATACCGCCGTACTCGCGGGGTCCGAGCAGATTGCGGGCCCGGATCACCGGATCCTGGAGCGCCATGATGTCGCGCATGGCGTCGGCGAAACCGGGCTGCCGGTAGACGCGCTGCCGGCTGGCGACGATATCGGCGTAATCCTTGGATTTGTCCGCCATCAGCCATTTGATCCGGGCCTGCACCGTCTCCCAGGTGGGGTCGGTGGCCGCCGCCATGGACAGGGTGATGATCCGCTGCATGACCTCCGGATCGGCCTGTGAACCACCCGCGGTATTGAGCACCAGTTTGTCGACCCGCCCGGGATGGTCGTAGGCGGCCCGCGCGGCGACCCAGCCGCCGAGCGATTCGCCGCTGATATGGGCGCGCCCGGCACCGATGGCATCGAGGAACGAGATCAGATGCCGCACATAGTGTTCGATTTCCAGGGGATGCCCGGGTTTATCGGTGTACCCGTGGCCGAGCATATCGATCGACCAGGTGGAGAAGTGCTCGGCATGCGCCGCCAGATTCCGGACGTAGGCCTCGGCGTGCCCGCCCGACCCGTGCAGGAACACCAGCGCCGGTCTGTTCCGGTCGCCGGCGTGCAGATAACGCGTGCGCACCCCCGCCACATCCAGGTATCCCTGATCGAACGCGACACCCTGCAGGTCGCACCACACACTCTCGTATTCCGACACTGCTACCTTCCGCTCTGTCCACTGCCCCGGCCCGCGGCGATCACGCCGTACGGTCACCCGTATTCGCTCAGTACTTCACCGATTCGCCGGTGGCCGCGTGATGGCCCGCGCGTAGCCCCCAGACCATCCCGGGCCCGAGGGTCCCGCCGGCACCGCCGTAGGCGCGCCCGGTCACTCCGGCCATCGCATTGCCGACCGCGTACAGCCCGGGGATCACCGCACCGCCGACGTGCCGGACCCGGGCGTCGCGATCGGTCCGCGGCCCGCCCTTGGTGCCCATGGCACCCACGGTCACCGGCACCGCGTAGTAGGGGCCGGTATCGATCGGCCCGAGCGTGCGCCCGGCGACGGTATCCGCGTCCGGGTCGCCCCAGTAACCGTCGTATTCGCTGGCACCGCGACCGAAATCGGGATCCGATCCGTCCGCGACGGCCCGGTTCCAGGCGGCGACGGTGCGCCGCAGCCCCTCGGGATCGATACCGGTCCGGGCGCCGAGTTCGGCGAGGTCGGCGGATTCGCAGAACCAGTCGGGTGCCGTACCACCGGGTTCGACACCCAGGAATCCGTAGCGGCGCAGATGTTCGGCGTCGAACACCATCCAGCCCGGGTTGTTCACATAGCCGCCGCGCGGGTCCAGATAGTGGAAAGCGCCCGCCATGGAGTTGTAGTCGGCCGCTTCGTTGACGAATCGCGCACCGGCCCGGTTCACGATGATGCTGCGCGGCCGGGTGCGTTCCAGCCGCACACTGCGGCTGCGTTGCCGGCCGTCGATGGTGTCACCGGGCAGCTGCACCACCGGTACCCACCAGGCCTCGCCCATGTTCCCGAGGTCGGCGCCGTGTGCCATGGCCATCCGCAACCCGTCGCCGGTGTTGTTCGGCGGTGACACCGGGCCGGTCATCGGCCCGCGCAGAAAGGCTTTGACCAGGCGGGGATCCCATTCGAATCCGCCGGTGGCCAGGACCACGCCGCGGCGGGCCCGCACCGTATGCCGGGTGCCCTCGATCTCGACCCGGACCCCGGCGACCGTGCCGTCCACGGCGAGCAGTTCCACAGCCCGGGCTCCGGTGCGCGGGGTGATCCCGGCGGCGAGTACGCCCTCGAGCAGCCCGGCGACCAGCGCCTGACCCGCCACGCAGATATCGGCCGAGGCGTCACCGAGTACCGCTCGCAGCCGGGCCCGGGTCTCGGCGTCGAAGCCGACATTGCTCCAGTCGAGTGGGAATGTGGTGATCCGGTCCCGCCACTCACCGAGGCGGGCCAAATCGTAGGCCGCGGGGCCCAGTGACCGGCCGCCCGCGGGCCGACCGCCGGGCAGCTCCGGCTTGTAATCCGGAAAACCTTCGGCCACCTCGAATTTCACGGCACTGTGCTCTTCGACGAAATCGAGCATGCGCGCACCCGTGCGGACGAACACCTCGACCAGTTCGTCATCCATGGAATCCAGGGATTGCGCGTTCAGGTAGGCCAGTGCGTCGGCGACGGTGAGCTCGCGGTCCGCCCGGGCGTGCGCGGGGATCCAGGCCAGTCCACCGGACACCGCGCTCGTTCCGCCGACCGTGGCCGCCTTCTCGAACAGTGCCACCGACGCTCCTTCGACGGCCGCGGCGAGCGCCGCGGTGAGCCCGGCGGCTCCGCTGCCCAGCACGACTACGTCGGCCTCCTCGTCCCAGGTGTTCGACTGATCGGATTCGGCAGCCGATGGCTGATGCGATGGCACTGCGCTGTCCTTTCGGCGAGCAGGCGGAGAGGCGCCGGACCCGGCGGGCTGCCGTGCGGAGCACGGGCCGGAACCGGCGCGAGTAAAACGCTAATCTCCCTTTTCGAGAATACTATTCTCGCAGGATGGATGCCGCAATACCCTCTCGGATCAAATGTTTCTGAATCTTGCCGCTGGGGGTCCGTGGGAAGTCCGTGGCCTCGAACAACCGCTCCGGAAACTTCTGCCGCGCCACCCCGGCGCGCTCGAAGAAGGCCCGCACCTGCGCCCGGGACGGGAGCTCACATCCCGGCTGCAGCCGCAGCACCGCACCCACCACCTCCCCGAACCGTTCATCGGGTAGGGCGATCACCACCGACTCCGCCACCTGCGGCATGGCGTCGAGCACATCCTCGACCTCCCGTGCGCCCACGTTCTCGCCGCCGCGGATCACCACATCGGCTTTGCGATCGGTGATGGTCAGGCAGCCGTCGGCATCCAGCACCCCGATATCGCCGGTGTGATACCACCCGTCGGCGTCGAACGCCCGCGCGGTCAGTTCGGGATCGGTGTAGCCGAGGCACAGATCCGGTCCGCGACTGAGGATCTCGCCGTCCGCGGCGATCCTTATCTCCACACCCGGCATGGGCCGGCCGTCGGTGGCGAGCCGCTCGCGCGCGGGGGCGTCGAGCGCGGAGGCCGTGATGGACGGATGCTCGGTACTACCGTAGGCACGGAAGGCGATCACACCCAGATCGGTCAGCATCCGCGTCACGGCGGCGGGCACAGCCGAACCGCCCAGCCCCACATAGCGCATATGCGCGAGATGTTCCGGGGTGTAGTCGGGGTGCTCGACCATACTCGTGACGAAATACGGTGGGCCGCCGCCCACCACGAGCCCGTCGGACCGCATGAGCGCCAGCGCCCGGCCCGGCTCCCAGACGTCGAGCAGGTTCACCGGCCTGCCGTGCAGCACCGGGAGCAGGCAGGCGCCCACCATTCCGATGAAGTGACCCACCGGGGTGGCGGTCAGCTGATCTCCACGGTCCTCCCTGTTGCGTTCGGCGAGCTGCAACGTTTCACAGCCGAGGGTCTGATGGCTGTGCACGACACCCTTGGGCGCGCTCGTCGTCCCGGAGGTGAAGGCGATGAGCGCGGGGCCCGCCGGGTCGGCGGGCAGCACGCCCGGCATGGGCTCGCCGGCGAGCAGATCGTCGAAATCGCGCCCCACCACCCCGATGATGGGCACCTCGGCACAGACCTCCGGATCGTGCACGGTACGGCCGAACTCGGCCATGGTGATGTAAACCTTCGGCCGGGCGACCCGCAGGATATGGCCCAGCTCGCGGCGCCCGTAGAAATGCACGATCGGCACCACCGCGGCGCCCAGGAACGACGCCGCCCAGAAGGTCGCCGCGGCTTCCATCCAGTTCGGCAGCTGGAACGCCACTACATCACCGGGGCCGACACCACGGGCCCGCAGACCCGCGGCCAGCCGCCGGGCCACCCGTTCGACCTCGGCGAACGTTCCCCGCCAGGGCCGCACCTCGGAATGCACCCGGAATTCGGTCGCCGGCGCGGCGGCCAGGCCGCGGCTCAGCAGATCGCCCATGGTGTCACCGGTCCACCAACCCTCGGCGATATACCGGGCACGCAGTTCGTCGGCCACCACCCGGGTCACCGGACCCCACCTCGAATATGCCGATCGGACATAACGGTTCACCCCTTCCGCGCCGGCGGGATGCTCGGCACCCCGTACGAGGCACCCACGCGAGCGCGTCGGAGTCGTATCCGCCGACTGGTGAAAATGTAATTCTCCAAGGAGGCGAGCGATAAAATCGCCTCAGGCATCCAGCGCGCAGCACCTATAACCGCTTCCCAGCAGTCGAATTGCCACACCGGCCGGAATCGGTCCATCGACCAGGCTTCTTGCTAAGCCTTGCCGCCGAGCCCAAAGGTAGAGTACCGTTCTCGTGTGCGAAAACGCAGTTCTTTTCGCATACGAGAACAGCCGTATGTCCGCAGCCGGTACCCGGCGGTGCCGGGTCGACACCGAATCGGGGCCGCGGCCGGATCGACGCGCGGCGCTCGCCGCGCACCCTGCCCCGCGCCCGCGGCCGCTCCCGGCGGTCCGGCGCACCGGGCAGGTGGCTCCCGAAAACAGATCGAAAGGGAATGCTGTGGGACGTGTCGAAGGCAAAGTCGCATTCATCACGGGCGCCGCACGTGGTCAGGGCCGAAGCCACGCCGTACGACTGGCCGAAGAAGGCGCCGACATCATCGCGGTCGACCTCTGCCAGAACCTGTCGACCATCGGTTACCCGCTGGCCTCGCCCGAGGATCTCGAGGAAACCGTGCGCCTGGTCGAGAAGACCGGTCGCCGCATCATCGCGTCCCGGACCGATGTCCGTGACGCCGTCGCCCTGAAAGCGGCGCTGGATGCGGGCGTCGCGGAGTTCGGCAAGCTCGATGTCGTGATCGCCCAGGCCGGCGTCGCGGGTATGAAGGGCAAACCGGATATCCAGGCGTGGACCGATGTCATCGACACGAACCTGGTCGGCACCATCAATGCCATCCAGGTCGCACTCCCCCATCTCGGCGAGGGCGCCTCCATCGTGGCCACCGGCTCCACCGCGGCGATGGTGGACACCAGCAAGGTCGACAACCCCGGCTCGGACCTCGGCGGTATGGCCTACGTGCATTCCAAGCGCGCCCTGTCGTACTACGTCTTCGATATCGCCCGGCACCTGTCCACCCGCGGTATCCGCGCCAATGTGGTCCACCCCACCAACTGCAACACCGACATGCTGCAGAGCGAGCCGATGTACCGCTCGTTCCGGCCGGATCTGGAGAACCCGACCCGCGCCGACGCGGAACCGGCCTTCTATGTCCAGCAGGCCATGAAGACGCCGTGGATCGAGCCGGTCGACATCTCCAACGCCATCCTGTTCCTCGTCTCCGACGAAGCCCGCTTCGTCACCGGTATGCAGCTGCGCGTCGACGCCGGCGGCTACCTGAAGTGGTACGACCACAAACTCTGACCCCGCCCGGCCACGCCGGTGCCGGCGGCGCGCGCACGCGGGCGATCGTCGCGCGCGCCGCCACACCGGTGGCGAGTCGGCACCCGACTCCCGGAGCGGCGCAGAGTTCCGGGCCCCGGCGAAGGTTCGCCGCCCCCAGTGACCAGCAGAGGGACTAGAGACCGTGACATCAACCGATAACGACCAGCGCAAGCAGAACCGGTACCACTTCGATCGGCACACCCCCGAATACCGCGAGCAGTTCACCGAGATCACCCACGAGATGCACGCGAAATGCCCGGTGGCGTGGACCGACACCTACGACGGGCACTGGGTCGCCGCCAGCGGTAACGCCGTCTTCGAACTGGCCCGCTGCCCGGAGGTCTCGGTCGATCACGACGTGCACAACGAGCGTCGCGGCTACCAGGGCATCTCCATTCCCAAACCGCGCCGCGCCGCCATGGTCCGCGGCGGCATGCTGGAGATGGACGAGCCCGAACACCGCACCTACCGGTCCGTGCTCAACCCGTACCTGTCACCGGCCGCGGTCAAGCGCTGGCAGCCCTTCATCGACGAGATCGTGCGGGCCTGCCTGGACGAGAAGATCGAAACCGGCAGGATCGATTTCGTGGACGATCTGGCCAATATCGTGCCCGCGGTGCTGACCCTGGCCATGCTGGGTATCCCCCTGAAGAAGTGGTCGGTGTACAGCGATCCGGTGCACGCCTCGGTGTACACCCCCGAGGATTCCCCCGATGCCGCGCGGGTCGCCGAAATGCACCGGACCATGGGTATCGATATCCTCACCAGCCTGCACGAGGCCAAGACCGACCCGCGGCCGGGCCTGATCAAAGCGCTCACCGAACTGCGCATCGACGGTGAGCCCGCCCCCGATATGGAACTGCTCGGGATGATCGGCCTGCTGATCGGCGGCGGTTTCGACACCACCACCGCGCTTACCGCGCATTCGCTGGAGTGGCTGTCGGAGAATCCCGAGGAGCGCGCGGAATTGAGCCGCGATCGCGACGAACTGCTCGACTCGGCCACCGAGGAATTCCTCCGCTATTTCACCCCCGCCCCCGGTGACGGCCGTACCATCGCCGAGGACTGCACCTACCAGAACACCGAGTTCCACGAGGGCGAACGGCTCTGGTTGTCCTGGGCGATGGCCAACCGCGACGAATCCATCTTCCCGGACCCCGACGATATCGTGCTCGATCGAAAGGGCAACCGGCACTTCAGCTTCGGTCTCGGCGTACACCGGTGCATCGGTTCGAATGTCGCGCGCACGGTGTTCAAGTCCATGCTGCTGGCGGTACTGGACCGGATGCCGGACTACACCTGTGATCCGGCGGGCACGGTGCACTACGACACCATCGGCGTCATCCAGGGCATGCGGAACCTGCCGGCCACCTTCACCCCCGGTAAGCGGCTCGGTCCCGGCCTGGACGAAACCCTCGATCACCTGCAGCGGATCTGCGACGAACAGGGCCTGGCCGCCCCGGTGACCGAGCGGCCCGGCGCCGCAGTGATCGACTACTGACCGCACGGTACCGGCCGGGACCGCGGGGTTCGGCCGGTAACTCTTTTCCGACGAGGTGATCGCGATGCAGGACCTGCCCGACGGCACCCGCACTCCGGTGATCGATACCAGCGTGCACATCTTCTTCCGCTCCAACGACGATATGCGCTCCTACCTGAACGAACCCTTCAAGAGCCGCGGTATCCCGGACGCGGAAATGGACTGGTACGGCGCGCCCGGTGGCGAGTACGTGAAGGGCGCGCGCGGACCGCATCGTGGCTATCCGGGATCGGATCCGGAATTCGTCGGGCAGCAGCTCTTCGAAGAGCGCGGCGTGGATGTCGCGATCCTGCATCCGATGACCCGCGGTATCCTGCCCGACCGGCATCTGACCACCGCGGTCCTGTCCGCCCACAACGACATGATGGTGTCGCGGTGGCTCGACAGCGGTACCTACCGCGATCGTTTCCGCGGCACGCTGCGGGTGAATCCCGAGGATATCGGTGGAGCGCTGCGCGAGATCGATCGACTCGGCGACCATCCGCAGATCGTGCAGCTCGGGATCCCACTGCAATCGCGCGAAGTATACGGAAAACCGCAGTTCTGGCCCCTATGGGAGGCTGCCGCGGCGGCGAACCTGCCGGTCGCCGCGCATCTCGAGACCGGTGAGAGCATCGGTCTGCCGCCCACCCCGTCGGGGCACACCCGGACCTACGAGCAGTACTACGGGTTCACGGGGCTGAACTACCTCTACCACCTCATGAACATGATCGCGGAGGGCGTATTCGAGCGGTACCCGGGACTGAAATTCGTCTGGGCCGACGGCGGCGCCGATCTGCTGACCCCGTTCACCTGGCGAATGGACACCTTCGGCCGGCCCCACCTCGAACAGACCCCCTGGGCACCGCGGATGCCCAGCGACTATCTGCCCGGCCACGTGTACTTCGTGCACGCCACGATCGACGGCCCCGGCGATGCCCCCTACGCCGCCGAATGGCTGGACTTCACCGGTAAGGACGACATGGTGATGTTCGGGTCCAGTTATCCGCACTGGCACAGCGGCGATACCGATACCCTGCCCGCCGCGCTGACCCCGCAGCAGCGCGAAAAGCTCTACTGGCGTAATGCCGCCGCCCTGTACAGCATCGATATCGACGCGGTCACCGCGGTCGGCTGATGCTGCTGCGGGCGGCCGAATCCGCGATAGTGCTCGAGGAGGCGCAATGACCACCGCACAGGACCTGACGCGGGTCCCCTCCACCGAACTGGTTCCGGTACGCGTCGTCGATTCCGATGTCCATCCGGTCCCCCGCCGGGGCGATCTGGTGGACCATATTCCGGAACCGTGGCGTACATCGTTCTTCCTCAGCCATCGCGTCGGCGACACCATCATCTACGACGCGCCGGACTACGCCCATTCCAAGGCCATGCGGGTGGACACCTTCCCCGCGAACGGTGAGTTCCCCGGAAGCGACCCGGATATGGCGTTCCGCCAGCTCATCATGGAGGCCGGCTCGGATATCGTCATCCTCGAACCAACAGTGAAGGCGACCCGGCTGCCCGAGGCGACGGCCGCGATGGCCACCGCCGTGAACCGCTGGCTGGACGCGCAATGGCTGGACACGCACAACAACTGGCATCGGCGGTGGCGCGGTTCGATCTGTGTGGCCATCGACGATCCGCGGGCCGCGGTCACCGAGATCGAGCACTGGGCCGGGCACGAATACATGGCGCAGATCCTCATCAAGGCCGAACCCCGCCCGTCGTGGGGAGATACCCGCTACGACCCGATCTGGGCCGCCGCGGTGGCACACGATCTGCCGGTGAGCTGCCATCTCAGTCGTGGCGCCTACGAGACCATGCCCATGCCGCCGGTCGGTTTTCCCAGCTACAACCACGATTTCATGGTCACCTACTCGCTGCTGGCGGCGAATCAGATCATGAGCCTGATCTTCGACGGGGTGTTCGACCGGTTCCCGGCGCTGCGCATCGTCTTCGTGGAGCACGCGTTCACCTGGATCCTGCCGCTCATGTGGCGGATGGACGCGATCTACGCGGCCCGCGGGTCGTTCATGTCGCTCGAGCGGAAGCCCTCCGAATATGTGAAGGAACACATCAGGTTCACCACCCAGCCGCTGGACTACCCGGAGGACAAGACCGAGCTCACCCGGGCGTTCGAATGGATGGAAGCGGACAAGATCCTGCTGTACTCCTCGGACTATCCGCACTGGACCTTCGACGACCCGCGCTGGCTGGTGAAACATCTGCCGCCCGCGGCCCGGGAGAACGTCATGTTCCGCAACGGTATCGAGACCTACCATCTGCCGGAAACCGTGCCGGCGCTGCCCGGACAGATGCGGGTCCACTGATGGCGGAGGGAATCGAGACACCCGGCCCGGTCGAGCGGGCCGCGGTGAGTGGCGAAGACGAGGACGCACAGTCGGCGAGCACCGGACATCCCGGGGCAGCCGCAGGCGAACGGATCCGGCTCGCCCAGGGCCGCGAACACGTGGTGGCGACCGTGGACGAGATCCCGCCCGGATCCTCCAAGGTGGTACCGATCGGCCGGCACGGGGTCGGTGTCTACAACGTCAACGGCACCTTCTACGCCATCGCGAACTATTGCCCGCACGAGGGCGGCCCGCTGTGCGCGGGCCGGGCGCGCGGACGCACGGTGGTCGACGAATCGGTCCCCGGTGATTCGGTCATGGTGCGCGACAACGAATTCATCTACTGCCCGTGGCACCAATGGGGTTTCGAACTGGCCACCGGTACCACCGCGGTGAAACCCGAATGGAGTATCCGCACCTACCCGGTGCGGGTGGTCGGCGGCGACGTGCTGGTCACCGCCTGATCCGGCACCGCCGGATACCTACGACGACCCGGCCGGCCCGTTTTCGCCGGCCGCGGGAGTGCCCATGCCGGTCCACTCCCCGAACCTTCCAGGAGTGTGCAATGCCCGCGGTAACGGTGAACGGCGGCAAGGTCGTCTACGAGATACTCGGCGCGACCGGTGATCTCATCGTGCTCACCCCCGGCGGCCGCTACAGCAAGAACACTCCCGGGCTCCGGCCGCTGGCCGAGGCACTGGCCGGCGGCGGGTACCGGGTACTGCTGTGGGACCGGCCCAATTGCGGCGCCTCCGATATCCAGTTCTTCGGGCAGACCGAATCGCATATGCGTGCCGAGACCCTGGCCGGAATGCTCGCCGAACTCGGTACCGGTCCGGTGATCCTGGCCGGCGGTTCCGGTGGCGCCCGCGATTCGATGCTCACCACCATGTTGTATCCGGAGCTGGTCACCGATCTCGTGCTGTGGAATATCGTCGGCGGGGTCTACGGCACCTTCAATCTCGGTGCCTATTACGTGCTGCCCGGCCTGCAGGCGGTACGGGGGCTGGGCGTCGAGGGACTGCTGCGGATGCGGGAGTGGCGGGAACGGATCGCCGAGAACCCGGACAACGAGCAACGGCTGCGGGCGCTGGACCCGGGAGAGTTCGTGAAGCTCTCGCTGCGCTGGCTCAACGCTTATGTACCGAAACCGGGACAGACGATACCGGGCGTGGACGACGAGATGTTCGAACGGATTCGGGTGCCCACACTCATCATCCGGGGCGGGGCGAACGATCTGGATCATCCCAAACGGACCTCGCTCGAGGTGAGCTGCCTGATCGAGGGCTCCACCCTCATCGATCCGCCGTGGCCCGAGGACGCCTGGGAGCGGGCGATGGAAGATCGGGCCCAGGGCCGGGTGCAGCAGTACAACATGTTCGACACCTGGGTGCTGGCGGCGCCGCAGATCCTGAAATTCCTGGACGAGCGATGAGCGGACCGCCCGCGCCCTCAGACCGTCCGGATCCGGACCTCGCAATTGGTGGAAGCCTCCAGCGCGGTGTGGATCCGGCTCTCCGGAACTCGCTCCAGATCGGATTCGCGCAGCAGCACCTGGAGGATGTCGTAACCTTCGGTACCCGGCATCCGGACGATCTCCCCGGTGAGCCCGAATCCCGCGAGGACCCCGTGGGCGTCGGCATCGGTACCGCGACTCACGTACGTGATCACGCCCGGCACCGCCGCCGTACCGAACACCCGCGCGCACTCCGCGACCACCCGTTCGGTATCGGCCGCGGCGTCGTCGGTATCCAGCAGCACCTGCAGTTCCCGGCGAGCGCGCGGGGCGGCGGTCAGGTCCCGGTCCAGGAGCCGGGCGCCGGATTCGGCGAGACCCGCGGCCAGCTCGGCCATACCCCGGACCAGCGAGTCGGCGGCCAGTTCACCGGCCGGGTCCACGTTCACCCGCAGCACCGCAGTTCGCATGCGGTTCAGCCTAATGGGCGCAAGTGGGTTCGGCCCATACGCGGCGACCGCGGCGCTGCGACCCATACCCGCGGCCGGACCGCCGCGCCCACTCAGGAGGGACGATGCAGCACATCTTCTCGTCGGCCAGGGGCCTCACCGTGGTCCCCTACCCCGGTAGCGATCCACGCCTGTTACTCACCGGCGGCGGGACGGAGAGCGCCTACGAATACCGGGGCCGGGGCGGCTACCGCCCGGTCGGCTCGGTCGCGGCGCTGGCCGATGAGGTCGAACGCAGCGGGTTGCGCGGCCGGGGTGGCGCGGGATTCCCGTTCGCGGTGAAGGTTGCCGGTGTACGTGGCGGCAGCCGGATGGGCGCGGGCGCGCCCCCGGGGTGGACCGAAACGGTGGTCGTGGCCAACGGCGAGGAGGGCGAACCCGCGTCGTTCAAGGATCGGTGGCTCCTGCGTCGCCGCCCGCACCTGGTTCTGGACGGTTTGCGGCTGGCCGCCGCACTGGTGGGTGCGCGGCGCGGATACGTCTATGTCTCCGATCCCGAAGCCGCGCGGTGTGTCACCGTGGCGCTGGAGGAACTCGGTGGCGGACTGCCCGACGGCCCGGAGGTCGCCGTGGTGCGGGTCGATCCCGGGTACGTGGCGGGCGAGGAGACCGCCGCGGTCCAGGCGATCAACGGTGGACCGGCCAAGCCGACCGACAAACCCCCGCGTCCCTTCGAAGCCGGTGTCGCGGGGCTGCCGACGCTGGTGAGCAATGTGGAGACGCTGGCCAATCTGCCGTTCCTGGACCGTTGGGGAGCCGACGCGTACCGGGCCGCCGGCACCGCGCTCTCCCCCGGCACCTTCCTGGCCACGGTCACCGCTGCCGGTCACCCGCCCACGCTCTATGAGTTGCCGCACGGTATCGCGTTCGCGGATCTGCTCGCCCTGCACGGTATCGCGGCGTCCGCGGTGCGTGGAGCTCTGATCGGTGGTTACTTCACCGGCCTGCTGGACCGGAGCGTGCTGGAGCTCACCCTGGACCACGAAACCCTGCGTCGCGCGGGCGCGGGCCTGGGGTGTGGGGCGATCGCCCTCCTCACCACGGAATGCCCGGTGGCGGTGGCCGCGGGAATTCTGAACTATTTCGATCGGGAGAACGCCGGACAGTGCGGATCCTGTTTCAACGGGACCGCGGCCATGGCAGCGGTCGCCGCCGCGCTGGCCGATGGCCGGGCCGGCGACGATGATGTGCGACGGTTGCGCCGCTGGTCGACAGTGCTGCGGGGGCGCGGAGCCTGCGGCACCCTGGACGCAGCCTGCAATACCGCGGCCGGCCTGCTGGACCGGTTCCCGGACGAGGTAGCCGCCCACCTCGACAATCGGTGCCCGGACTGCGCGGCCGGGCCCGCGACCGACCACGCCCCCTACCGGGTGGAAATGGAAGCGCTGCTGTGAAGATCAAGCTGGACCGCACACTCTGCGACGGATTCGGGATCTGCGCGAAATACGCACCCGAGCTCTTCTCCCTCGACGACTGGGGTTATGCCTCACTGGCCGGGAGCCCGGCCATCGCGCCCACGGACGAACCCGCGGTGACCCGTGCCCTGCTGGACTGCCCTGTGCACGCGATCACCACCCTGCCCGATCGCACCGGTCCGGCCGGCGATCCGGCCGCCACACGGGCCGGATCATCGTCTGCTGCTGGATCCGGTGAGCGGAAGTCGTTGCCGTAGCCGGGGCACCCACCACACGGTATCGTGTCCGGGCACCGCGAATTCCCGCACGAAAGCAGGATTCGATCGGCACACGAAAGTCTCGATCATGATAAGCGACGCAGTTGCCCGAGCATTCGGCCTGGCACTCAGACGAACCCAGCATTCGCTCTTCATCGCTACCGATGGCATAGCCGACCGGTATTACCGGCCCACCACTCATACCTAGCGCGGCGGTATGAATGACAGCATCGACGTCGACCTGATCGGCGAAGACCGGATCGGTCGATCCGGCGCCGGAAACACCGGCTCGGAGCGGCCGGAAACGGTGATGTGGAAGGAAACGACACCGGCTGCAGACGATCTCAACACCCGGCCGGAGGCGCTGGTGGGCCGCGGGCGGCTCGTGCCCGAACTCGGGGAGGAGGTCAGCGAGCTGGTGAAGCTGTCACCGACCTTCACCGCACGTCTGGCCCAGGCCCGTCGTGACGGCTGGACGATCGAATACGGACCGGCAGGTGAAGGAAGCTGCGCGGACCGAGATACTCAGCAGATCGTCGTCGACTCCGAGGTGCGCAACCAGCCCAAGAAAGCAATCTCGATCCTGGCCGAGGAAATCGGCCATGCGACCAATCCGAATCCGCCTCGTGAATTGCCCTATCACGGGGAGAATGAGAGCGATTGGGCGGAGCGTAACACCGACGAGGCTCTGAAGGACGAAGGCGAGGCCAAGCTGTTCGGTGCGGAGGTACTTCTGGAGATCGAACGCAACGGCGGACCCCGCATCCAAGTCGGTGGCCGCCATTTCTCCGAATACGAACTCATCTACGAGGAGGTCGTCGACGGCGCCATGACCAGGGAGCAGGCCATAGCGCTGATCGGCCGGATGCACAATATGGACGAAATCGCCGGCGGCACCGGGCAGACGTACGGGGATCTCTTGCGAGCCCATTTCATCGGTGTCTACATGAACAAATACGCCGCCGGCGGAGGTGCGCCGGCGTAACAGCCACGTTTTCCCCGAGGTCCGCACAGACATCTCGCGCGGACTCACCACCACGGCGCCCCGCCGGCATCGGTGGGTACCGATGCCGACGGGTGCCCGATTCCGCTCGGAACCGAGCTTCGCCTCGGTCCGGTGTGGCAGGTGCCGGGACACCGGCCCCGCCGGTGCCGCCGAGGCCGATCAGCCCTGGCCGGTACCGGGCCCGGAGGCCCCGCCCGGCTGAACCCGGAGAACCTCGCTGGCGAGGAAATCACTGCGGTGCGCCTCCTCGTCCAGCCGGCCGCGGCTGTCGGCGTGGGACGCCTGCCGCCAGATCGGGCTGTCGACGAAATGGTTGTCGAACCGTTCCTGGGTCTCGAGTATCTCGGCCGGGTCTGCCAAGCCCTTGCGGATCCGGTCACCCAACCGGAAATAGTCGAACCGTTCGATACCCGGGGTGAAGACGACCAGGACGTCGGCCGAGGAATGCGCGGGGGCGGCCCATGCGTGCGTCGTATTCGGCGGGATCAGCAGGAAATCGCCGGCGCCGATCTCGTGGATCTCCTCGCCGGCCAATACGCGCAACCGCCCGTCGAGCATGTAGAACAGTTCGGCGGAGGTCGAGTGATAATGCGGTGGTGGGCCCTGCGCGCCGGCGGGCAGGAACGCCCGGTTCGCGCTCAGTTTTCCGCCGGTCATATCGTGGTCGGCGTAGAGCCGCACACCCATGGTGTCCAGTGTCTCGGCGTCCTCGTGCCGGACGAGCAGGGCCTTGTCACCGGTAGTGGAGGCACCGATATCGGAACTGGTCATCATCGCTCCTGATGTTCATCCCGGAACCGTTCCGGGTAATGGCATAGAGATCTCGAGTCGGCCGGATGTGACATGAAGGCCACCGAACTGTCGCGTTCATGAGGAGAACCATTCGAATTCGTGGGACCCGGAGCCCACGTGTTCGACCCGGCCGTCGCCGAGCCGGATATCACCGGTCGCGCCGGGCGGAATCGTCACCTCCAGGTGCACCCGGTCGCCATCCGATCGCCAGCTGCTGCGGGCGACCCCGAACGGAGTGGTGACCGATGCCGACGCGTGCGAGAGGCCGCCGCCGACAGTGGGCTGCACCCGGACGACGCGATAGCCCGGCTCGCCGGGGGTGATACCGGCAAGCCCTTCGATCAGCCATTGAACGACAGTTCCGAATGCGTAGTGGTTGTGCGAGCCCTTGCCGCTGCCGTCGCGGCGATAGGCGTCCCAGGTCTCCCAGGTCGTGGTCGCACCCTGTTCCACCTGGTGTAACCACGAGGGCGCGCTCGTCTGCAACAGCAGCCCGAAGACCAGATCGGCGCGGCCTTCGGCGGCGAGCACCGACAGGATCATGGGCGTGCTCAGGAAACCGGTACCGATATGACAGTCCGCCTGTTCGATCAGCCACGCCAATCGTTGGACCGCGGCCGGACGCTGCCGCGGGGCGAGCAGATCGAATGCCAGCGCACGGACGTAGTCGTCCTGTCTGTCCGCCCCGATCCGGCCGTCCGGCCGGACGAACGCGGATCGCCACGCATCCTTGATACATCCGGACAGCTCGGCGTAGTACTCGGCGTCGTCGGCCGCTCCGATCACCTCGGCGATGCGCGACAGCACCATCGCGGAATGCGCGAAGTAGGCCGTCGCGACCACCGGCCGGTGCCACAGCAGGTCACGTGCCAGGGCCGTGAACGACTCACCCGGACGCATCCACTCACCCCAGTGGAAGCCGGCGTCGAGAATGTAGCGCTCCTTCGCGCCGACCCGTTTGCGCAGCCACCGCGTCGGGGAACGTTTCGTCGCCGCGGCGCGCTCCAGGTAGCCGACCCACCGCCGCATACTGGAGTAACGGCGTCTCAATACCGCTGTGTCGCCGTAGTATCGGTAGATCGTCCACGGCAGCACGACCGCGACATCCCCCCAACCGACCGCGGTCGCCGTGATCCGTGCGAGGCGGCCCGGACCACCGCTGAACGTGGACGCTTCGCTGGGCACGAACGGCGGGACGGTACCGTCGGGGAACTGTTCGATCGCCAGATTGCGCAGGTACCGGTTCAGGTAACCGGGCGCGTCGACCAACAGGGCGGCGGTGGGCGCGAAAACCTGGAGGTCACCGGTCCAACCGGATCGCTCACGAGTGGGGCAATCGGTCGGGGTGTCGGTGAAGTTCGACCGTAGGCTCCACAACACATTGCGTTGCAGGCGGTTCAGCCGCTCATCGGAGCATTCGAAGGTGCCGGTCACCGGTAGGTCGGAAGACAACACCACCCCCTGCACGTCGTCCACCTCGAGGTCCGGTTCGAGTCCGTCGACCTCGAGATAGCGGAACCCGTGGATGGTGAACCAGGGCTGGAACCACTCGTCGTGGCCCCCGAGGATCACCTCGTCGCGTTCCGGAGCGACCTTCATCATGGGCGGCGCGTCGAGATAGGTCAGATCGAGTTCCCCGGCGGGCGTGAGCAGCTCGCTGTGGGTGAGCCGTATTCGTGTTCCGCGACGGCCGGCCGGCTTGATGCGCACCACCCCGGCGAAATTCTGGCCGAAGTCGACGATCTGCGCACCCGACGCGAGCCGGGTGATCGTCCGCGGGGCCATCGTTTCGATCGCGCGTACCGGTGGGAGCTCCTCTGCCACCAGGGAACGAGA
This sequence comes from Nocardia sienata NBRC 100364, assembly GCF_001613205.1. Lineage (GTDB taxonomy): Bacteria > Actinomycetota > Actinomycetes > Mycobacteriales > Mycobacteriaceae > Nocardia > Nocardia sienata. The sequence continues at coordinate 76,586 of NZ_BDBX01000008.1, read as the reverse complement.
GGCCTGCGGCAGCGCCTCGACCGGCGCCATGCGCGCGGGCGGGTCGTCGTCGCGGAGCCAGTCGTCGTCGCCGATGCGCAGGTCACGGCGCTCGCCGAGCATCGGATCCGCAGCGCGGATGGCTCCCGGACCGCCGTACCAGCTCTGATCTGTCACGACGCCGACAGTGCGACCGTCGGCCAGTTCCAGTTCGAGCTGCGCGAATCCGGCCAGGCGATCCCCGTAGACCGCGCGCCGGGCACTCATCCCGATACGTCCCCGGTAGCGGCCGTCGCCGAGCGCCAGCGCGACCACATTGCGTCCGCGCCGGAAGTCGTGCGAGACATCGTAGGTTCGATACTCCACGATCGAGTCGAACGGTGTCCATCGCGGCACGAGCGCGGGGCCGGTCAGATCGCGACCGTTGACGAAGAATCGATACCAGCCCAGCCCGCTCACGTAGGCTCGGCCACGCACGACCTCTTCGGTCAGTTCGACGGTACCGCGTAGATAAACGGCCGCATCCGGGTCGGGTAGTGTCGCGGGCGCCGCCGAAATCCATTGTGCGGACCACAGTCCCGGATCCAGCACAGCGGTTTCGAACCAGGCCGGCTCGCTCCAGGCCCCGCACCGGCCGCGCGCGTCCACCAGGCGAACCCGCCAGTGATAACGGCACCGTGACCGCAGCGGTGGACCCTGGTACTGCGCACCGTAGGGCAGCGCCGACTCGACCCGCCCGCTGTGCCACACCGTATCCGCGCCGAAATCCGGGGAAGACGATACCTCGATCAGATAGGCGACCTGCGCCGCTCGATCGTCCTCGGCAGCGGTAATGAGCCAGGAGAATTCGGGCACCGGGTTGTCGATACCCAGCGGCGCCGACCGGCGGTCGGTGCGGAGTCCGGTGGCGGACAGAAGTATTGCGTTGTCCTGCGACATCGATTATTCCTCGGTGACGAAATCGGCCATCATGGACATGTCCTCGTGCTCGAGGTTGTGGCAGTGCAGCATGTAGGTACCGGGATGCTCGGTGAATCGGACGGCGATCTCGACCGCTTCGGCGGGATTCATATCGATGGTGTCCTTCCACCCGGAGTCGAACGGCCCGGGTGCGCGGTTGTTGCGGGCCAGAACCACGAACGGATCCAGGTGTATGTGCACCGGATGACGGAAATCGCTGACCAGACGCCATATCTCGGTGGTGCCGAGGCGAGGACGTGCCAGGACCCGGCCGGGTTCGTACGGCCGCCCGTTGATGGTCCAGCCGTGGTCGGGCCGGAGCTGGAAATGGAAGTTGCGGGTGGTCACCGCCCGGCCCGGGTCGAGATATGGTTCGCTGCTCAAACGGTCGGGCAGCGGCGGTGAATCGCGGACCGGGCCGGTGACCTCGAAACACATGACCTCGCCGATCGGACCGCTACCGAGCCGGTTCACCAGCCGCACCCGGGTACCGGGACGGTACCGGGCGAAGTCGACGACGATATCGAATCGTTCGGCCGGGGCGGCGTCGATGCTGTCGAGCGCAAGCGGGCGCGAGAGCAACCCACCATCGCTGCCGATCTGCACCAGGGCGGCCCCACCGGGTGGCGGCGGGTCCAGCTCCAGGCGGTAGCGCCGGGCGTTGGAGGCGTTCAGCAACCGGAAGCGGTACCGGGTCGCTTCCACGGGTGATACGGGCCAGGGTGCGCCGTTGACCAGGATGACATCGCCGAGCACACCGTTCATATAGGCCTCGGTCACACCGTGGGAGTGCAGCTGTGGATCGGCGAGCGGGTAGCGGAACGATCCGTCGGCGGCGAAGGCTCGGTCGGTGATCATGAGCGGGATATCGTGCTCACCATCGGGCAGGCCGAGCGCCTCCTCCTCGTCGTCGCGGACCAGATGGAAGCCCGCCAGCCCCTGCCACACCATGTAACCGGTGACCCCGTGACCGTGATCGTGGTACCAGAGCGTCGCCGCGCGCTGGGAATTCGGATAGCTGTAGTCACGGTGGCCGTGGGCGACCGGCCGCAGGCCGGTATGCCCGGCATGCGCTGCGGATCGCTCGTGTCCCACCGGTACCGTCACATCCATCGGGTATCCGTCGCTGTCGGCCGGGGTGTGCCCGCCGTGCAGATGTACGACTGTGGGCCGGGGTAGTTCGTTGCGATGGCGCACCACCGTACGGCGGCCCGAGCGGGACACGATGGTCGGTCCGGGGAAACTTCCGTCGTAGGTCCAGGCCGGGGTCCGGTAGCCGGGGACGATCTCGAGGTCGGCGATTCGCTGGGTGATCTCGTAGTGATCGGCTTCGGCCGTCCGCCGGACCGGGTCGAGGACCCGGGGTATCGGTAACGGCGTCCGGAATCGGGCCGGTAGCGGTAGTTCACTGGGCAGGATCAGTTCCGGCCGCCCGGGCGCCAGCAGGTGGGCGCCGCCGGCCCAGCCGGCGGCGGCCACCCCGGCAACCGTCGCCGCCGTACCGAGGAACCCGCGCCGCGTCATCCGCCGGGTCATCGCGAGTGCTCCGGTTCCAGCGGGGTCCGCCGCCAAGCGGTGTGCGTGGTCTGCAGCACGCCCACGGTGAGCAGTACCGCCAGCGGCACGTGAGCGACCAGGATCCGCTGTTCACCCAGCGGAAACAACACACCCACGATTACCAGCTGCACCACACTCGCCAGCACCGGTTGCCGGGTCGCCAGCCCCTTCCGGGCGCAGGTGAACGCCGCGACCGTCTGCACGATCAGCAGCAGCCCCGTAAGTCCGCCGTTACGGGCGTGCGCGGCCAATGCTTCGAATCCGCCGGACAGGAAGCTGCCCGCCAACGCGGCCTGCATCAGGACCAGGACCGACACACCGGTTGTCGCGGCGCGCAACAAATGGACCGGCCACCTCGCAGGGATGCGTTGCGCGGACGCCGGCGACGATACGGCGGTCACCGGATGCCGCTCAGCTTGTCGGGGTTGGTGATCGAGTAGATAGCGGTGATCCGGTCGTCCTCGGGCGCGAGGTCCACCACGACCACCGCGAGTGGACTGTCCCCGGTGAACACCAGCGCACACGGATCGTCCCCGGCCCGGCGGTAGCGGATGTCCAGCCGCGCGGTCACAGTCGCGGCGACCGAGACGAACAGCGCGGCGACCGCGTCGCGCCCGTGGACCGGCCGCAGGCTGGTCGCCGGACCCTTACCTCCGCCGTCGGTCCACAGGGTCACCTCCGGTGCCAGCACCTCCAGCAGCGCCGGTAAGTCACCGCCGAGGGCCGCGGCAGCAAACCGCTCGGTGACCTGGGCATGCACCTCCGGCGCGGCCTTCTGGCGCGGCCGGCGGGCATGGACGTGGCGGCGGGCGCGGCTGGCCAGCTGCCGGACGGCGGCCGGGGAGCGGTCCAGGATCCCCGCGATCTCCGGATGTCCGAATCCGAACACATCGTGCAGGACGAAGACGGCGCGTTCCAAGGGCGACAGCGTCTCCAGTACCACCAGCAACGCCATCGACAACGACTCCGTGCGCTCGAGACCCGAACTCGCGTCGTCGGCGCCGGCCACCAAGGGCTCCGGTAACCACTGGCCTACGTAGGTCTCGCGCCTGCGGTTCAGTTCGGCCCGCCGGGCGAGTGCTGTGTTCGCCGCGACCCGCACGAGGTAGGCGCGGGGATTCTCGACCGGCTCGGCATCGGGGCTGCGATGCCGAGCCGCCCACGCCAGCCATACCTCCTGCAGCACATCCTCGGTGTCGGCAACACTGCCGAGCATGGTGTAGACCATCGAGAACAGCAGCTCGCGGTAGCCGAGAAAGCGATCCGTGAGCGCATCGCCGACGACAGGCTGCGGTGCAGTCGCCATGGTGGACCTCCTCAGTCGTTCCATTGTGTTCGCGACCGAAGAGGTGCACCGTCGGCACCGTGTGACAGAGTATAGGTGTTTGTGACCTGAATAACACGGCGCTCGAACCGGCCGTGCGGCGAGCGAACCGGCCCAGGCGACGAACCCCGGTTATCTCACCGAGTCCTACCCACAGGGCATACCGCAGGTGGTGAAGGTTTCGCGCTCGAGCAACTCGTGCGCGATTTCGGCGCCGATTCCGATGTGGGGCTCCCGGAGGCCGCGCGGGCGAAGTATTTCCGCCCCGACGGGATCATCGCCGACGGGACGTCCTCGAAACGACGCCGGTGGTGTCTGCTCATTCGGGCTCATTCAACCCATCCGCGAAGAATCGTATGTAATTCATCCCGTGAAAGGTCAGGAAAAGCGGGATTATGAGAGAATCGCTCGTGATACAGGTCGACCCAGCCATCGAAGCAGCTCGGGTCCGCGGCAACACGGGGCGGCATTTCGGCAGCGCCCAGCACTGTCCCTCTCCAGTGGGCCACAGTGCGGTACATGTCGAGAACAGCTTCGGTATCGACGGCAGGATTCGCAGGCGCTATCCGCTCGGTCCACATCGCAGTGGCCCGAGCACGAGTCGCCTCATCCACCCCCCACAAACGCTCGAGAAATTGAGAGGCGTTGTAAAGTGGATCGCTGGGTCCGGCATATTCCCAATCCAAAATCCACAATTCCCCTCGGTCATCGAGCCGAAGGTTGGGCGGATAGAGGTCGTTGTGGGCAAAGACGACCTCTTCGCCCGCACGACCGAGGTCCGGCCGGACATAGTCCGACAGCGGCCCGATCCCGAGCCTTTCGAGCCTCGCCAGCTGATCTGGTGGCAGATTGTGATATGCGTCGTCGGCATGCCGGATCATCTGATGCTGCCACCCCGGGACGTCGAGTCTCATTCCTGCCGGTAGAGCGTGCGAGGACATCGACTGCACCTGATCCAGAAGATCGGGTAACCAATTCAGCAGCTCGGCATCATCGAACTCCGGCGTTCTACCGGGAATGTACTGCATTATCGCGAACTCCCTGCCCGTAGCGGAGTCCACTCCAGCGTAGAGGATCTCAGGTGTCCTCACACCATCGCACTCACGTGCGTAGGCAATGGCCATGTTTTCGGGCATCCATTTATTCCAGAAAGTCTCGGCCACTTGTTCTTTTTTCGCTCTGACCACTGCCGGACCTGCGCTCGTGTCGTCAACCAGATGTATCTTGTTGCCGGTTCCAAAGAAATCCGGTTCCCTATCCCGGACCTGCTCGAGCTTCGCCCGCGCCTCTTCCGCAGATATTTCGAATCGGTGGCCACTTCCCGGCCCGGGTGCCCTCGGCTGCTCCAGATTTGCAATCAAGGAGTTCTCTACCTCACGACGCGTGTTCTGCTCGGTCTCGTGGGTGCTGAGGTTCTCGGCCCGTTCGGCGATGGGGTTCTCTCGCCATATATCGGCAGGCATGCGCCCCGCCGAGGGATTGGGCAGTTGCGATGAGACTCGTTCGACCTGGCCGTAGCCTCGGAGCTCGCCATCGACCAGCTCGTTGACCCCCTCATGCACCTGCGGACCGATTCTGGTGCGCCTGGCCAGGTCATCGATGGCCTTGCTGAAGGTATCGACCAGCCTGGACGCGATATTGGTGCACTTGTGGGCGATCTCGTTGTACGGCGAAGACATAGGGAGATTCAGTCGCCCTCGCCCGGGGCGTCGGGATCCCGTAGCGGCCGGTGATAGGCGCGGGTGACTTCACCCATGTGGCCATAGAAGACGGCCCAACTCGTGTCGCCCCTCCTGGGGATCGGCTCGAGCCTCACGTTCAGACCGGCGGCTCGGTCGTTGAGCGTATTCAACCAGGTAGCGCGCCGTTTTCGGCCCGACGCGGACGCTCGTGCCGGCAACATGAGTGAAGACTTCGGCGAACCCGGGATACCCCGCCATCACCTCGCGGACCAGCTCCGGCAGGCCTTACCTGCGGAATCGTCGCCGCGGTCGGTAGATCGGTCCAACCGGGCGGATTTCCCTCCTCGTCCACGCCGCCCGAACAGGTCGGGATCGACGCGGCAGGTATCCGGCCGGCGCGCGGGCATCCCGCGGCGCCCACGCGGTGGGGAGACGAAGTCGGCGAGGGTGTGCGTGTCCTCGCCGACGTTTGCGTCGCCGGTGGCGCGGCATCGACTTCGGCGCCACCGCCGGCGTTGGCGTCGCCGGTGGCGTCGAAGTCGATGCCGCGGATCATCGCCGGCGGGAACGATCGGACGGTCGCGAACCGCCCGGCCGGCTCCGCGAGGCGCTGGGGGTCGAACTCCGCGTCCGTCTGTGGCACCGGCTCGTCGATCGCACCCAGGGCGGTGCGCAGTTCAGCTTTGGACACGGTGCTCTCGATCAGGTCCCACACCAGCTCGAGCGACAGGCCCGGGTTGGCTTTGTTCATCTCCGAAAGCAACCTTATTGCTCGTGCGAGCTTGCCCGCATTGCGGGTGCCCCAGGGGCGCGGCCCAGCTTCTCGTGTTCGGACCGGCGTTCGGCCTCGGGCACCAAATCAGTGACGAGGTCTTGCCGGTAATCCCGTGCGTCGTGACACCTGGAAGCAGCGCATTGCTTTCGCGCGGCCGGCGCACCGCACCCGCGGTCAGCGCCTTCGGGTCATCCCCGGTCGTCCATGCCCGACCGGCCCGTCGACGCCGGCGAGGCGTGGGCCCGCGCTCGCGAACGGGGCGATCAGACCGGATCGAACGACGAGATCAGCCATGAGCCTGCTACCTTCGACAGGGTCACGCGGACGCTGCTGGCCGCCAGCGCGGGATCGGGTTTTTCGGCACTGGTGGTCGTCTGATTGATGAACAGCAGTGCGACCGCCGAATCGGTGTGGAGTTCGGCCACCGCCGATCGCACGATGGTCGCCGTGGTCTTCACCGACTTCTCTTTGGCGGCGGGTGCGATGACCTTTTCGGTGAACTGGTTGTAGTAGGTCAGGAAATCGCCGGTCATCCTTGATCTCGCCGCCGCGAAATCGGTGTCCAGCGACTCCGGGGAATACGAAAGCAGCGCGACGGTGCCCTCGGTCGCGGCGCTGAGCACCTCGTTGCGGACCGCGTCGCCGTGGCTGTCCGGGCGGTACTGGAAGACCAGCAAGGACCCGGCCACGGCCATCGCGACCACGGCCACCAGGGTGAGCAGCAGGGGTTCCGGGGATCGGCGGACGGTACGGAGAAGACCGGGGATGCTCATGGCACGAACTCCACTTTCGACATCAAAAGATCCGGGCCGGCGCGGGTGACGGTGACACTCAACCGCCATACCCGCGGCTCCTGCCGGGCTCCCGCGGAATTGGTGATCCGCGATACCGCGGAGACCAGTACCACCGCCGACTCGTCGGTCATGGATTCGACCGCCGAAGCGGTGATCTCGCCCTGAGTCGCGACCTGGGATTGTTCGACGACCTTGGTGAAATCCTCGGAGCGGGTCTGGAAGTCGGTGCGGAAGGCGCCGGTGGACCGATCGAGTACCCGCCGCACATCATCGGCGGCTCGCCTCGAATCCATACTGGTGAGGGCCAGGACGCCCTGCCGCGCCGCGTCGAGGTACTCGTCCTCCCGGGCTTGCTGGACACCGATCTCGTGGTGGTTCCAGATCGAGAACCCGCTGACCGCCAGCGCTGCGACGACGACCACCCCGGCCACGACTCGGCCCAGAGTGCGACCCCGCAGACGGTGAGCCGCCCGCACCGGCAACTGCCGGACCACTCGGGCGAACCACGCCCGTTTCGTTTTCCCGGGTTGCACGGGCGTAACGCCAGGGCCGGCGCCCGATGCGGCAGAGCCGGACTCGGCCCGTTCCGGATCGGTATCGGCCGCCGCTTCCGCCGGCTCGGTGCCCTCGTCCGGGTCGGCGGCGGGTGCAGTATCGTCCGCGATCATCGACGACGAGGTATCGGCCACCGGCGCCGCGGCGCCCGGTTTCTCCGCTCCGGCGGGGTCGGAACCGGGCGGTTCGCCCGAACTCCCCGCTTCCCGGCGTAACCGGGCGGCCCGGGCACGGGCCCGGGCCGCCGTGGCGGACGCCTGCGCGGCGACCGCCTCGGCCTCCGCGGCCGCCGCCTCGGCGTCGGCTTCCTCCGCCGCCAGGAGCAGCGGGTCGGTGGTGGCCTGGGTCATCTGTCCCACCTCGATCACTCGTCCGAATGGCACTGCGGCGCAGTCCGCCCGCAGCCGGCGCATGGCCGGGGCGCATGTGTAGGTGCGCCTAGTCGCTTGCGGGCAGCGGCTTTGCTTCCTTGATGGTCAGCGGCGTGTCGCCGACGCTGAGCGTGCCCGCGCCGGCCTTGGTCACGAGCACTTCGGCGCCGTCGGCGTCGACATAGCGTTTGCCGATGAGGTTGCCGTCCGCGAAACCCTCCTGCGGGCTACCGCCGGAGTCCGGCGCGGCGCCGTCGATGGGCACCATCGGCACTCCACCGGCCCGGAGGTCGGCGAGACTGTCGGCGGCCCGGACGATGATGACCTCGGTACTGCACACCTGGCTCCGGAGCCGGGTACCGGTTTTCACCATGAACGTTGTTCCTTTCTCCGGCTGCGCTACGCGCCGGCGGTCTCGCGGGTCAGATCCGCGACGAGTTCGCGGCGCAGGATCTTCCCGGTGGGAGTGGCGGGGAGTTCGGACCGGAACACCACGCGGTCGGGGGTCCGGGAGCCGCGCAATCCGGACCGCACGTAGGTGCGCAGTTCCTCCGGATCGGGAACGCTGCCCGGATCGGTGGGTACCACCACCGCGACGATGATCTGCCCCCACTCGGCGTCCTCGACGCCGACCACCGCGACCTCGTGCACGGCCGGATGTTCGACCAGGAAGTCCTCGATCTCGGCCGGGGCGATGTTCTCCCCGCCCCGGATGATGGTGTCGTCGCTGCGGCCGTGGACGAACAGAAACCCGCCGTCGTCCAGGACCGCCAGATCTCTGGTGGGAAACCATCCTTCGGCGTCGAGTACCGAACCGATCCCGGTGTACCGGCCCGAGACCTGCGGCCCGCGGACGAACAGCTCGCCGACCGTACCAGCGGGCACCACCGCGCCGCTCTCGTCCCGGATCTGCACTTCGATGCCCGGTACCGGCTGCCCGACCGAGCCGAGCCGGGCGGCGACCGCCGCATCGGTGGCAACCAGGGCGGCCCGGTGGTCTTCCGGGCCGAGGACCGCGATGGTGGAACTGGTCTCGGTGAGACCGTAGGCGTTGACGAAGCCGACGTCGGGCAGCAGTTCGAGCGCGGTCCGTACCAGTGGCAGCCCGACTTTGGATCCACCGTAGGCCAGGGTCCGCAGGGTGGGCAGGCGCGCACCGCTCGCTTTCAGGCCACTGATGATCCGGTCCAGCATGGTCGGGACGACGGTCGCCGTGGTAACCCGTTCGGACTCGACCAGCCGGATCCATTCCTGCGGTTCGAAATTCCGCAGGTACACCATCTTCCGGCCCGCGTACAGATTCGACAGCGCGGCCCCGACCCCGGCCACATGGTAGGGAGGCACGCAGATCAGCGAGACGTCCTCGGGCGCGGCGGCGGCGAATTCCACCGTGCCGGTGATGTAGCTGACCAGATTGTTGTGCGAGAGCTCGACGGCCTTCGGCTGCGAGGTGGTCCCGGAGGTGAACAGCACGACCGCCGCGGAGTCGGGATCGGGGTCGGCGCCGACCGGGTCCGCGGTCCGGGCATTGTCCAGGAATTCCGCCGAGGTCCACAGCCGGTCGGCCGTACCGGTGACGGCGTGCGTGTAGGCGTCGTCGTGGACGACCAGAGGCGCGTCGAGGCGCCGCACGAGTTCGGCGAGTTTGTCGCCGCTGAGCCGATAGTTCAACGGGGTGAACGGCACCCCCGCCCGGGCCGAGGCGAAGATCAGCAGCGGCAGCAGCGCACCACCGGTACCCACATACGCGACGCTGCGCGCGCCGGAGGCCGCGATCGCGCCCGCCCCGCCGTGTGCCAGTGCGTCCAGCTCCGCGCCGGTCCAGCGCGATTCACCGGAGACGACGGCCACTCGATCCGGGTCGGTCGAGGCCGCCATATCCAGCAGTAGCGAAATACTCATACGACGACTTCCTGAACGCCGGGCGCCCAGCCCGTGGCGATATCAATATTCTCGAAAACTGAGAATATCATATCCGCTGCACTCCGCCGCCGATTAGCCGACCGCGCGGTCTGTTCGACCGCCGTCACCGATGGGTTCACGCAGCGCCTTCCCCGTCCCCGAGCACACCGAAGGCACAGAGGTTCCACACCTCGGCCGCGGTGATCGCGTTCGACCCGTCGTCGGTGCGGGCCCCCTGGGCCACGAACATCACCGTCTGCAGGGTCATCGCGGCCAGCCGACGCGGTCGCGTACCGGGCCAGAGATGACCCGCGGCGGCCGCGTCGCGCATGAGATCGGCCAGCAACTCGAACAGCGAGGCATGCGCGACCTGGATCTCGATGGGGTCCGACATCAGCAGTTGCGGCGCGTACTCGGTGAACAGCGGGCGATGCGCACCCGGGTCCGGCCGGCAGAACTCGAACAGTAGCTCCACCGCGAGCCGCAACTTGTCCAGCGGATCGTCGTCGTTACCGGTGGCCTCGCGGATCTGGCCGGCCACTTTCGCGATCGCCTCTTCGTAGAGAGCCAGCAGCAGTTCGTGTTTGCCGTCGAAGAGCAGGTAGAAACTGCGCAGCGACTGGCCCGCGTTGTCCACCACCTCGTGCATGGTGAAATCGGTACTGCCGCGTTCGGTGATCAGCGCCCGGGCGGCGTCCAGGAATCGCTGGACCGCGGCGCTACCGAACAATTTGGTGGTACGCACCGACCGCTCGTCGATCCGCTGCTGCAGGGTCAGCCCATTGCCGGCACTCCGCATGGCCGTACCTCCCGTCACCGCGGCGACTCACCCGGAGTGAACCCGTTGCCCCGGCCGGTCGACCTACCTTCGGAAACTAGAATATCTCTATCGGAGAATGTTATTCTCATAATTCGCAAAAGGAGGTCCACAGTGCAGCTGAGTTTCGACGAGGACGTGGAACGATTCCGCGCCGAGTTCATCGCGTTCCTCGACGAGTACCTGCCGCCCGAGGCCACCGCGGTCGAACGACCGCGCTCGAGCTCGCATGTGCCGCAGTGGGCCCGCGAATGGCAGTCGGTCCAATTCGACCACGGCTGGCTGGTACCGGGCTATCCGCCGGAGTTCGGCGGTCGTAATGCCACCGTCCTGCAGCAGTACGTGCACCGCGAGGAACTGGCCGCGCGCAAGATCTACGAGAGTTGCAATCCGCAGGGCCAGGGCATCATCGCCGCCTCTCTCATCACCTTCGGCACCCCCGAACAGCAGCGGAAATGGGCCGTACCCATCCTGCGCGGCGAGATGTCGGCCGCGCTCGGTATGAGCGAACCGGGAGCCGGTTCGGACCTGGCGGGATTACGTACCCGGGCGGTGCGCGACGGTGACCACTTCGTCGTCAACGGCCAGAAGGTGTGGACCTCCGGCGCGCACGATTCCGATGTGATCCTGACCTTCGTCCGCACCGATCCGGCGGCCCCCAAACATCGCGGTATCTCGGTGCTGCTGATCCCCACCGATACCCCGGGGGTGCGGCGCCGGCCGTTCGCCTCGGCGTGCGCCGCCGACGATCTCGATTTCAACGAGGTCTTCTTCGAGGACGCCCACGTTCCGGTGGAGAATCTGGTGGGTGAGCTGAACATGGGCTGGACCGTGGCCAATGGCTCGCTCGGGCACGAACGCACACTGCTGTGGATGAGTTTCGCCCAGCGGTTGCGGATGCTGGTCGCGGATTTCACGCCGCGCACCGAACTCGACACCGACCGGTTCGCGACCTCGGTGATGGATCTGCAAGCGCTGGAACTGCTGGGCTCGGCGGCCCTGGCCCGGGAATCGCGCGGCGAAACCGATGTGGCGGCGCTGTCGGTACTGAAACTGCTGGGCTCAGAAGCCGTGCAGCACGGCCTGGAGGCCGCGCTCGACGCGGCCGGTGCCGACGGCCTGACCCATCCCTCGGTCACCTCCCGGCACAATCTGCTGAACCTCGAGGATCACGCGCCGAGTTGGTTCGAACGCTATCTCCGCAGCTTCTCCGGCACCATCGCAGGCGGCACCTCCGAGATCCAGCGCAATATCATCGCGCAGCGCGTACTCGGCCTCCCCCGGAGCTGACAGGACGGAAAGTCCGGGAACACCCAGGCGGGAGCGGAATTGCCGCTCCCGCCCTGGGTGTTCAGTGGGGAAGCATCTCCTCCCAGCTGCTGTGGCTGTCCGCCACCAGATCGGTCTGCCGGTAGAGCTGCCCGTCGGGTCCCAGGTATTCACCCGTACTCGGGTCGTACTGCGCGAACGCTACGGCCGGCGCGGCGGCGCCCGGCGCGGTCGTATCCGCGGCCGGGGCGTTACCCGGCGGTGGGGAGAATCGTGAATCCGGCGGGATGCCCTGCTCTTCCAGCTCCGGATCGCGCGGATAGGGCCCCACCACCGGCTGCTCCGGGGCGACGGGGACGAAATCCTGGTCACTGTTGCAGATGGCCGCGGTGGGGGCCCGTTTCGCGGGGTTGCCGGCACACGGGATATTGCGGGCGCCGCGGACCGCGATCGGATGATCCTGCGGCAGTTTGCAGTAGAGGTTGTCGGGGGTGTCGATGGTGGTGACGTCCTGGGGCGACCGCCACTGCGAGGGGGGAAGGAACCCGACCGTACACGCCGGCGGATCGGACACACCGCTGATCCGGAAGTCACCGATGCCGAGCCCGGACGCGTTCTTGGTCGGCTGCACCGCCTGGACCAGCGACACCGCCGGCGGGAGCAGTACCAGCAGCTGTTCCAGACCGGCGTTGTAGGTGACCGCCAGCTGCCCCACCGTGGTCAGGTTGGACAGCAGCACCGGCAGGGTGAGCTGGAGCGAGTCCAGCAGTCCGGACACCTCGTCGGCGAAGCCCGGCCCGGAGTGCAGCAGGGTGCGCAGCTGCGGATCGTTCGCCACCAATTGACCGGTGACATCGGCGGTGGCGCGGGTCCAGATCCGGATGGCGTCCGCCGACCGCACCTGCGAATCCAGCAGCGGTACGGCATCTTCCACCAGGACGCGGGTGTTGTCGCCGACGCCGTTCATCGTCGCGGTCAATTTCTCGGCCGAGCCCAGCAGCGAATCGAGATCCTCGCTCGCGCCGTTGACACCGGCGAACATCTCGTCGAGCAACCGGCGCAGATCGTCCTTGGGGATCGTGCCGACCAGCGCGCTGAGCCGGTCCAGCATCGGGCCGACGGGTTGCGGGATCTCGGTGTCGCGACGCTCGATGGTGGCGCCGTCGTACAGGTACGGCGGCGAATCGGTGCGCGGCAGCAGATCCACGTACTGCTCCCCCACCGCGGAGACGCTGCGCACCTCGGCGGTCAGATCGGCCGGGATGCGATGTGAGCCGTCGATCGCGAGCGTGGCCCGCACCCCGTCACCGGACAGGTCGACCCGGGTCACCTTGCCCACCTGGATTCCCCGGTAGGTCACATTGCCGAACCGGTAGAGGCCACCGGCCTCCGGCAGGTCGACCGTCACATCGATGGTTCCGACCCCGGCCAGATTCGGCAGTTTCATATAGAACACCGACATCACGACCAGGCCGATCACCGAGACGATACTGAAGATGATCAGCTGGGCACGGACGAAGCGGGACAGCAGCATCAGCGGCCTCCGATCCCGGGCGGCAGGGGTATCTGCGGTAGCGGTAGCGGCGGTAGCGGGAACGGCAGCGCGGGCGCGGGGGCGACCGGCGCGGGTTCCGGCGCCGGCGGCTGATCCGGCGGGGGTGCCGGGGCCGGGGCGGGCGCCGGCGCGGTCACTCCGAAACCGAGCGGATCCTTTGTCTGCGCCGCGTAACCCGGATCGCCCACCGCCGCCTGGATGACGGCGGTGGGGTCGCCCCACGGCGTACCCAGCAGGAGTTCCCGGCGCAGTCGCGGGATGGTCAGGTCGACCGTGGCGAACAGGTTGATGAAGTCGCCGCGCACCCCGTTGTCGACGAGGTACTGCCCGTAGGGGAACACGGTCGCGAACGCGACGGCACTGTTGATGTCCGTGCCCACGTCGGCCAGCGCCTGCAGGGTGGGTTCCAGATTGCGCAGGTTGGTGAGCAGATCGTCGTGCACCGCGGTCAGCACACCGTTGGTCGTATCGCTGAAGGCGCGTAGACGGTCCAGCGCGGTCACCAGGTCCGGCCGCTCCCGGATCAGGACATCCAGCGCCGGCGGGATCCGGCGCAGCGCCTCGGTGAGGACATCGCGCTGGGCGGCGAAGGTACTGCCCAGCCGGTTGAGCCCGTCGATGGTGGCGACGATATCGGCACGCTGGTCGTCGAGCGTGCCCAGGAAGACATCCAGACGGTCCAGCAGCGCGCGGATATTCGTCTCGCGCCCCTCGAACGCCGCGCCGAGACTGCTGACGATATCGCCCACCTGCCCCAGACCGCCGCCGTTGACCACCACCGACAGCGAGGCCAGGGTCTGTTCGGTCGACGGGTAGGTGGCGGTGTCGTCGAGGGTGATCCGGGCGCCGGAATCCAGCCGGCCCTGCGGCGGCTGCCCGGGCGGTGGGTCCAGGGCCAGATGCATCGAGCCGAGCAGACTGGTCTGCCCGACCCGCGCCTGCGCGTTCGCCGGGACCACCTCGCCCGGCTGGACGGACACCTCCACCAGCGCGTGCCAGTTCTCGACCCGGATATCGCCGATACTGCCGACCACCACATCGTCGATCAGCACCGGTGAATTCGGGGTCAGGGTGCCGACATCGGCCATTTCCACGTAGAGCGTGGTGGCGTCGGGGCCGCGGCCGGTGGCGCCGGGCAGCGGCAGCGAGTTCACCCCGTCCCACGCGCAGCCGGAGGCGGTGGCGATCACACACGCGCAACCCACGACAGCCCTGCGTACCCGGTACGCGCGTTCCGGTCTCACCACGGGATCACCGCCCGCCGGGGAAGAGGATATCGGCGAGGGTGGGCGCCGGCGGGGGTGGTGGCGCCGCGGGGTCCACGGCCGCGGCCGCCGGAACCAGATCGGGTTCGCTGTAGATGATGTTGCCCGGTGCGGCCGAGGGCCCGAGTGCGGGATTCACCGGCACCGGAAGATAGTTGAAGTTCATCAGGCCGAGCACCGGCCCGAGGTAGTCGCGGCATTTGCGCGCGGCCTCCGCGGCGCCGATGTTCTCCACGCTGGCGATGCCGCCGCAGACGAACTCGATCGGATTGGAGAAGTTGTTCAGCACGAAAACCCCTGCCTCGGTACCGGTATCGGGGTTGTAGATGTTGTAGAAGTTGGCCAGGCTGGTCGGGAAGATGTGCAGCAGTTCCTCGAGTTCGCCGCGGTTGTCCACCAGGTTCTGGGTGACATCGGCCAGCCGGCCCACCTGTTCGCTCGCCCTGTCCCGGTTCTCCGAGACGAACCGCTGCACCTCGCCCACCGCGACGGTGAGATTGTTCAGGGCCGCGTCGAGATCGGAACGGCTGCTGTCCAGCACGCTGGTCAGTGTGGCCAGCCGGTTCTGGAACTGCACGATCTGCACATTGCTGTCCCGCAGCGCGGTGACGAAGATCTGCAGGTTCTTTATGGTGTCGGCGATATCACCGCTGCCGTTGGCCAGGATGCGTCCGACCCCGGACAGTTGCGCGAGCACCTGGCGTAACTTGTCGCCGTTACCGGCGAGCGCGTCGGCGGCGCTGTCGATGAAGCGGCCCGCGGGCCCGGAGGACTTGTCGCCGTCGGGTCCCAGTTCGGTGGCCAGCCGGGTGAGCTGAGTTTTGATCTCGTCCCATTCCACCGGCACCGCGGTACGTTCCAGCGGGATCACCGCGCCGTCGCGCAGGGTCTCGCCCTCCCCGCGATAGGCGGGGGTGAGCTGGACGTAGCGGGAGTCCACCAGGCTCTGTGCGACGATCACCGCCCCCGCCTCGGCCGGGATGTCCACGTCCCGGTCGATGCTCAGTTCCATTTCCACGGTGGTGCCGTGCGGTTCGATACCCGCGATCGTGCCGACCTTCACCCCGGACACCCGTACGTCGTCACCGGGGTAGATGGCGGTGGCGGTCCCGAATACGGCCCGGATGGTCGCGGGCGCGAGCAGGGTACGGTTCACGACGACGAACGCGGCGGCCACCACCGCGACCGCCAGGACGCCCGCCACGATCCGCGTGGTCAGTGCCCGGTTCATCGCGGCGCCCCCGGTTGCGGAGCGGTGGCCGGTTGCGGGGCCGGAGGCTGCGGGACAGAGCCACCGAACGCGGCATCCACGAACGGCCGGATCCACTGGGCCGGGATCAGATTGGCGACATAGGCGTTGTAGAACGGTCCGCCCGATACGGCCTCGCCCTGGGTGAGGGAGGCTTTCGCCAGGCCGGGGATGGCCGCGGCGATATTGTCCCGGTTGCGTTGCAGTAGCGCGGCCACCGAGTTCAACCGGTCCAGGGCGGGCCCCAGTTCGGCTTCGTTGTCGGCTACCAGCTTGGTGAGCTGATCTGCCACCGCCGCGGTATTGGCCAGCAGCGTCGCGATCGCCTGCCGACGGTCGTCGAGGACCCCGATCAGCGTATTGGCGTTGAGCAGCATGGTGTTCACCTGCCGGCTGCGGTCGGCGAGGATCGCGGTGACATCCCGGGACGCGGTGAGCAGATCGCGCAACGCGGTATTGCGGCTGTTGATGGATTTCGACAGCTCCGACAGCCCGTCGAACGCCGGGCCCAATTGTGGTGCGATCTGATCCAGCGTGGAGGACAGCATATTCAGCGAGCTGTTCAGCGAATCGGTGTCCATGGCGCCGGCAGTGGTGGTGAGGTCGCCCAGCGCGTCGGTCAGCGAATACGGCGACGAGGTCCGCTCGACCGGGATGGTCTCCAGCGGGCGCAGGTGCTCGGTGCCGCGCGAGACCAGGGTCATGATCCGCTTACCCAGTAGCGAACCCGTCTTGATCTGCACCCAGCTTTCCGCACCGACCGGAACCGAGCTGCGCACGGTGAACACCACCCGCGCGTTCCCGTTGTCGAGTCCGACCTCGGTCACCGAACCGACCCGCACCCCCGACACGATCACCTCGTCCCCGGCCTCCAACCCACCGGCCTCCTGGAAAACGGCCTGATAGCGCACGGTGGTACCCCAGGCGATCACCTGCTGTGACTGCAGCCCCAGGGAGATGACACAGACGATGAGCACGATCCCGACCAGGCCGTGCCGCAGCAGATGTCTTCCGCGATATCGAAACATCTCAGGGAGCGCACCTTCCGTCGGTCTGTACGGCGGCCGGGATCTCCACGACCTGGCCCGACAGATCGTTGACCCGTAGCGTCAGATCGCACAGGTAGTACTGGATGAAATTGCCGTAGGCCCCGGTGCGCACCAGTTTGCGGAAGTTCTCCGGCGCCTTCTGTAGTGCGGTGTCGAGGGTCTGGCTGTCGCCGTCGATATTCGCGGCGAGCCGGTTCACCTGCGCGATCGCGCCGGCCAGCGGCGGCCGGCCCTGGGCGAGCAGATCGGCGACCGTGGCCGTCCCGGCCTCCAGCGAGTCGATGGCCGCGGCGATGGGGTCGCGGTCGTTGGAGAGCTGGGTGATGAGCTGTTCGAGCCGGTCCACCAGATTCGTGAACCGGCCGCCCTCCGCGGACAGGGTCGTCATCACGGTATTGAGATTGTCGATCAACTGCTCGATGACCTCGTTGTTGTCGGCGAGCGCCGCGGAGAACGACGCGGTCCGGCCGAGGATGGAGTTCACGGTGCCCTCCTTGCCCTGCACGATTTCCAGCAGCGACCAGGTCAGCGCGTTCACATCCCGGGCGTTGAGTCCCTGGATCACCGGTTTCAGCCCGCCGAGCAGCAGGTCCAAGTCGAGGGCGCCGACGGTGTTCTCCACCGGCAGCTGCCCACCCGCGGGCAGGGCGTTGCCGGGTTTGTCGGTGAGTTCGAGATAGCGGTCGCCGACGAGGTTGAGGTAGCGCACGGCCACCTGCGTGCCGGTGGTCAGCGGCAGCGCGCGGTCGGCGTCGAAATCCACCCGCACCCGCTGGTCCTTCTCCAGCGTGACCCCGCGCACCGAGCCCACGACCACCCCCGAGACCCGGACGGTGTCGCCGTCGCGCAGACCCGACGAATCGGCGAATATCGCCGAGTACTCGGTGGTGGATCCGCTGCGGTACTCGCCGAATACGATGATCAGGCAGGCCGACAGCACCACCATCACCGCGGCGAAGATGCCGAATTTCACCGGGGGCGTGTTCCGGTTGCTCATCACGGGGCTCCCTTCCCGGCGGCGGCCGGACCGAACAGCGCCCGCGCCAGCGATTCGGTGTTCAGGGTCAGCCCGGACCGGAACGGCCCGGCGTGCGGATTGGCGCCGATATCGGTGACCACGTACGGCGGGAAGTCCTCGTAGCCGACCGGCAGCATCGAACACTGCGGCCCGCCCGAGGCCGCGACCTTCGGCAGATGCTCCGGATAGCGGTAGGGCTCCACGCCCCACAGGAAGTTCGCCGACAGGCCGATACCGGGCACCTTCACCGGATCCACCGACGCCAGATAGCCGAGGCCGTCCAGCGCGCAGGTCAGGGCCTGGCGGTAGCGATTGGTGAGGTCGGTGGTCGGGACCAGGACGTCGAGGGTGCTCGCCAGCGCCGGTCCGTTGTCGCCGATCACCCGGTTCCCGGTATCGGCCAGACCGATGAGGCTCATGAGCAGGACGTCGAGCTGCTGCTGTTCGGCCACCACGGTATCGCTGAGCGCGGTGGCGTTGCCGACGGTTTGTACGAGGGCGGGCGCCGAGTCCGCGTATACCCCGGTGACCTGCGGCGCCATCGCGAGATCGGCGCGCAGCGCGGTCAATCCGGGTTCGAGTTTCGCCAGGAACGCCTCCAGATCGACCATCATCTGGCCCACCCGGTCACCGCGTCCGCGCATCGCATTGGCCAGCGCGCCGAGTGTCTCGTTGAGTTTCTCCGGCTGGATCTCACCGAGTACCTCGGTGAGCTGCTGGAAGACCGTGTTGATCTCGACGGTCACACTATCGGCGGCGAACAGCTGCCCGGGTTCGAGATGACGGTCCGAGGGCTGCTCGGGCGGTACCAGCTGGATGTACTTGGCGCCGAACACGGTGGTGGAGGCGATGTCCACGGTGACATCGGCCGGAATACGATCCAGCTTGCCGCGGTCGATGGCGAGCTCGATCTCGGCGGTGCCGTCGGGCCGTTCGGCGATGGACTGCACCGCGCCCACCGTCACCCCGCGCAGTTTCACTTCGGCATCCGGGTACATCACCAGGCCGGCGCGCGGCGAATGCACGGTGACCGCGACGGTATCGGCGAACCCGCCCTGGAACAGCGTGACGGCGAGGACCACGATGGCCGTGCCCGCGGCGATCGCCAGCAGACCCGCCGCGGGCCGGCCCGCGGCCCACAGCGGCCGGAGCCGGTCCCGCCGGCCTCGCCCGGTGGCGGGCGCGGACGGTTGCGGCCCCACCGGCGGCCGGTCCGGCCACGACTGAGTTTCGTTTGCCACCAGCGCCATCCCTACCCCGACAGCTCGAAGTTTCCGTTGGACCCGTACACGGCCAGCGAGACCAGCAGCGTCACCGACACCACCGCGATGAGCGAGGTGCGCACCGCGTTACCGACCGCGGTCCCGACACCGGACGGACCGCCGGCGGCGAAGAAACCGAAATAGGTGTGGATCAGCAGGATCGTGATCGCCATGAGGATCGCCTGCAGGAACGACCAGACCAGGTCGATCGGGTTGAGGAAGGTGGCGAAATAGTGGTCGTAGAGGCCGGAGGACTGTCCGAGGATCACCACGGTGGTGAACCGGCTGGCCAGGAACGAGGCGATCACCGCGATCGCGTACAGCGGGGTGATGGCGATCATCCCGGCCATGATCCGGGTGCCGACCAGATACGAGATCGGCTCGATCGCAATCGATTCCAGGGCATCGATCTCCTCGTTGATCCGCATGGCGCCCAGCTGCGCCGTCACCCCGGCGCCGAAGGTCGCCGCCAACCCGATACCGGCCACCACCGGCGCCGAGATCCGGACATTGATGAACGCGGACAGGAAGCCGGTGAGCGCCTCGATCCCGATATCGCCGAGCGAGCTGTAGCCCTGTACCGCGAGAGTGCCGCCGGTGGCCAGGGTCAGGAAGCTGACGATCACCACCGTGCCGCCGAAAGCGGCCAGTGTGCCCGCGCCCATACTGATCTCGGCGATCAGCCGGATGGTCTCGCGCTTGTACCGCCAGGCCGCCAGGGGGGCGAACGCCAAGGCCTTCACATAGAAGATGGCATGGTCACCGACCCTGCCCAGGACGTCGACCGGTTTGCGCAGGCGGCGGATCAATACCGGATACCGAGCCGTCAGGACCTCGGAGGCTGTCATCGGATACCTCCTCTCATCCGGTCGTCAGCTGGATGCCGATCGCCGTCACCATCACGTTGATGACGAACAGCGACATGAACGCGTAGACGACGGTCTCGTTGACCGCGTTGCCGACCGCTTTGGCGCCGCCGGTGACGATCAGTCCGCGGTAACAGGCGACGATCCCGGCGACCAGCCCGAACAGCAAGGCCTTCACCGACGAGATGACGACCTCGTTGATACCGGTGAGCAGGGTGATACCGGCGACGAAGGCACCCGGATTCACGTCCTGCACGTACACCGAGAAGACGTATCCGCCGAGCACTCCGATGATGCAGACCAGGTTGTTCAGCAGGAGCGCGACCAGGCCGGAGGCCAGCATGCGCGGGGTGACCAGACGCTGGACCGGGTCGATCCCGAGCACCTCCATGGCCGCGATCTCCTCCCGGATGGTCCGGGAGCCCAGGTCGGCGCACATGGCGGTGGCTCCCGAACCGGCCACGATCAACACCGTCACCATCGGACCCACCTGGGTCACCGCGCCGAAGGCCGCGCCCGCCCCGGAGAGGTCGGCGGCGCCCAGCTCGCGCAGCAGGATATTGAGCGTGAAGCTGACCAGCACGGTGAACGGAATCGCCACCAGCAGCGTCGGAACCAGCGAGACCCGCACGATGAACCACGCCTGCTCCAGGAACTCCCGGGTCTGGAAAGGGCGGCGGAAGGCGAATTTCACCGCGTCGGCGGTCATGGCGAACAGTCCGCCCACAGTCTGAAGAGGACCGGCGACACGATCTCTGGCGCGAATCCAGACCGGTGTGCGAGCGGTCATCCGAGCCTCGCGGTATCGGGAGTCGAAGCCGCCGGGACGTTCGGACGGTCCCCCGGCCGGCCCGGGACCCACCCGGGCAACGAGGAATTCGGCATCGAAGTGCTCCTGTCGAACGATCGACGGCTCGGTGGGTGTACCGGACGGCACGCTCCCACCGAGACGGGGCGGCTCCATGGCGAGCCGCGGTGCGACGAGCGGTATCCGGGACGGCTACGGATCAGGATCCGATGGCTCAGGCCGTCTCAGCCGGCATGCTGTCGCATATCTCGGTACGGAAATGTCATTCTCGATTTTCAATAGGATGACATCCGAATTGGGAGAATTCAATACCTTCCGGCAAGTTCCCTGGAACATCCAGGCAGACCGGGCAAACAGCCCCTCGACCGCAGCCAAACCGCCTCGAACAGGCAGGATTCCCCCACAGCGCGGTTGGCGAAACCCGCGCGTCAACCCCCGGGCGACTCCCGGTTTGTGAAATTCGACGTTTCAAAATCCCCCGGCACTCCGGCCCCGGATTGAATTCGCACGAATGCGTACGAAGGACTTTATGGATCACGCGGACCCGGGTAACGACCCAAGAGCGGAAAACGGCGGCGCCACCCCCTCTCTCGCATGCCCGGCCCCACTGCCGGTCACCCGCCGCCGCAGCCACTGTCCGGGTCGGCGCGATACCGCACCGACCCGGCCCGCTACTCCCGCACCCCTACCGGAAGCCACGGCGGGATGCGCCGACAATTCCTCAGACCGCGGGCACCAGATCCGCGCAGAACGGCGCGTACTCCATGGCACCGCTGCGGAAGATCTCACTCGGCGTCACCGCGGTGGGCGACAACCCGGCGGCCACCATCGCCTGCGCCTTGAACGCCCGCGCCGCGTAGCTGAGCCGGTGCAGCACCGGGTCCACGCCGTGGTCTTGACCGGCCGGCCAGCCCTCCCCCCAGACGACGACCTCGATCCCGCGATCTTCCAGCGCCCGCAGCACTCCCTTGCGGGCTCGGCCGTCCCGGCTACAGACATCGGCATCGACGGCCAGCGCCTGCGGCAGCCGACCGGGTACCTCCGTCGCCAGCACGGCGTCGAGTTCACGCACCTCGGCGCCGAGAATCTTCAACGGGCGGATATCGGAGGGCTGTGCGAGCAGGACGGTCACATCCCAGCCGGCCACCGATCGATCGAACAGCCACCCGCCGGCGAACTGGACCGCGTCGGCCACGGTCGCCGCCACCACATCGAGTCGGTACCTCATAACATCTCCTTCGCCGCCAAGTCGCGGGCCAGCGACTCGGTGTAACCGTTGAATACGTCGGCCAGCGGGATCGAACGATCGAGCAGCCATGAGATCTCCATTCCGTTCAAGAAGGCCACGATTTCCACGGCACGCACCCGTGGATCGATATCGCGCCGGTACCGGCCGCTGTCCTGGCCTCTCCGGATCGCCTGGACGACGAGTTCGACAGCCGTTTGCCAGCGATCGAGCATCCGATCGTGTAGCGGCGCCTCGGGCATCAGGTTCTCGACGAGCAGCACCACGAAGGTGCCGACCAGCTCCGGATGACGTTCCATCCGGGTGACCACCTTGCGTATCTCGATCACGAGATCGCCGCTGATATCGGCATCCTCGAAATCCTGGGCGTCGCGGGCATCCAGAACGGCGTGCAGCAATTGCTCTTTCGAGGAGAAGTGGTGCAACAACCCCGCGGAGGTCACTCCGGCCTCTCCGGCGATCTGCGCGAGCGTGGTTCCGCGCCAGCCGTTACGGGTGAGCAGCCGCTGCGCGACGGCGAGGATGCGCTGCCTACGGTCTTCCCCCTTGGCGAGGAGTGAGGCATAAGGACGAGGAGCTGTCATGGCCCGAACCCCGATCTGACAAACCTAGTGAACACACAGTAGGTTGGTTTCCAGGATGTGACAAGGGTTACAGGGAAGTTGCCCCGGCAATGGGTCTTCACAGGCGAATCGCGGTCGCCCACGCCTCGGAATCCACCGAGCGCCCGCCTCCGCAGGGACTGACATCGACCCGGGATGAAAATAACATTCTCCCTGCACTACCCGCAGAAGAACAGGCAGATTCACACGTATGCGTAGAATGTCACTCTCCTATTGTGATAATGTCGTTTTCAGCTTGGCGGATGAACCACCGGAATCCGGCCGCGCGCGCACCGACTTCCCGAGGCGACCGGCCATAGGGAATCGGCATGACACCGTGACGGCAACGGCCGGCCCGGGACCACGACCGCCGACGGCAGATTCGCGAATCAAACGATCCATTGGAGGGTCACGATGCCGACTTCGCCCAGCAGTGCCCAGCTCTACCCGCCGCAGGGTTTCGGCCCGCCGAAGGATCGCCGGGGCCATGCCGAGGGCACACTCGGACTCCCCGCCGGCACCGAGGTCTTCTCCGCCGACAATCACATCTCCCTCGCCGACGACATCTTCTACGAGCGGTTCCCCGAGGAACTCCGGGACAAGGCGCCCCGGGTGTGGTACGAGGACGGGGCGTACCAGATCGGGCGCAAGGGAAAGTCGTTCCTGCCCGGTGATTTCAGCCGGGTGCTGATGCAGTACGACCCCCTCGACGGCTCCGGGAGCACCAACCTCGAAGCCCGGGTGGCGGATCTGCGCGCCGACGGGATCGACAAGGAACTGGCCTTCCCCAACTCGCTGCTGGCGCTGCTGTTCTATCCGGACAAAGCCATCCGGGAGCGCTGTTTCCGCATCTACAACGAGTACATCGCCGAGGTACAGGAGCGCTCCGGCGGCACACTGTACGGTGTCGGCCTGATCAACTGGTGGGACGCCGACGGAGCGCGCCGCACCCTGACCGAGTTGAAAGCACTCGGCCTCAGAACATTTCTGCTGCCGTTGTCGGCCGGCAAGGACGACGACGGCAAGGTCATCGACTACGGCAGCACCTCGATGATCGGCGTCTGGGACGCCATCGAGGAATCCGGGGTACCGGTATCGCACCATATCGGTGAATCCCCGCTGTCCGCGCCGTGCGAGGTGAACAGTGTCGTGGTCGGCATGATGCACAATGTGGCTCCCTTCCGGGAGCTGTTCTCCAAGTACCTCTTCAGCGGGATCATCGACCGGCACCCGGGTCTGCAGATCGGCTGGTTCGAGGGCGGGATCAACTGGGTCGCCGCGGCTCTCCAGGATGCCGAGCACATGAACGCGTCCTACCGGCACATGTACAACCGTCCGGTGGAACACGAGGTGCGCCACTACTGGCAGAACCATATGCGGGCTTCTTTCATGGTGGACCCGCTGGGCCTGGCCGTCATCGACCAGATCGGTGTCGACCGGGTGATGTGGTCCTCGGACTATCCGCACAACGAGAGCACCTTCGGCTACTCCGAGCAGTCACTGGCCGCGGTCGTCGAGGTAGTCGGTCCCGAGGACGCCGCACGCATCGTGAGCGGCAACATCAAGGAATTCCTGGGTATCTAGGCAGAGCCGCAGCGCCGAGGGCGAGAAGGACCGATTTCGATGACCGCTTTTCCCGCCGCGACCACCGCGGCGATCGATATACCCGACCTCCCGGACCGCACCCGGATGCGCCGGGAGACCGGGGCCCGCCTGCGTTCAGCCATGGCCGAACGCGGAGTGGACGCGGCGATCCTGCTGCTGAACAACAATGTCGTCTACGCGACCGGCGCCAACTGGCCGCTCGGCGACGCCGGCCTCGCCCACGTCGAGCGACCGGTCGCCGTGGTCACGGTGCACGACGAATGGCCGCATCTGTTCCTGCCCTTCCGGGCAGGCGCCGCGGCCGAAACCGAACTGCCCGCCGACCATCTGCATCCGCCGGTGTATCTCGAATTCGACGAGGGCGTCACGGATTTCGCACGAAAACTCACCGATCTGGTGCCCGCCGGTTCCACCTTCGCGGTGGACGAATACACCGGCGCCATGCTGCGGGCGCGCGACCGGCTCTTCCCGGGCGGGAAGCCGGTGGATGCCGCCACGGTCATCGGCCCGGCGAAACTGATCAAAACGGCCGACGAGCTGTCCTGTATCCGCAAGGCCTGCCGGATCACCGAGGAAGCGATCGTCGACATCCACACCGGTCTCGCCCCCGGGCAGCGCCAGATCGACCTGTCCGCGGGTTTCGTGCGGCGCGCGTTCGAGCTCGGCGCCACCGCCACCATGCTCGACGCCATCTGGCAGGTCATGCCGGAAACGAAAGCCGACGGTGTCTGGACCAAGCACGGTGATCTCGCGTTGCCGCTGCTCACCACCGAGCGGGAACTCGCGGCCGGTGACGTGCTGTGGACCGATGTCAGCATCACCTACAACGGGTACTGCTCGGATTTCGGCCGCACCTGGATCGTCGGCCGGGACCCGACACCGCGCCAGCGGGCGCAATACCGGAAATGGCGGGAGATCCTGGACGCGGTACTCGCGCAGATCCGGCCCGGCGCGACCGCGGCCGAACTCGGTGCTGCGGCCACCGCGGCGGCCGGCGGGCACCGGCCCTGGCTCCCCCATTTCTACATTTCGCACGGAATCGGCGTGAGCGCCGCCGAGGTGCCGATGATCGGCACCGATCTCGGCGCCGAATTCGACGAGAACTTCGTGCTCCGACCCGGCAT
Organism: Nocardia sienata NBRC 100364; assembly: GCF_001613205.1. Classification (GTDB taxonomy): domain Bacteria; phylum Actinomycetota; class Actinomycetes; order Mycobacteriales; family Mycobacteriaceae; genus Nocardia; species Nocardia sienata. The sequence continues at coordinate 50,952 of NZ_BDBX01000008.1, read as the reverse complement.
GGTGCTGGTCCTCGAACCCGTGGTGTGGGAGGACGGCACCGGCGGCTACCGCAGTGAGGAGATCGTGGTGGTTACCGACGGAGGCTTCGCGCCTCTCACCGACTACACCTATGCCCCCTATGGCGATTGAGATCCTGCCGGACGATCGCGCGCTGCGGGTGGGACGCCGCGAGCGCGTGCTGGCACAGATGCACGCCCACGACCTCGATGTACTCATCGCCGGACGGCAGGCCAATGCCCGCTACCTCTCCGGCGCGCCCCAGCTGTGGGTGGCGGGCACTCGGCCGTTCGGACCGGTGGCCCTGCTCGTGCGGCGTACCGGCGCGGTCCATCTGCACAGCACCTGGGACGAGGGAATCCCCGAGGACATCCCGCACGAGAACCTCTACGAGACCATGTGGGATCCCCGCAATCTGGTCGCGGTGCTGCGTGATATCGAGGGCGCGGCCGACGCCCGGCGGGTCGGGACCGATGCGCTCTCCCCCGGTTTCGCCGAGCTGCTGCCCACCGCGTTCCCGAACGCCGAGATCCTCGACGGTGAACTGGCCTTCCGCGCGGCCCGGCGGATCAAGACCGCGGACGAGATCGCTACCCTGCGCGCCGGACTGCGGGTCGCCGAACAGGGACTCGCCGCCGGACTGGCCGAACTCGCGCCCGGGGTCACCGAACAGGGGCTGGCCGGGGTCCTGCTCGAAGCGTGCGCGGCGGGCGGGGTGAGCACCCCCGCCACGCAGGACGCGGCGTGGGTGACCGCCCGGGACCATCCCTGGCGGCGGGCCACCGCGGACCGGCGGGTCCAGGAGGGTGATCTGGTCGCCTTCTCTTCCGGTGTCCTCGCCGACGGATACATCGGGGAGGTCGGGCGCACCTGGCCGGTCGGTCCGGTGACCCCGGCGGCGGCGAAACTCTACGGCCGCTGGAACCGGTTGTGGGACAGTCTCCTCGCGGCATGCCGGCCGGGCACGCCCGCGGCCGGTCTGCTCGACGCCTATCTCTCCGCCGGCGAGCCGCTGCCGGCTTTGCCCGTGGCCCGCGGTCTCGGTATGGGTTTCGACCCACCGGTCGTCGCGCCCGCCCTCCGGCGCACGGCGGAGGACGAGATACTCGAGCCCGGCATGGTGCTCGCCGTGACCGGTTATGTCTGGGCGGAGGGAGTGGGTGCGGTGTTCGGCCGCGACGCCGTACTCATCGGCGCGGACGGCCCGCAGATCCTGACCTCGAGCCCGCACTGGGAGCCGCGATGACCACCCGTACCCCCGGCAACGGAGTCCACGCCGACGACGACGGGGACACCCGGGCCGCCGATCCCCTACAGCCCACCGCCGAGGAGATCATCCGGTACGCGAAGGACCCGGCGACCCGCATCGCGACCATCACCTTCGACCGCCCCGACCAGCTCAATGCCCCGACCATGGACGCCCGCCTGCGCTATGGCGACCTGATCCACCGGGCGAGCGTCGACGACGAGGTCAAGGTGCTGGTGATCCGGGGCGCGGGTGACGATTTCGGGTCCGGCGCCGATCTCGGCGAGTTCATGACGGTACAGAACGATCCGGATCAGGGACCGCGGCTACGCGAATACAAGATCGGGCCCGACGAGGTCAGGTATCCGCCCGAGGGGTCGTTCCGGCACGGCGCGACCATCGGCCAGTGGTACGCCAATGCCCAGGCGGGCTGCCGGAGTCTGCAGGAATTCAAGAAGATCAGCATTGTCGAGGTCAAGGGCTACTGCTACGGCTGGCACTTCTACCAGGCCGCCGACGCCGATCTGGTGATCTCCGCCGACGATGCGCTGTTCGGGCATCCGTCGTTCCGCTACTACGGCTGGGGTCCACGGATGTGGACTTGGGCGCAGACCATGGGCCTGCGCAAATTCCAGGAGATGGTGTTCACGGGGCGGCCCTTCACCGCCGCCGAGATGGCCGAGTGCAATTTCCTCAACAGCGTCGTGCCCCGGGCCGATCTCGAGTCCGAGACCGACAAGTACGCACTGGCCTGCGCCCGCAACCGGCCCACGGACACGGTGTTCATGCAGAAGGTCTTCTTCGAGATCATGAAACAGCAGCAGGGTGAGTACATGGGCAGCCTGCTCAGCGGTTTCTTCGAATCGATGGGCGGCCATATCCACGCCGACGACAACGATCTGATGCTGGACAACGCCTTCGACGGCGGCCTGAACAATTCGGTCAAGGACAACGACAGCCGGTTCCCGCCGGAATTCCGGCTGAGCAGATCGGGCCGGCGGAAGAAGGAGTAGCGGACCGCGTCCGCATTCCCGGGGGATCGACAGCACCGGCCCGGGCGTGCCGGTGTGCTGCACCCGCACCACAGTGCGGGTGCAGCGTGGTCTCCACGGGTTCGCCACACCGCAATCCCGGCACAGGAATCGAGGCAGTTATGACAGCGAATCGGGCACCGGGCCGATACTGCCCCCCGGAAATGTCACCACTGGCGGGTTACGTCGTGGTCGATCTGTCGAGCGGGATCGCCGGCGCGTACTGCACCAAACTCCTCGCCGACGCCGGGGCCCGGGTGATCGCGGTCGAACCACCGGCGGGCAACCCGCTGCGCCGCCGGACGGTCTCCGGGGCGGTCCTCGACGACGGCACCGACGGCGCGCTCTTCGGATTCCTCGCCGGCCACTCCCACAGCGTGGTGGCCGATCCGGACAGCGCCGCGGACCGCGACCTGCTCGACCGGCTGCTCGCGGGCGCCGACGCAGTCGTCTGGACCCCCGGGCCCGGCACCGCCGACCGGCCCGAGCACGCGCCCGCCGCGCTGCGTGACCGCCATCCCCACCTCGTCGTCACCACGATCACACCGTTCGGTCTTGACGGCCCGTGGGCCGGGCGGCCCGCCACGGAGTTCACGCTGCAGGCCTGGTCGGGCGGTATCGTCGGCCTCGGCCGCGGCGCGCCCGATCGGGCACCGCTGCACATCGGCGGCGATGTCGGCGAATGGTTCGCCGGCACGCACGCGGCGGCCGCGCTCCTCACCGCACGGCATCGCGCCCTCGCCACGGGCACCGGCGAGCTGGTCGACCTGTCGATGCTGGAGACCCAGATCCTCGGGCTCTCCTATTATCCGGTGTCCTTCTACGAGACGCTGAACCGCCCGTTCCGCACCCAGCGCCGGCTGAGCCGGCCCGGCGTGGCCACGGCCGCCGACGGCCTGATCGCGGTCGGGTGCGGTACCGCGCAGCAGTGGTTCGATCTGTGTGTCATGGTCGGGCATCCCGAGTGGATCGAGGAGGACCCGACTCCGGCCATCACCGAACGTACCAACGAGAAGGCCACCGAAATCGCGGCCTGGTTCGCGGCGCACAAGGTGGACGAGATACAGGAGCTGGCCACGGCGTTCCGGATCCCGAACAGTCCGGTGGCCGACGGCGCCACTGTCACCGCGCTGGATCAGCACCGCGCCCGCGATTTCTTCACGGTGCACCCGGACGGTGGATTCGTCCGGCCCGGACCGCCGTTCCGGTCCCGCCCCCCGCTGTTGCGCGAACCGGCGGCGGCACCGCGACTGGGTGAGCACACCGAGCGGTACCGCCGCGGCCAATCACCCACCCGCCCCGTCCCGACCGGTACCGCCACCGCGAAACCGTTTCCGTTCCAGGGCCTGCGGGTACTCGATATGACCACGTTCTGGGCGGGCCCGTCGTGCACTCACTTTCTGGCGATGCAGGGGGCGGAGGTGATCCATGTCGAATCGGCCCAGCGTCCCGACGGGACCAGGCTTATCGCCGGGGTGCCGATCGACGAAGACCGGTGGTGGGAGAAGTCGGGCATCTTCACCGGCCTCAACACCGGAAAGCGCGGGATCACCGTCGATTTCCGGGAGCCGGCGGGGCGCGAGATCCTGCGCAGGCTGGTCGCCTCCTGTGATGTGCTCGTGGAGAACTACACGCCGCGGGTGATCGAACAGATCGGTCTCGACTGGGACGCCGTGCGGGCGTTGCGCCCCGATGCCGTCATGGTCCGGATGCCGGGGTTCGGGCTCGACGGTCCCTGGCGCGATAATCCGGCCTTCGCCTACGTGATCGAAGATGCCTCCGGGCTCACCGCGCGCACCGGGTACCCGGACCAGAATCCGGTCGAGCCCTACAGTCTCGGCGACCCGAACGCCGGCGTGCACGCACTCGTCGCTCTGCTGCTGGCCCTGGAACACCGACGCCGCACGGGTGAAGGAGTGCTGGTGGAGGCGGCCATGGTCGACGCCGCCCTGAACATCACCGCCGAGCAGGTCATCGAATACTCCGCCTACGGCGCCCTGCTGGCACGCGCCGGCAACCGGGGTCCGCACGCCGCGCCGCAGAACCTCTACCGGGCGGCCGGACTCGACGAATTCGGCCGGCCCGACAACTGGATAGCCCTCGCCGTCGCCACCGACGAGCAGTGGGCCGCGCTCGTCGACGTCCTGGGCCGGCCCGCCTGGGCAACCGCCCCCGGACTGCGCACAGTCGCGGGCCGCCGGACCCACCACGACGCGATCGACGACCACCTCGCGGAGTGGTTCGCCGGGCAGGAAGCCGGTGCGGTCGTCGCCCGCCTCTGGGACGCCGGAATACCGGTGGCCCAAGTACTACAGCCACACCGGCAGCCGGAGATCCCGCAGTTGCGCCACCGCGAGTTCTTCGAACCCGTCGCCCATCCGGTGAATCCGACCGCGCGACACAGCACGGTCCCCGCTCGCTATTCCGCCGGCCCCCGTCGCTACCACCGCGCCCACGCCCCGCTACTCGGCCAGGACAACCACGCGGTACTGGCCGAACTCGGCTACAGCACGACGGAAGTGGCTGCTCTCGAACGCGCCGGGGTGGTGGGCGGTACCCCACACTTCTGACCCGGTTTGACAATATGATGTCGTATTGACAGTATGTTGTCATGATCCCGCAAATCGTGCACGTGGCCGTCTTCGACACTCTCGCCGACTGGGAGGTGGGCGCCGCGACCGCGCATATCAACAACGACGCCTGGCACCGTGAACCGGGCGCCTACCGCACCCGTACCGTCGGAGTGAGCACCGAGCCCGTCACCACGATGGGCGGCATGCGGATCGTGCCCGATATCGCCCTGGCCGAGCTCGCCCCGGCCGACAGCGCCATGCTCATCCTGCCGGGCGCCACCGGCTGGGAACTCGGCGAGCTGGATCCCTTCGCCCAGAAGGCCCGCGAATTCGCCGCGGCCGGCGTCCCGGTCGCCGCGATCTGCGGCGCGACCTACGGCCTCGCGCGGGCGGGCCTGCTCGACGACCGCCGGCACACCAGCAATATCGCCGAATTCCTGGCTGCCAGTGGCTACGCCGGCGGCGAACACTATGTAAACGAACCCGCGGTCACCGATCGCGGGGTGATCACGGCCAATTCCACCGCACCCTTCGAGTTCGCGCGCGAAGTGCTGGGCGCCCTGGAAATCTACGAACCCGAGGTACTCGACGGCTGGTACCGCCTGTTCAGCGCGGGGGACCCGGCGGGCTACGCGGTCCTGGCGGAATACGAGGCGCGGCAGGCGGCGGTCTGAGGTCCGGGCACCGTGCAGAATCCCGAACAGCAGCTGTTCAGCACGGCCGCCATCACCTCGTTCCGGCTCAACGGCCAGTTCCTCGCGATCGCCGAGAACCTGGCCGGGCCGGCCGGTCTCACCGCCGCCTGGTGGCAGGTGCTGGGCGCCGTACTGCACGAACCACTCCCGGTGGCCGGCATCGCCCGGGCGATGGGCGTCACCCGGCAGGGGGTGCAGCGGATCGCCGACCTGCTGGTGGAACGCGGCCTCGCGGAATACCGGCCGAACCCGGCGCACCGGCGCGCCAAACTGGTCGCGATCACCGACGCCGGGCATGCCGCCGTGGCCCGCATCACGCCGCGGCACGCGGAGTTCGCCACCCGGCTCACCGCCGAACTCGGTATCGAGCGCCTGACCGAGATCGTGGCCGCGCTCACCGACCTCTCCACAGCCGTGGCAGTGCTCGAGCGACTGGAATGAGCCGGCCCGCGCACGGGAACGCTCAAATCCCGGCGAGCCGGCGCACGATGGACAGCGGCAGCACCTTCATCGCGTAGGCCAGCGGCACCCACGGCCACGCCGGGCAGTAGGCCTTGAACCTCCGCTTCTCGATCGCCGACACCATGGAGCGGACGCCGGTGCGGGTATCGACCAGGAAAGTGGGCGGATGCGAGGCCTTGTCGTTCATCTCCGAAGCGATATAACCCGGGTAGACGATCGAGACGTCCACACCCGGGACCCGTTCCGCGGCGATACCCTCGGCCAGCGCGGCCACGCCGGCCTTGCTCGCGGCATAGGCGGTCATCGTCTTGGGCATACCGCGTACCGCGGAGATCGAGGAGATCACCACAAGGTGACCGCCGCCCTGCGCGCGGAAGATCTTCATGGCCGCCTCCATCTGGGCCATGGCGCCGAGGAAATTGGTCTGGACGGTCTGCCGGTTGGGGCGGTCACCACCTTTCCCGAACGGCACCCCCTTGCCGAGGCCGGCATTGACGATCACCCGGTCGATCCGGCCGAGCTCGGCGGCGAACCGGTCGAACACCTTCGGTACGGCATCGAAATCGGTGACATCCAGCGCCGCGACCCGCACCTCGACCCGAGGATGGGCCGCCGCGATCTCCGCCGCGAGCTCGTCGAGGCGCTCGGTGCGGCGCGCGCAGAGGGCCAGATCGTAGCCGAGAGCGGCGAACTGCCGGGCCATTTCGGCGCCCAGGCCGGAACTCGCGCCGGTGATGAGGATCGAACCAGTGCCCACTGTGCTGAATCTCCTGGGGTCGGGCCGCCACCGGGACCGGTGCGGCGATGATCGGCGGGTGTCCCGAGCCTAACGGCTACGAGGGCGCCCGCCCGCAGTTCGGCACCGGAGCGGCCGCGCTCAGCGAGCGGCCCGGATCCGCTCGGACGCCGGTACCACGAACGGTGTGAGGGCCTGCTCGATCTGCTGATGGGAGGGCCGGCTGTACCGGCGTCCCGGTAGTCCGTCCTCGGGCGCGCCGGTGGCCGCGCGGCACGGATCCGGTTCCGCTACAGCGGGGTCGGTACCGTACCGGTCGCCGGTGACCTCCATCGCGGCCAGCCGGTTACCGGTACGGGCCTCGTAGACCGTGAGGCGATAGACCGCCGTGAAGAGGTTGAGGGTCCGGCCCACGGGCTGCCCGGGCGCAGGCGGGTACTGGCAGGTGTACACGAGTTCCCCACGACGTTCCCGGTCCACACACGCCACCAGCTGCACCGCGCCGGAATCGATCGGACGCCATACCGCGGAGGGACCGAACGCGGTGTAGTCGGGCAGTTCCCCGCCGAGATACACCGGGCTGGGTCCGGCCGCCGAATAGGGTGCGGCGGCGGGATTCCCCTCGCCCCCGCCGCACAGCGCACCGTATTCGGTCACATCGAACCGGGCGAACCCGGAGGCCGCGAAAACCGTTGCCGCCACGGCCGCGATCGCCACCCCGGCCAGCCCCAGCGCCACCGGATACCGCAGGTCCTTCCCGCGGCGCGCCGGTTTGCCGTAGGCGCGACCCGCCCAAGGCTCCCGCGGTGGCCGGGCAACCGGGTGCGGACCCGCCGCCGTCCGGCGTGCTCGCACCGGGATCTCCCGCAGCCCGGCGAGACCCCGCCGCACCCGGGCCGCAACACGGTCACCACTGCGGTGGCCGTGATCGGCATCGGGGGCGGCCGTATCGGCGAAGTCCCGGCCGCCGCGCCCGGGCGGGCGGGGCCCGATACGGGCGGAACCGTCCGGATCGCGGTCCGTCTGCGACCCGGCGAATCCGCGCGCCACCGCCGGCCCCGGCGCAGCCTGTTCGCCGGGATCCACCGCGACGTCGCGGTATCGGACCGCGGGCGAGGCGGATTCGCCCGGTTCCTGCCCCGGGCCACTACCCCCGGCACCGAACCGACTGCGCAGCACCGAGCGCACCGGAGTAGGGCCCGATTCCGCGCGGAAGTCGCTCGCTTCCCCGGTCTCACGTATCGGCCCCGCCTCCGGCGCAGCGGGCGCAGCCGTCGCGCTCCCGTACTCGGCCGTGGCAGCCGCGGGATCACCGCTCTCGACCGCGACCGCCGGCGAGCCGGTCTGCACCCTCGGCTCCGGGCCGGTCTCCCGATCCGAGACCTCGAGCCGCTGCCGTGGCCCCGCGGCCGCGCCACCGGAACCACCTTCGTCCCGCCCTCGGCCGGTATCCTCGCCCCCGACACCCGGTTCCCCCACAGCCGGGCGCCCGGCACCGCGCTCCACCCCGGCATCCGGCCCGGAAACCCATTGATCCGATTCGGTCCGCGTACCAGCCGCGGTACCCGTGGCCCGCCTACCTGCCGAGCTCGCCGCCTCGCTCTCCGGCCGGTGCTCGTCTCCGATCGGCGACTCCCCGGAATCGACCGAGCCCGCGACGGTTTCACGGGTGGCATCGCCGCGCTCCGGAGACTCGTCCGGAGTGGCCGTCGGTGCGGGCGAAGCGCCCGAATGCCGGATCGGTGGACAGGAGAGGGCATCCTGTTCCGCGGACACACTCTGCGGCGAAGAGGCGAAGTCTCCGGTGACGCCCCGTTCCCGGGACAGTGCGGACGCCGCGGATATCGGCGCGACAGGCCTCGGTTCGCCCGGAACCGTCGGCCCCGAGGATGCGCCCGACACGGCACGAATACCGGCGGTGCTTCCGGGCGCGAAGAAAAATCCCTCCTCCTCGAGCGCGTCCGGATCGGGCAGATACCGTGGCGCTCCCAGGATCTCGAAGGCCCGCGCGATGTCCTCACCGCGCCAGCGCACCGGCCCCACGGCCGCACGCTCGAAATACTCCGCCAAACCCTCGGAGCGCCCGATCCGGACCAGGACGGTATCGATGCCGTCCACCGGCGGAGGCGGCGTCCAGATGATTCGTGAGCCGGTCTTGGGGATCAGCACCACGAGTACATCGATATGTTCGGACAGGCCGTGCCGCCGGAAGAGCGCGACCAGTTCGTTGCGCACTTTGCGCCCACGCAGTATCGGATTCGGCGCGGACTTCCCGATGCGCAGATCCGCGAAACCGTCGCCGATCTGCCAGCGCCCGGTGGGGCCGGTGGTGAGCACCCCGTGCTGGACCGAACCGAAATCGGCCAGTACCACCAGGGTGCAGGCGTACGGCGTCCAGACCAGCAGGTCGGTGTCCGGCGCGGCCCGGCGGCGCGAACGCGGCTGCGGCGAGCCGAGCAGTGCCACACCGCCCATCCGCTCGGCGCCCGGACCCCAATCGGATATGAGTCGCCGGACAAAACGTTGAACGCCCGACAATTCGGTGCTCTGCACGCGTACAATCACGGCGACCCCTACTTCGGCGACCACGAAACCCGCGCACACCACAGTGGCGCCAGGGACCCATGAAACTCCCTGGCGCACAATGCGATTGGATGCGCCGTCGTCCATGGTAGCAACACACGGGACGGCGCACGAGAGCCTGCGCCCGCACCACTGTGCTCGGGGCCGGACGAAGACCGGCCACCGGGACTCGTATTCACGGACACGCCCGATTCCGCCGGACAGCACCCGGACGGCCGTCCAGCGCGGTACGTTTTATACACCAGAGCCGGTCTGGTAGTGCGGCCAGCCATCGGTAGAAGCGATGACGCGAGTCGCGCGCGGTTGTCCGGGACCGCTTCGAGGAGAACGTCGCATGTCGCAGCACGAGCTATCCCACGAGGTCGTTTCACTGGTCGCGGAAGGCGAGGTACTGCGGCTCGACGCCCAGCCCGTCGACTACGCGATCGTCGCCCTCTATTTCGTCTTCGTCCTCGGCATCGGGCTACTGGCCCGGCAACGGGTGTCGTCGAGTATGGATTTCTTCCTCTCCGGACGGTCCCTACCGGCCTGGGTCACCGGCCTCGCCTTCATCTCGGCAAATCTCGGCGCGGTCGAGATCATGGGTATGTCGGCCAACGGCGCCGAATACGGTTTCCCCGCCTTCCACTACTTCTGGATCGGCGCGGTCCCGGCCATGCTCTTCCTCGGCGTGGTGATGATGCCGTTCTACTACGGCTCCAAGGTGCGCAGCGTGCCGGAGTTCATGCGCCGCCGCTTCGGCACCGGCGCGCATCTGGTGAACGCGCTCAGTTTCGCGGTGGCCCAGGTCCTCATCGCCGGGGTCAACCTCTATCTGCTCGGCACCATCCTCAATGTCCTGCTGGGCTGGCCGCTGTGGGTCGCGGTGATCGTGGCGGCGATCATCGTGCTCTCCTACATCACCCTGGGCGGGTTGTCGGCGGCGATCTACAACGAGGTCCTGCAGTTCTTCGTCATCGTGGCCGCACTGCTCCCGCTCACCCTGATCGGCCTGCACCGGGTCGGCGGCTGGGACGGATTACAGGACAAAGTGGCCGCCTCCCCCGGCGGCCCCGAACAGCTGGACTCCTGGCCGGGTAACGCGCTGTCGGGCTTCGCCAATGATTTCCTGTCCATCCTCGGCATCGTCTTCGGTCTCGGATTCGTGCTCTCGTTCGGTTACTGGACCACCAACTTCGTCGAAGTGCAGCGTGCGCTGGCCACCCATTCCATCGCCGCCGCGCGCCGCACCCCGATCATCGGCGCGTATCCGAAGATCCTCATTCCGCTGATCGTCATCATTCCCGGCATGATCAGCGCGGTACTCGTCCCGCAGATGGCCCAGTACAAAGCGGCGGTCACCGCGAATCCGGACGTGGAAAGCGACGTCACCTACAACCAGGCGCTGCTCTATCTCATGAAGGAAGTCCTGCCCAACGGTCTGCTCGGGGTCGGCCTGGCCGGCCTGCTGGCCGCGTTCATGGCCGGTATGGCGGCCAACGTCTCGGCGTTCAACACGGTGTTCAGTATCGACTTGTGGCAGCAGTACGTGGTCAAGGACAGATCCGACGGCTACTACCTGCGGGTCGGGCGGCTGGCCACGGTGGGCGCCACCGTCGCCGCCATCTTCACCGCGTTCATCGCCGGCGGGTTCAGCAACATCATGGACTACCTGCAGACGCTGTTCAGTTTCTTCAACGCGCCCCTGTTCGCCACCTTCATCCTGGGCATGTTCTGGAAACGCATGACGCCCACGGCCGGTTGGACCGGGCTGGTGGCCGGTACCGCGGTGGCGGTGACCATCTTCGTCCTGAACGAGACGGAGGTGTTCTCGCTCTCGGGGCAGGGCGTCAGCTTTGTTGCCGCCGGCGCGGCCTTCGTGGTGGATATTCTGGTCAGCGTGGCCGTGACCATGGTGACCGCGCCGAAACCGGCCGCCGAGCTGGTCGGGCTCGTCTACTCGGAGACGCCGCGCGAACTGCGCACGGATCCCGAGGCCGCCACCCTGCCCTGGTATCAGCGCCCGGTCCTGCTGGCGGGTATCGCGCTGGTGCTCGTGATCGTCCTCAATATCGCCACCGGATAGGACAACCATCGTGCTCTTCGATATCCGCACCATTGTGGGCGGCCTGCTCGGCCTCTACGGCATCATCCTGGTGATCACCGGACTCGTTCACGACACCGTCGACGAGGAGGCGAAAACCGGCGGTATCAATGTGAACCTGTGGGCGGGCCTGGCCCTGGTGGTGGTCGCCGCGGCCTTCGTGACCTGGGCGCTACTGCGTCCGGTGGCACTCGACCGGCCCGATCGGGAATCGGCGCGGGACAGCACCGCGGCCGACGCCGACTGATCCGCCGGAAGCCGGGCGATACAGCGAGCCCGTCCGCTGCGGCGCGGGCGGGCTATCGAGCGGTCCGGCGGCAGCTCAGTCCGGCAGACCCAGCGCGAAGCCGATCGCGATGAGCACACAACTGATGACGGCGACAGCCACGATGATCCACATGGGGCAAGCGTACGAAACCGGACGCGCGCCCCGGGTACCGGGTCGCCGGTCCGGGCTCCGCGGCCCGGACCGGCTCACCCGGAGGTCAGGGCACGACCTCGACCACATCACCCGGGTTCAGGTAGTGGTAGACCGCGATGGCGCCGGGTTCGGTCAGCCGGATGCACCCGTGTGATTTGTGTTCCACCGGCCCGATGTGGAACGCGATGTCGCCGTTGAAGAAGACCGCGTAGTGCATCGGGGCGTTGTGCATGGTGCTCCAGTGGTACAGCTTTTTGAACGCGACGTGGAAGACACCGGGTGGGGTCTCGTAGCCCTGCATACCGTGCGACATCGGCGTCGGCCCGTAGACGACCTCGCCGTTGTCCATCAACCAGACCTCGTTACTGGACAATCGCAGGCAGGCCCGGGCGGCCGTCGAGCAGGGCGCCTGGGTCGGAATAACGGCCGGAGCACCGGGCACGTCCGGCCCGTTCGGCCAGAGCGGTTCGGCCGACGCGGGCGCTGTGGGCGCCAGCGCGGCCGCCGCGATACCGGCGAGTACAGCCGTACGGCATATCCGATGGAGGAACTGTCCGTTGCTCATCTCGTGCCGACCTCTTTTCGTCGATTTGCCGCCGCATCAGGCGAGGGGATAGCAAATTCCGAGCGAAAGCAGAGACCTATACGAAGGTAACCGAATATGCCTGGCTATGGGAATACAACCACCGTAGACGCGCCGAAATGGGGCCCGGTCCGGCAGTTGTTCAGCAACCTCGGCTTCTCAGGCGACACTCCAGCTATCGGGTGTCGGGCCCCGTCGCCGCCCGCGCCGCCGTCGTTGGTAGAAAACCTCCTCCACCGAGATATTGGGCACCTCCTCGACGATCCCGGCCAGTTTCGCGTCCAGCCGTAGCTCGGTGATCCGCCGGCGCAGCCCGGCCCTCCGCTCCGCCGGCAACTCCGCCCAGATCGCACCGATCCGGCGTTGCGACGGGTGGTCGGCGAGGGCCATCAGCCTCAGAAGTTCCGGCCAGAGGTCGTCGGCGTTGGCGATCTCGGGCAGCTCGGCGATTCGCTCCACCGGCATCCGCACCATCAGGCCGACGATATAGCGCTGCACATCGGGGTGGCTGCGCTCGGCCAGCAGCAGCAGACCACGCCACGGCCCGGGGGAGAACGAGATGACCAGGGATTCGACGATCGCGGTGAGGGCGGCGGTATTGGCGAAGATCGGGTTCATCGCCATCCGCTGCAGCGACGGGTGGCCGAGCTTCGATACGAAGGTCATCAGTTCCGGCGCCGCGCCCTTCTGGATGACGTGGGCGGCCAGTTTGCCCAGCGCTTCCGGACTGGCGATCGCGAGCAGAATATCCCCGATCTCGGACACCACATCCCGGGAAGCCCGCGACATCACCGAGATCGCCGCTTCCTTCAATTCCGGCGAACCGGCCAGCACCGTCTCCATCATCCGCGGGATCCGCTTCGACCGGCCGTCCAGCAACTGGCGCAGTATGTTGCTGATCGCGGGCGCGGAGTACGCGTAGGCGGCGGAGAAGATGATGCCCTCGTCGTCGTGCGTCCCTCGCTCGACCGCCTCGACGAAGTTCGGTTTGGCATACTCGAGAAACGGCCCGACGGTGATGTGGTCCTTGCGGCGCAGAACCTCGTTCACGATGGCGATCAACGGCTCGGAGGCCATGATGTCGCCCAGTTCGCCGAGTGCCTTGGGATCCACATACGGCGTGCAGTCCGCGGCGTACTCCGTTTTGAGCATGGTGAGCGTCTCGGCGGCCGCATCGGGGTATTCGACGCCGACCGCTCCGGCCGCGCGGCCGGTCATCATGGGCGGCACGATCCGCTGGACCAGGGGCAGTGACACCGTGAGGGGAATGATCGGGATCAGACGCCCGATCCGTTTGAACATCTCGCCGTGGAACTCGTTGACTCGGCCCGACATCCGCTGCTCGAGTTCGTGCAGATGCTCGGCGCCGAGTCGTTCGAGGTAGGCGATACGTTCGACAGGCACATGTAGCGTGCGCGCGAGCAGGATCATCTGCGCACGGGTGACCAGATCGCTCATCCTTCGAGTTTGTCCCCGAACATGATCCGGCGGGTGATCGTCCGGAACGGCGGGGGGAAGAACCGGATCATTCCGTTGACTGCTTCGATGAGCAGGTCCTTTTCCCGTTGCTGGGCACTGCGGAACAATCCGAGCAGATCCTCGATCTCGGAGTCGGACAGCATTTCCGACGCGGCAGTGGGTCCGTTCAGTTCGCGGACCAGTTCAGCTCTGGCACTCATTCTGCTCCTGTGTATCGATCGGTGGCCGGCAGCCGCGACAACCACCGCCGACCCCAGGTATTACCCGCCCGACGATATGCCGAATCGCCGCGAACGTAGGGGCATTCGCAACTGGTGTTATCTGCCTGCAATTTGTGCTGTCGTACACCGCCGGGGTGCCGCCGACGCTACCGCAGGCCGGTACCCGGCCCGGCGGGCCGATGACCGGATACGACCCGGACCGTACCCGGCCCGGCGATAGGTCCACGTCGACGCCCGGCGTTCGGGCCCTGCCGATTCCGGGTCGCCGGTGGCACCCGGGGTGAGAGCACTCACCCACCACCGGTAGGCCGCTATCAGGGATTCACGGCCGGGGATCGCGTTCCGTTCTACGCCGCCAGATGTCGGCGCAGGAACAGCAGCTGGTGGGCCACGGCGGAGTCGAAGAACGGATTACCCGGCCAGATACCGAAGTGGTCGCAGGGGTAGTGGCGCACCTCGGCCCGCGCCGCGAACGCCGCCCGTGCCGCGGCGTACGGCGGCGCGCCGCGATCGAAATCGGCGATCTGCACGAGGACCGGAAGATTCAGCCCGGCGGCCGCCCGCGCGGGCCGGTAACCGGGAAGCTGCAGCAGCACGCCCGCGTCGATCTCGTTGCGCCAGGTGGGTCCGGCGAGTGCGGTGTAGGAGTCGTAGTAGCCCTCCGATGTCAGCGCGGCGACCTCCCCGGGCCGGCCGACGAGTGGGATGAGCCCGGAACCGCCGAACGCCGCGGCCAGCCGGGCCCGGGCGCCACCGATCGCGCCCCGCAGCACCCCCGCGACACCGCTTTCCCGCACCGCCAGGACTCCCGCCGCCCGGCCGTCGACCAGCGGAGTGACCGAGACGATCGCCGCGATAGCGGCCCGGGCGGCGGTCGAGTCGGCCGGCGTGGCGCTCGCGGCGGCACCGGCGGCGAATACATGGCCGCCGGACAGCGATACGCCCCACAGCACCACCCGGCGCGGGTCCACGCCCGGTAGCCGGGCGGCGGCCAGTACAGCGGCCCGGTAGTCGGCCAGCTGCTCCGACATCCGCACCCGCTGCCGCGGCCTGCCCCCGCTCGCGCCGAAATACCGGAAGTCGAAGGCGAGGACATCGATCCCGGCGGCGGCGTAGGCCCGCGCGAACGGTTCGAGTCCGGAATCCTTGGTCCCACCGAAGCCGTGTGCCATGACCGCGACCGGGCGACCTGCCGGACCATCGAACTCGGCCGACGCGGCGGGAAAGTGCCAGGCGTGACAGTCCTCGCCGCCGGAGGGGAAGGTCACGGTGATTGCAGCGGCGGGATCGGCCGGGCCCGGGGTCTGGCACAGAGTCATGGATCGTTCCTCGTGGTGATGGGTGCGGCGAGATCGGGGCCGGTGCCGTAGATCGACCGCAGCCAGATGGTGACCACCGATTCGATATACCGCTCCCGGTCCAGTTCGACGTCGAAGGTCAACCGTTCCAGCAGGCGTTCGTTGAGCAGGAGCAGGACATCGGCGACAGCGACGGCGTCACCGCCGGCCGGGGCGCGACCGGCGGCGCGTTCGGCTTCGATCATCGCCGCGATGGACGGGATGAAGGCCTGACGGTCGGACTCCCACAGCTCGCGCACACCCGGGGCGCCGCGCGCGGTCAGCACCGCACCGTAGACGTGGCGGTTACGATCCCAGAACTCGACGAGTCCGCGGATGGCCCGCTCGATACGCTCGGCAGGTGCTCCCGCGCCGACGAGAATATCGTTGAGCGCGAAAACTTCCTCGTAGGTTTCCTCCAGCGCGGCCGCCACGGCCGCGGCCTTGTTCTCGAAATAGAAATAGAAGGCGGATCTGGTGAGCCCGGCGCGCCGGGAGATCTCGGCGATATTGATGGGTTCGAGCCGGCCGCCGTTGTCGCGTAACAGTTCGTCCAGCGCCGCCAGCAGCGCGCTACGCCGCTGATCGCCGCGCTGCGGGGCCCGGCGGTCGGTACGCGCCCGCGTGGTCATCCGGCCCGCCCCAGCCGAACCGGCCCCTGTGTCCGGGCCCGGCGCAGCCCGGCGGGTAGTTCGGCGAGCCGCAGGTCCCGTTCGTACACCCAGTAGTCCAGCTGCTGGGTGTGCCGGGGACGGTCCACCACATGGCCGGTGAACCGCTGCTGATCGGCTTCGATGATCCGGTGCATCGTCTCCGCCGGCGGCGGCCGGTAGTGCCCGGCCGCATACGCGGCCACCAGGCGCGCCTGGCATTCGACGAAGGGGAACAGCGTCGGAAACGATTGCGCGAACCCCACGAAGGCGAGATCGTCGATACCGGGTTTGAATATGCGTTTGTACAGGGATATCCGATTGCCCGGAGCGCTGAGAAATTCCGGATCGAAGAACGGGAAGGTGATGTTGTAACCGGTGCAGTAGATGATGACGTCGAAATCCTTCGCCGTCCCGTCCTCGAAATGCACGGTGGCGCCGTCCAGCCGGCTCACATTCGGTTTGGCGACCACATCACCGGAGCCGAGCCGCAGCGGCAGTTCCACCGATTGGGTGGGATGGGCCTCGAAGAACTTGTGGTTCGGCGCGGGCAGACCGTATTTCACCGGATCACCGGAGACCAAGGGCGTGAAGATCTGCGTGATCTTGCGCTGCCAGGACAGCGGCACATAGGGCACGGTCCGGAAATAGCGGTCGGCCGGGGTGCCCGCGAAATACTTGGGCACCACCCAGGCGCTCGACCGGGTCGACAGCCACACCTCGTTGTCCATACTGCGTGCGGACAACTCGACGGTGATATCGGCGGCGCTGTTCCCGATGCCGACGATCAGGATGCGCTTACCGTACAGATCCAGCGGTGTACGCGGATCGATATAGGAATGGGAATGGATGGATTCTCCGGTGAACTCGCCGGGGAAGTCCGGGAAACGTGGATCCCAGTGATGCCCGTTGGCGACCACGAGCAGATCGAATCGGCGGGTGTCGCCGACCCCGGTCTCGATATCCCAGCCGCCGCCCGCGGCCGGGCGGGCATGCTCTACGGGATTGCCGAATTCGATGGCGCGTTTCAGGTCGAAGGCCGCCGCATAGCCCTCCAGATACTCCTTGATGAGGGTGTGGTGCGGGAAGTCGGGATAGGACTCCGGCATCGGATAGTCCCGGAAGGAGAGCTGGTACTTCGAAGTGTCGATATGCAGTGAGCGGTAGGCGCTGGAGTGTCCGTTCGGATTACCGAACGCCCAGTTACCGCCGATCCGGTCGGAGGCCTCGAAGCAGGTATACCGAATACCGTAATCGCCCAGCATCTTTCCGGTGGTCAGACCGCTGATACCCGCCCCGATGACAGCGACGGTGGGTTCGGACATGCGACCTCCTCGAGCATTACGCCGGTGCAGCGGCCGACGCGCCGGGTGATACCGGTCACAAGGGACCCTAGGGAGGGATTTGACAGGTGTCAATAAAATTCGACTCTTGTCAGCCCGTCGCGAACCGGCCTAGTTTGTGAGGCACGCCATAGTCGGCCGGAGCGGGAGGACACCCATGAGAGCACTGCAACTCACCGAACCCGGCACCCTGGAAATACGTGAGGTCCCGATCCCCGAACCGGGCCCGGGCGAGCTGCTCATCCGGGTCGGCGCCTCCGGTATCTGCCACTCGGACCTGCATGTTCTCCATCTCCCCTTCAAGGTCCGCGACGATCCGCTGACCCTCGGCCACGAGATCGCCGGCACCATCGCCGCGGTCGGCGAGCAGGTCACCGGGCGGGCGACCGGGGAACGCGGCGTGGTGTATCTGTGCTGGTCGTGCGGGCAGTGCCCCGAATGCGCGAGCGGCAATGAGAATGTGTGCCGGGCGGCCGGCCGGGTCGCCATGCCGCCCTGCCCCGGGCTCGGGCCGGACGGCGGTATGGCCGAGTACGTGGCCGTACCGGCCACTTCCTTCGTCCCCATCGGCGATATGGATTTCGTCGCCGCCGCACCGCTGGCCGACGCGGCGCTCACCAGTTACCACGCCATCCGCGGCGCCCGCGATCAGCTCTACCCCGGGGCCACGGCGGTGGTGATCGGCGCCGGCGGACTCGGCCATGTCGGAATCCAGATCCTGCGCGCGATCACCCCGGTACGGGTGATCGCGGTGGACACCGATTCCGGCAAACTCGAACTGGCGGCGGAATGCGGCGCGCACGAGGGGCTCTCGGCCGATGCGGACACCGCGGCCCGGATCCTCGCCATGACCGGCGGCCGCGGCGCGGAAGCGGTATTCGACTTCGTCGGCGTGGACACGACCGCGAAACTGTCGGTCGAATCGGTCGGACCCAACGGGGCCTATCGGATGATCGGTTTGGGTGAGGGAGATCCCGGTATCACCGCGGGACCGGCGGGCGGCCCCGGACTGCCGTGGGGCGCCACCGTGCGCAAATCCTACGGCGGCACCAAACGCGATCTCATCGACAGTATCGCGCTGGCCCGGGAGGGCCGGATCACCGCGCGTACCCAGCAGTTCCCCCTCGAGGACGGCGCGCACGCCTACGAATTGCTCGAGCAGGGCAGGATCCGCGGCCGCGCGGTCCTCGTGCCCTGAGCGGACTCACTTCGAGTCGGTCGCCCACATATTGCTGAGCAGGGTATGGCTGGGAGTATCGGCCAGCGACTGCGAGGACTCGTAGATCCGCACATAGGAGGTGGCGTGGATGCGCCAGATCCCGTCGGCGCCGCGCCGGTAGCGGTCGGTGTAGTACCCGGCGCCGCGGATCAGGACGCCGAACTCGGTGGCCAGGACCGTGTCCTCGAACAGCCAGCTACCGGTCGCGGAATCACCGTCGACGCTGATCTCCGGATGATTGGCCACGTGGGTGGTGACGATGCCGGGGCCCATGTTCTCGCGCATGAACCCGACGACCGCGTCGCGTCCGTCGAGGGTGAGTTCCTTGCCCATGGCGTGGGTGCCGTAGCGGGCTTCGATCTCCGGATCGAGCGTGGCGGCGAAATCGTCCCACTGTTTCAGATCCAGAGTGCGGAAGTAGCGGTACTTGAGGCCGCGGAGAAGTTCGAGTGCCTGCAGATCCATGGAGCCACCTTGGCACGGTGCCACGAGCGCGGCAAGAACATGTTCTATTTTCTCGCTACGGCGGCCTCGGTTTGCGCGGTCCGGATCGTGGTACTGCACCGGTACCGGACGACAGCTCGCGGCACCCGGTCCGTCGCGCCGGCGTCGCCGCGCTATCCAGCAGCGACGGAGAAAGCAATGAACAGTGCCGATCTACTCACCGACGCCTTCGATCGAATCCGCGGGGTGGTCCACGAAGCGGTGGACGGACTCGACGAACAGGCCCTGACCCACCGTCTCGATCCGGCGTCCAACTCCATCGCGTGGCTGGTCTGGCACCTCACGCGGGTGCAGGACGAACATCTGGCGGAATTACAGACCGCCGAATCGCTGTGGACCGGCCGCGGCTGGTTCGAGCGTTTCGATCTGCCGATCGACCGGGACGCCACCGGTTACGGCGACACCCCCGCCGAGGTGGCCCTGATCAGCGCTCCACCGGAACTGCTCATGGGATATCACGACGCCGTGCACGCGCGGACGGTCCGCTTCGTGGGCGCGCTGGACGACCGGGACCTCGACGCCGTCGTGGACACGAGCTGGGATCCGCCGGTCACCATGGGTGTGCGCCTGGTCAGTGTGATCGCCGACGACCTCCAGCACGCGGGCCAGGCCGCCTTCGTCCGCGGTATCCTCTCCCGCGCCCCCGCCGGCCGGAGGGATCCGGCGGCCACCCGCTGATCCCCGCCGCGGCCGCCGGGCCGGCGGCCGCGGCCGGACGGGCCGGTCAGTCGCGCAACGCTTGTTCGCGGAGCCAGCCGAGTGTGCGCGAGAGTATGCGCGAGATGTGCATCTGCGAAACTCCCAACTCATCGGCGATCTGCGACTGGGTGCGGGATTCGAAGAACCGCATCCGCAGCACCTGACGCTCCCGCTCGGACAGCTCGTCGAGCAGCGGTTCGATCGCCAGATAGTCCTCCAACCACCCGTAGGACGGCTCCTCGGCGCCCAGCGATTCCACCAGCGGCAACGCCGAACTGTCGCCGTCCTCCCCGGCGGCGGGCGCGTCCAGGGAGGACGCCTGGTAGGCGTTGCCGGCGATGAGGGCCTGGGTCACCTCCACCACATCGATACCGAGTTCGGCGGCGATCTCCTTGGCCCGCGGCACCCGCCCCAGCCGCTGCGACAGGATCTCGATCGTGGGGCCCAGGTTCAGCTGCAGCTCCTTGACCCGGCGCGGCACCCGCACCGACCAGGTGTTGTCACGGAAATGCCGGCGAACCTCGCCCATGATGGTGGGGACAGCGAAGGACAGGAACGACGAACCACGCGAGACGTCGAAGCGGTCCACCGCGTTCACCAGGCCCAGCCGTGCCACCTGGAGCAGATCGTCGTAGTTCTCACCGCGTCCGGAGAACTTCCTGGCGATGTGCTCGGCCAGCGGCAGACACCGCCGCATGATCTCCCCACGCAGTTCGGCACGACCTGGATCGCCCTCGGGGAGGGCGGCCGATTTGCCGAACAACGGCTCGATATTGTCGTAACTGTCGTGGCCGCGATGGCGGCGCGAAGGTCCGGGATCGGCCCGCGATCCTTCACGCGCCATCGGCGCCTCCTCGGAACCAGCTGAACTCGACATCGGTCGGGTAACCACCACTCGCCACGTCGTAGGGGTGCTGTTCCACGCTGACCGAGCGGGTCAGCGTCCGGACGATATGCCAGCCGAATCCCTCCTGGTCCTGGAGCGAGTCGACCTCCGAGATCGAGGTTACGCGCACTGTCATGCGGTGCTCGTCGTAATCGAAATCGCAGGTCAGACTCGAATCGGGAACAGCTGCGGCAATCAACGATGTAGCCACCTCATCGAGGGCGAGCCGGATATCGGTCACCTCGTCCAGACCGAAGTCGGCGATCAGCGATACGGTCTCGGCCAGCGCACGCAGCATCACCAGCTGCTCCTGCCGGGCCGGGATCCGCACGCCCACTGTCGTATCCGCCGATGTCGTATACACGGAATCGGAGACACTCTCCCCCATGCGCACCACCACCTCGTTCCTACCGCCCGCACCCCGGCGGGCGGGGGGCGCCCGCCGGGCCCCGTCGGTGCCCGTGACCGTCGATGACGCCGCGGTTCGTCTTTCCTTCGGATGTCGCCTGATTGTCACATGCGCACATACCCCGGCCGGAATCGCCGAAACACCGCGCTGTTCACGCGCAGTCGATCCGCTCGTGAACTGTCAGCAGCAGATGATCGAATTCGGTGCGCAGGGCGGGCGCGGCATATTCGATCGTGGGCAGCTCGGCGACCAGCCGCGCGGCCAGCGCGCGGAGTTTGGTGTTGGTCTCCTGGGAACGCCAGATCAGCACCCGGAACGCCTGGTCGGCACTGATGCCGTACACGACCATCAACGCGCCCTTGGCCTGCTCGATCACCGCTCGCGCCGCATAGAGTCCCGGCAGCGTGTCCTGCAGCGCTTCCTCCCGCTCCTCGGCCAGCGTCTCGGTGAGGTCGATGTAGTAGCCCGTGGAACCGATCACGACACCCTGCTCGTCGGCCATCACATCGGCCACCACGATCACGTGCTTGGTGTGCCCGGCGAGGTCGACGATACGGTGCCTGCTGCAGAACGGGGTCCCCTCGGCCACCGATTTCGCCAGGGCGCCCGCCACCTGGGCGCGGTCGTCGGGGTGCTTGTGACCGAGCAGCAGCTCGGTGCTGGGGGTCATCGGCGCGGGCGGGTAACCGTGCATCTCGGCGACGGCCTCCGACCACTCCCAGCGTTGGTCGGCGAACCAGAACCGGAAGGCGCCCGCACATTGCGAGACGCTTCCGATCGAGTCCAACAGTTGCTCGGCGACAACGCCGTCTTCTCGCGACACCGCTCGAGTATCGACTGTTCCTGTACGGAAAGCGACACTGCCCCGGCCGCTCGCGCGGCCGGGGCAGGGTATCCGGGCAGTGGTGGGTCAGCTCGTGAGCGCGCAGCTCATACTCGGGAAGTACTGGAACTGTGGCCGCACACCGGCGACCTCGAGTGCCCGCTCCACTTCCTTGCGGCCGCTGACCACACGCAGCTCGACCCCGGCCCGCCACGCGGCGGCCTTGGCTTCTGCGAGGAGTACGGCGGCACGGATACTCATGAACGTTGTCGCGCGCAGATCGAGCACTACGGCGCGGCACAGACCGGCGCGGCACCGCTCGAGTAGGCTGCGCAGTTCCTCGTGCAGTACGGCATCCAACTCGCCTTCCACGCGGGCGATCACGCATTCGGGGTGTTCGGTACTGCGTCGCGACCACATACGGCCGGTGATGACCGGCCGCGGTTCGCGCTTGCGTTGCTGATCGACCTGGTACCGGGCGGCGGTAACCGACATATCAATCCCATCCCTTGCTGGTGGGGATTTCCGGTTGGCGTACGCGTTACGGGCGGATCTCGGAACGGGAGCCGGTCCCGCTCATCGAACCCGGGCACCGAGATACGCGGCACCGGGATCGGCTGCATGTTTTCAACCTGACGACCATTCTGGCACGGTCGGCCGACGGTGTACACCGCCGCCGACCCGGGCATATCCGGTCGCGGTCGCCGCCGCGCGGCCGGATAATGATGTTTATCCCCCGTGCGACCGGCTATTGCGCACAGGCACAGGCACAGGCACAGGGCCGGGTCGGACCGGCCGACCAACAGGGGCGGAGGTTTCCGGATGGCTTCACTGACCGCGGTGGCACTGGTGTGCTCGCTGAAGAGCTCACCGGCCGAATCCAGTAGCGATCTGCTGGCCCGGCAGGTGCTCGGCGAACTCGCACGCCACGATGTGGCGGGCGAGGTGATCCGGGTCGTCGATCACGATATACGCCCGGGTACCAGCGCCGACGAGGGCGACGGCGACGAATGGCCCGCCGTACGGGCCCGCATCGCCGGGGCGGATATCCTGCTGTTCGCGACTCCGACCTGGGTGGGCCATATGTCGTCGGTGGCGCAGCGCGTGCTGGAAAGACTGGACGCCGAGCTGTCGGAGACCGACGACGCGGGACGGCCCGCCATGTTCGGCAAGGTCGCCCTGACGGCCGTGGTCGGGAACGAGGACGGCGCCCACAAGATCACCGCCGACCTGTTCCAGGGCCTGAACGACATCGGTTTCACCGTGCCCGCGCAGGGCGGCACCTACTGGAACGGTGAGGCCATGAGCGGCGTCGACTATCTGCAACTGGACGAGGTCCCCAGCGCTGTCGCCTCCACCAACGCAACCGCCGCCCGCAATGCCGCCCATCTCGCCCGAGCGCTCCGCGGCGCCCCTTACCCGGCCGAATAACGCGCAGCGCGTCCCGCTGCCCTCCCAGGGATCCGTTCGATGCCTGCGAAAGGCGAACCATGGTCGAAACACTCACCCCGCGCGCGACCGCCGTCGGTGCGCCCGCGCTCCCGATGGCCCGCGGACCGCTTTCGGCGGCCGTGCTGACGCTACTGCGGGACACACCCGGACGCCCGGTACCCGACGTCCCCGACGACCTCGATCCCTACGGTGACGATCTCCAGCTGACCCTGCACACCTGCTACGAGCTGCACTATCACGGTTTCGACGGCGTCGACGCCGACTGGGAGTGGGATCCGGGCCTGCTGCGGATACGCGCGGAGCTCGAGCGCCGCTTCCTCGCCGCCCTGCGAGCCGAGGTGCCCGGCGGCGCCGATGTCACCGCGGAACTGGATAGGTTGCTCACCGTGCCCGTGGCCGGCGGTGTCCCCCGTCGGCTGCGCGACGAGGGCTGCTGGTGGCAGATGCGCGAGTATTTCGTACAGCGCTCGATCTACCACCACAAGGAGGCCGATCCGGTGGCCTGGGTGATACCCCGGCTACGAGGCCGGGCGAAGGCCGGGCTGGTAGCGATCGAGTTCGACGAGTTCGGTGGCGGTCACGGTGATCGGATCCATGCCCGGCTCTACGCCGACCTGTTGCGTGGCGCGGGCCTGTCCGACGGCTATCTGCACTATCTGGACATCGTCCCGGCCCCCATGCTCGCCCTGGTCGACATGATGTCGCTGTTCGGTCTGCACCGTTCGATGCGGGGAGCGATCGTGGGGCATTTCGCGGCGGTGGAGATCACCTCTTCGCCGGCCTCGAAACTGATGGTCGAGGCGCTGCACCGGTTCTCCGCCCACGCGGACTGCGTACGGTTCTACAGCGAGCACGTGACCGCCGACGCCGTCCACGAACAGGTCGTGCGCCGGGAGGTGCTCGACGACCTGCTGGCCCACGAACCCGAACTGGCCGAATCGGTGGTCTTCGGAATCCAGGCGACCGATCTCCTCGAGGACCGGTGCTCGGCCCAGCTGCTCGACCGCTGGCGGGCGGGCGAGAGCTCGCTGCGGACGACGGAGCGGTGAGTCCGGTGTTCGTTCGTGTTCCCGGCGTCTACCGCCCGCAACCGGATACCCGGCTGCTGGCCCGGGCGATGACCGACGCGGCACTGCCGCGCGACGCGCAGGTACTCGACGCGTGCACCGGCACCGGTGCGCTGGCGATCCACGCCGCCCGATCAGGGGCGGCGGCGGTCACCGCGGTGGATCTGTCGCGCGCCGCGCTGGCCTCCGCCTGGTTCAACAGCCGGCTGTACGGGGTGCGGCTGGAACTGCTGTACGGAGACGTCACCCGGGTGGTCGCAGGCCGCACGTTCGATGTGGTGGTCGCCAACCCGCCCTACGTACCGAGCGAAACGCATCCACCCCAGGACGGCCCCGCGCGCGCCTGGGACGCCGGTTGGCACGGCCGCCATCTGCTGGACCCCCTGTGCGAGATGATGCCGCAACTGCTCAGCGTCGGCGGTACCGCCTTGATCGTGCACTCCGCGGTCTCGGGTATCGCCGCCACCCTCACCCGGTTGCGTACCGGCGGGCTGAAGGCGACCGTGGTGGCCCGCACGGTCATCCCGTTCGGGCCGGTGATGCGTAGCCGCGTGGAGTGGTTGCGCGAACGCGGCCTGATACAGCCCGAACAAGAGCACGAGGAACTGGTGGTGATCCGTGCCGACCGAACCCGCTGAACTTCCGGCCGGTCCCGACGAGTTACTCGCCGCGATCCGCCATACCGACCCGGCTGTCGCGGACAGCACAGCGGTGCCGGACGACGCTTCCGGTCCCCGGCCCGACTCGGCCCCCGTCCCGCCGGATGCGGCGGGCCCGGTGCGCCGGATCACCTTCACCGCCGAGGGCCCCGCTCTTGTCGAGGGCCCGCTGGAGGTGGTCACCCCAGACGGTGACCACGTACTCGCCGACCGCTTTCTGGTCGCGCTGTGTACCTGCAAACGTTCCGGGAGCTACCCGCTGTGCGATACCAGCCATCGCCGCCGGGCCAGGCGCTCCGGAAATGACCGAGACGGGAGGTAGAGGGTATGTCATCCATGGATCCCGACCCCGCCGAAACCCCTGATCTGGAACCGGGCGGCGGCGTGCCGCCGGGTTCCACACCACCCGACACTCCGCAGACCTCCGGGCTGTCGGCCGACGAGCCGGCCACGCGGCACCACTTCCCGGCGACCGGCGTCCTGGCGGTGGTGCTGACGATCGTCCTGGTAGCGGCGTTCGCGGTGGTCGCGGTGGCCTTGGTGATCGCGGTCGTCAGCTGATTGGTGGGGCCGTTTGCGGGTAGCCGCCCGGTATGGCTCCGACCCATCAGCAATTGCTCCATGCGCTGACGCGAGCCGCGAACGCGCTGACGCACCACGACGTCCCCTTCGCCGTGGCGGGCGGCTGCGCGGTCTACGCCCGAGGTGGACCGCCCTCCGATCACGACGTCGATCTCTTCGTCAAACCCGCCGACAGCGGCCGGGCGCGCAGCGAACTGGCCCGGGCGGGACTGCGTATCGCCGACGCTGCCGAGGACTGGCTGACCAAGGCCTACGACGGTGACACTCTCATCGACATCATCCACCGGCCCAACAATCGTGAGGTCGACGACGCCCTGCTGGCCCGGGCCGAGGTCATGCGGGTCGGGCCCACGATGGCGCCGGTGGTGCACGGCACCGATCTGCTGGTCGACAAACTGCTGGTCTTCGACGCGCACCGGTTGGACCTGAGCCCGCTGTTGCGTATCTCGCGCGATCTGCGCGAACAGGTGGATTGGCCGTCGGTGCGCGCCCAGACCGAACATTCGCCCTACGCGCGGGCGTTTCTCGGGCTGATCGACGATCTCGGTATCGCCGACACCCGGACCGATGATCGAACCTGAAGGAAAGGCCGGATAGATGTCGGAAACCCAGAACCGTCCGCCCGGCCGGCCGCCGGAGTATCTGGCCGCCGAACTGCACCGGGCATTGACCGAGGACCCGCGCTGCGCCGAACAGGGCGTACGGGTGCGGATCCGGGGAGATGTGGTGGTACTCGACGGCGAAGTGGGTACCGCCGAGCGCCGGCGCCGGCTCGAAGACGTGGTGCACGAGATCGCGCCGGACGCACAGATCCACAACGACGTACACGTGACCGCGACGCCCGGCCCGGGCGAATGCGAGGACCTCGGTGACTGACACCGGGCGGAAGGGAGTGCACCGATGCGGATCGCCGCTGTGGGGGACATCCATCTGGGGACCGACTCACGGGGAAGGTTGCGTCCCGCGCTGCGTGGGCTACCGGACCACGCCGACGTGCTACTGCTGGCCGGTGATCTGACCAATCACGGGACGCCGGCCGAAGCGGAGGTGGTGGCCACGGAATTCGCCGATCTCGGGGTCCCGGTCATCGCGGTTCTCGGCAACCACGACTATCACAGCGATCACGCCGACGAGATCACCGAGATGCTGGGCGCGGCCGGGATCACGGTCCTCGAGGGCAGCGCCACCACGGTCACGATCGGCGATCGCACGCTGGGCGTCGCGGGGACGAAGGGATTCGGCGGCGGTTTCGCCGGAAAATGCGCCAGTGTGTTCGGCGAGCCCCTGATGCGCGAGTTCGCCGGGCACACGGTGGAGTTGGCCACCCGGCTCGATACCGCGCTGGCCGAACTGGATACCGATGTCACGGTGGTGCTCACCCACTACTCCCCCGTCAGCGACACCCTGCACGGTGAACCACGGGAGATCTACCCGTTCCTGGGTTCCTATCTGCTCGGTGAACCCATCGACACCCACCGGGCGGATCTGGCGCTGCACGGCCACGCGCACGCCGGATGCGAACGTGGCACCACACCCGGCGGTATCCGTGTCCGCAATGTCGCCCAGCCGGTCATCCGGTCGGCCTTCGCCGTGTACGAACTGCACCCGCGTCAGACGCGCGTGCTCGAGCACCGCGCCACCGCGTTGACCGGATGACCGTGGCGTCTACTGCGCGAAAGCGGCCTCGATACCGTCGAACCAGGCCGCTTCCTCGAGCAGCCGGGTGCTGCGCCAGCCGTCGGGAGTGCGGATCAGGTCGTGGTTGTACCAGCCGCCGCAGGTGAACTGTTTGCCCGGGGACACGATCATCGGGTTGAAGAACATCGCCCGCACCTTCGCCGTGTCGCCGTCGAGATCGACCGCGATATTGGAGATGAAATGCTGGGTGCAGGCGAACAGGTCCAGCTGTTCGGTCAGCCGGGCCACCACGGTCTCCAGATCGCCGACCGGACCGCCGGCCGTGCTGTAGTCGATCTGCGCGTCGGCGGTGAAAACCGTCCGGTACAGCGCCCAGTCCTTACTGTCGACGGCGGTGGCGTAGCGGGTGAGCAGATCGGTGATCTCGAGCCGATCGGCGAGGGTCGCTGAATCCATCCCTCCATACAACCCCACCGCCGCGGTATCCCGGGCGGGTTCGGCCTCAGCGACCGCGAAAGATCCGGCGCCACCGGCGCGCCGCGGGTGCGGAGCGGGGCGGGGCGATCTCCGGGCGCCGGGCCGCGGCGGCCGGGGCGTCCTCCCGGGCAGTCCGCTCCTGCCATTGCCGGACGACCGCGTCCGCATCGACCGGCGCGATCGGCACCTGCGGCCCGGTGGGGATCCGCAACCAGTCGACGATGCGCCGGTTCAGTTCGGCGACCGTCTCGCGTACTTCCTGTTCGGACACCGCGTCGCGGAGCGTCTCGGGTAGCCGCTCCACATCACGGCGCAGCAGCAGCGACGGCGGCAGCATGGCATCGCCGCTCACTCCTTCGCGGCGCAGATAGTCACGCAACCAGGCGTTCTCGTCGTGGTAGGGGTTCCCGGCGCCCGGTAGCGGTTCACCCGCGCCGACGAGATTGTCGAAGTCGCCGCGTTCGGTGGCCTCTCGGATCTTGCGATCGACCCAGGACTCGAAGTCGACACCCACGGGTTTGCGCTCGGTCATCGTGGCTCCTCACCGTCTCCCACCACGGTAGCGCTGCTCCCCGGCAGCGGCAGCGGTGGTGACCCGTGTACTCACCGGGTCACCACCGGGCTCAGGCTCCGTTGGTGGAGGTGCTGCGAGCGCGCCCGGAACGGGCCCGGCGGCGCTCCGCCTGGAGTTCGGCGAGCTCCTGTTCGAGGATGTCGGCGACCCGGAACTGGCCGGTGTCGTAGCCGTCGGAGGAGCGTACGACGTCGAGGAACTCGTCGGTCTCCTTGTCCCCGGACATCTTGCCCTTGCTCTCCGCGGAACCGTTCTTGGCGCCGTCGGAGGAACTCTTGCCCAGCCCCGAGAGCTTCTTGGGTTTGGTCACCGGGAGTTTGTCGGTGGTATCGGCGGTCCTGCTCGTGGTCGACTCCCCGTCGAACAGCGGCGAATTGGTCGCCATCTCATCGAGCAGCGAGCTGGTCCGTCCGATCAGCCCGGAAGTGACCTCCGCCAGATCCCCCGACCGGCGTTTTCCCGTATCACCACCCGAGCTGTCCGACCGGAAGGCCGAACCACTCGACGCGGAACCCGGCGACTTCGTACCGCCCGGCTCCAATGCCGCCGGTTTCACCGCGGCCTCGGCCTCACCGACCGGGAGTTGGGCCGCCGCCGTCTTCGCGTGATCGAGCCGCAGGCTCACCCGGGGCAGGTTGTTACGGATCTGATCGGCGGGGTCGGGCAGCACCCGGACCTGTTCGGTGGCCCGCAGGATCGCCATACCGTAGCGGCTGCTCGCCGCGTCGTGGATGAGCAGCGCGACGCCGATCATCACCGGCGCGACCGCGTGCACGGCCGCGTCGTACCATTCACCGAGTCTCAGATAGGGATAGGTGTTCAGCCCGACGGTCAGGGTGAGCAGCGCGATCTCGGCGGCCGCCACCTGCTTCCGGTTGTTGATCACCCCCCATTCCGCGACCTTGTTGGTGCCGATCATGATGATGATCAGGCAGACACTGATCATCGCTTCCAGCAGGTAGCTGAACCAGAACAGCGGATCGGACGCACCGGTGGGGGCGATGTTCTGCTGCACGTTGACAGCCGACCAGAGCATCCCCGCACCGACCACACCGGCCAGTGCGCGCAATGACCAGGACCGGTGCCGGTAGAGCGAGGCGAGTTTGGCGTGCGGACTGGACTCCCGGCGCTGGGCGGCGATGGCTTTGCGGGCGAGCAAGAGGTCGCGCATATCCGCCTTCTCGATCTGCTCGGTGGTCTGCCTGGCCCGGTCGTTGGCCGAGGCGACCGCTTGGATCTCCTTCCAGCGCTGCCCGCGCTCCTGTTCGCGGATGCGCTCGGCGAGTTCACGTTCGGCGCGTAGCTCCGATTCCGACAGTGCTTCGGTGAGGGCGGGGTCGAATTGGTAGGCCAGCCGGCCCCGAGCGTGTTCGACGCGCTGAGCCAGTTGCGTGACATCGTCCTCGAGTGGCGGTTCGACAGTCATTACGGCTCCCGCCTCGGGTGATTCGATGGCAGACAAGTAGTCACGCCCGGGTACGGTACCGGCCTTTGCTTCGCGATGCATCGTCACGGTCGAATCAACCGAATTCCGTGGGCGTTCACACGCTGTTCACGAGTTCCCCTGCGGCCCGGCGTTTCCGCGTCCACGCAGGCGCGGCACGCCCCGGAGACGAAGGGCGGCGCGGGCGCTCACAGGTTGTCCAAGGTGGTCAGGACCGCTTTCACCACGGGACGCGCCTCGGGGACCGGAACAAGTGGATATACATGGAACAGGCCGGGTTCGGCGATGAGACGTATACGCCCGCCGACGCGTGCGGCGAAGGCGTGGGCGTCGGGGTACAGGATGTCGTGCGTGCCGACGAAGATGTCGGTCTGCGGTAGCCCGTCCACCGGGCCGTTGATCGGGCTGAGCTCCGGCAGCCCGAGATCGTCCCCGCCGGCCCAGACGCGTCCCGCCTCGAGCAGGCCGGGGCGCGCCAGCCACGGATCGTCCGCCTGCACCCGGTCGATCTCCGGCGCGCACAGGCGCATGTCGAGACACGGCGCGAACAGGATCAGCCGCGCCGGGGCGGGCAACCCGGCGTCCGGCAGCGCCTGGGCGAGCAACAGCGCCAGAGTGCCGCCCGCCGAATCACCGGCGAGCACCACCCGTCCGGGATCCACCGCAGCGATGACCTCCCGGTACAGCGCCAGGAGATACGGCCGGGCCGACCGGTAGGTGTAGCGCGGCGCCAGCGGATAGATCGGCACCTCGACCCGGTGCCCGGCCGCGGCGAGCCGATCGATGAAGCGCCAGTGCCACCGGCTGATCTCCCGGAAGAAACTACCGCCGTGCAGGTAGATCACGACTTTCCCGGATTCGGGCGCCGTCCGGGGTATCAAGCGGTAACACGGGAATCCGTCGACGAGGCGGTCCTCGACCCGGTGCCGGCGCCGCAGCCGACGCGGCGGGGTGTGGGCGCCGGCGGGTTCGGCCATGGCGGCGCGGGCCTTCTCGGCAGTCGCCATACCGCGTTTGCGGGTGACCCGCAGGAACACCGACAGCGCCCGGGCGCGGCGGCTGACCACGAACGTCTTCTCCTTCCGTATCCGCATCGGTGGACGGAGCCGGGCCGGCCCGGCTCCGTGGAGCATATGCCGATACGTGCACCGACGCGGGCGCGTTACCTTCACCGCATGTGCGACGACAGGTCATACCGTTACCGGGCGCACTACGCCTGCCCGGCGTGCCGGATATCGCAGAAGCGCGGGAGTCGACGGCCCGGAGCGGGTCCGCATTCGGCGGTCCGGTACGGTTGCCCCGTTGTGGAATCGAAATACACTGCGCCGGACCGGACTTCGCCGCGCCCGGATGAAACGACCGCGCGGCCCGGCCGGTGGTCGCCGCGGCCCTGAGCGCAGGTCTTCGATACGACAGGTTCGGATGCGGCCGGAAGCCGAGGATCGGCCCGCACACCCGCGCCGGGCTCCGGGACCGCCGAGCGGCACGCGCTATCGCTCGCCGAAGAACTGCCCCGACATCACCTTATGATGCGCACACCCTGGCAGGGTCCACGGCAGCAGGCGAAACCTCGGTGCCCACCCGCCGTAGCGGGTGAGCACCGGCGTTCACTTCTTGACGCGCTTCTCCCGGATCCGGACCGAGATCCGCACCGGCGACCCGTCGAATCCGAACTCCTCACGCAGCCGCCGCTCCAGGAACCGGCGATAGCCCGCCTCCAGGAACCCGGTGGTGAACAGGACGAAAGTCGGTGGCCTGGTGGTGGCCTGGGTGGCGAACAGCACCCGGGGCAGCCGCCCGCCGCGCATGGGCGGCGGTGTCGCGGCGACCACCTCTTTCAACCAAGTGTTCAAACGGCCGGTCGAAATCCGCTTGTCCCAGGATTCGAGCGCGGTCTCCATGGCCGGGACGAGCTTCTGTACCGCCCGGCCCGTCTGCGCGGAGATATTGACCCGCTGCGCCCACGGCACCCGCACCAGATCGCGATCGACCTCGCGCTCGAGTTGCAGGCGACGGTCCTCGTCCACCAGATCCCATTTGTTGAACGCCAGCACCAGGGCCCGCCCGGAGTCGGCGACCAGGCTGATCACCCGCAGGTCCTGCTCGGTGATGGGCTGCGCGGCGTCGATCAGCATGATCGCCACCTCGGAGGCCTCCAGCGCCGATTTGGTGCGCAACGAGGCGTAGTACTCGGTACCGCTGGCATTGGCGACCTTACGCCGCAGCCCGGCGGTATCGACGAAACGCCAGACCTTGCCGCCCAGTTCGACCAGCGAATCCACCGGGTCGACGGTGGTACCGGCGATATCGTGCACCACCGACCGCTCGTCACCGCTCAGCTTGTTCAACAGGCTCGACTTACCCACATTCGGTTTCCCGACCAGCGCCACCCGGCGCGGGCCGCCACCGGGCCCGCCGAGCTCCCGCGGTGTCTCCGGCAGCACTTCGAGCACATCGTCAAGCAGGTCGCCGGTCCCCCGGCCGTGCGCGGCGGAGACCATACGCGGCTCCCCGAGCCCCAGCGACCACAGCGCGGCCGCGTCGGCCTCCAGGCGCTGGTCGTCGACCTTGTTGGCGACCAGGATGACCGGTGTCTTCGCCCGCCGCAGCACCTTCACCGCGGCCTCGTCGGTGGCGGTCGCGCCGACCACCGCGTCGACCACCAGCACAATGGCATCGGCGGTCTTCATGGCGAGTTCGGCCTGCCGCGCCACCGACTGCTGCAGTCCCTTGGCGTCGGGTTCCCAGCCGCCGGTGTCCTGCACCCAGAAACGGCGGCCCGCCCAGTTCGCCTCATAGGAGACCCGGTCCCGGGTCACGCCGGGCACATCCTCGACCACGGCTTCGCGGCGGCCCAGGATGCGGTTCACCAGCGTCGATTTACCGACGTTCGGGCGGCCGACCACGGCCAGGGTGGGCATCGGCACATGATCGGCGGCCTCGGCGTCACCGGCGAGATCGGTGAGCTCCCAGTCCGATTCGTCGCTCCAGACGCCGTCGCCGGCGAGTACGTCGCTCACGGTGTCCCCGCTCATCCGGCAACCCCCCGGCTGCGCGCCGCGGCATGATCGCGCGGCCGGTCCAACTGCCGGCCGACCTCGCGATACAACTCCTCGATGGTCTCGTCCATGGTCAGTTCGCTGGTGTCCACCTGCACCGCGTCCTCGGCCCGCCGCAGCGGCGATACCGCGCGCGTGGAATCGAGGCGGTCACGGCGCTCCACATCGGCGAGTACCCCGGCGTAGTCGTCCCCGCGACCCTCGGCGATGTTCTGCTGATTGCGCCGATGCGCTCGTGCCTGCGCGGACGCGGTCAGATAGATCTTGGCGTCGGCGTCGGGCAGGACGGTGGTGCCGATATCGCGGCCCTCGACCACGATCCGGCCCGCGCTCACCGCGATCTCACGCTGCAGCGCCACCAGTTGTTCCCGCACCTGAGGCACCGCCGAGACCGCCGAGACCGCCGCGGTCACCTCGGGGCCGCGGATTTCGGTACGCACATCGTCGCCGTCGAGTTCGATCAGTTCCCGTTCGGGATCGGTACCGATCCGCAACGGCATATCGGTGACCGTCGCGGCCACCGCGGCGGTATCCGCCGGGTCGACTCCCGCGCGCAGTACCTGCAGCGTGGCGACCCGGTACATGGCGCCGGTATCGAGGTAGCGGGCCGAAAGCCGTACCGCCAGCCGCCGCGACACACTGGACTTGCCGGTCCCCGAAGGACCGTCCATCGCGACGACCAGGGACCGGTCGCGGGCCGGATCCATGACGACCCCCACCGCAGCTTCCACTCCGTTCACAAAGACACCGCCTCGTAGAGTTTGCCGATTTCATCGCGCCCCAGCACACGCAGCGTGCCCGGACGTTGGTCGTTCAGGACGACCGGGCCGATATGGGTGCGGACGAGCCTGGTCACCGGATGGCCGACCGCGTCCAGCAGCCGCCGCACGATATGTTTGCGCCCCTCGTGCAACACCACTTTCACCAGGGAACGTCCCGCATCCACCTCGAGTACCTGGAAGCGGTCCACCTTGGCCGGTCCGTCGTCGAGCTCCACGCCCTCGCGCAGGATCTTGCCGATCGATCGGTGTACTTCGCCCTGCACGGTCGCCAGGTAGGTTTTGGAGACCTCGTAGGAGGGGTGCATCAGCCGGTGCGCGAGATCACCGTCGTTGGTGAGTAGCAGCAGCCCCTCGGTATCGGCGTCCAGCCGCCCGACATGGAAGAGCCGCTGCCCGGCCGCGACCCGCTCGGCGACGATATCGCCGACACAGGGCCGGCCCAGATCGTCGGACATGGTGGACTGCCAGCCCTTGGGCTTGTTCAGGGCCAGGTGCACAAGTTCCTCGCGCACCACCACCCGGGTCCCGTCCACCCGCACCACGGCGTTCTCCGGGTCGATGCGCAGGCCCTGTTCGCGCACGATGATGCCGTCGACCTCGACGCGGCCCTGCTCGATCATCTCCTCGGCGGCGCGGCGCGAGGCCACTCCGGCCTTGGCCAGCACCTTCTGCAGACGCTCGCCCTCACCCCAGGGCAGTTTCTCGTGACCGGGTTCACCCGGTTCCACATGCTGATGCCGGGCCGGCTTCGCGTTGTTCAGCTGCGGGGTCACGCTTCCGGGACGGGCACTCTGGCTCTTGCGGGCTGCGCCGCCTCCTGGGCGGCCACCGGTCCGCGATCCGGTGGCGCCACTGCGGCCCGCCGCGGGCGAGCCGCCACGGCCCGTCCCCGCGGGGCCACCGCGACCCGCGCCGGCCGAACCGCTCCGGCCCGCTCCCGCCGAACCTCCGCGGCCGGCCCCGGCCGAACCCGACCGGCCCGGGGTCGCGAAACCACCGCGACCTCCGCCGGCGCGCGCGCCGCGGCCTCCTGCCGAGCTCTCCGCCCCAGCGGTCCGCGCGGAACGCGGCACCTGATCGCTGCGGGCCCCGCGCTCGGTACTGCGCGGTCCACCGGTCCGGCCGCCGCGGGGGCCGTCGTCACTTCCCCGGCGCGGGTCGCCCGCGCGAGGGGCGCCGCGCCCACGACCGGCCCGAGTGGGCTGGTCACCATGTTTCCTACGATCCGGTATGCCATCTCGGCGAGCGGGTGTCTTCACGTTTTCCTGTCAATCCTCGGCGCCGAGGTTCAGATCCTCCTCGGCGGGTTTTCGCAGCCTGGTGTAGCGGGGGTCCGTCTCCAGACTGTCGTTGATCTCATCGATCAGGTCCACCCCCGGCAACAGGGGCGCCAGTGGCGGCAGATCGCTCAGTGACGCCAACCCGATCCGTTCCAGGAACAGTTCGGTGGTGCCGTAGAGCGTGCCGTTGGTTTCCGGGTCGGTGCCCGCCTCGGTGATCAGTCCCCTGGCCAGCAGGGTACGCATCACACCGTCGACGTTGACACCGCGCACCGCGCTGACGCGGGCCCGGGTCACCGGCTGACGGTATGCCACCACCGCCAGCGTCTCCAGAGCCGCCCGGGTCAACTTCGACCGGGCGCCATCGAGCAACATACGCTCCACATACGGTGCGTACTCGCTGCGAGTATAGAAGCGCCACCCGTCCCCGGCGAAACGCAGATCGATTCCGCTGCGCCGGGCGGCCAGTTCGGCCGACATCTCCCGCAGGGTGCGCTCCACCCGTTGCGGGGCCTCATCCAGCGCGGTGGCCAGCTGCTCCACCGGCGCCGGAGTGTCCACCACGAGCAGCAGCGCCTCGAGTGCCGCCCGGAATTCGTCGTCGTCCAACGGCTCGGGCGCGATATCGGTCACAGCCTCGGTCATGCTCTGTCCTCCGCGTACACGCGCGAGCCCGATACGGTCACGCTCCGCCTCCACCTTCCGGCCCGCTCCTGTGTCCTTCGCGGATGCGTGCGGGCTTCCGCGCGGCCGTGCTGCACGTCCGCCTCCGGGCCCGGCTCGCTCATCCGTAGTCCTCTTCTATGGTCACCGGTGCGGCACCGCCGTCCACGTCGTCACCTATCCAGCGCACCGCCAGTGGGCCCAGCGGATCGGGCTGGTCGAACTCGATCGTCTTACCCCGATACAGCTCGAGCAATGCCAGGAACCGCGCCACGATCTGGATCGGCGCCGCGCAATCGGCCACCAGGTCGGCGAACGTGGTCCACACCCCCACGCCCCGGGCGCGCAGCCGTTCCAGCACGAGCGTCGCCTGCTCCGCCACCGATATCGCATGCGCGTGCAGGTGGTCCAGGCCCACGGTCGGCACCGGTCGCGGCCGGAACGCCGCCGCCGCGATCTCGGCGAAACCGGCCGCGTCCACCCCGAGAGTGACTTCCGGCAGCAGACTCGCGAACCGCTCCTCCAACCCGACACTGCGCGGATACCGGCGCAGCGCGGCCGCCTCCAGTTCCCTGAGCAGCTCGGCGACCTGCTTGAACGCGCGATACTGCAGCAGCCGGGCGAACAGCAGATCCCGGGCCTCGAGCAACTCCAGATCGTCGGGGTCGGTCACCTCACCCGACGGCAACAGCCGCGCCGCCTTCAAATCCAACAGGGTCGCCGCCACCACCAGGAACTCGGTGGTCTGATCCAGGATCTTGTCCGTGCGCAGCGAATTGCCCGGCTGGTTCAACGCGGCGGTCAACGCCTTGGTGTAGGCGATGAACTCGTCGGTGACTTTGTGCAGCGCCACCTCGGTCACATCGAGACGGCGTTGCGAGATCAGCTGGAGCAGCAGATCGAACGGGCCTTCGAAATTGCTCAACCGCAGATGGAAACCGGACTTCTCCGCTGCCGCGCCCGCCGGATCCGCGGGTGCGCTGCTCGTCGACGATACCGGGCGGGACGGCCCGCTCACCGCCCGGACCGGTGGATGACTTCCCGTGCCATCGCCCGATACGCCTCGGCACCACTGGATTTCGGCGCCCACGTGGTGATCGGTTCACCGGCGACGCTGGCATCCGGGAACCGGACGGTCCGCGCGATCGCGGTGTCGTAGACCAACTCCCCGAACACCTCCACCACCCGCGCCATCACCTGGCGTGAGTGCAACAACCGGGCGTCGAACATGGTCACCACGATGCCGTACAGGCTCAGTCGCGGATTCAGCCGGTCCCGGACCTTTTCCACGGTGTCGTTGAGCAGAGCCAGCCCACGCAGCGAGAAGTACTCGCACTCCATCGGGATGATCACCCCGTCCGAGCAGGCGAGCGCGTTCACGGTGAGCAGGCCCAGCGACGGCTGGCAATCGATGAGGATGTAGTCGTAGCGGTCCCGGATCGGCTCCAGCGCCCGCCCCAGCGACTGCTCGCGACCGACCTCGTTCACCAGCTGGATCTCGGCCGCCGACAGATCGATATTGCTGGGCAGCAGGTCCAGATTCTCGACCTTGGTCTGCATGAGCACGTCGTCGGCGCTCACCGGCGCCCCGATGAGCAGATTGTGCACGGTCAGATCCAGATCGTGGTGTGCCACACCCAGCCCAGCCGACAGCGCGCCCTGCGGATCGAGATCCACCAGCAGTACCCGGCGGCCGTACTCGGCCAGCGCCGCACCCAGATTGATGGTCGAGGTGGTCTTACCCACCCCGCCTTTCTGATTGCACATCGCCACGATGAGCGCGTTGCCCTCGTGTGACGGTTCGGGCGGATCCGGGACCGCACGCAACGGCCGCCCCGTCGGCCCGAGCGCAGCGTCGGCAGGAACGGGTTCGGGGCCCGCGCCCCACACAGACGCGGCGCGATCGTCGCTCTCGGCGCCCTTGGGCGAGTCCGCCGATCCGGCTGTCGTCACGATCCGCTGCTCCTTATACGTTCCTACCCGTCCGTCACCTCGTAGAGCGTAACGAGGCCGATCAAGGCACGGTCTCGCTTTCGCCACGGTCCGGCTAGTCCTAGACGCTACCGGTTGCCCCCACTCGAGCGCCGCGTGTATCCGCGGCGTGTTGGTGTTCACGGTGCGGTCCGCGCGGGGCCGCACCGCCGACACACCCACTCACCGCGCCCGCGGGTGGGCCGTCGCCCAGACCTCGCGCAGTGTCCCTACCGTGACCAACGTGTAGATCTGAGTGGTGGTCACCGACGCGTGGCCCAGTAGTTCCTGCACCACCCGCACATCGGCGCCGCCGTCGAGTAGGTGGGTGGCGAACGAATGCCGCAGCGTGTGCGGCGACACCGTGGCGGTGATTCCGGCGTGTCCGGCGGCCCGCTGGAGCACCTGCCAGGCGCTCTGCCGGGACAACCGGCCGCCGCGCACGTTGAGGAACAGCGCGGCCGCCGCACCGGGTGTATGTCTGCGGGCGCGGGCCGCGAGGGCGGGCCGGCCACGCACCAGGTAGGCGTCCACCGCGGCCAGCGCGGGGCGGCCGACGGGGACGATCCGCTGTTTACCGCCCTTACCGCGCAGGACGACCGCCCGGTCGTCGAGGTCGAGGTCGTCGATATCGAGTCCGACTGTCTCGGAGATCCGCGCGCCGGTCGAGTACAGCAATTCCAGCAGCGCCCGGTCACGCAGCCCGCGGGCCGCGGCTTCGCCTCCCGTCCCGGCACCGGCGTCCGCCGCGTCCAGCAGTCGCAGTACCTGATCCACCGGTAGCGCTTTGGGCAATCGCTGCCCCACCATCGGCGGTTTGACGGCGTGCGCGACATCGGAGCCGGTCAGTCCTTCGGCGGCCGCGAACCGGTGCAGCCCACGCACCGCGATCAGTGCCCGCGCCACCGAGCCCGGTGCCAGCGGGGAATGCTGCCCGCCACCGGCCCGCAGTGCGACCACGAACTCGGTGATATCGCGTTCCGCGACCGACGCCAGGTCGGTACGCCCCCGTTCGCTCAGGAACTCCCGGTAGCGAGACAGATCCCGGCGGTAGGCGGAGAGGGTACTGCGCGCGGCACCCCGCTCCACGGCCAGATGGTCCAGGAAGATATCGATCTCCCGCACCGCCGGCCCCGGATCAGTCCGAGTCCCGCTGCGCGGCCTGGCGGCGCAGCAATGCATCCGGTTGGCCCGGCCACGGCGCGTCGGCCGGCCGCAGCGGCAGGCCTGCGGCGTCGGCAGCGCTCAACGCCAGCAAACCGGCGACGGCGGTCGCGTTCACGATCGTCCCGGCCAGTGCCGCGCGGACCGCCTCGGCGACCGGCATACGCACCAGTTCCAGGTCGGCTTCCTCGTGTTCGGGCGCCGGTCGCTCGGTATCGCTGAGCCCACGCGCCAGATACACCCGCAGCGCCTCGTCGGTGAAGCCCGGCGACAGCGCAACATCCACCAGCACCGACCACTCCCGGGCCGCCAGCCCGGTTTCCTCGGCGAGTTCGCGGCGCGCGGCATCCAGCGGATCCTCGCCCTGGATATCGATCAGGCCGGCCGGGAGTTCGAGCAACCGCTCGCCGAGAGGATGACGGTACTGGCGGATCAGCACAACCCGGCCGTCGTCGTCGACCGCGACCACGGCGACGGCACCGTGGTGTTCGACCACCTCGCGGTCCACGACCCGCCCGTCCGGCATCTCCACCCGGTCCACCCGCAGCGCCAGGATCGCCCCCGAGTACTCGACCCGGCTGTCGACCGTGGCGAAGGCGTGACTGCCGGGTGCCGGGTTCGCGGGGGTCACGACACCCGCTCGGAGGTACCGGCCAGTTCCTCTTCCCCGGGGATATCGACCGGCAGCCGCTCGGCCAGTTTGTACCGCAGCGCGGCGGCGATCAGTTCGGCGAACAGCGGATGCGGCCGGGTCGGCCGGCTCTTCAGCTCCGGATGGGCCTGGGTGCCGACGAAGAATGGATGGATATCGGCGGGCAGTTCGACGAACTCGACCAGATGCCCGTCCGGGGAGGTGCCACTGAACCGCAACCCGCTGGCGGCGATCTTGTCGCGGTAGGCGTTGTTCACCTCGTAACGGTGCCGGTGCCGCTCGGAGACCTCGGTGGCGTGGTAGGCCCGGGCCACCACCGAACCCTTCTCCAGTACCGCCGGATAGGCGCCGAGCCGCATGGTGCCGCCCAGATCCGCTTCCCCGGCCACGGCCTGTTCCTGGTCGGCCATGGTGGAGATCACCGGGTGCTCGGTCTCGGGTTCGAACTCGGCGGAGTTGGCGTCGGTCAGGCCCACCGACCGCGCGGCCTCGATGACCATGCACTGCAGGCCCAGGCACAGCCCGAGCAGCGGCAGCCCCCGGGTGCGGGCGTAGTGGATGGCGCCGACCTTGCCTTCGATTCCCCGGATGCCGAATCCGCCGGGGATGAGGACCGCGTCCACATCGCGCAGGGCGGCCTGCGCGCCGGCCGGGGTCTCGCAATCGTCGGACTGTACCCAGCGAAGTTTCACTTTGGCCCGGTGCGCGAAACCACCGGCCCGCAGCGCCTCGGTGACCGACAGGTAGGCGTCGGGCAGGTCCACGTACTTGCCGACCAGCGCGATCTCCACCGTCTCCCGCGGCGCGTGGACACGGTCGAGGAGGTCACCCCAGACGGTCCAGTCCACGTCGCGGAACGGCAGTCCGAGTTTGCGCACGACGTAGGCATCGAGGGCCTCCCGGTGCAGCACCTTGGGGATGTCGTAGATCGACGGCGCGTCGGGGGTGGAGATACAGGCATCGACGTCCACGTCGCACATCAGCGCGATCTTGTTCTTCAGGCCGGCCGGCACCTCGCGGTCACAGCGCAGGATCAGCGCGTCGGGCTGAATACCGATACTGCGCAGCGCGGCCACCGAGTGCTGGGTGGGTTTGGTCTTGAGTTCGCCCGAGGGCGCCAGGTACGGAACCAGCGAAACGTGCAGGAAGAAGACATTGTCGCGGCCGACATCGTGGCGGATCTGCCGGGCCGCCTCGAGGAACGGCTGCGATTCGATATCGCCCACCGTGCCGCCGATCTCGGTGATCACCACATCCGGTTCCTGCCCCTGCAGGTCCGGCCCGCGCATGGCCAGGATGCGCGCCTTGATCTCGTCGGTGATATGCGGGATGACCTGCACGGTATCGCCCAGGTATTCGCCGCGCCGCTCTTTGGCGATCACCGACGAGTACACCTGGCCGGTGGTGACGTTGGCATCCCGGGAGAGGTCCCGGTCGAGGAAACGTTCGTAGTGCCCCACATCGAGATCGGTTTCGGCCCCGTCCTCGGTCACGAACACTTCACCGTGCTGAAACGGATTCATCGTGCCGGGATCGACGTTCAGGTAGGGGTCGAGTTTCTGCATGGTGACCCGCAGACCCCGCGCGGTCAGCAACTGACCGAGGCTGGAGGCGGTGAGACCCTTACCGAGTGAGGAGGCGACGCCACCGCTGACGAAAATATGCTTGGTGGCTGCCCGCGCCTGAATCCGTGTATGACCCACGGGTCTTCACGGTAACACGAAAACCCGGGCGAGGACGACCGCCACCCCCGGTTAACCACCCGATCGCCGTCCCCGCCCGGCACCGCGATCGGAATACGACGCCGAAACCGGCCACCCCCGCCCCGGGCGCACCACCGGCCACTTCGTTCACAGTGCGGCGCGCCGGTCGCGCAGCGCCACCCGTTGCGCGCAATGCTGCGGGATTGCGCGAGCCGCTCGCCGACCGCGCCGACCGCCGCCACGCTCCCGGAAGCCGACACCACACGCGGCAGCTCTACCCGGGCCGGCTCATCGTCTCCCGGACCCAGAGATCGGCGCGGTGCAGCAGGTCCTGCACCGGCGCGAGCACCTCGCTCCCGTGACCGGCGACCAGCACCGCCACGATCAGCACGACGAGAGCCGCCAGGACCAGCAGCGCCATGAGCGTCCCGGACACCCGGCTCCGGTAGAGCGTCGCCACCGCGGTGGCGTCCATGATCGCGCCCCCGACCTTCAGGCGCGTCAGGAAGGTCGCGGGGTTGCTGTCCCGGCGGCACCGGTCGAAGAATTCCTCCAGGGAGGCGGGCGCGCCCGCGGTGACGATGAGCGCGGCGCCACGGTGATGCGCGAGCAGCAGCGCCAGGTCCGCAGGCGTCCCGGAGCACGGGAAGGTGATCGCACCGATCCCCAGCTCCTTGACCCGGTCCAGTCCCTCGGCGTAACCGTCCAGTTCCGCCGGCACGA
This sequence comes from Nocardia sienata NBRC 100364, assembly GCF_001613205.1. Lineage (GTDB taxonomy): Bacteria > Actinomycetota > Actinomycetes > Mycobacteriales > Mycobacteriaceae > Nocardia > Nocardia sienata. Next base: position 9,081 of record NZ_BDBX01000008.1, on the reverse strand, counting down.
TCAACTCGGCACCGCCGGTGAGAATTTTGGCGGGGAGTCGCTCGGGATTGGCGACGATCAGATCCAGCCGGTAGCCCGCGCGCCGGATCGCCTCCGCCCCACAACCCACTCCGATCATGATCGGGGCGTACTCCTTTATGAAGGGCTTGAGCTTTTTCAGATCCTCGGCATGACCGGGTCCGTCACCGACCACCACCACCTGCCGGCCGTTCAGGTCCAGATCCGGGTCGGGCACCCCGATACCATCCATCAGCAGCGACGATTCGATCCGGATGAAATCGAGAGTGCCGGTGGCGAAGGATTCGAGATGGCCGGTGAGTCCGTTGCGCGCCTCCGACAGCCGGTCGGCCACCGCGGTTTCGTCGAGTTCGAGGCATTCGGCCAGCACCTCGGGTTCGCGGCGGGTGAGGCGATCGGCGTAGACGACACCGTTTTCGATGCGCACCTTCGCGCCGTCCTTGATCCGGTCGAAGGCGTCGGAGGTGACCGCATCCAGCAGTAGCACGCCGCCGGCCACCAGCAGCTCGGGCCCCGGATTGGGATAGCGCCCGGAGATCGACGGCGAGGTGTTCACCACCGCTGCCACCCCGGACGCCAGCAGCCGGTCGGCGGTGACCTGGTCCAGGTCCAGTTCGTCGAGGACGGCGATATCACCGGGTTCCACCCGGTCGAGCAGCCGCCGGGTATCGCGGTCGACCCGGGCGGTGCCGGTCCGGCCGGGCAGCGTCTCGGAATTCTTCGACAGCAGCGCCAGCATCCTCATGCAGCGATGATGGTCGCAAACCCTCAACCATTGGTGGAGACACGCCGCGAGTCGATACGCGACTGCTATCACTCGGTTACCGTGCGTCCGAGCGGTGTCACCGCAGCACGGAAATCCGCTGCTGTGCGCCGTAAGCTGCCCGGGACAGCTATACGAAGAGGAGTCTCCATGGCCAGCACCACCGTCGATACCGTGATCGCCGCCCCGCGCGCGACCGTGTACCGGCTGTTCGCCGACCGCGAGAGCATCGACCCGTTCCTTGCGGTGAACGTCACGCTCGTCACACCGGGCACCACCGAACGAGAAGGTGTCGGCGCCCGGCACAAGATCGGTATCGGACCGGTCGGGGTGGTCGAGGAGATCACCGCGCTGGTGCCGAACGAGCGGATGGAGTACAAGATCGTGAAAGGCGCCCCGGTGAAGAGCCATACCGGCGTCATCACCTTCGCCGACGCCGACAACGGCACCCGGGTCACCTACACGATGACCTCGGACCCCTCGCTTCCCGTTCCGGCCAAGGTGCTCGAGATCGGCCTCAGGGGCCTGATCAACCAGTTCATCTCCGCCGCCCGCAAAGCCGTCGGCTGACCCGGCCGGCATCCCGGACCGAACGCAGTGACAGCAGACGGGCCCCGGCCGGTGAGCCGGCGGTGTCGAGAGTGGCGCCGGTCGTGGGACGGGATCGGCGACGAGTCACACGGCCGTAGTCGCTCTACCGGATGAGGTACTCGGCGGCCTCGTCCGAACGGCAGCCGGTGCCGACCAGCGTCCCAGCGGGGGCGGTTTCGTCACCGGCTACCGACGGACACGGTAGATGAACATCCCCCTACCAGGACCTGATCGGCAACCGGGAAGCGGACCACCCTCGCGGCTCGCCGTGACTCGGTCCGCTGTTCGAACACGCCCGCTTCCGGACGAGCGAGCCGGGCAGCAACCAAGGGTCCTACCCGAGCGTTGTGCGCACAGCTCGACACCGCGCACCGGAACACAGACGCGGACCACCGGTCAGTACGCCGCCATCCGTTCGGCGCGCGCGGTGTTCAGCAACTCCCAGGCGTGCGCGCGACCGGTCTCGGTATCGTCGAGCCCGGCCAGCATGCGGGCCAGTTCCACGATCCGCTCGTCCTGGGTAAGCGCCCGGACCCCCGAATTCACGGCGCCCTCGCCGTCATCGGATTTGTCGACCACCAGATGCGTATCGGCGAATGCCGCCACCTGCGCCAGATGCGTCACCACGATGACCTGATGGGTGCGCGCCAACCGGGCCAGCCGCCGCCCGATCTCCACCGCCGCCCGGCCACCGACACCCGCGTCCACCTCGTCGAAAACCATGGTCGCCCCGTGCTCGGCACCGGCCAGCACCACCTCCAGGGCCAGCATCACCCGCGACAGCTCACCACCGGACGCGCTCTTGCTCAACGGCAGCGACTGCGCACCGGAATGCGCGGCCAGCCGGAACTCCACCTCGTCCACGCCGACCGGGCCCGCGTGCAGTTCGATGCCGTCGATCAGCAGCGGCGCGGAATCCTGAGCACCGGCCGGCAGCGGCCGCACCTCGACCTCCAACCGCGCCTTACCCATGGCGAGTCCACTCAGTTCCTCGGTCACCGCCGCCGCCAGATCACCCGCGGCGGCGGTACGGGCCTGCGACAGTTTCACCGCCGCGGCACGTACCCGTTGCGCACCCGCCTCGACCTCGGCGGTCAGCGCCGCGAGCGTCTCCTCCGAAACATCCAGCGAATCCAGCCGGGTCCGTGCCTCGTCCGCCCACGCGATCACCCCGTCGATATCGGGTGCGTATTTACGGGTCAGCGATTTCAGCTCGGCCTGCCGCGACAGCATGGATTCCAGCGCACCGGGGTCCGACGGCAGATCCGACAGATAACCGCTCAGCTCGGTGGTCAGATCCACCACCACCGCGATCGCCTCGGCCAGCCGCGGCGACAGCGCCGCCAGTGCCGGATCCTCGGCGCCCTCCACCCGGGATCGGGCCACACCGAGCGCGTCCAGCGCCCCGCCCCCTTCGCCGGGGTTGTCGGCCGGACCGGCGAGTGCCTCGTGCGCGGTCGCCGCTGCCTCCCGCAACGAATCCAGATCGCTGAGCCGCCGGATCTCCGCGACCAGGCGCTCGTCCTCCCCCGGCTCCGGTGCGACGGCGTCGATTTCGGCCAGCGACTGGGTGAGCCGTTCGGCCTCGGCCGCCATCTCCCGGCCGCGCGCGGTGCGTTCCAGCAGCGTCGTCCGGGCATCCAGCCAGGCACGGCGATATTCGATGTATTCCCGCAGCAGCGGCCCCACCGTCGCGTCGGCGAACTGGTCCAGCGCGTGCAACTGCTGTTCGGGACGCTGTAATCGCAACTGATCGTTCTGGCCGTGCACGGTGAGCATCGGCGCGGTGAAATCGGCCAGCACCGAGGCCGGTACCCCACGACCGCCCAGGTGCGCCCGCGACCGCCCGTCGCTGCCGACCGTGCGGATCGCGATCACCGTGCCGTCGTCGTCGGCCACGGCCGCGGCCGACTCCAACACCCCTTCGGCTTCGGCGCGCGCGGACTCGTTCAGCTCGTCGAGAGTGAACCGGCCCTCCACTACCGCGCGATTCGCGCCGAGCCGGACCCGCCCGGCGTCGGCGCGCGCACCGCTCAGCAGGTGCAGACTGGTGACCACCATCGTCTTGCCCGCTCCGGTTTCCCCGGTGAGCACAGTCAGCCCTTCGTGGAATTGCGCGGTGGCCGTCGAGATGACGCCCAGTCCGTCAATTCTTATCTCTGTCAGCACGTGTGCCCTCCGTTCGCCGCCGGCCCCGCCAACCCGTGACCGGCAGCTCGAACTTGCGCACCATCCGATCCGCGAACGGCGCGGAATCCAGCCGCACCCACCGCACCGGCTCGGCACCCCGGACCGCTTCGACCCGGCCGCCCCGCGGCAGTGCGAGGGTGCGCCTGCCATCCAGGAAAACTATCGCATCGTGGCCGGTGGCAACGGATTCGACCGCGATCCGTGAATCCGGGCTGGTGACCAGGGGCCGGGCGAACAGTGCGTGCGCATTGCTCGGAATCACCAGCAGCGCTTCCAGTTCCGGCCACACCACCGGCCCGCCCGCGGAGAAAGCATACGCCGTGGAACCGGTAGGGGTCGCGACAAGGATTCCGTCACAACCGTAGGACGAGACCGGTCGCCCGTCGACTTCGAGCACCACTTCGAGCACACCCATCCGGGCCGCGTTCTCGATACTGGCCTCGTTCAGCGCCCAACCCTGTTCGATGATCTCGTCGTCGAGCCGGACATTGACGTCCAGAGTCATCCGCTCTTCGACCCGATAGTCGCGCCGGACGACCTGTGCGAGCGCCTCGTCCAAGTTCTCCGCCTCGGCCTCGGTGAGAAATCCGATCCGCCCCAGGTTGATACCCAGGACCGGAACCGTCACCTGCCGGGCCAGTTCCGCGGCGCGCAGCAGGGTGCCGTCGCCGCCGAGCGCCAGCACCATTTCACAGCCCAGTGCCGCGTCCGGCTCATGGGCGACCACCTGCACCGGATAGCCGCCGGGGTCGGCGATCGGCTCGGTATCGGCGTCGAATCTGGTGCTGTAGGCCTCGTCGGCCAGCACCCGCAACCCGATTCCGGCTTCCGCGCAGATCTTGGCGACCCGATGCGCCGTCTCGCTGATCTCGGCCCGTCCGGGGTGGGAGACCAGCAGGATCTCCCGCGGCCGGGACACCTGCGTGTTCACTGTGGCCCCTCCTCGACTGCCCGCCGTACCAGTTCCCCCACCTCGTCGGCGGTGTAGCTCGCCGACTCCTCCCGGCGCAGCCACAGAAAATATTCGACATTGCCGGACGGGCCGGGCAACGGGCTGGCCACCACGCCCCGGGTGTGCAGTCCGAGGTCCGCGGCGACGGCGGCGACCGAGCACACCGCGTCGGCCCGCAGTAACGGATCCCGCACCACTCCGCCGGATCCCACCCGGTCCTTGCCGACCTCGAACTGCGGTTTCACCATCGGCAGCAGATCGGCGCCCGGCACGACGCACGCCGCGAGAGCGGGTAATACCAGCGACAGCGCGATGAACGAGAGATCGGCCACCACCAGCTCCACCGGCCCACCGATATCGGCCGCGGTCAGGCTGCGCACATTGGTCCGGTCGTGCACCCGCACCCGGTCGTCGGTACGCAACCGCCACACCAGCTGGCCGTAGCCCACATCGACCGCGACCACAACGCGTGCGTCCCGGCTCAGCAGCACATCGGTGAAACCGCCGGTCGACGCTCCGGCGTCGAGGCACCGCCGGCCCGCGACCCGCAACCCCCGCGGTTCGAACGCCGCCAGCGCGCCCAGCAGCTTATGCGCCCCACGCGACGCCCAGGCGACCTCGTCGACCTGTTCCTTGACCACCAGTGGGGTACCGGTCTCCACCGCGGTCGCCGGTTTCACCGCAACGGTGCCATTGATCAGCACCCGCCCGGAGCCGATCAACTCCACCGCGTGCTCCCGTGACCGCGCCAGACCACGGCGGACCAGTTCCGCGTCCACCCGCGCCCGCCTGGCCACCTCAGATCTTGTCCACCGTGGCCAGCGCCCGCACCAGCACTTCGTGTGCCTGGTCCAGGATGTGCGCACGGCGGGCCAGATCGGCGCCGACGGAATCGTCCCCGGTCGCCCCTCCGGTATCCGGCACGGGCCCGAGTTCGGCGAGCAGGTCGCGGACTTCGGCGCGGATCCGATCCGGGTCGGCGGGTTCACTGTGCCCGGTGGATCCGGGCAGATGCCGACCGGGCAGCGGCACCGCCGAGCGGGCGGTGCCGGGAATGTTCGGGCGGGGATTCGGGGTAGTCATCGTGGGCTCAACGCTATCGGATTTCCGAACGGGGCGCGCGGACCGTCAGCGCCCGGCCCGGGTGCGCCAGCAGTTGCGCGCGCACATCCTCCGGGGCGACGAGGCCCGGCACGGGCGGCTGCCGCAGAGCGTCGAGCCCTTCGGCGACAAAGGTGGGCAATTGCTCCTCCGGCAGACCGGCGAGTTCATCGACAGTGCTGACGCCGGTCAGTACGAGCAGCGAATCCAGATCCACGGCTTGCGCACCGGAGATATCGGTGTCGAGCCGGTCGCCCACCACCAGCGCCGCGCGGGTACCCGCGCGGATCAGCGCATCGTCGAGCAGCGGCGGATACGGCTTGCCGGCCACCACGGGTTCCAGATCGGTGGCGGCCCGCAGCGCCGCGACCATCGCGCCGTTACCGGGGGCGAGTCCGCGCTCGTTCGGCAGTGTCCGGTCGGTATTGGCAGCCACCCACACCGCCCCCGCCCGCAACGCGTAGGCGGCCTCCGCCAGATCCGGCCAGGCCGTCTGCGGCGAATGTCCCTGGACGACCGCTGCCACGGTTTCGGTCGCCCGGCGCACCGGTTGCAGACCGACCGTCTTGACCTCCGCGGCCAGATCGTCGGAACCGACGACCAGCACCTCCGCGCCGGGCGCCAGCCGCTCGGCAAGCAACCGGCTCGCCGCCTGCGCACTGGTCACCACATCCGCCTCCGTCGCCGGATAGCCCAGCTCGGCCAGATGGGCCGCCACACTTCCGGCCGCACGGCTCGCGTTGTTGGTGACATACACCAACCGCTGAGCCCCGCCGGCCAGCGCTTCCGGCGCACCGTCGATCACATCGGCACCCCGGTACAGAGTCCCGTCCAGATCCAGCAGCAGCGCCTCGTACCTGTCCCGCAACCGCGTCTCACTCGCTTCCCGCACACCCGGACCCTACGTCCTGCCCCCACATTTCCATGCCGCTGCCCCACCGACGTCCCCGGCCCACCCAGCGCGTTCTCGGCCGCCGGCGCCCACCGGCTGCCGGACACCGGCGGCTCCGACGCCGGCGGCCGAGGGAGGAGCTGCTGTGGTCGAGGCCCGATACCGGCGGTGCCCGCTCTGCACCCACAAGACCGCCCGGCAGCTGCCCCGGCCGTCACATCCGGCCGAGCCGGACCTGGTGTGCGGACGCCGATGAATTCCCGAGCCGTGACACGTCGGAACCGGATAGCGGCCGACATCCCAGCGGCCGACCGACGATTTCATCGAGGAGAAACGTGACTGCCGACCCAGCCGACCGCACAGCCGAACCAGAACTGCTCGAAATCGCCGAAACAGATACCGCCGTTGTGCGCGGCCGAGTGGCACCGGACCGGATGATCTCGTTCTTCGACACCTCGTTCGGCATCCTCCCACCCGCCATCGCCGCGCAGGGAGCCGAAATCACCGGACCGGCTCTCTCCCGTTGGGGAACCGCTTCCGCGGAAGCCACGGAGCTGGAGGTGGGCTTCCCCGTCGACCGGCGGATCAGCCCCGACGGTGAGGTCGTCCCCGGTGTGCTTCCGGCGGGCCGGATCGCCCGCGTGGTGCACCACGGCGCGTTCGACGCGCTGGGTGCCACCTGGGAGCGCCTGCACAGCTGGATCACCGAGCACGGTTTGGTTCCGGACGGCGACCGCTGGGAGGTCTACCTCACCGAACCGAATCCCCGGATGGACCCGGCCGATCTGCGCACCGAGCTCAACTGGCCGGTCACACAGCTCTGACAGCCGCGGGTCAGGCCTCGCCGGTCAGTTCGGCCGCGCGCTCCTCGGCATCGGTTTCACCGTCGAGGTCGGCGGCGGCCGCGTTGAAGAACCAGGTCTGTCCCTCGTCGGTACGACCGGCCGCGACCAGTGCGTCGGCGTAGGCGTAGAACAGCCGTGCGGGGCCCGAACCGGTGCGGGACGGGTCGAGGTCGGAGGTCTGGAGGGTCACCACTGCCTGGTCGTATTGGCCGAGATCCATTCGCGCGCCCGCGACCACGATACGAAGTTCGATCGCCTCGTCGCCGGTCAGCGCCCGGCCCTCGTCGCTGCGGCCGATTTCGATCGCGCGTTCGGGCCGGCCCAGACCGCGCTCACAGTCCGCCATGACCGCGAGCAGGCCGGACCCGCCCGCCATCCGCCGCGCCGCACGCAACTCGGACAAAGCTTCGGCCCATTCTCCGGCGTGATAGGCAACGACCCCGGCGGTCTCCCGCACGACGGCGATCCGTCCCGCCCGCTGCCGTGCGGCTCGCGCGTGGGCCAATGCGAGCTGCGGATCGTCATCGAGAACCTGCACGGCCATCGCCAGATGGCGGGCAACGGTTTCCGCATTGCCCTTGTCCAGGCTCAGCAGGTCACGGCGGATCGAAGAATCGAGATCACCGGCCTGGACCTCGTCGGGCAGATCGGGCTCGTCGGGCCGCGGTGGGCGACGATCGGCCCCACGGCCCCCGCCCTCACCGCCGCGACGCCGCGGTCCTCCGGCATCGCCACCGCGGGGAAATCCCGAACCGCCGCTGCTATCCACCGGCCCCACCCGATCCCGGCGCGGCCGGTCGATCCCGCGATCCGGCCGGTCGGATCCACCGCGCCCGCCGAAACTACGCCCATCATCACCACGGTCGGGCCGTTCGGACCCGCCCCGGCCACCGAAACGACGCTCATCGACACCCCGGTCGGCCGCACCACCGCCGAAGCGGCGCTCGCCGGCACCGCGCGCGGACCGCTCGGAGGCACGTCCACCGAACCGGCGGTCATCCGCACCGCCCCGGTTGTCTGCGCGCCCGGCGCCTCGATTGTCCCGGCCTCGATCGGAGTCACCGGAGGAGGAGCGACCCTGCGACCGGAAGTCCCCGCGTTCACGCACTCCGTACTCGCGCTTGTCACCGTCCGGACGCGACTGGGGCCGTGGACCCCGGGAACGATTGTCCTCCCAGTTCGAGCGTGCGCCTTCGGTCCGGAAGCCCGAGCGGCCTCCTGCCCGGTCGGCACCGCGGTCGCGCTGCCCCGGCGATCCGGTTCGGTCATCCCGGCCGGTGCGATCGGCTCGCTGCGGGCCGCGGGGCCGGTCAACACCGAAGCCGCTGTCGCCGGACCTCGGACGCTCGCGTCCCGCGCCCGTGGAGTCAGTTTCGCTGCTGCGACGCGCATCGTCGCGATTGTTGTCTCTGCGGAAACCGCCCCGGCCACCCGAACGACCGGCGTCTCCCGCCTCGCCGGAATCGCCACCCGAGCGCCGACCGCCACCGGCGCCCTCACCGCGGCGGAAGCCGGCTTCGGGTCCGGAAGAATTGCGCCGGAACGGCTTCCGGCCATCGCTCTGTTCCGGCACGGCGGGTCCCTCTCTCGGTTATCAATGGAGTACGACGGTCGATACGGTCGAACCGCCGACACTGGTGGAAATGTGCTCACACCAAGCTTACGGGCCATATCACCGTGGGCAGAAATGCAGGTAGGGGACCCACGAATGGGTCCCCTACCTTGAAAG
>NZ_BDBX01000007.1 GCF_001613205.1 Nocardia sienata NBRC 100364 | reverse complement strand
ACCCGCGGCGCGTGGCGGGCCGGCGGCGTGCGCGACGGCATCGCCGGCACTCTGGTGCCCGGAGCCCCTGCCTCGTACGCGGTGTGGGAGGCCGGTGACCTGGTGGTCGCCGCGCCCACCGATACGGTCCAACGCTGGTCCACCGACCCCCGGTCCCGGGTCCCGGGACTGCCGTCGCTGACCCCGGACGCCGATCTGCCGCGCTGCCTGCGCACGGTGCGCGACGGTGTCCCCATCTATCACGCGTGATCTCGGCTCGAGCAGAACAGGATGCAGCAGTGAACCAGGGTGACGGACCGGCGACCCGGTGGACCGGCGGGCTCACCCGCTATCCGGTGGTGGTGCGGTCGGTGGCCGCGGTGTGCGCGGGTGTCCTGCTGTTCGGCAGCTTCCCCCCGCGGCCGTGGTGGTTCCTCGCTCCTGCCGGAATCGCGCTGCTGACCCTTGTCGTGCGCAGTGGGCCCCGCCTGCGGGCCGGTTTCGGCTACGGCTTCCTCGCCGGACTCGGCTTCTTCCTTCCGCTCCTGCCCTGGACCGGAATCTATGTGGGTCCGCTGCCGTGGCTCGCACTGTCCACCGCGTGCGCGGTGTACCTGGGCCTGTTCGGGTTGCTCGCCCGGATACTGGGCCGCCTGCCGGGATGGCCGCTGTGGCTCGCCCTGGCCTGGACGGCCACTGAATGGGGACGATCGAGTTTCCCCTTCGGCGGGTTTCCCTGGGGGCGCTTGGCCTTCGGTCAGGCCGACGGATGGTTCCTGCCGACGGCCGCCTACGGGGGTGCGCCGCTGGTGAGTTTCGTCGTCGCGCTGAGCGGTACCTGCGGGGCCGCTGTGGTTCTCGGGGTGCTCCGGCAGGCAGGTTCGCGCCGGGCCGCGGCGAGCGCCGGCCCGGGAGGGGCCGCGGGCCGCGCGGACAACGGCGGTGCTGCGGGCCGTGAAGAGGGCAGGATCGCCGACGGCCGCGCAGACTCGGCGACCGGCAGTGCCGGGAGGCGCGGTGGTCGAGTGGCCACGATGGCTGCCGCCTCGACCTGCGTGTTGCTCGCCGCGGCCGGGCCGGTGCTCGGAGCGACATTGCCCGGTCCACTCGCGGGCGACCGGACCATCACCGTGGCCGCCATCCAGGGCAGCGTGCCCCGTCTCGGCCTCGATTTCAATGCACAGCGCCGGGCCGTGCTCGACAATCATGTCCGCCGGACCGAACAATTGGCCGATGAGGTGGCGAGCGGTCTGTTTCCGGCCCCGGATGTGGTCGTATGGCCCGAAAACTCCTCCGATATCGACCCATTGCGCAATCCCGACGCGGCCGCGCTCATATCAGCGGCGGCCCGGCGGGTCTCGGCACCGATTCTCGTGGGTGCGGTGCTGGTCAACGGGGACGGCACCACCACCAATTCCGTAATGGTCTGGACCGCGGAAAGCGGGCCGGAGGAGCGCCACGACAAAAAAATAGTACAGCCTTTCGGCGAATACCTGCCGATGCGCGGATTCTTTCGGCTTTTCTCGGACTATGCCGACCGGGCGGGATACTTCGTCCCGGGTCACGGAGACGGAACAATTCGGGCCGCAGGTACGGAAATCGGGGTGGCAACCTGTTACGAGGTTGCTTTCGACCGCGCTTTCCGGGATTCGCTGCACTCGGGTGCGCAATTGCTCGCGGTCCCCACGAACAATGCGACTTTCGGCGACAGTGAAATGACTTACCAGCAACTGGCGATGTCCAGGGTGCGGGCGGTCGAGCACGGGCGCTCGCTGGTCGTGGCCGCCACCTCGGGGGTCAGCGCGATCATCGCCGCGGACGGCACGGTGCGGCAGGAGAGCGCGCTGTTCACACCCGAGGCACTGGTCGCCGAGGTGCCGCTGCGTGATTCGCACACCCCGGCGACGGTGCTGGGGCCATGGCCGGAGCTGTTCGCCGTATTCGTGACGGCGGCCGGTGTGGTGCTCTCGATCGTCCGGCGACGAGCCGCTAGCGGGTCGGCCGAGATCTCCACAGCGCCTGTGTCCGGCTGACCGCCGACTCGGAAACTCCTCGCCACCGGCGCGTCTGTGATAACGCATGGGCCGCCGGCGGTTGTCCGATTTGCGCACTGTTTATTTTTCGGTTGCGAGGGGTAAACAGCCCGACTCTTTGTGCGTAGTATCTAGGCAGCGCCCGGCCCCCGGCCGGGCGACAAGTTAAGCGTTCTTCTGCGTCTCGGCGTCACCAGCGTGCCGGAAATCGGACACCGTGGTCCGATGGCTGTTCCGGTTCCTCCAGGTAACCATTCGGTTTCGATTGCAATCCATTCACCGTGATGCTCCGAATAACCAGTCGTGAATCACACCCCACGGCCGGTACAGGCCGTTGCGGGCTGTTCGGGGAGTGTCGAGCTGTAGAACGGAGTGATTGATGAGATCGTCGGCCACCGGGGTCGATAGCAGTTCGTCGGCGGAAATTTCGGCCGAACCGTTTCCGCTCACACCCGCGCAGACAGCGTTGTGGTACGCCCAGCGGATTCAGCCCGAGATTCCTCTCGTCGTCGCCGAGTACGTGAAGTTTCGCGGTGATCTCGATGCGGGATTGCTGCTGTATGCGATCGAGCGTTTCGGCGTGGAGACCGAGGTCGGTCTCCAACGCATCGTCCAGGTCGACGGAGTGCCCCACCAGGTGGTCGATCCGGCGATGCGACCCGGTTGGGCCCGACTGGATCTGCGGTCCGAGCCGGACCCGCACGCGGCCGCCCTGGCATGGATGAAGAACGACGCGCGCACTCCCGTCGACTTCGATCACGACCCGCTCGTCTTCAACGCCGTACTCCGGACCGGAGATCGCGACTACATCTGGTACTCCCGGGCCCACCACATCCTCATCGACGGCTATGCGGCCATGAACGCGCTGGTCCGCACCGCGGAGATCTACACGGCCTACTACGAGGGCCGGGAACCCACGGTGTCGCGCGCGACCCCGCTGGCCGAGTTGTACGCAGGGGAGCGCGCGTACCGGGATTCGCAGCGGTTCAGCAACGATCGCGCCTACTGGAGCGAGATCCTCGACGGCGTCGGGGAGGTGGTCAGTCTGTCCACCGTGGCCAATCCGCCGGCCACCGCGGACGCGGGCCGCCGGCTCGCCACCGCGGTGCTGAGCGAGGCCACCGCGGCGTCCGTCGCGGCGGCGGCAACACAACGCGACGCGACCGATCCCATCCTCTACGCCGCCGCCATGGCCTGCTACGTCCGGTCCATGACCGGGGAGAACGACGTGGTGCTGAGCCTGCCGGTCTCCGCGCGCACCACCGTGTCGCTGCGCCGCTCCGCCGGGGTGGTGTCGAACGTGGTGCCGTTGCGGATCCGCTTCGAGCCCGCAACCACCGTCGAAGATGTCGTGCGCGTGGTGGAACGCCAGATCACCGGCGCCCTCCGGCACCAGCGCTACCGGCACGACGATATCCGCCGCGACTGCGGTTACGACCGTGATACCCGCGGTTTCTTCGGCCCGATGATCAACATCATGCTGTTCAGCAAGCCGCTGTGCTTCGCCGAATGCGAAGTGTCGGTCCATGTCCTGGCCACCGGGCCGGTCGAGGATCTCTCGGTCAACCTGTACAACGGTGACGGCGGCCGGGTCCACCTCGATTTCGAGGCCAACCCGCTGCTCTACAGTGACGACGAGGTCGCCGCCCACCACCGCCGGTTCCTGGGCTTCCTGGACCGCTTTCTCACCACCGGCGCCAACACCCCCGTCCGCGAGCTACCCGTGCTCACCGATGCCGAACAGCGGCAGGTGCTGCACACCTGGAACGATACGGCGGCCGAGGTCCACCCCGGCACGCTCGCCGGTATTTTCGCCGACCGGGTGCGGCGCTGCCCGGAGGCCGTGGCAGTGGAGTTCGAGGGTGCGGCGCTGACCTACCGCGAACTCGATGCCCGGGCCAACCGCCTGGCCCGGCGGTTGATCGCGGCGGGCGCCGGACCGGAACAGGTGGTCGGGCTGTGCCTGCGGCGCAGTATCGAACTGGTGGTCGCGATGTACGCCGTGATCAAGACCGGTGCCGCCTACCTTCCGCTGGATCCGGAGCATCCGGTGGCCCGGCTGGCGGGGATCGTGGACCGGGCCCGCCCGGTCGCGCTGCTGGTGGCCATCCGCGACGGCCTCGAACTGCCCGGCAATGCCGCACTGCTCGCGGTCGACACCGCTGATCTCTCCGGTTTCGATCCCGCGCCCGTCACCGATGCCGACCGGATCTCGCCGCTGCGTGGCGACCATCTGGCCTATCTGCTGTACACCTCCGGCTCCACCGGCGCCCCGAAGGGAGTCGGCATCACCCATGAAGCGATCGTGAACCGGCTCCGCTGGATGCAGCACCGATACCCGCTCGACGACACCGATGCCGTGCTGCAGAAGACCCCGGCGACCTTCGATGTTTCGGTATGGGAGTTCTTCTGGCCGCTGCAGACCGGTGCCCGGCTGGTGGTCGCGCGCCCGGACGGGCACCGCGATCCGGCCTACCTGGCCCGCGTCATCCGCGAGAAGCGCATCACCACAGCACATTTCGTTCCCTCGATGCTGTCGGTCTTCGTCACCGATACCGAGGTCGGCGACTGCGCGTCGCTGCGCCGGGTGTTCTGCAGCGGTGAAGCGCTGCCGCCGGCCACCGTGCGCGATTTCCACGCCGCGCTGCCGGGCCCGCAGCTGCACAATCTGTACGGGCCCACCGAGGCCGCGGTCGATGTGACCTACTGGCACTGCCCGCCGGACCCCGAAACCGTCCCGATCGGTTCGCCGGTGTGGAACACCCGCACCTATGTCCTCGATGCGGCGCTGCACCCGGTGCCGCCGGGCGCGGTGGGGGAGTTGTACCTGGCCGGTGTCCAGCTGGCGCGCGGCTACCTCGGCCAGGCGCCGCTGACCGCCGAACGGTTCGTGGCCGATCCGTTCACCCCGGGTGCGCGAATGTATCGCACCGGCGATCTGGCCCGCTGGCAACTCGGATCCGCCGGAAGCCGCCGCGGGGTGCTCGAGTATCTGGGCCGCACCGACTTCCAGGTCAAGATCCGCGGGTTGCGCATCGAACTCGGCGAGATCGAATCCGTGCTGCTGGCCGATGAGCGGATCGCCCGCGCGGTCTGTGTCGCCCACCGCACCCCCGCCGGCGATCAGCTGGCGGCCTACGTGGTGGCACGCGGCAGTGCGGGTCTGGATCCGGACGCGGTCCGCGCGGGCCTGACGCGCGCGCTGCCCGGATATATGGTGCCCGCCACGATCACCGTGCTCGACGAACTGCCACTGAACAGCAATGGCAAGATCGACCGGGCGGCGCTTCCCGTCCCGGGCCCCACCGAACGACGTGCCCGGACCGCGCCGCGCAATGAGGTGGAAGAAGTCCTGGCCACGATATTCGCCGAACTGCTGGGTGTGCCCGAGGTCGGAATCGAGGACGGATTCTTCGAACTCGGCGGCAACTCGCTGGTAGCCGCCCGCGCGGTCGCGCGGATCAACACCGCGCTCGGTACCGCGCTGACCATCCGGGATCTGTTCGAAGCAGGCACCATCGCCGAGCTGACCGATCGGTTCCCCTTCCACGAACCCGATCTCGCCTCACCGCAGCTGGTGCCGATGGTCCGCCCCGACCGGATCCCGCTCTCACCGGCCCAGCAGCGGCTCTGGATCCTGAACCGCTTCGCCGAGCACGCCGCCGCCTACAATATGCCGCTCGCTGTCCGGCTGGACGGCATCCTGGATATCGAGGCGTTGCGGGCCGCGTTGCTCGACGTGCTGGAGCGGCACGAAAGCCTGCGGACCACCTTCCCCGAATCCGGCGAGGGTCCGTACCAGCGAATCCATCCGGCGGCCGACGTCGGGCTCTCGCTCGAGGTGATCGAGTCCGACAGTATCCGGGTCACCGGGGCGGCCGCCGATTTCGTCTCCCGGCCGTTCGATCTGCGCACCGAATTCCCGGTCCGGGTCGCCCTGTACGCCCTCGACGACGACAGCCATGTCCTCGTGCTGGTGCTGCACCACATCTGCGGGGACGGCTGGTCGGTCGCGCCGCTGGCCCGCGATCTGACGACCGCGGTCGAGGCACGAGTCGCCGGTAGGGCGCCGCAATGGACTCCGCTGCCGGTGCAGTACGCGGATTTCGCGCTGTGGCAGCGAGAACTGCTCGGCGAGGAATCCGATCCGGGCAGCGCGCTGAGCCGGCAGGTCACCCACTGGCGGGCCGAACTGGCCGGGCTGCCCGATCAACTCGACCTCCCGCTGGACCGACCGCGTCCCGCCCGCCGCTCCACCGGAGGCGGGCGGGTCTCGTTCACCATCCCGGCCGGAACCCGCCACGCGGCCGCGGAACTGGCGGCCGCGCGCGGAGCCAGCATGTTCATGGTGGTACACGCCGCACTGGCCACGCTGCTGGCCCGTCTCTGCGGTAGCACCGATATCGTCATCGGCACCCCCATCGCGGGCCGCACCGATCCGGCGCTGGACGAACTGGTGGGAATGTTCGTCAACACCCTGGTGCTGCGTACGGAGGTCGATCCCGGCGCCGATTTCGGCCGGATGCTCGATATCGTCCGGGAAACCGATCTGAACGCCTTCGCCAACGCCGATGTTCCGTTCGAGCGGCTGGTCGAGGTGGTGAACCCGGAGCGCTCCGGGGCACGCCATCCGCTGTTCCAGGTGATGCTGTCCTACGACAACGCCGGTGAGCTCGAGCTGGCGCTGCCGGGGGTGCGCACCGAGATCCTGCCGCTGGACGGGGCCGTCGCGAAATTCGACCTCCAGCTCGAGATCCACGACGACAACTCCGGTGGTGAACTGCACGCCGAAATCGGTTACGCCGGCGATGTCTTCGACGAGCGGACCGTCGCCGCGATCGCGCGCAGGTTCGTCGCCGTGCTGGACGCGGCGGTCGGCAACCCCCGGCGGCCGGTCGGCGATATCGAGGTGCTGGAGCGGCGCGAGCGCGCGAATCTGGTTCCGCTGGCGGGCGGGCCCGCCGAACCGCCGGTGCTGCTGGCCGATCTGCTCGGACGGTCGGCGGTCAAGGATCCCGACGGGGTCGCCGTCCGCTACCGCGGGCGGGACACCACCTACCGCGAGCTGGACGAACGCGCGAACCGGTTGGCGCGGCTGCTGATCGAGCAGGGCGCCGGGCCCGAGACGGTGGTCGCACTCGCGCTGCCGCGAGGTCTGGAAGCGATCACCGCGGTATGGGCCGTCGCCAAGACCGGCGCCGCCTATGTTCCCGTCGATCCCGCCTATCCCGCGGACCGGATCGCCCATATGCTCACCGATTCCGGCGCCCGGCTCGGGGTCACCGGCCGGGAGCAGGTCGCGACGCTGGCGGACGTGCCCGCCGCCGTGGAATCCTGGCTGATCCTCGGCGCACCGGATATCGAAGCCGACTGTGCCGCCGTATCCCCGGCGCCGATCACCGATGCCGACCGGATCACGCCGCTGCGGGCCGCGCATCCGGCCTATCTGATCTACACCTCCGGTTCCACCGGCACCCCGAAAGCCGTCGTCGTCACCCACGCCGGGCTGGCCTCCTTCGCCGCCGAACAGTGCTACCTGTTCGGTGTCACTCCGGCCGCGCGCACCCTGCACTTCTCCTCGCCGAGCTTCGACGCCTCGGTGCTCGAACTGCTGCTCGGGTTCGTCTGCGGGGCCACCGTGGTGATAGCGCCGCCGGATATCTACGGCGGTGCCGAACTGGCCGAGCTGCTGCGGGCCGAGGCCGTCACCCACGCGTTCGTCACACCCGCCGCCCTGGCCACGGTGGATCCCGCCGGGCTCGATCAGCTGCGCAGTGTCATGGTCGGTGGTGAGGCGTGCAGTCCCGAACTCGTGGCGACGTGGGGCGACCGGTACCGCATGCACAATATGTACGGCCCGTCGGAGGCGACGGTGGCGGCCACCATGTCCGGCCCGATGCGGCCCGGCCGCCCGGTGCCGCTGGGCCATCCGGTGCGCGGTATGCGACTGTTCCTGCTGGATTCCCGCTTGCGGCCGGTACCGCCCGGCACTCCGGGCGAGCTGTACGTCTCGGGCCCCGGGGTGGCCCGCGGTTATCTGGGCCGGCACGCGCTGACCGCGTCCCGTTTCGTGGCGAGCCCATACGGCCGCCGCGGCGAACGGATGTACCGCACCGGCGATCTGCTGGTCGCCGACCGGACCGGCCGGCTGCGGTTCCTGGGCCGCGCCGACGATCAGGTGAAACTGCGCGGCTTCCGGATCGAACTGTCGGAGATCGACCACGTCCTGCGCGGTCATCCCGGGGTGCGGTCGGCGCTGACGGTGGTGCACACCGACGCGCACGCCCGGCAGCGGCTGGCTGCCTATGTCGTCGCCGACACCACGGTGGATCCCGCCGCGGTCCGGGCGGCCGTCCGTGGGCAGCTGCCCGCGTACATGATCCCCGACGCGGTCACCGTGCTGCCGGAGTTCCCCAAGACGCCCTCGGGCAAGCTGGATCGTAAGGCGCTGCCCGAGCCGGTGTTCCTGAACACGGGCACCACTTCCCGCGCCCCCGCCACGGAGGCCGAACGCCGGGTCGCCGAGGTCTTCTCGGAGGTGCTGGGCTGTGCGGTGACCGGCGCCGAGGACCCGTTCTTCGATCTCGGCGGCAACTCGCTGCTGGCGACCCGGCTGGTCGGGGAGCTCTACGATCGCTTCGGGGTGGACCTGCCGGTCCGCACGGTGTTCGAGGCCCCGACCGTCGCGGCGCTGACCGAACAGTTGCTGCGGACTCCGGCCACCGCCCGGATCCCGCTGACCGCCTACGATCCACGGCCCGCGCGATTGCCGTTGTCACTGCCACAACAGCGGCTGTGGTTCCTCAACCGGTTCGCTCCCGAGTCCAGCGCCTACAACATCGCGTTCGTTCTCGATATCGACGGTGCGCTGGACGTACCCGCGCTCCGGGCGGCGCTCGGCGATATCATCGAACGGCACGAGGTCCTGCGCACCGTCTTCCCCGCCGACGGCGACGGCGCCCAGCAGCGCATTCTGCCCGCCGCATGGGCGCTGCCCACCCTGGAACCACAGGAGACCGATCACGCCGGGGCCGAGGCCGCACTCCGGGCCACGGCCACGACAGGTTTCGATCTCACCGCGGTGACGCCGTTGCGGGCGATCCTGCTGCGCACCGGGCCGGACCGCTACCGGCTCGGTGTGGTGCTCCACCACATCGCCGCCGACGGCTGGTCGATGGGGCCGCTGATCGGTGACCTGGCACTGGCCTATCAGGCCCGCCGCGGTGGAACCGGGCCGCAGTGGTCACCGCTGCCGGTGCAGTACGCCGATTTCGGCCTCTGGCAGCGCGAGCACCTCGGGAGTGAGACCGACCCGGACAGCCTCGCCGCCCGCCAGCTCGGCTACTGGCGGGACCAGCTCGCGGGCCTGCCCGACGAACTACCCCTGCCCTACGACCGCCCCCGCCCCGCCGAACCCGAGCAGACGGCCGCCTCGGTCCGCCGTACCATTCCCGAACCGGTGCGCGACGCCCTGGTGCGGCTGGCCCACGCCGAGGGCGTGAGCCCGTTCATGCTGCTGCGTTCGGCGCTCGTGGTCCTGCTGCGGGCGGTCACCGGCGGCCGGGACATCGCCATCGGTACGCCGGTCGCCGGGCGCACCGACCGCCGGCTCGGCGAGCTGGTCGGGATGTTCGTCAATACGCTCGTCCTGCGCTCCACTGTGGATCCGGCCCGCCCGTTCACCGATCTCCTGCGCGGGGACCGGGATACCGAACTCGCCGCGCTGGCGCACGCCGATATTCCCTTCGAACACGTGGTGGCCGCGCTGGGCCACGATCCGCGTGCCACCGCGCGCCATCCGCTGTTCCAGGTCGCGCTCACCGTGCGCGACACCCCGGTGCCCGACCTGGAATTGCCCGGGCTGGCGGTACGGGCGGCCCCGCTCGATATCGCACGCGCCAAGTTCGACCTGGAGTTGCGTGCCGGTGATCTCACCGACGGCGACCTCGAATTCGTCTACGCCGACGAACTGTTCGACGCGGCCACCGTCGAGACGCTCGCGGACCGCTTCCTGCGGGTGCTCGCCGCGATCGGCGCCCGGCCCACCGTGCCGGTCGGCGATATCGACACCCGCACCGATGCCGAACGCGATACCTTGTGCCCGGCCCGCGGTCCCGCCCCCGGGATCCCGCGCACCCTGGGCGCCCTGTTCGGTGCCACCGCGCTCGCCCACGGCCCGCGCCCGGCACTGTACGAGGACGAGACGGTGCTCACCTACGCCGAGCTCGACCGGCGCGCCAACCGCCTGGCCCGCGCGTTGATTCGGCGCGGGCTCGGTACCGGCGACAAGGTCGCGCTCGGGCTGACCAGGTCGGTGGATTCGGTGACGGCCATGCTCGCCGCCGCCAAATCCGGGGCCGCCTTCGTCCCGGTGGATCCCAACTACCCGGCCGAGCGCGTCGCGCATATGCTCGCCGACTCCGGCTGCTCGGTCGGTATCACCCGCAGCGGCCACGCCGAACGGCTCCGCGCGGCGGGCGGTAGCGAGATCGACTGGCTGCTGCTGGATTCCCCTGCGGGCCGCAGTGAGATCGGCGGTGCGGCCGCGGGCCCGGTCTCCGACGGCGACCGGCTGCGCCCGGTTCGGGTCACCGATGCGGCCTACCTGATCTATACCTCCGGGTCCACCGGTACCCCGAAGGGTGTCACCGCGACCCACGGCGCGCTCGCCGATCTGGCCGACGAGTTCCGGGACCGGCTGGCGGTCAACCCGACCGCGCGCACCATGCATTTCTCTTCGCCGAGTTTCGATGCGGCGATGCTGGACCTGCTGCTCGCGATCGGGGCCGGCGCCGCCATGGTCATCGTGCCGCCGGAGGTGTACGGCGGTGACGAACTGGGCGAATTCATGACCCGTAACGAAATCACCCACACCTTCATCACCCCCGCCGCGCTCGCCACCATCGACCACGACCGCTGGCCGCTGCCGGCGCTGCGCAGTCTCATGGTCGGCGGCGAGAATGTCGGCCCGGAGTTGGTGTCGCGCTGGGCGCCCGGCCGTCGCATGTTGAACGCCTACGGGCCCACCGAGACCACCGTCGTGGTCTCGGTGACACCGGTTGCCGCCGGTCATCCGGCGGGGCTGGGCGATCTGATCCGCGGCACCCGCGCGCTGGTGCTCGACGAACGCCTGCGGCCCGTACCCGCGGGGGTCCCCGGTGAGCTGTACCTCGGTGGTCCCGGGCTGGCCAGGGGTTATCACCAACGTTCCGGGCTCACCGCGGCCCGATTCGTCGCCGACCCCTACGGTCTGCCGGGCGCCCGGCTCTACCGCAGCGGCGACGTGGTGCGCTGGACCCGCGACGGCGGGCTGCGGTATCTGGGCCGTAGCGACAACCAGGTGAAGATACGCGGGTTCCGGATCGAGCTCGGCGAGATCGCCGGCGCGCTCACCGCGCATCCGGACGTGCACTTCGCCCATGTCGAGGTGCGCCGGCTCGGCGATTCGGACCGGTTGGTCGCCTACGTCCATCCGGCCGATCCCGCGCGGCGCCCCGACCCCGAGAAACTGCGCGACCACCTGAGCGCTCGCCTACCGAGGCATATGGTTCCGGCCGCGTTCACGCTGCTCGACGAGATCCCGCTGACCCCGGTGGGCAAACTGGATATCGCCGCGCTGCCCGAACCCCGGGCGCTGCCCGCCGCCGCATCCGGCCGTGCGCTCGGTTCGGACACCGAACGCCGGATCGCCGCGATCATGGGCGACCTGGTGGGCGTGGCGGTCACCGATGCGGACGAGAGCTTCTTCGATATCGGCGGCAACTCGCTGCTGGCCACTCAGCTGGTGGGTCGCCTGGAGGCGGCCACCGGGGTGCGACTGCCGGTGCGTACGGTGTTCGCCGCCCCGACGGTCGCCGAACTCGCGGCCCGCCTCGACGGGGAATCCGCCGGTACCACAGCCGCTCTCGTGCGGCGGACTCGGCCCGAGCGCATTCCGCTCTCACCGGCCCAGCAGCGACTGTGGTTCCTCAACCGGTTCGGCGGCTCGGACACCTCGGGCGGCGCGTACAACATCCCGGTGGTGCTGCGGATGCGTGGTCCGCTCGATCACGCGGCGTTGCGCGGCGCGCTGCACCGGGTGCAGGAACAGCACGAGACCCTGCGGACGGTCTTCCCGGAGATCGACGGGGAACCGGTACAACGGGTGCTCGACGCGGCCGACGCCGCGGTCACGCTGCACTCACCGGTGGCCGGCGACGCGGGCCACGGTGCGGCGATCGAACGGTTCATCACCCCCGGTTTCGATCTGTCCACCGAGATACCGCTGCGGGCCGCGCTGTTCGTGGTGGCGCCGGACGAGCACATCCTGGTGCTGGTGGTGCACCACATCGCGATGGACGGCTGGTCGCTGGCACCGCTGGCCGCCGATGTGGCGTCGGCCTACCGGGCGATCCGGCTCGGCGCCCGGCCGGACAACGACGCCGAGCAACTCCAGTACGTCGACTACACCCTGTGGCAACGGGAACTGCTCGGCAGCGAGGACGATCCCACCTCTCCGATCCGGCGGCAGCTCGACTACTGGCGCACCAGACTGGAGGGGCTGCCCGAACTGCTCGCCATCCCTGCCGACCGCCCGCGTCCACCGGTGCCGTCCTACCGCGGCGGCACCGTCGAAGAGCGGGTCGACGCCAGGGTCCACCGGGAGCTGCACAGCCTCGCCGCGCGCCACGATGTGAGCCTGTTCATGGTGTTGCATGCCGCGCTGGCGGTGTTGCTGCACCGGTTGACCGGCGTCGGCGATATCGCCGTCGGTACTCCGGTCGCCGGCCGCGGACGGCCCGAACTGGACCGCATGATCGGCATGTTCGTCAATACGCTGGTCCTGCGGACCCCGGTCTCGCACGACGACCGTTTCACCGATCTGCTCGATACCGTGCGCGATACCGATCTCGATGCGTTCGGGCACGCGGAACTGCCGTTCGAGCGACTGGTCGAGGTGCTCAACCCGGTTCGTTCCCAGTCCCACCACCCACTGTTCCAGGTGATGCTGTCGGTGCGCGACGAACCGGTACGCGCGCTGGAACTCCCGGGGCTGAGCATCGAGGCGATGGATATCGACGCCGGTATCGCGAAATTCGATCTCCAGTTCACCCTCACCGAATGCCGTGGCGCCGATAGGTCGCCGGCCGGTATCGGCCTCGCGGTGAACTACAGCGGAGATCTCTTCGACGAACCGACCGCGGCCCGGCTCGGCCGCCGCTTGGTCCGGCTGCTCGGCGCGATCGCCGCCGACCCGGCCGCGGTCATCGGTGATCTGGAACTGCTCGAACCTGCGGAGTGGTCGGCGCTGGCGCCGCTGCGTCGTGCCGATCCGGACCAGCCCTGCACTCTGGCCGAGGTGTTCGCCGCCGCGGCGAATGTCGACCGGCGGGCCGTTGCGCTCGCCGGTGCGGGCGTGGAGGTCACCTATGATGCGCTCGATCGCTGGAGCAACCGGCTGGCGCGGGTGCTGGTGGGCTACGGGGTGGGACCGGAAACCCTGGTGGCACTGGGAATTCCCCGTACGGTCGAATCGGTGGCCACGGTCCTGGCGGTGACCAAGACCGGTGCTGCCTTCCTCCCGGTGGACCCCGGCTATCCGGCCGCGCGCATCACCCATATGCTCTCCGATTCCGGCGCCGCCCTGGGCCTCACGCTGACCGAGTACCGGGAGCAGTTTCCCGAAGGAGCCCACTGGCTGGCCCTCGACGATGCCGAGGTCCGCGAACAGGTGCTGCGAGCGTCCAGCGCTGCGCTCACCGATGCCGACCGGATCACCCCACTGCGGATGGACAATCCGGCCTACGTCATCTACACCTCCGGTTCCACCGGAACCCCCAAGGGCGTGGTGGTCACCCACCGCGGACTGTCCAATTTCGCGGCGGAGACGGCGCAGCGCTTCGATGTCCGGCCGGGCAGCCGCGTCCTGCATTTCGCGACCCCCAGTTTCGACGCCGCCATGCTGGACCTGCTGTTCGCGCTCGGCGGCGCGGCCACCCTGGTGCTCACCCCGCCGGGGGTGGTCGGTGGCGCGGAGCTGGCCCGGGTGCTGATCGCGGAACGGATCACCCACGCCTTCATCACCACGG
Organism: Nocardia sienata NBRC 100364; assembly: GCF_001613205.1. GTDB lineage: Bacteria > Actinomycetota > Actinomycetes > Mycobacteriales > Mycobacteriaceae > Nocardia > Nocardia sienata. Next base: position 47,997 of record NZ_BDBX01000007.1, on the reverse strand, counting down.
CGGCCCTGGCGACGGTGGATCCGGAAGGGGTCACCGATTTCCAGCACGTCCTGGTCGGTGGCGAAGCACTGCCGGCCGAAGTGGTGGCGCGCTGGGCGCCGGGCCGCAACCTGCACAACGTCTACGGACCGACCGAAACCACCATCGTCACCGTGATGTCGCCGCCGCTGGTGCCGGGCGGCCCGATACCGATCGGTGAACCGATCCGCGGTGTCGCGGCCATGGTTCTCGACGTCCGGCTGCGTCCGGCGCCGCTCGGGGTCACCGGCGAGTTGTACCTGGCCGGTGGAGCGCTCGCCCGCGGATACCACGACCGGCCCGGGCTCACCGCCCAGCGCTTCGTGGCCAACCCCTTCGGGAAACCCGGAGAGCGGATGTACCGTACGGGCGACCTGGTGCGAATCCGTGCCGGCGCGGACGGCGGCCCCGGCGATATCGAATACGTCGGCCGGACGGATCATCAGGTGAAGATCCGCGGCTTCCGCATCGAACTGGGCGAAATCGACGCGGCGCTGAGCCGACATCCGGCGGTCGAGTTCTCCTACACCGCCGGGCATCGCACCGCCGCGGGCGCGACCGCCCTGGTGTCGTATGTGAAGGCCGCCGCGGGCACCACCGCCGCCGAACTCACCGCGCACGTATCCGAGCTGGTGCCCAACTACATGGTTCCGCAGTCGATCATGCTGATCGACCGGTTGCCGCTCAACCCGGTCGGCAAACTCGACCGGTCCGCTCTGCCCGAGCCGGTGTTCACCGCGGCGGAAGGGTACCGGGCGCCTGCCAACCCGGTGGAGGCCGCGCTGTGCGACATCTTCGCCGAGGTTCTCGGCGTCGACCGGGTGGGTGCCGGGGACGGATTCTTCGAACTGGGCGGTAATTCGCTGCTCGCCACGAAGGTGGTCGGCCGGGCCCGGGAGGCCGGATACGACCTGCCGATGCAGTTGCTGTTCGGCGAATCCACCCCGGCCGCGCTGGCCGCCCGGCTCGGCGACGGTACCGCCGCCGATGCCATGGAACTGGCGCTGGCTCCGCTGCTGCCGTTGCGCCCCGGCACCGGTACCGGCCGGCCGCCGCTGTTCTGCGTGCATCCGGCGATCGGGTTGTCCTGGTGCTACGCCGGCCTGCTCGCCGAACTACCCACGGATCAGCCGGTCTACGGTCTGCAGGCACCGCAGGCGAGCGGGAAGCCGGGGTTCGGTTCCATCGGCGAAGCGGCCGAGCACTACATCGCCCATATCCGCACCGTCCAACCGCACGGGCCCTACCAGCTGCTCGGCTGGTCGCTGGGCGGTCTGATCGCACACGAGATCGCGGTGCGGCTGCAGGCGGCAGGAGAGGAGGTCGCGCTGCTGACGATGCTGGACAGCTATCGGCTCTCCGATGATCTGGCCGTCGACGCGGTACCCAGCGTTGCCGAGATCCTCGGCGAGTTCGGCGGCGACCTCGTCGCCGACGGGGCGCAACCGTCGCTGGCCGAGGCTGCCGAACTGTTGCGGTCGCGTCCCGGCCCGTTCGCGGCACTCACGGTGGACCATCTGGAACGGCTGTACGCCGGCTACGCCGACGGCACCGTCCAGGCCAATGGCTTCCGGCCCGGTGTGTTCGACGGTGATCTGCTGTTCTTCGCCGCCGGCACCGACCCGGTGAACCGTGCCGCGCCCGATCGTCGCCCGCAGGCCTGGCGGGATTTCGTCACCGGCGCCGTGCACGCCCGTGAACTGGCGTGCACACACGCGGAGATGACGACCCCGCAATCGCTGGCGGTGCTCGGACCCGTCCTCCGGCAATACCTGCGCGGGGCGGCCACGGAAGCACAGCCCGGTATCGAAACGAAGGAGAACGCTCAGTGAAGCCCGCGGTACAGATCACCGGTCTGGTGAAGTACTACGGCCGCGTCCGCGTTTTGGACGAGGTCGATATCGAAATCCCCGAGGGCACGGTGCTGGGGCTGCTCGGCCCCAACGGTGCGGGTAAGACCACCGCTGTCCGGATCGTCACCACCCTGCTGCGTCCGAACGCCGGATCCGTCCGGGTCGCCGATATCGACGTCCTGCACGATCCGGCGGCGGCCCGCAAACTCATCGGATTGTCCGGCCAGTACGCGGCGGTGGATGCCAACCTCACCGGTTACGAGAATCTGCGGATGGTCGCGCGGCTCTACGGGATGTCGCGCGAACGCGCCGTCTCGCGGGCTCGGGAACTGCTGGAGGTATTCGGGCTCGAGGATGCCGCGGACCGGCGAGCCGGAACCTATTCCGGCGGGATGACCCGGCGCCTCGATCTGGCCGGCGCCCTGGTCGCTCGTCCACCCGTGGTGGTTCTCGACGAACCGACCACCGGACTGGATCCGCGCGCCCGTAACGATATGTGGCGGGTTATCGGCGAACTCGTCCGCGACGGCACCACAGTCCTGCTGACCACCCAGTATCTCGAGGAAGCCGACCGGCTCGCCGACCAGATCACCGTGCTGGACAAGGGCCGGGTCATCGCCCGCGGTTCGGCGGACGAACTGAAATCCTCGGTCGGCGGGGACCGGCTCACCGTCACGTTGAGTTCTGGACAGGATCCGGCGGCCGCACTGCGGGTCCTCGCCGAGATCGGAATCGGCGAACCCGCACACGAAGCGAGCGTCGACGAAGTATCGGTGGTGGTCGGCGACGGTTCCCGCACCATGGTCCAAGCCCTGCGCCGGCTCGATGACGCAGACGTGGACGTCGTCGATGCCCGGGTGCACCGGCCCAGCCTCGACGACGTCTTCCTGTCCATCACCGGCGCCCCGGCCGCGCCGGATCCCGAGCCGGAAACCAGTGACGTTCCCGAGGAGATCATGTCGTGAGCACAGAAGTCGCGGTCGACCAGAACACCAGCCCGACCGGCGGGACGGAGGCGGAGCCGGCACACGCATCCGGCGCCCACCGGTCGGCGAAGTCCACCGAACCGCGTATGCGGTTTTTCCGCGACAGCGCGATCGTGGCGTATCGCAATCTGATCACCATCGTGCGGGTGCCGACGTTGCTGGTCACGGCCACTGTGCAGCCGCTGATGTTCGTCTTTCTGTTCGCCTATGTGTTCGGCGCTTCACTCGGCGGTGGGCAGTACCGAGAGTTCCTGATCGCCGGGATCATGGCCCAGACCGTCGCCTTCAGTGCCGCGTTCACCACAGTAGGGCTGGCCCGTGACCTGGAGAAGGGCATCATCGACCGTATGCGGTCGCTGCCCATGTCCCGGCTGGCGGTGCTGATGGGGCGCACGCTGTCCGATCTGGTGGTGAGCATGGTCAGCCTGGTGGTGATGACCGTGTGCGGGTACATCGTCGGCTGGAACATCAACGGCAGCCCGGCCGAAGCCGCGCTCGCCTATGCGGTGATCCTGCTGTTCGCCTTCGCCATGTCGTGGGTGGGGGCCCTCACCGGTCTGCTCGCCCCGAATGTCGAGGTCGCCCAGAGTGCCGGGCTGATCTGGCTGTTCCCGCTGTCGTTCATCTCCTCGGCGTTCATTTCGGCCCAGACCCTGCCCGGGCCGCTGGCCACCATCGCCGAATGGAACCCGATCACCGCGGTCGCGGCGGCCGGCCGGAAGCTGTTCGACAACAGCGCGCCCCCGGCGTTCCCTTCCGCTACCGGCTGGCCGGCCGAGCACTGCGTCGAATACGCGGTCCTGTGCTCGGCGGCCATTCTGCTGATCGCGATGCCGCTGGCGCTGCTGCAGTACCGCCGGGTCGCCAGTCACTGACGGCGATCACGACAAAGGCCGTGCCCGCCGGATATCCGGCAGGCACGGCCGACCTGTGCCACCTCGAGGTGGTCCGGGCTCAGCCCCGGCGGCGGGTCTTGAGCAGTTCCAGCCGCTCCTTGAGCAGTTCCTCGAGCTCGTCTTTGCTGCGCCGCTCGAGCAGCATGTCCCAGTGCGTGCGGGGCGGCTTCACCTTCTTCGCCTCCTGCGTGGTGCCCTCGATCAGTACACCTTCCTGGCCGTTGCGGCACAACCAGGTCGGCGGGATCTCGGCGTCGTCGGCGAACGGAACATCGAACTCTTCACCATTGTCGGTCCGGTACCGGGCGATCCGGCGGGGAGCCAGATCATGGTCGCGGTCGGTTTCGTAGCTCACCGCTCCGAGCCGGCTGCCCCGGAGTACGCGATCTGCCATCTGTACAGGTCCTCTCTGTGTTGTCGGCGCGTTGCCGCGCGCGGGTCCGCGGTTCCCTGCCGCCGGGCTCCGGAACACCGGAGCGGAGACACCGACGGTGTATCCGCTGCGGGGCACCGGAACCCGCGCCGGGGTGCGAACCGATGGGTCGACCCCTTGTTGTCTTGCTACCGCGACCTGGTGGGTCGCGTTCGCCGGCCGTTGTCGCCCGCCGACCGTCCGGGTCACGTACGCGGGCCGTTGGCTGTGCCACGAATCGGGGATTCGTGCCGGTCCAGGCCGTGCGCCCTGAACATGTCAACGTTCGTCGGGGTCTTTCCGTTCCCGAGCCTTGTAATTGTACGGGGTTCGGCGAAATGGACCCGCGCGGTGTGCGGTGTGTGCCGCTGCGAGAGTTCCTATTAGGGTGTCGGGTCATGTCGCGCCGGTTGGAGTCGTGCCTGTGGTGTGGTCGGGAAATCGTGGATACGGAAGCGGGGCGGCGGCGCCGCTACTGCCGGCAGTCCTGCCGCCAGCGCGCCTATGAGCATCGCAACAATGTGAAGGGCACTGGGATCCCCGCCGATTCGGTCGTGCTCAGTGCCGTGGAGGCCACCGCCCTGGCCGACCGCTGGTTCGCCGCGCGCTGCGCGGCCGAGGATGTGGCGACAGCTGTCGACGAAGGTGCCGACCGGGAGGAGCTCGCGCGTCTCAGCGCGGTCCTGGTCGAACTCGCCCGGGATGCCGAACGGTTGCGCTGACCTGCGCCCAATCGTGCTGTGCGCGCGGCTGCGAGATCGTCTCGCCGCCCACCGCCGGGGTGGACCCGACGCCGGCCGCGGCGAGGATCGTGACCACGACGCCGAGGCCGAGCAGCGCGAGCAGGGTGGCGGTGTCGGGATGCACCAGCGGCTGTCCACGCATCGCCTGCCAGAACGTGATCGCCTGCAGTCCGCCCCAGCCCAGGATCACCACCCCGATCAATCTGCTGCGGGTCCGGTCCGGGCGCAGCCGGGGGTAGCGCCGTGCGCACCAGGCGAGGAACACCACCGCGGCCAGTGTCACCTGGATGCCGTGCAATCCGACGAAATGGGGAATGCGCAGATCGCCCCCGAGTGTGCTCCAGTGGGTGATCGGCATACCCGCGACGGCGTCCGGCGCGCCGACGGCCTGACGGGTCGCGCCGTCGACCACGGTGTGCCCGGCGGCCAGTTCGACCGGCCGGCCGTCCGCGGTGCGGGCGAGCTGGGACCCGGTGAAACCCATGAGGTAACCCAGGGCCATCGAGACCACCGCCATCGCCAGCCCGCCGCGAATCGCTCGAACCGTGGGCCGATCCGCGCCCGGACGTATCGAAACGATCACGGCGATCAGCAGATTCGCGAAAAAGAGACCGGGGACACCCGAGGCGAAGACCATCTGCCCGATCTCGTTGACCGGGTCGGTTTCGGTGTTGAAATGGCTGAAGGTGCCCCGTGCGGCCTGGACCACGATGAATCCCACGTCCACGAACGCGGTGACGGCGAACACGACCCCCAGCCACCAGGTCACCCGCCGGCCGCGGTGGGGTAGTGACAGCAACCAGGCCAGCGTCAGCGAATACAGCAGGAACGCCAATCCGAATTTGACCGGTTTGAGCCAGACCGATTCGCCGAGCAGGACCCGATCGTCGACGACCATCGCGATCAGGCCGATAGACACCAGACCGGCCATTGCCGCGGAACTGAGCAGCAAAGGCCGGTGCAGGCGTCCGATCACCCGACATGGATCGGAAGTCGTGGGGCGTCCGGAAGCCGGGACGCCGGGGAGCAGTGCGGACATGAACCGACGGTAGGAACGGGGATCCGGCCGCCACGTCCCACTACGGGACTGTGTGCGGCCGGTACCCCGGTATGCCGGTGGCCGTCGGATCGGCCGGGGGTAAGGGTCAGCCGGGGTTGTTCAGGACGAGCCCGCGACCGGCGAGATAGGGTAGCGGATCGACCGGGCCGACACCGGGCTGGTGGACCTCGTAGTGCAGGTGCGGTCCGGTGGACTGGCCGCGGCTGCCGACGGTGGCGATCACGTCACCGGCCTGCACCTGCTGGCCGACCGATACGAGAATGTCCTGCATATGACCGTAGACGCCGACACTGCCGTCGTCCTGCTGGACGCGAACCCACAGGCCGAAGCCGGTGGCCGGGCCGGCCTCGATCACGACGCCGTCGGTGACCGACCTGATCGGTGAACCCATGTTCGCGGCGAAGTCGATGCCGTTGTGGTTGGTGCCCCAGCGTGCCCCGAAGCCCGAGGACACGACGCCGTCGGCCGGTTGCACCGTGGTGGGACGCGGGGCCTCGTAGCGCGGGAAGGACACCGGAGCGGGCTGATTGTCGGCGGCGGCCTGATGGGGGGCCCACACGGCGGGGTCGTGTGAAACCGCGGGCCGCTCGGCGGGTGCGCGGTCGGCGGGGTCGGCCGGCGCCTCCGAGGTGGCGGCCACCGGAGTGATCTGTTCGTTACCGGAGTCGGCTCCCGCGGCGAAGAGGGCGAAACCGGCGCAGAGGGCTGTGGAGGTGGCGACGACCTGCGTCGTGAGGGGGCGACGTCCGATCGACGACACCGTGAGCTTACGGAAAGGTAACGGAAGTGTCACGGGCATGGTTACAAGCTAGGGGGCCGACACGCCGAGTCAGCAATTGTGTGGCAACTGTCACGAGATCATATAAGCCCAGGTCGTTTATTACCGTCCGATAACGGAGCCGGAAATATAGCCCGCCGAGCTGCGCAACTGAGACATTGATCTAGATTGACCGAAGTGTGCCAGAAGATCGACACTATTTCAGTGGTCGCTAACAGAGCCGCGCCGCTGATCGCCCTGGCAGACCCCACCAGGCGCGCAATATTCGAAGCGCTGCCCGCCGGACCGCGCTCGGTGGGGGAGCTGGCCGCGCAGCTCGGGATCACCAGCTCGGCGGTATCGCAGCATCTGCGGGTACTGCGCGACGCGCGGCTGGTGATGATGCGGCCGGTGGGCAACCGCCACCTCTACTCACTGGACCCGCGCGGCCTCAGCGATGCCCGCGACTACCTCGAACAGTTCTGGCAGAGCGCCCTGGCCGCCTACGCCGCCGCGCTCAGCGAGGCCGCGAACCGGGAAGGTCGGTAGCGTCGAGCCCGCTAGCCGACCCTGCGGTACGCCGCCGTGCCGGCGACACTCGATTCGCCGCGACGTTTGCTCAGCTGCCGGTCGAGGGCCGCGATCACCTCGGCCGAGCCGATCTGCAGAAGGCCGGGATCGGTGGTGGTGGCATAACGGTCGCCGATGCGCCCGGCCCACAGCACCTCGTGCCGGGTCAGCAGGTGCCGGGGCGGTCCGCCCTGCTCCGGGGCCGTGGGCCCGAACAGCTGCACGGTGCGGGTGCCGAAGGCGGTGGCGAGATGGGCGACGCCGGTGTCACCACACAGGACCACGGAGGCCTCGGCCACCGTCGCCGACAGCTCGATCAAGTTCTGTTTTCCGGCCAGCACCCGCTGTCCGGACAGGCCGGCCCGCGCCGCGATCCCCAGCGCGTTCTCCCGGTCGTCCTCGTCGCCGGTCACTACCACCTCGTGGCCGAGCACCAGCAAATGCCGGATCACCGCCGCGAACCGGTCCGCGGGCCAGCGCCGGGCCGCCGCGCCCGCGCCGATATGGACCACCACGCTGTCGCGATGGCTGGTGGTGGCCACCGGCGGCACCAGGCCGAGATTGCGCCGGTCCGCGCCGATCCCGTCGAATTCGAGCAGATGACACCAGCGGTCGATCGGATGGTGGTCGGGCTGCCAATCGGGTGCCGGGATCTCCGGGAACGCCGGATCCCGGTAGGTGAGGATACGTTCGGCGCCGATCTTGCCGAGCTGCACGATCGGGGCGGTGCCGGCGCCGTGCAGGTTCACCGCCAGTTTCGGCGGCGGCCCGTCCCAGCGCAGGCCCTGTGGATCGGCGACGGGCACGAACTCGTCCACACAGGCGATCACATCGACGATGGGCCGCAGGCGATGCGGCGCGGCCAGTACCAGATGATCGGTGCGGCGGGCCCGGCGCAGGGCACGTAATGCCGGAACAGCGGTGAGCAGATCACCGAGACCGCGTGCCTGAAGCACGAGAACTACCGACACCCGACTCTCCTAGCCACCTGTTGCCCGCTACGCCGCCCCCTCCCCGAACCGTCCTGGCGAGGGACGGAGCACGACGAGAGCATTTCCTTGGATGACTACCACCTGGTACCCGGTGGCAAACGTCCGCGGGTGGCGGCCTGGATCACACGCTGTGCGTTCGCCCGGCGCGGCGGTACCGTCGGTCACCTGCCGGGACGGGTATCGCGCGGACGAGACGATGGTCACTCGCGGGGCGCTTGGGTAATGTGTCCGATGTTCGTAGGGAAGTCCGGTGCGAATCCGGCGCTGTCCCGCAACTGTGTGGCTCGGGTGCGAGCCGCAGCCAGATACCTGCGGATGAACCAGAAACGGTCATGATCACGTGGGTATGGTCGATGCGCCGAACGAGCCGCTCGATCGCGGTCCGTTTCGCATGTCTTCGTCGCGTGACCCTGCCTGACGCGACGGGAGTCGGATATGCGTTGTGCACCATCGGGGTCGAGCCGGCGATCGTTTCTGGCCGGCAGTGTGCTGGCCGCGGGGGCGCTGGCACTCGGGTGCGGCCGGGGCCTTCGATCCGGTACCGATACATTCACCGCCGCGTTCCAGGGTTCCGGCGCGGGGGAGGGGGTCGACCCCGGGGTGAACACCCTCTTCATCGACGAGGCCCGGATGAAGGCCGTCTACGACGGCCTGTTCGAAGTGGACGGTTCCATGACACCGATCCCGCGGCTGGCGGAATCGGCCGAACCGAATACCGACGGCACCCGGTGGCGGATCGCACTGCGGGACGCGACCTGGCACGACGGGAAGAAGTTCACCGCGCGCGATGTGCTGTACACCTTCTCGCGGGTGCTCGGTCCCGCGCCGCGGCGCCCGTTCATCGCCGCGTCCTCATTGGACCGAGTGGACCTGGCCGGTAGTCGCGCGATCGACGACCGTACCGTCGAAATCGTGCTGAAGCGGCCCTCGTTCGAGTTCCTCATCGCACTGTCGGTGTACGGCACGAAGATCGTGCAGGACGGCGCCGCCGATTTCACCCGCCCGGTGGGTACCGGGCCTTTCGTGTTCGACTCCTTCGAGGCCGGCCGGCAGTTCACCGCGCACCGTAACGAGCGCTACTGGGACGGCGCGCCCGCCATCGGGCAGTTGCGAATCGTGAGCGCGGAGGCGGACGCCCGGGTGAACGCGCTACGCGGCGGGGAGATCGACTACGCCGACAATCTGACGCCCTCGGCCGCGCGGGCATTGCAGGGGCGTCCCGGCGTCACACTCGTCTCGACCCCCGGGAGCGGAATCCATTTCTTCGCCATGAAGACCGATCGGCCACCCTTCGACAACCCGGATGTCCGGCGCGCTGTCATGCGGATGGTCGACCGGCCGGAACTGGTGAAGGTCGCGTTCGAAGGTCAGGGTGAGATCGGCAACGATGTCTTCGGTAAGGGCTATCAGTACTACGCCGATCTGCCGCAGCACGAGTACGACCCCGACGAGGCCGGCCGGCTGCTGCGCCGGGCCGGAGTGCGGGAGCTGAGTTTCGATCTGTTCACCGCCCCGGTCGCCTACGGGTTCGTCGAGGCCGCCCGGCTGTTCGCCGATCAGGCCGCCGAATGCGGAGTCCGAGTGAACGTGGTGCTGGGTTCCAAGGACAGTTACTACACCGACGCGCTGCGGACGGGACATCTCACGATGGGACAGTCGGGACCGCTGCCGATCCCCAACCATTTCGCCTCGCGGCTGCTCACCGGATCGCCGCAGAACCGCACCAAATGGTCCGACCCGCAGTTCGACGCGATCTATACGACCGCGCAGGCCACCCCCGACCCCGACCGCCGCGCCGCGCTCTACCGCGACATGCACGAAATTCTGCACGATCGAGGAGGTTTCGTGTTCTTCGGTACCACGCACTGGAACAGTGCCGCCGGTGACCGGTTCCAGCGGCTTCCGGCCGCGGTACCCAATTCGCACGACTGGGCGCGCTTCGACGCGGTGTCGCCCCGATGACCGCCGCGCGGCCGGATCCGGGGCGGGCACGGTACTGGGTCGAACGCCGGGATCGTCGGCAGGAGCACTACATGCCCGACCGGGAAGCCCGATTCGAGGTGACGGCCGTGGAAGCGGCCGACGAACTCGCCGACCTGGTGCGCCCGCGCGACGGCGGGTTCGGGCACACGGTCACCGATCGGCCCACCGCCGGCGACTACACCACCTTCCTGTGCGCTGCCGGTTCCGCCGAGGCCGGGACGGTCCGGCAGTACGGCGACGACCGCGTCCTGGTCGGGATCCGGTAGCGGCCCGATGGCCGGGAATTCACGGCCGTTGCCGCGCCTGCTGCTGCGCCGGGCCGGGTTGGGCGCCGGGCAGTTGCTGGTCCTGCTGGTCCTGGTTTTCGTACTGTCGCTGTTGCTGCCGGGCGATGCCGCCGATATCCAGAACAACACCATCCTGAGTGAGGCGCAGCAGCGGACCGCCCGGCACCTGCTCGGTCTCGACGTCGCACCGGTCACCCGGTTCCTCGACTGGCTCGGCGCCGCGGTGCGCGGGGATTTCGGCACCTCCTTTGCCAGTGGCGCGCCGGTCGGCACCATGATCGCAGGCCCGTTCCTGGTCACCGCCTTGCTCGCCGGGTCTGCGTTGGTTCTGCTGGTTCCCCTCGCGGTGACCGCCGGGTTCGCGGCGGGAACGCGCCCCGGTTCGGCGCGCGACCGCGTGATCACCGCGGTCAGTATCGGATTCGATTCGATCCCCGATTTCGTCCTGGCGGTCCTGCTGGTGACCTTCCTGTCGATTCGCCTCGATCTGCTGCCCGCGACCTTCCTCGGTGTCGATCCGGCCGCGCTGCCGGCCCGGCCCGAATATCTGGTGCTGCCGCTGGTCGTCACCGTGGCCCGGGTGGCGGCCCCGCTGGTGCGATTGGTGCGGGCCGGCGTCATCGATGTACTGGACCGGCCGTATATCGCCGCGGCCCGCCGCCTGGGTGTGGGACGGATATCGCTGGTGGCCCGGCATATCGCACCCAACGCCCTCGCCCCGGCGATGCAGGAACTCGGCCGCACCGGCGACGGACTGCTGTCGGGAGTGCTGATCGTCGAGGCGGTTTTCGCGGTGCCGGGTATCGCGTCCGAACTCATCGGCGCCATCGGCAACCGGGACGATCCGGTGATCCTGGCGATCGTCGCGGTCACCGGCACACTCGCGGTCGTGGTCAACACACTGATCGATATGGCGGGGTATCGGATGAACCCGCAGATGGCGGCGGAGCAGCGCGGATGAGTATGCGGCGATGGTTGTACTCGGCGCTGATCGCGGTACCGCTGGTATTCGTGATCGCCGGTCCTCTGCTCGCCCGGGCCGCGCCGGACGAACGCGCGACGCCGTTCGGTCCGTCCGAGTGGTCGCCGCTGGGGACCGACCGGCTCGGGCGCGATGTCCTGGCGGCCGCGCTCACCGGCGGTCAGACCTTTCTCCTGACCGGACTGCTGACCGTGCTCGGGGCATACCTGGTGGGGTTCCTGATCGGAATGGCCGCGGCGGCCGCGCCGCGGGTCTGGCTCGACGACCTGCTGATGCGGCCGATCGATGTGCTGCTGTGTATTCCGTCGCTGCTGATCATCATGGTGGCGGCGCTGCGCGGTCGCGGTTCGGCGGTGGTGATCGCCGGCGCGATCGGGCTGGCGCTGGTGGCGCCGATCGCGCGGTTCGTCCGGGCGGCGGCGGCCGGTGTGGTGCACGGACCGGTGATGGACGCGCTGCGGATGCAGGGGCAGAGCCGGTCGTTCCGGTACGGGAGTTATGCGGCGCGGGAGATCGCGCGGCCGCTCGCGGCCGATTTCGGAGTCCGCTTCACCGCCGCGGTCTATTTTCTCGCCTCCGCCAATTTCCTCGGACTCGGATTCGACACCACCTCCACCGATTGGGCGGTATCGGTCGCGGCGAACAAGGACGCGCTGCTGATCGCGCCGTGGTCGGTGGTCCTACCCGGGGCGTTGATCGTGTTACTGGTGGTGGGCACGAATCTCCTGGCCGACGATCTGCTCGGTGATCGCCGTGCCGTGGCGGCGGGAGATCCGCGTCGGGCGGGTGCTCATGGCTGACCTGCCACTGATCTCGGTACGCGCGCTGAGTGCCCGCACCGGCGGAGCGGCGATCCTGCGCGATATCGCGTTCGATATCGCGGCCGGGCAGATCGTGGCACTGTTCGGCCCCTCGGGCGCGGGTAAGACGACCATCGCGACCGCCCTGGTCGATGCAGTGGGACCAGGGATCGAACTGTCCGGTGCGATCCGCCGCGCCCCGGGAGTCCGGGTCGGGTACCTGCCACAGCACGCGGCGTCCACGCTGAACCCGGCGCGCCGGATCGGCGCGGCCCTGGGCGAACTGGTCGGGCTGCAGCACCGGCGCGTGGGCGGCGGCCGGTTGCGCGGGCCGCAGCGGCGGGCGCGCATCGCCCGGCTGCTGGCCACCGCGGCCTTCGACCTCGACGACCGTGAACTGGACCGGGCGTTACGGAAGTACCCGTTCGAGTTCTCCGGCGGCGAGCGGGTGCGACTGGCGCTGGCACAGGCGCTGGCCGGCCGGCCCGATGTGCTGGTGGTCGACGAACCGACGGCCGGACTGGATCCGCTCGCGCGGGCCGCCCTGCTCACCGGATTGAGCGCTGCGCGGGCGACCGGCACCGCGGTGGTGCTGATCACCCACGATTCGTTCGCCGTCGAACGCCTCGGCGACCGTGTCCTGTTCGTACGCGACGGGCGGCTCACCGCGGACGGTTCGATCGAACCGGACCCGGTTTCCCCGCCACCGGCGGCACCGCGCGCGCCCGCCGAACCCGCTGTGCGGGTCCGAGGACTGACCGTGATCCGCCGCGGCCGTCCGGTGCTCGACCGCGTGGACCTGGACCTGCACCCCGGCGAACATATCGGGCTCGTCGGGCTCTCGGGTGCGGGTAAGACGACGCTGGCCCGCTGTATCGCCGGGCTCACCCGCCCGGACACCGGGGTGATCGCGGCGTGGGGAGAACGGCTGCCGGTGTTGCGGCGCAGGTCGCGCCGGCAGCTTGCCCGTATCCAGTATGTGTGGCAGGAGGCGGCGGCCTCCTTCGATACCCGCCGCAGCGTCCTCGATCAGGTCGCCGCCACGGGAACCGGACTGTGCGGGATGACCCGTACCGCCGCCCGGTCCGCCGCACTGGATCTGCTGGCGGAGTTCGCCATCGACGAGGTACAGGCCGGACGTCCGCCGGCCGGGCTCTCCGGGGGGCAACTGCAGCGTGCCGCACTGGCACGGGCGCTGCTGGCCGGTCCGCGGTTGCTGCTGTGCGACGAAGTGACCACCGCGCTCGACGAACCCACCGCCCGCCGCGTCCTGGACCGGCTGGACGACTACCGCGCCCGCAGCGGCGCGACAGTGGTGTCGATCAGCCACGATCTGCGCGGCAGGCTGGCTCGCTGCGACCGCGTCGCGGTGCTGGACCGCGCGCGGATCGCCGAACTCGGCACGCCTGCGGATCTGTTCGCAGGCCCCCGTACGGAGATGCTGTCCCGGCTGATGCGGGCCGACGATATCGATTCCGGACGTCGTGCCTCCCAACATCAGCTCGAGCGCAATCGGTGACGCGCGGCCATCGGCCGCCGAGACTCGTCGCTGTGACAGCAAACCCGCGGCATGCGTTGTCGGCGACGGCGCGTCCACTTCCGGCCTGGGACCGGCCTCGCTGACCCCGGCCACGCGTCCGGCCATCGTCGCCGGCTGAGTCCGGCCCGCCGGCCCCGGTGCGACTCAGTCCGCCGTCGGGGAGATATTCGTAAGCAACAGGTCCCGGGCCTGCGGCCCACCGTCCAGGGTCCGGGTGACGCGGCGGGTGATCCGCCAGCCGTGCGGAGTGCGGGTGAGCTCGAATCTGTTCGCCCCCGCTCGCCACACCCGATAGCCGTCGTCGTACCGGCGCACCAGCAGTGATTCGCAGACCGCCGTGGCCGTATCGCCGTCGAGCACCACCCGGGCCGGTCCGAGGAAATGCGCGCATCCCGCATCGATCAGGCGGTGGTGTGCCGCCGATTCGACCATCGCATGGATATCCGCGCGATTGCGCATAGACCAGCCCTCGACATCGTATTCACCGTCCTCGGTCCACAGGTTCGCCACGTCCGGGGCGGCCCCGGCATCGACGAACGGGCCGTAGGAGGCGAGCAGCCGGGTGATCTCCAGCTCGTCCTCGAGCCGGCGCAGCCGTGCTTCCAGGCGCGCGAACCGATCCTCGTCCATGGCTGTCCTTTCCGTCGCGGTCGTCAGAGCGGGTCGGCCACCGCGCGCAGCGCCGCGAGCTGCTCGCAGTAGTGGTCGATGTCGGTGGCACGCAGGGCGCAGCAGGCCACGGTGGCGCCGATATCGCGCAACCGGGTCAGCCGCCGCCGCGTGCCGGCCGGATCGGCGAGCGGGTCCAGGGCCCGGCCCGGGCTCAGCACCACCTCGAAATCGGGTGGCGGGGGTATCGCGGCCAGGTGCGCCGCCAGCGTGTCCGCGGACAGGCCGAACGGCACCCAGCCCACGCCCAGGGTCACGGCCCGGCGCAGCGAACGGCGGGTGCGGCCGCCGACCCACAGTGGCACCGTGGTCGACGTGGCGGGCGGGTCGACGACGAGATCGCCGACCTCCCGGCGCCCCCATGCGTCCCGTAACTGCTCGAGCGCGCGGTCCGCGACGTTGCCGCGGTCCGGCCATTCGGCTCCGAGCAGGGCGAATTCGGCTTCCAGGGAGCCGACGCCCACCCCGAGCACCACCCGGCCGCCGCTGAGCCGGTCAAGGGTGCCGTAACGCTTGGCCAGCGCGAGTGGATGGTGGTACCCCAGTACGACGACCGAGGTCGCCAAGCGGATCCGGCTGGTCCCCGCCGCCAGATAGGACAGTGTCGCCAGCGGATCCCAGTACGTCGAACCGCGGGTCGCGGTATCGGCCGCGGGGACCGCGATGTGCTCGGAACAGGTCAGGTGATCGAAGCCGAGCTCGTCGGCGAGTCCGGCGATGCGGACGAGTTCGGCGGTGCCGCCCCCGGCTTCCCAGGGTGAGGCCGTACCGGGCACCCGGACCACGATCGGAGTGGACAGCCCGACTCTCACTGCGGTGGGTCTTCGGTCGCGCCGATGAGCCGCCGCATCATCCGGTCCGCGCCCAGCACGGCCGCCGCGCGGTCGGGATCGCTGCGCCGGACCGCCAGCCGCTCGTGGGCGCCGATGACGTGGACTGGGCCCCGGCCCAGGGCCGCGAGACCTTCCGTCGCGACCTCGTCGGGTTCGGAGACCGGCATCCCGGGAATGTCGAAATCCAGACCCACCCGCTGCATCGCCGGGGTGCGGGTGACCCCGAGTACGAGTTCGAGGACATCCACGTCGTGTTCGCGCAGTTCGAGCCAGAGACCTTCGGCGAAGATCCGGCCGAATGCCTTCACCCCGCCGTAGACCGTGTGCCGCCGCGATCCCAGATAGCCGGCCAGCGAGCCCACCAGCAGGATCCCGCCGCGCCGCCGGTCGCGCATCGCGGTCCCGAATCCGGCGATCAGCGCCAGCGGGGTGGTGATGTTGAGTTCGACGACCTGCTGGAAGGCCGCGGGATCGCCGTCGAGGAACTCGGCGCTGTGGGTGTTGGCGCCGGCATTGTGGACCAGCAACCCGACCTCCACATCGGCGACCGCGTCGAGTACCACCGCCGTGGCGTCCGGGTGGGTGAGGTCGACGGCCAGGGTGCGGACTGTCACGCCCAGGGCCCGGCATTCTGCGGCGGTGTCTTCGAGCGGACCGGCCCGGCGGGCCACCAGCAGCAGGTGGATACCGGATTCCGCGAGCTGCCGGGCGAACGACCGGCCCACGCCTTCGGAACCGCCGGTGATCACCGCCCACGGGCCGTAGCGCCCGGGATCGACTGGGGTCATAGCTGGGTCTCCGTTCGGAATTCGGGATCGGACCACACCCAGTTCTACAACCGGCGGCGCGCAAATACTAGAGTGAATTCTAGTTTTCCGAACGGAGGTATCCAGTGCCACGGATAGCCGAACCCCGGGAGCCGGGCCGGCCGACCACCACGCCCCAGCGCGAGCGCCGGCGCGCCATCGTGCGCGCCGCCGCCAGGCTCGGTGCCGAACAGGGCCTCGAACACGTCCAGATGTCCGATATCGCGGCGGCGGCCGGGGTGGCACTGGGGACGCTGTACCGCTACTACCCGTCCAAACACCATCTCTACTCGGGTGTACTCGAGTCGGCCGTCGCGAACCTGCCCGTTCCGGAAGCGGTCCCGGGCGATCCGGTGGGCGCCGTGGCCGACCTGCTCGAATCGGCGGTGACCGGGCTGCTCCGGCGCCCGCTGCTCGGCCGCGCCATGCTGGTCTCGGCGAACGCCGTGCGCTCGGCCGGGCCGGTGGCGGTCGACACCACGCTGCGCGACCGCATCCTGGCCGCCGCCGGTATCGGCGAAGCGGACGAGGCGGACCAGCAGCTGGCCCGGCTCGCCGAACAGTGTGCCTACGGCATCCTGACCTGGGCCACGGCGGGCCAGCTGAGCGCGGAACAGGCGGTGGCAGATATGCGCCGGGCCGCCGCCCTGCTGCTGCAGCCTTGGGCGTCTCGCGAGCCGGCCGGTTAGCCGCCGCGGTCGCCGCCCGGTGCCGCGACCGCGGGCGCCGGGGGCGTTCCGGCCGGTGCGCGGCGCCGCTCCCAGGCCGTGGCCAGCCCGATCGTCAGCCCGACGTACACCCAGCCCAGCAGTACATCGATCACATAGTGCTCACCCCCGTATACCAGGGTGAAACCCATCGCCACCGGGAAGGCGGCCAACGGCAGCCGCCACCACCAGTGCCCGGCCGACGGCCACAGCGCGATCGCGACCAGCAGCGCGAAACCCGCGTGCAGCGAGGGGATCGCGGCGACGGGATTGCTGTGCGCGGCCAGCCAGTCCGCGCCGATATCGACCGAGTACAGCCGGAATCCGAAACCGGTGCTCCGGTGGATCTCGGCCTCGATCACCCCGGCGCGGGCGGCGTACCAGGGCGGCGCGGCGGGCAGCAGGACATAGGTCACCAGACCGAGATAGGACAACAGCAGGATCCGGCGCATATATTTCGACCAGCGCTCCCGCGACAGGACGTAGAGAATCGCGGCGAGCAGCCAAGGAACCAGGAAATGGCTGGTGTACACGAGGCCGGTGAGTACGGTCCACCAGGGCCGTCCGCCGTCACCGTCCAGCTGCTCCTGTAACCACACCGTGGGCACGGTTCCGCCGAACAGGGCACGTTCCACCACGACCGGTTCCCGGACCCGCAGCGGCATCCCGAGGGTGTTGGCGATACCGCGGGTGTGGTCGTAGACGACCAGCGCGGCGATCAGCGGAACCCAGTCGACGAGAATGCGCACCTGGTCCCGCCACGGTCGGTCCGGTGCGAACGCCGCGATCCCCACGACAATCCACAGCGCCTGATAGATGCGCTGGGTCGGCGGGCCGAAGAGCACGGTGACCACGAGCAGCGCCAGCAGATACGCCGACCACACTCCACTGCGCAGCAGCCTGCGATGCCGTTGCGCGGCCGGTACCTCCGTAGCGGGCGCACCCATCCTCACAGTTTTCATCAACCGGCTCGGAGTCGCCGTCGCGACCTGCGGAAACGACGCATGATCGAGACCGCCGCCGCATGCCGCGCACGCCCACGCGGTACGGCCGGTGCGGTGCGGCGGTCAGTCGCGGGGCGCGGGAGCGGTCGTGTTTCGAGGTGCGCTGACCCGTTCGCGCGTATCGGTCCGGGCACTCCCCGCGCGTCTAGGCTCGGTCGGTATGAGCCTGGGCGAAGTGGCCGCCGACCTGTACGGGCTGATGCCCGCGGAGTTCGTCGCCGCGCGCGACGCCCGCGCCGGTGCGGCGAAGGAATCCGGGGATCGCGAACTGGCGGCGGCGATTACGGCCCTGCGCAAACCCACGGTGGCGGCGTGGGCGGTGAACACGCTGGTGCGTGCGGCACCCCGCGAGGTGGACGCCCTGTTGCGGCTCGGCGCCGAGTTACGGACGGCGCAGCGGCAACTGTCCGGTGCCCGGCTGCGCGAACTGACCCGGCAGCGCCGGCAGGTGGTGGACGCACTGGCCGAACGGGCGGGTGAAGTGGCCGCCGACCAGGGGCGACCGGTATCCGAGTCGGTATTGCGTCAGGTGAGCGAGACGCTGACGGCCGCCCTGGCCGATTCCGATATCGCCGAGCGGGTCCGCAGCGGCACCCTGGCCGCCGCGGAGAGCTATGCGGGTTTCGGTCCGGTGGAGCCCGATCTCACCGTGGTCCGGGCGGAGCCGAAGGCCGCCCGCACCGAGGCGCGGCGGAAGAAGAAGCCCGCCGAACCCACCGCGGCCGAACGCGCGCGCCGGGAACGCGCCGAGACGGACCGACGGCGCGCGCAGGAAGAGCTCCGCGCCGCGGAAACGGCCGCGCGCGAGGCCCTCGATGTCGTGGAGCAGCAAGCACGGCGAGCGGCCGGACACCTCGAAGCCACCACCGCACGGCTGGCCGAACTCCGCGACGAACTCGACGCGGCGCAAGACCGGCACCGATTCGCCCGTAACGCCGATCGCGCCGCCCGGGAGGCGGTCCGCGCGGCGACGGCCGAACTGGAACGGGTGCGGCGGCGGATGCGCTGATCCGCGGCGCGCTGGGAGCGGTGCGGTCCGCCGCGGAAACCGATGCCGCCCAGTGGTGCCCGCGGCACAAGAACGGTACCGAGATCGCCACCGCGGGCCGCGCCGGCCGGTATCACGCGCGACAGGCCCGAGGCGCAGCAGGATCGGCGGGACGGTCACCGGTGCAGAGACGAGTCGCCCCTTCCAGGGGCGTTGGCGGGCTCCACGCGGTGGCGATGGGGGCTGTGACCGCTGTCCTGTTCGTATCGGCTGGTCAGAAGGTATGCACGGCGGCGCAGTCGCGGCGGTATTCGTCCCGAACATCCAGCGAGCCCGCATTTTCCGGTATGGACACCGGCGCGTCGGCAGGGGCACCGGAGGCCGGTCGGCTGTAATGGTCGGCGCTCGATCGGTTTCCGTGTGTGATGTCCTCCCGTCAGGAAGGTTCTCGTATGCGTCGTTTCGTGATGGCTCTGGGTTCGGCCGCGATGGCGATCGCGGTGACATCGGCAGTGGACAGTAGCGCGCATGCCGCGAGCGGGCAGATCGCCCTACAGTGGACGATCGACGGGAGCCGGGTCGAGAAGATCATCGATAATCCCAGCGGCTGTATCGATCTCAGCGCGGTCGGGGTGGTCGGCCGGGCCTCGGTGCGCAACCTCACCGATCGGAAGGTCAAGCTCTGGAACGGTATCGGCTGCCGCGGCACCTACGGCGGCGGTATCGAACACGGCGAGCACAACGGCCGGTGGGGTTTTCCCGACTGGAGTATCTACATCTCGTCCTGATCCGGGCGGTGCGCGGCGGATCCACCGTGAGCGGAACGGTTTTCGGGGTATCCGGTACACGAGACCCACTGGAGGTGTTGTGTGAAAGCCGAAGACGAGGGCAGTGCGCCCGGCTCGGTGAGCCCGTTCAATCCGGCGGATCCGCTCGATCCGGCCAGCCCGGTGAATCCGGCCAACCCGGTGGATCCCGGGGATGCGCTCAACCCGGCGGGCACGGTGGTGCCGGTGGTGCCGATTGCCGACGAACAGCCGATGCGGACCTGGTTGTGGCCCACGCTGCTCATCTTCGGCCTGGTGGTCGGGGGTGCGTTGCTGGTGATGATTCTGGTGAGCACCGCCGATTTCGGTGAGCAACCGGCGCAGGTGACTCCGACCCCGGCGCAGTGCCAAACCTTCTGCACAACCACTGTCGCGCCACCGGCGCGGTAACGGCCGGTGGGGACATCCGAAACCGGATGTCCCCACCGTTGTCGGCACCGCTATTGCGCGCCCTGTTGCCCGGTGTCCGGGTCCTCGGCGGTACGCAGTGCGGTTTCCAGTTCCCGGCGCAGCCGCGCCGCGGTGGCTTCGTCACCGGCGTCCTCGGCCGTGGTGATGTCCTGGTGCAACTGGGCGATGGTGTCCTGAATGGTCATCGGTCCTCCGTTCTCTCGCCTGGGCGATCGCGCCGCGCGACTGTCTGCCGGCCACGGCGCCCGTCATGGTGCGCATGACCGTTTTCGGCCGTCCGAAACACCCGCACCGGGCCGGGCGGTCGCGGCCGTCGACCGATTCGCACCCGCGGGATTTTCAGATCACGTTTCGATCACCGCGTCCCGGGTTATCCCTCGTCCAACGAGACGGTTTGGGAAAGCCCGAGGAGCCTCCGGTGAACGAAACGACCGAAGCCACGACCGACCGGCACGCCGGGGATCGTGCGCCGCGTACCGCCCATGTGCCCGGCCCCGGCGACAGTTACGACAACATCGAACCGCTGTTCGCCGAACTGGCGGAGCTCGCACCCGAGGATCCGCGCCGGCGGGTGCTACGCGAGCAGATCGTGCACCGCTGCCTGCCGTTGGCCGAACATATCGCGCGCCGTTTCTCCGGCCGCGGCGAGGCGTTCGACGATCTGCTCCAGATCGCACGCCTCGGCCTGGTCCAGGCGGTGGACCGCTTCGACGGGTCGCGGGGCAGTTCGTTTCTGTCCTTCGCGATCCCGACCATCATGGGCGAGGTGCGCCGCCACTTCCGCGATCACACCTGGGCCGTGCGGGTGCCGCGCGGCACCAAGGAACTGCATCTGCGAATCGGCCCGGCCACCGAGACGCTGTACCAGCGGCTGGGCCGGATGCCCACCGCGCGGGAGATCGCCGCGGAACTCGACGCCGACCTCACCGACGTCACCCGGGCGCTCATCGCCGGCAACGCGCACACCAGCAGCTCCCTCGACGCCCCCACCGATGACCACGACGACGATGTCTCGCCACCGGCGGTACTGGCCCGGCTCGGCGGGGAAGACCCCTGCTACCGGCTGCTCGAGGACGCGATGACACTGCGCCCGCTGATCGCGCAACTTCCGCAGCGGGAGCGGCAGATTCTGGTCTGGCGGTTCTTCGCGAACATGACCCAGGTTCAGATCGCCGAACGGCTCGATATCTCGCAGATGCAGGTGTCGCGAATCCTCGCCAAAACGCTGCGGACCCTGCGCGAGCAGGCGATGGCCGAGCCCGAAGCGGCCGGTTCGATCACCACGGCCGCCTGATCGGCGCCACCGGGTCCGGTTCGGCGGCCGGTCGGTAGTTCGACGCCGGCCGCCGCCCCCCCGGAATTTCGAATCGGCCCGAGCGGGATCGTTGGCCGTGGCCGCCCGAGCGGCTGCCGTGCTCGGCGTGCGCACTACTCGTGCTGTGGCCCCGCATCTGGTCGAGCAGCGGTGGGGGAGGATCGTCAACGTCAGCGGACTCGGTGTGCCGCAGGCGAATTCGATTGCGCAGACTCGCCGTTACCGTTGACGCTATCGCGGCGGGCGGTGGAGTCCCCGGTCCGGTGTATTACTGCTCGACTGTGGGAGTCCGGGCGGCGTCGGCAATGAGGTCTCTGATCGCATGGTCACCGGCTCCTCGTCAGGGTCCGGGTCACGGCCGTGACGAGGAGCCGATCGGCCCGGGCCGCCGGTTCAGATCCGGGTCATGGTCGAGGCGTATCCACCCCCGCCCGGGTATACCCATTCGCCGGTGACGGTGGTCCCGTCGGCGTCGAAGGTGCCGCGGTAGTAGGCGGGGCTGTCTTTGGCGCCGGCCCAGATGGTGAGCGTGTCGCCGGCCAGTTCGTAGACGTAGTCGAAAGTGTTGCCGACCGAGTCGTAGTACCGGGAGGCGACATCGGGGCCGGTCGGTTCGCCGAACGGGCGCAGGTTGCCGATCACTTCCATGCCGGTGACGGGTTCGCCGTGCTGGGTGAGGTCGATGTGCTGGAGCAGGAAGAACCGGCCCGCCATCCATTCGTAGCGCACGGTTCCTTCCGCCCCTCCGGTGACCTTCCAGGTGCCGACGAGGCGGTCCAATGCCTGCAGTTCGGGGGTGGGCTGCTGCTGGATCTCGATCATTTTCGTCCTCCTGTACGGGGTTGTTCGCTGGGTACCTCGGCGCCGGCACACGGTTTTCGACCCGAATCAACTATGACCTGTATCACTTGTTTGTCGTGTCGAGATCCGTCCGGCGGTTCCGAGGTAACAGCGGCAACCCGTTACCGAGGAAGGAAAACCGATGACCTTCACCGCCACCACCCCGACCGCCTCCGCCACGGTCCGTGCTCGGAGCCGGGCATCCGAGGGCCTGTGGCTCGCGAGTGCTGCCGCGGGCCCGCTGTTCTTCGTGTCGGCGATCACCCAGATGCTCACCCGCGAGGGTTTCGATATCACCCGGCATCCGATCAGTCAGCTCGCGACCGGCGA
This sequence comes from Nocardia sienata NBRC 100364, assembly GCF_001613205.1. Classification (GTDB taxonomy): domain Bacteria; phylum Actinomycetota; class Actinomycetes; order Mycobacteriales; family Mycobacteriaceae; genus Nocardia; species Nocardia sienata. Next base: position 25,388 of record NZ_BDBX01000007.1, on the reverse strand, counting down.
TCTCGGCTGGATCCAGATCCTCACCTTCATCACCACGGGGATGGGTGCGCTGGCCTTGGCCGCCGGTATCGGCCGCACGCTCACCGAAGGGACCGGGCGGCGGGCATTACCCATCCTGGTGGGCTTTTTCGGCATCGGGCTGGTCGCGGCGGGTGTATTCACCATGGACCCGGAGAACGGTTTCCCCGTCGGTACCCCTGACGAGCCGATTGCGCAGATGTCCTGGCACAGTATCGCGCATTCGGCCGCGGCCGCGGTGGCCTTCACCGCGCTCGCGCTCGCGGCCCTGGTCCTGAGCGTGCGGTGCGCTCGCCGGCGTCGGGTGCTGCCCGCCGTGGCGAGCGCCGTGGCCGGGCTGGTCCTGCTGGTGCCCATGTCACCGGAGTACATGAGCATCCAGATCGCGATCAACGGCGCGGTCGCCTTCACCTGGACCACCGTGGTGGCGCTGTCCCAGCGGCGCCGCTTCGACTGAGCCGAGCACGCTCGCATACCGGTTATCGTGACGACAACCCACCATCTCGGAGGATTTCAGTGAAGTACCTGCTTCTCGGCTACACACCGGCCGCCGCGTGGGACGCCGCGACCGCCGACACTGCCTCGCCGGAGGCGCTGGCCGCGTTCGCCACCTATCAGCAGCTGGAGAAGGAACTGTTCGCCTCCGGTGAGTTGGTCGGCACGGAGGGGCTGGGCCACCCGGCCGTCAGCACCACCGTCCGCAGAACCGCCGATGGTGTGGTCGCCACCGACGGGCCGTTCGCCGAACTGAAAGAGGTCCTGGCGAGCTTCGCGGTGATCGACGTAGCCGGACATGAACGAGCCGTGCAGATCGCCGCCCGCATCGTCGAAGCGCTCGGTGAACCGATCGAGATCCGGCCGATCATGGGCGAGGACTTCAGCGCGTGACCCGCGAGATCGAGGACCTGCTGCGCGCCGAAACGCCGCAGGTCCTCGGTGCGCTGGTCCGCCGCTTCGGCCGCTTCGACACGGCCGAGGATGCCGTGCAGGAAGCGCTGCTGGCCGCCGCGCGCACGTGGCCGGTCGAAGGCGTCCCGGACAACCCGCGCAGCTGGCTCATCCGGATCGCCTACCGGCGCATGGTCGACCTGCTGCGCTCCGACCAGGCCCGCCGCCGCCGTGAACTGGAAACCGGCGCCGCCGAGCTGGCCATGGCCGAACCCGCACGGGCCGCGCAGGCAGGCGGAACCGACGACAGTCTTACCTTGCTCCTGCTGTGCTGCCACCCCGCCCTCGGCCACACCTCCCAGGTAGCGCTCACCCTGCGCGCGGTCGGCGGCCTGACCACCGCCGAGATCGCGCACGCCTACGGCACGACCGAGGCCACGATGGGCACCCGGATCAGTCGCGCCAAACAACAACTCGCCAAGGCCGGCGCCCGCTTCACCCTGCCCACCGGCGCCGACCGCGACAGCAGGATGACCGCGGTCCGTCAGGTGCTGTACCTCATCTTCAACGAGGGCTACACCGCCACCGCCGGAGCCGACCTCACCCGCGTCGACCTCACCGGTGAGGCCATCCGCCTGACCAGAATGCTGCGCGCCACCGCCCCCGACGATGCGGAGACGACAGGCCTGCTCGCCCTCATGCTGCTCACCGAATCCCGCCGCGCAGCGCGCGTCGACGCCGGCGAACTGATACCCCTGGCCCAGCAGGACACCGCACAGTGGAATCGCGAAATGATCGACGAGGGAACCACACTCATCGACAGCATCTGGAACCGCGGACCGGCCGGCCCCTACCAGCTCCAAGCCGCGATCGCCGCAGTCCACGCCGCAGCCGAACCGGGCCGCACCGATTGGCCCCAGATCGCCATGCTCTACCTGTGGCTCGAACGCCTCACCCCCACACCACCCGTCCAACTCGCCCGCGTCGTGGCCGTCGCCCACGCCTACGGCCCCGCCCGCGGCCTGGCTCTGCTCGACGATCTCGATCGACGTCACCACCTGGGCCGCAACCCCCTTACCCGGCAACGCGAACACGCTGTACGCGCCCATCTCCTACAGCAGATCGGCGACGACACCACCGCAGCCCAATTCTTCCGCCGAGCCGCCGAACTCACCGACAACCAGGTCGAACAGCGCTACCTCCACCACAAAGCCGACCAACTCGACCGACCACAATCACCACTCGCGTGTCCGCGATGACCAGTAGCCGCTCGTCGAACCTCGAGATCGCTTCACACTGTCCGAAAAAAGGTAGGTCGTGGACAGTCGATGGTGGCAAATATCGCTGAACAGCGGTGATCGCCCACCAGGAGTTGTTTCAGAATGCATCCTTTTGCGACACCTCGGCGGAAGGCCGGGCGTAAGGTAAGGGCGTGCGAGCGTGCGGGGCGTCCTCCTGAGCGGGGCCCGGCCCCGCTGCCAGGTATGTGGCTTGTCGACCCGATCGCGGGTGCAGGATGAATGCACGTTGGAGCTTGTCGAGACAGTGTTTTCTACCGGCCCACAGGTCACCGGAGGACCAGCTGTCCTTCCGTGCGCGACGCTGCGGCGAGGCCTTCGTACTGTCCGTGCGCGGTGAAGCGGATGCCTTCACGCTCGGGCTGTGGCAGCGCAGCGTGCGGGAGGCGCTGGCTGTCGTCGCCCCGGGCGGCACGTTGGTGCTCGATGCCTCCCGGCTGGACTTCCTGTCGCTGGACACCCTGGCCGCTGTGGCCGATATGGCCGAAGCCTGCTCCGGCGACGGGACCACGCTCTGCCTGATCACCAGGAATCCGCGCATCCCGGCGCTTGCGAGTCGCCATCCCCGAACTGCCGGGCTGCCGATCTTCTCGACGGTTGTCGGCGCCTTGGCCGCGCTGCCACCTGCTGTGGATCAGCGCTGAGCCACGGTGATCCGCGCTCCCGGGGGGTCCAGGAATCCGCTGCGGTTCAGGCGCGCAGATCCTGTGTCCACCCGAACCCGATCTGCGGCCCACCCGTGAGCCGTACCCGTGCGATCAAAGGTCTCGGCGCGGATCCGGCACCGGCTCCGGAGGATGAACCTCGGGCGCCGTGGAACCGGTTCGGCGATTTCCGTGGACTGCTCGCTCGGCCGCTGGGCGAGGCGTTCGGTGCGGGTCGGGCCGGAGCCCTGATATACACGGTCTATGCGGGCGAACACACACTCCGAGTCCGACGCCTTCGACGATCTGGTGGCCGTCGCCGACGCCCCCGTGTACATCGTCACTCTGGCCGCGGGCGGTGAACGGTCCGGCTGCCTGGTCGGATTCGCGTCCCAGGTCGGGATCGACCCCGCTCGATTCCTGGTGTGCCTATCCAAGACCAATCACACCTTCCGGGTCGCGCCGGGCGCGGAGTTCGCCGCCGTGCACCTCGTCGGTACGCACGACGCGGAACTCGCCGCGTTGTTCGGGACGCAGACCGGCGACGAGATCGACAAGTTCGCCCGGTGCCGGTGGCGTCTCGGCCCGCACGGGGTCCCGATCCTGCTCGACGCCGTGGCCTGGTTCTGTGGTCGCATCCTCACCCGGCACGACTTCGGCGATCACGTCGGCCTGGTGCTCTCGCCCGAGGACGCCGCGGCCCCGGCCTCCGCGCCGGCCGTGCTGCGCCTCCACGATGTCGCAGACCTGCGGCCCGGTCATCCGGCCTAGCTGTACTGACCTGATGATGCGCCGCTCGGTGCGTGTCGGTGTCCGGGCGGGGCTGTGATGCGGGCGGCTGGACCGATCGGTCATCGCCGCGGCACCGGCGAGGCGGTATCGGTCGGCCCACCGTTTGGCGGTGGTCGCCGAAACCTGGAATCTTTCGGCTGCGCGCCGCAGGGGCCAGCCGTCCTCGACGACACAACGAGCCAGCCGTAACCGGCCCAACTCCGACAACGGGGCATTACGGTGGACCACGAAGACCTCCGAAGGATGGGTGCGTTCCCAGACAGCTCGCACTTCACTCGGAGGTCTTCGCCTTTGTCAGCTCGACACGCCGTCACCAACGTTCATGGTCAGTACACCTAGCCCGGCCGCAGAGGCCCCAGCACACCCGCAACCTTCGCGGTCATGGCCCACTGGATCACCACGGGTGGTGGGTGAGGTCATGGGCGACCGGGCGCGGTCGGTGCACCGGCGTCGCTGTGAGGAGGTGCCTCGTCGGCCGCGATCGACCCGGTTCCTCCTCGGGCGGTGCGGTCGCCGGATCAGCGGTCGGCGAATGTCCTCCGGTACGCCGAGGGCGACATCCCCAGGCCGCGCCGCATATGGTGGCGGAGGTTGTCCGGTGAACCGAGACCGGACCGCTGCGCCACCTCGTCCACCGGGATATCCGCCGACTCGAGCAGTTCCCGTGCCAGATCGATCCGGCGGTCACGGAGCCAGGCCCCCGGCGACAGACCCGTCTCGGCCCGGAACCGCCGGCTGAAGGTACGTGGGCTCATCCGCGCATGGGAGGCAAGGGCCGCGACGCCGAGCGGCTCGGCCAGCCGGGTGAGGGCCCACGCCCGGGTCGCGGCGGTGCTGAGGTCGTCGGACTCGGGGACGTGATGTTCGATGAACTGGGCCTGCCCGCCTTCGCGCCAGGGCGGTACAACGCAGTATCGGGCGACTCGGTTGGCCACGGTGGCGCCGTGGTCGCGGCGAACGATGTGCAGGCACAAGTCGATTCCGGCCGCCAGGCCCGCCGAACTGAGCACCGGCCCCTCGTCCACGAACAGCACGGTTTCGTCGAGTTCGACTGCCGGGAACAGCCGGCGGAAATCGTCGGCGTAGCGCCAGTGGGTGGTGGCGCGGCGGCCGTCGAAGACGCCGGCGGCGGCGAGTACGAAAGCGCCGGTGCAGATGGACACCATCCGGGCCCCGGTGGGGACGGTGGCCAATGCCGCGGCGAGTGCGGGGCCGAGTTCGCCGCCGGAGCGGGCAGCGCGGTACTTGGTGCCCGGCAGTATCACCGTATCGGCGGTGGCGAGTGCTTCCGGTCCGGCCGCGGCGACGATCGAATATCCCGCGGTGGCCGATACGGGTCCGGCGTCCAGGGAGCACGTCACGACGCGATAGAGCGGGTTGCCTTCGTCGTCGGTGGCCTCGCCGAACACCAGGGACGGGATGGTCGCATCGAAACCGACCACCGGATCGAGCAACAGCACGGCGACTGTATGCGGACGCCGGAGCGAACCACTGTTGGCACGATCTTCACGCATATCGTCGATTTTGCCACTAGTGGCGCGACACCGGCTATCGGAAGCTGATCAGCGTGATGACGAAGATCGATACCGGCTCGGCGGTGGCACGCGCCGGGCGGCGGCCGCGACCGCATTTCGCCTGGATCGTCGCGGGCGTCAGTTTCGTGGTGATCCTGGGCGCCGCCGGGTTCCGGGCGGTACCCAGTGTGATGATGACGCCGCTGCACCAGGAATTCGGCTGGTCGCATGCCACGATCGGCGCCGCGATGTCGGTGAACATGGTGCTGTTCGGCCTCACCGCGCCGTTCGCCGCCGCGCTCATGGACCGGTTCGGCGTGCGCCCGATCCTCACCGGGGCACTACTGCTGATCGCCGCGGGCACCGGCGTGGGCACCGTCATGAGCGCGAGCTGGCAGCTGGTGTTGCTGTGGGGTGTGCTGGTGGGACTGGGTACCGGGTCCCTGTCGATGGGTTTCGTCGCGACCGTCTCGACCCGGTGGTTCGTGGCCCGGCGCGGGCTGGTCACCGGGGTACTCACGGCGGCGAGCGCGACAGGCCAGCTTGTGTTCCTGCCCGTGGTCGCCGCGGTCACCGACGCATTCGGTTGGCGCCGGGCCTCGATCATCGTGACCCTCGCGGCGCTGGCGGTGATCCCGCTGGTCGTACTGTTCATCCGGGACCGTCCCGGCGATATGGGCCTCACCGCCTACGGCGGCGAGTCCGAGCCCGCCGCCGAGCCACTGCCGGGCGGCACCTTCACGGCGGCACTGGCCGGGCTGGCGCGGGGCGCGCGGGTTCCCGCGTTCTGGTTGCTCGCGGGCAGTTTCGCCATCTGCGGCATGACGACCAACGGGTTGATCGGCACACACTTCATACCCGCCGCGCACGATCACGGTATGCCGGTCACCCTGGCCGCCTCGCTCCTGGCGACCATAGGGATCTTCGACGTCGCGGGCACGGTATTCTCCGGCTGGCTCACCGATCGCGTGGATCCGCGCCTGCTGCTGGTGATCTACTACCTCGGCCGCGGCGCCTCACTGCTGCTGCTACCGGCGCTGCTCTCACCCGGTGCCGAGCCGGGCACCTGGGTCTTCATCGTCTTCTACGGTCTCGACTGGGTCGCTACCGTACCCCCGACGATCGCGATCTGCCGCAGCTGGTTCGGTGCCTCGACTCCGGTGGTGTTCGGCTGGGTGTTCGCCGCACACCAGCTCGGTGCCGCGGTGGCCGCGTTCGGGGCGGGATACATTCGCGACACCCACGGTTCCTACGACCTCGCCTTCTTCGTGGCCGCGGGGTTGTGTGTGGCGGCGGCGCTACTGTGCGGCGCCGCCCGCAGGCCGCGGCCCGTGCCACCGGCAGTGGATCCGGCAGCCGAGCGCGCCTGACCGCGGCGCCACCGGGCCGGGCCGTTCGGTCCGGCGAGGTCCGGGTGGATGTAGTTGTGCACCGACTGTTACCGCCATGAGTTGTGACCGGAGTTTGTGCGTCGTGTCCCGGGGAAAACGCTCGACGACCGCGGGCCGACCGTGCCCCGCACCGACGCCGGGAGAGGCCATGGACTACCGCCCCCTCGCCTTCGCCGCACTCCTCACCTGCTGTGCTCTCGGTCCGCCGGTCGCGCAGGCGGCACCGGCACTCGAACCGGTCCCGCCCACCGCCGTGGGCGAGCCCGCGCCACGCACGGCCATCTCGGTGCGCTCGCTCACCGGTCTGCGCTGGGGCACCGCCGACGAGCATCAGGCACGCAGCGCGCTGTCGCTGGCCAAGCTCTACCTCACCGATTACGCACTGCGCCACGGCGACGGGTCGGCCGCCGATCTCGCCCACGGGGAGCGGATGATCCGGTATTCCGACGATGCGGCCGCCGACGCGGTGGAGGCGAAATATCCCCAGGCCATCGCGATCGTCGCCGCGGAATACGGGTTGGCGCAAACCCGGCCGGGCGCGAACTGGGGCAGTTCCACCACCAGTACCGCCGACGTGGCCGATTTCCTCACCGCCAAACAGCGCACCGATCCCACCTCCCCGATACTGTCCTGGATGGCCACCGCCGCGCCCCGCGCCGCCGACGGCACCGAACAGAACTGGGGTACGGCCGCGCTGCCCGGTGTGCAGGGCACCAAATGGGGATGGGCGGACGCTCCGCCCCAGGAGGTCGCCTCGGCGTCGTTCGGCCCGGCTTTCACGGTGGCCGCGCATACTCGCGGCGGTCCCGGGGACCAGACGGCCGATGTGCTCGGGGCACTGTCGATGGTTCTCCCCGGGCGTGGGGAACCTGCCGCGACTCCGGTGCCCGCGCACGCCACCGGCTCTTCTCCGGCGACGGAAGGCCCATGGTCCGGGTGAGAAACCCGCCTCCGGTGGACATCGGCGCCGAGCCGTGGACCTTCGCGCGCGCCCCGGCACTCTGCGTACGAGTGGCTGTCGCCGTCACGCTCGATGCGGACTGCCGACTGCCGGCCCGCGACGATGGAACTCGCCGCGGTTCGCCCCGGTGTCAGAGCGAACGAGCCCGTGGCGGCGCGGGATTCGGACAGAGGCGCAGCGCGAACAACATATCGGTGTTGCGCGCCGGCTCCGGCGTTTCGGTTCCCTGCAGCAGCCCGGTCCTGCGGATCCAGCTGTGGTGCCAGTGATGAAGGTCCGGCATGGTCACCTCACAACGCGCCGCGGTGTGGCGCAGGCGGCGTCCGGCACCGCCGATGGCGCCGGCGAACAGTTTCGATACGGGTTGGGGACGCGCTTCCTGGTAGGCGCGGGCCTCGTGCAACAGCGTGCGCACGGGCCCCGGTAGCACCCACACGTACAGATCGGCGGGCTGAACGTAACCGATCGGCCCGGTGAACATGAGCCCGTCGCGAGTCAGCCCCGTACAGGGCACCGATCCGAGTTCCACCATGGTGGCGCCGGTACACAACACCGTGGCCAGTGCCGCGGCGTCGGCCGGGTTCGCGGTGCGCGTCCGGATCCGGCCGATGGTGCTTTCATCGATGCCCGCGGTGGTCAACCCGGGGCCCACCGAGTAGTTGAGGTCGGACGGCAATTCCAATCGCATACCGTGTAACAGGAATCCCGCCTGGGCCCCGCGCAGCCGGGCCACGGTGTGTCCACGGCCCGGGCTGCCGCAGACGAGTTCGCCGAGAAAGCGGTACAGTCCGCGGATTTCGTGCCGTTCGCCGGGGCGGCCGGCCTCGGGAAACCCCGGGCCTGGGGTCGAAGGCGAATGCTCCCAGAGATATCCGGCGGTCCCGGGTTCGCCGAACGGTATCGTCGCGGCAATGCCGTTCGGGTGGTGTGCGCACGGGCGGCCGGTGCGCGCGGTGAGCCAGCGGCAGGTCGCGTCGATACCGTCGGTGTACACCGCGTCGAGACGGGCGAATTCGGGCGCGGTCAGTTCGCGATGCGCATCGGCGCGGAATGTGGTGACATCGCTGTCCGGTATCCGGGGAAGGGCGTCGTCACCGGCGGTCAGTACGACCTCGACGACAGGGTCCCGGTGTTCGGCGTCGCGGTAACCCATTATGCGGGTGGCGGCCTCCGGTACCCGCTGGGACCCCGGCATGTCGTCGACGGACAGTTCCTCGTTCTCGAGCTGGATCAACCGGTCCAGCTTGGACGGACGCAGCGTGGCGCCGCTGGTCTCGCTCACGGTGACAACCTCCTGGGCGCTGGCCCGGACGATATTCCTTTTTCTCCTCCTGTACAGAACATTCGATCATTTTCGGGGCGGTGGGAGGAGACGATCAACGAGAACTTAACCACCGTTGACGGAGAATGCGCAGTTCCGGGTATTTGCGCAATGTTTGGCAAGTGGACGCGCGGAATTCGAAAACAGTTTCGGTTCACACGCGCAAGCGCTGGAAACGGTAACAATGGGTCCGGCCCGTACGCGGTAAGAAAGCGGTGGCTGTTCGATTGCTGAAATTCGCCGGTTGTCAGGGCGCGTGTCCGGGGTCTCGACAACGCTCACCGTCGTGTCCGCAGCGGGCGGTCGTCACCGGCCCGGTCGCCCACCTACCTCGAGCGCGCCGCCGGCCGCACGCCATTCGATCAGGCCGCCGGACATGTTCTCGGCCTCGAATCCGTATTCGACGAGGAGGTTCGCGGCGCCGTAGGACCGCAGGCCGCCGGTGCAGAAGGTGATCAGGAGCCGATCGTCGGGCAACTGTTCGCATCCGGCCGTCAACTGCTCGAGCGGCAGATGGACCGCGCCGGGAATGTGGGTGCGATTCCATTCGAACTGCCGGCGCACATCCACGATCAATGCTCCGTCGCGGACGGCGTCGATGGCCTCTCGCGCGGACAGGGACGGTGCGCGGTACAGGTAGTGGCGGATGCTCATGGGAGCCGTCCTCGTTTCGTGGGTAGTGGGTGCAATGGCTTTCCGGCCGGTCGTGCCGGGTCAGGCGGAGGTGCCGGGACGCACGATCATGAGCACCACCACGATGAGCCACAGCAGGTTGTAGATGCCGGCGAGCATGCTCAGCGCGCGCAGTCGCCGCCCGTCGTCGGGCGCCGCGAGGGCCTGGCGCTGCATCGGGTGGATCGTCGTGATGATGACCGCCGCGGCGCACGCGGTGAGGACGATCGCCGCGGTGATCCAGACCTCGCCCACGCGGCCCTGCAGGGTCGCGAGGACGAGGCCGATGCCGGGGACGGTCAGGCCGAACCAGGCGTAGGTACCGGTGACCCGGTGCAGGACGGCGACGACGGCGTGATGACGTTCCGATGCCGCGCCGACCGTGCCGGACACCGGCGCGTAGCGGGGGAACAGGCTGGTGGCTACGGCCGAACCCCCGATGAAAACGATGGCCGCCAGGACGTGGACCGACAGCAGCAGGTTGTGCATGAACAGCTCCCTCTCAACCTTCAGGTGAGCTGAAGCTTAACAGTTCCTTCAGTGTAGTTGAAGGAGTGTGGTTCCCGCGGACGGCGGGCGGGTCTGCGGCCCGATTGTGGCGGGCCCGTGGGTCACCGGTGGCGCGGCACGGCCGCGTCGATCGCGGTGTCCGCAAAACCGGTCCCGTGTCCGGGAGCTATGTCGCCGGCCGGACAGGTGGGCCGGTCGACACCCGGCTGGTCCCGGGTGATGTGCGGGGCTCGCAACCGGCGCGGTGTGCGGACCGCGGCCTCCCGTCGCGGCCGCAGCACCGTTACGGCCGCGACGACGGTGGAACGGATGGGCAGGCTCGCGGTCCGGGGGTCGGTGCCGGCGAGGCGCGCGAGGCGCTGGTTACCGGTCACCAGGCATATCTCCACGCCGTCGCGGCGGTAACCCGCCGCGTCCGCCGCCAGCGCCTCCAGTGTGCGCAACGACAGAAAACCGAGCCGGGTGGTATCGACGATCAGCGCGCCACCCCCGGTGGTAGCGCGATCGACCGCGTCGCGCACCTTCTGCCGCCACAGCGACAGCGTGAAGGCGTCGGCTTCGCCACGGACGGCCAGCACGACGATATCGCCGCGCCGGAGCCTCCGGAAGGTCAGCTGGTCACCGGGCGATCTGGCGGGCGGCGGTGAAGCGGGAACGGGAGGTACAACAGAAGAACTGAATGATTTCATGAGGGACCTGGATCAGTCGGGATGCGTCACGGCATCGTGGCCGGGCCGACCCTGGAGTCTCAAGGCGAACGTGAACCCGTCACCTTACCCTACGCGCCCGGGCTCCCCGCCGGGTGCGGCGAGCCGTGAGGCACGTATCCGGCGCCCGTTTCCAGGCGGTCGGGAGGTGTTTGTCCGGACCGGTCCCGGGTAGGCGGCCGAGTGGCGGCGAGCCGCCGTCGCCGGCAACGCAGGTTCGAGAGGTTGCCCGGCGCAGATTCGTGACCGCGGCGAGGCCGAATCGCCTTGCCGACAACATTTTTCGAGCAAGGGAGCACGCTATGAGCCAGATCAGTCCTGTGCAGGTGCAGAAATATCTTTCCGGTATCGACTATCCCTGTGACCGCGACGGCCTCGTCTCCACGGCGAAGAAGAACGGTGCCGACGCGGACGTGCTCGATGTCCTCGGAGGTCTACCGGACCGGTCGTTCGACGGACCGGACGCGGTCAGCAAGGCGATCTTCTGAGCACACCGGACAGCAGCCGGGCCGGGGTCGTGCCGACAAAGCGCCCCGGCCCGGTCGCACCCGGCGAACCCGAGCCGGTCTGTACCGCCGCACCCCCGCGCCGACCGGCTATACAGCGAAGGGATAGGTCTCTCCGGGCTCTCCGCTCGCCGGGCGGGTGACCGGGTCCAGGGGGGAGAGCGCGGTGGTCTCGTCGATATGGATGAGCGCGTCGAACCGGTCGGCCGGACGGGCATGGAAATAGTGGCTCCGGCGCTCGGTCTCCGGGCGGTAGACCACCCCGATGGCGCGCTCGAGCAACGCCGAACGTAGCTGCTCGGGCACCGGCTCGCGATCGAATCGCAGCAGGAAACGGCCGTCACCTGCCCGGTGCAGCAGATTCTCCACGCTGCCGGGCAGCGACGGGCGCACCCGTTCCACTCTCGGCGGGCCGTCCCACTGCGCGGCGGCCAGTACGGTCCCGGTGTGCGTGGTGAAGCCGAGGATTCGCGCCAGGCCGGGAAGATTCTCCCGGGCCAGCTGGCCCAGATCCCATTGGCCGGCCGCGCCCATTTCGGTGGCCCGCGCGTCGCCGAGATGCGAATTGTGCGCCCACACCACAATTTTCGCCTCGTTCGAGGGATCGGGGCGCAGATGGTCGCCCAACGCGGTCAACGTCTCGAACATATGCGCGTCGCGCAGGTTCCACGAATCCACCCAGGTGCCGAACATCGCGCGGTAGTACTGCTCGGCCGCGGTGACCAGCCGGGCGTTCTGTTCGGCATAGAACCGCTCGTCCGGGTCGAGCGGCCGGTCGGCGGGCAGCTGCTCGGTACCCATCCGCTGCAGGTCCACCAATTGCTCGACCGCCGCGTTCTCACAGTCCTGCCCGGCGCCGAACGCGGCGGCGTAACCGTAACGCTGTTCGTCGAGGTGCTGATCGAAGCACGCGTAGCGTTCGCGGGCCCGGTCCGCGGCCGCCGGATCGATATCCTGGAGGTAGCCGATCACCTCGGCCGCAGAACGGAACATGCTGTACAGATCGAGCCCGTAGAAACCGGCGGCACGTCCGGGATCGCGGCGGTTGTGCTCGCGTAACCACTCGACGAAGTCGCGGACGACGGTATTGCGCCACATCCACATCGGAAACCGGGTGAAACCGCGCAGCGCACCAACCGCGTCACGGTCGTCGCCGCGACCGCGCACATACCGGTTCACGCGGTAGGCGTCGGGCCAGTCCGCCTCGACGGCCACGGCCCGGAAACCGCCGCGCTCGATGAGGGTACGGGTCATCCGCGCCCGGGTCGCGTAGAACTCGGCGGTACCGTGGGTGGCCTCGCCGATCAGCACACAGCGGGCGTCCCCCACGAAATCGAGCAATTCCTCGTCGATCGGCACTTCGCCGGGCAACGGTACGGCTGCGGCCCGGACCGCCGCTTCCGCGGTGGACCCGGTATCGGTGACACCTTCGGCCATATCGCCGCCCTACCCGAGCCCGATACCGGCAAACCGGCGAGGGCGTATCGGGCCTGCCACCGATATCGGCGCGGTCAGTCCGCGCCGGTGCCGATACCCACCACCGCGAAACCGGTTCCCTGGAGGGCGTCGCGGTCCAACAGGTTGCGGCTGTCCACGACGATCGCGCGGTCCGCTCGGGCTTTGAGCCGCGGCCAGTCGAGGGCCCGGAACTCGGGCCATTCGGTGAGGATCACGAGCGCGGCCGCACCGTCCGCGACCAGGTAGGGGTCGTCCACTACCCGTACCGGTCCGAGGCCGGGGGTGCCGACGGGGACGCACGGGTCGTAGGCCGTCACGGTGGCGCCGTGCCGGCACAGCTGCTGCGCCACGGCAACCGCGGGGGAGTCGCGCAGATCTCCCGTTCCGGCCTTGAACGCGAGTCCCAGCACACCGATGCGCGCCTCGGCCAGCGAACCGTCGACCGCGCCGGTGACGGCGCGTCGCACCTTGCGCACCACCATGGCGTGCTGCCGGTCGTTGGCGCGTACGGCATCGCGCAGGATGGCGAAGTCCACGCCCGCCGATTCCGCGGCGCGCAGCAGGGCATGGGTGTCCTTGGGCAGGCAGGAGCCGCCCCAGCCGGGGCCGGGTGCGAGGAAATCCGGCCCGATCCGGTCGTCCATGCCCATCGCGCCGGTGACCTCGGTGATATCGGCGCCCACGCGTTCGCACAACTCGGCCAGCGTGTTCACGAACGACAGTTTCACCGCCAGAAAAGCATTGCTGGCGTATTTGGCGAGTTCCGCGCCGGCCGTATCGCAGCGCAGTACCGTGGCACCCGTTCCGGCATAGAGTTCTTCGACCCGATCGGCGGATTCGGCATCCCGCTGCGCGGCGCCGATCACCACGCGATCGGGCCGCAGGAAATCCTGGACCGCACGGCCTTCCCGGAGGAATTCGGGATTGCTCACCACAGCTGGGCCGGCCCGGCCGTGGCGGGCGGCGAGCCGGGCCGCCGTACCCACCGGCACAGTGGATTTGGTGACCAGGGTGCAGTCCGGCCGCAGAACGGTGGACAGCGTGTCCAGGGCGGTGTCGAGCACACCCAGATCGGCCGCCCCGCCATCACCTCGGGGGGTGGGCAGGCACAGTAGGACCACCTCGGCCTCGGCCAGCGACTCCGGGTCGGTGGTGAAGACGAGCCGGTCCTCGTCGAGTCCCGCCCGGACCAGTTCCGCAAGCCCCGGCTCGACGATCGACACCTGTCCCGCGCGCAGTTGTCCGATCTTGATTTCGTCGTTGTCCAGACAGATCACGTGATGCCCCAGGTGGGCCAGGCAGGCGGCGCTGGTCAGCCCCACGTATCCGGCACCCACCACCCCGACGCGACTACCCATGGTGCGCTCCCTTTCCGATGAGCTCGGCCGCCGCGCCGAGTACGCGTTCGGGACCGACCATGAGCAACCCGGTGTCCGGACTGTTGCCGTGCGGATCGCCGAGACGTCCCGCCCACAGCGCGATATGACGCTCCGCGGTCGGTGGCGGTCCCCAGGTACCCGGCGAGGTGGGACCGAACAGCAGTACCGAGGGCGTGCCGAACGCGGTCGCGAGGTGCCCGACGCCGGTATCTCCGCAGACGACCAGTGCCGCGGACGCGACCAGCGCCGCCAACCCGGCCGGATCGGTACGTCCCGCGTACATCGCGGAGTCCGGGAGCCCGGCCCGGCGGGCGACCGCCTGCGCCAGCGGCACCTCCTCGGCAGAGCCGGTGACCACCACCGGGCGGCCGTCGGCGGCGAGCTCGCGGGCCACCTGCGCGAAACGCTCGGGTGGCCAGCGCCGGGCCGGATAGGCCGCGCCTGGATGGATTACGACCGCCTCCGGCACGGGCGCGGGTATCGGAGGCGGGCGTAACCGGAGTGCGGTGGGGTCGGATCGGATACCCGCGTACTCCAGCAGCCGGCACCAGCGGTCGACCTCGTGCAGGTCGGCACGCCAGGCCGGCCCGGGCCGGTCCGGGAAATCGGGATGACGATGGGTCAGCAGCGCGCCGGGTTCGGTCGCCACCAGGTCGCGGATGCTCTCCGGGCCCCGGCCGTGCAGGTTGACCGCCAGTCGCGGCGGTTCGTGCGGCCGGCGCAGTGCACCCAGTCCGGGCGTCGGCAGCAGTTCGTCGACCGCCTCGATGAGATCGACCAGCCCGCGCAGCGACTCCGGAGCGGCCAGCACCAGGCGGTCGCCCGGGTAGGCGGCCCGCAGTGCCCGCAGTGCGGGCACCGCGGTCAGCAGATCACCCAGGCCGAGCGCGCGCAGTACGAGAATTGAGCCGCTCAGGGCCACGACCCCTCTTCCGAAGCGCAGACCACGAGTTCGCGGACTTCGCATCCGGGGCGCTGACCCAGTGCGAACAGCACCGTGTTCGCGACATCCGCCGGCCGGTTCAGCTTCGCGTCCGGCGGCGGTTTGTACTTCTCGGCGCGCCCGTCGAAGAACGCTGTGTGCATTCCCCCGGGGACGAGCAGGGTCACTCCGACCTCGCCCGCGGTTTCGGCGGCGAGCGCACGGGTGAAGCCGACGATGCCGAATTTCGACGCACAATAGGCGGTCGCGTCGCTCACGGCGCGAAGGCCGAGGGTGGAGGCGCAGGTGACCACGGTGCCCCGGTGGCGCCGCAAGGTGGGCAGTGCCGCGCGGACCACGGCGACCGTGCCCAGCAGGTTCACCTGGACCACCCGTTCCCAATCCTTGGCGGGCACCTGGTCGAGCGGGCCGCACGCGTCGGTGCCGGCGGCGGTGAAGACACCGTCGATACGGCCGTCGGCGGTGTCGAGCAGCTCGCGCACGGCATTGTCGGCGGCGGCGGTATCGGCGAGGTCGGCCCGGACGAAGTCGACGGTCGTCCGGGGTTGATCCCGGTCGATGACCAGGGGACGGCCGCCGTGTTCGAGCACCGCGGCGGTGACCGCGGCGCCGAGACCGGAAGCACCGCCGGTGATCAGGACGTTGCCAGGATTTCGCATCGCACTCCTTCGTTTCCGGGTCAGCCGCGGGACCGGGTGACCAGCTGAGTTGTCGAATAGCCGCGAACGGTGGGAATCAGCGCTATCTCGCCGCCGTGTCGACGGACGACATCGGCCTCGGGCAGATCCGCTTCGGCGTAGTCACCGCCCTTGACCCAGATATCGGGGCGCAGTCGCTCGAGCAGGGCGGCCGGGGAGGTTTCGTCGAAGATCGTGACGGCGTCCACCGAGGTCAGTTCGCCGAGCAGCCGGGCGCGGTCGCGTTCGGCGACGATCGGACGGCTCGGCCCCTTCAACCGCCGCACCGAGTCGTCGGAGTTGAGGCAGACGATCAGCGCGTCGCCCATGGCGCGGGCTTGGCGCAGCAGGCTGATATGGCCGGGATGCAGCAGATCGAAACAGCCGCCGGTGGCGACGAGCCGGCCGCCGCGCGCCCGGACACCCGCCGCCACCTCGAACGCCGATCCGGAACTCTCGGTTGGCGCAGTGCTCGCGGGTTCGGGTGCGTCACTACGCGACAGCGCGGCCGCGCCGCCGCCGGCGACGAACCCGGCCGCGATGCCCACGGCCCGGCCCACCGCCTCGGCGACCGTCGATCCGTCCAGCAGGGCCGCCGCCGCGGCCGAGGCGAACCGGTCGCCCGCACCGCAGGTGTCGTGGGTGGCGGAACCGAGCCGGATCTCGCCGGGCACCGGAACCGTGGCCAGCCGCTTACCGTTGGCCAGCACCGCCCCGGCGGAACCGAGCGTGACCGCCACCGAATCCGCGGTCCACTCGTCCCGGAGCACCTTCGCCAGTTCGTCGGGCTCGGCGTACCCGGGCGCGAACTGCCGCGCCTCGCTCATATTCGGCGAGACAAGCGCGGCACCCGGTATCGGTGCCGGTCCACGCGGATGCGGATCCCACACCACGGGCACCGACGCGGCGAGCTCGGTCAGCAGCCGGCGGATCCGGGGATGCGCGGCCACCCCGCGTCCGTAGTCGGCGACCAGGATCGCTCCCGCCGCGCGCAACGCGCGCACGATGGCGGGGCCGAGTGGACCGGCCTCCGCGGTGCCGTCGCCGGTGTCCAGCCGGACCAGTGACTGGCCGCCCGCGCGGACGCGGGTCTTGCGTACCGTTTCGCCGCGCAGCGCCATCGGTATCACCTCGACCTCCGGGTCGAGCAACCGCCGGAGGCTGCGGCCGCCGTCGTCGTCGGTGGTCGCGGTGACGAGCACGACCTCGGCCACCGACCTGGCCGCCAGGATCGCGGCCAGCCCGGCGCCGCCCGGCCGCAACCGCCTGCTCCGGACATCGACCACCGGAACCGGCGCCTCGGGGCACAGCCGGGTCGCCTCGCCTTCGATATCGACGTCGAGCAGGCTGTCACCGAGGACGATCAGCGGTTTCACGCCGGAATTCCCAGTGCCTCGTCGAGTGCCGCGCACAGTGTGTGCACCAGAGCCAGATGCACTTCCTGCACGGTGGCGGTACTCGGTGCCTCCACGGCGATGGCGCGATCGCACAGCGAGGCCAGCGAATTGGGCGCCGGTCCCGTCATGGCCCAGGTGGTGACACCGATATCGTGCGCGACCTTCGCGGCGGCCACCACGTTCGGACTGGTGCCACTGGTGGACAGCAGGACGAGGATATCGCCGGGCCGGCCGTGGGCGCGGACCTGCCGGGCGAACAGTTCGTGGCCCCCGTAGTCGTTCACGATGGCGGTCCCCGCGGAGGTGTCGGCGTGCAGCGCGATGGCCGACAGCGGGCATCGCTCGTTGCGGAAACGGCCGACCAGTTCTCCGGTCAGATGCTGGGCTTCCGCCGCGCTGCCGCCGTTACCGCACGCGAGCAACCGCCCGCCGTTGCGGAACACCGTGGCCAGTTCGGACCCCCACCCGTGGATCTCCGGCGCGTGGGAACTGGTGCGCTGCAGTGCCTCGCACAGAGCCGCGAAATGTTCCTCCATCACGACACACCTCCTGTCTGCAGACCGGCGCACCCGCCTGCGCTGAGTTCTTTCACCGCCAGAACGACGTCGTCCGGGGAGATCGACTCGAGGCACGGATGTCCGGCGATCGGGCATTGCCGCGCTCTGCTGTCCCGGCACGGTGCGTCCTGGTCGCCGAGTACCGACACCGGCACCCCGTAGGGCGCCCATCGGGCGGCGGGGACGACCGGCGCGAACAGGGAGACGACCGGCGTCCCGACGGCCGCGGCCAGATGCGCCGGTCCGGTATTGGGTGCCACCACGACGCTCGCGTCCCGCAGTACCGCGGCGAGTTCGGGCAGGGTGGTCGCGCCGCCGAGGTCGACGGCGCGACCGTGGGCCACGCGGCCGGTGAGCGGGCGGTCGGCGGCGGCGCCGGTGACGACCACCCGGAATCCGGCGCTCGCGAGCGCGGCGGTGACGGCCGCCGACCGCGCCGGGGACAGCTGACGGGCCGGTACCGAGGCGGCGGGATGCACGACGACATACCCGGGTTCGCCGGTGAGATGGCCGACGTCGGGTAGCGGGCCGCGCACCGCCAATCTGCCGTCGTCACCCGGCGGTAGCCGGAACCCGGCCGCGGTGGCCAGTGAGAGCGCGCGTTCGGCCTCGGGCGGGTCGCCGGTGACGCGGTGCCGCAGATCCAGCAGGGAACCCGGATAGTCCTCGGAGATCGCGCCGATCCACCGGACCCCGGCCATCCGCAGCACCAGGGCCAGGGGTAGCGGCGACTGATGGAACGAGGTGAGGATCAGCGCGCGATCCAGGGCCAGGCCGCGCAGCTCCGCGACGAAGGCGTCGATACCCGCGGCGGTCACCGCCGGAGGTTCCGGATCGATCCAGGGCGCGCACCAGGTGAGCACGCGGTCCACTCCGGGCAGCAGTTCGGCGCCCGCGCGACCCCGCGGCCCGGCCAGCAGCGTCACCGATTCGGCGTGTGCCGCTACCGCGCGAACACACGGCCCCGCCAGCAGGACATCGCCGACGTTGTCCATCCGCGCCACCAGAACCCGGCCCGTCACAGCGGACCCGCCATCGCCATCCGGACCGCTTCGGTGAGATCGGGTGCGACCATGGCCGCGGCCCGCGCGTGGCGTACTTCTTCGGGCCGGGTGCGCGCCGTGGGCACGAGTACGGCCCGGGCACCGGCCGACAGCGCGGCCGCCACGTCGGCGCCGGTATCGCCGATCAGTACACAGCGGTCGATATCGACGCCGAGTTCGGCCGCGGCGCGCCGCACCATCCCCGGCGCGGGTTTGCGGCATACGCAGCCGTCGTCCTCGCCGTGTACGCAGACCTGCCAGGTCCCGAACGGCCCGAGCAGTTCCTCGACCCGGTCGTTGACCGCGGCCAGCTGGCCCGGACTGATCAGTCCGCGCGCGATACCGGACTGATTGCTGACCACCCCCAGCTGGATTCCGGCCGCCCGCACCAGGCGCAGGGCGTCGGCGGCCCCCGGCACCGGCCGCACTCCGGCCGGGTCGGCGAGGTAGGGGATATCCACGATCAAGGTGTCGTCGCGATCGAACAGCAGCGCGTGTGGGGCGGGGTGAGTCGCGTGGCGGTGACGCAGTTCGCCGCGCAGCCGGTGCCAGCACGCGGCCGGGGGGATGAGCGCACTGGTGACCGCCATCCGGGTGATCTCGCGTGGGGTCCGGGGCCCGGGCACAATGCGCCGGAACGCGAACTGCCCGGTGAGCACCGCCCACGCCGCGGCGCCGGCGAGTGCCGCGCGCGGCCGGCCCGCCACACCGAACACCATGCTCGCCGCGCCCACCGCCGTGGTGAGCGCGTGCCGGGGGAGCAGACCGCGCCGCTCGCCGACGCGCCGCCGCCAGTGCGCGCCGTATTTGCGCCGCATCAGGGCGTTGTCGGCGTTGCCGCGCTGGGCCCGCACACTGGCCAGCGGCCCGGAGGCGCGGACCGGATGGACGGTGACCCGCTGCCCGGCGGCGATGGCATAACCGGCGAGACAGACGCGTAACGCCAGATCGGCATCCTCGCGATAGGCCCGGGGGAATCGCTCGTCGAACCCGCCCACGGCGAGTAGCGCGGACCGGCGATAGGCCATATCGGCGGTGATCCAGCGGGCGGTGGCCAGCCCGGCGGTGCCGCGTTCGTCGTCGGTCGGCCGGCGGTGCGCCGGGAGCGGAACCTCGATACACGCGGTGGACGCGGCGGTGTCCGCGGAGAGCCCCAGCAGGTCCGCGGCCAGGCGTTCCGGCCAATCGGCGCCGATGAGCACGTCGTCGTCGAGGAAGGCGATCCAGGTTCCCGTGGCGTGCCGCCAACCGGCGTTGCGCGCTGCGGCCGGACCGCGGCCGCCCGAGCGCACGACCTGCCGCGGTGTACTGCTGTCCGGCAGCGGGAGTTCGCCGCCACCGCGCCGGTCGTCCACCACGATGATCTCCCGGGGACGCGGGCCCGCGGCGGTCTCCAGCGCCTCGAGCAGCAGCCGGAGACTGTCCCGGCCTGTGGTCGGGACGACGACGCTGTAGTCGAGGCGGTTCACCGGCGACGCACCAGGAACGGACCGATGGCCAGCACATCGATCGGGGCGGAACCGAAACATTCGAGCGCGTCGCGCGGTGAATCCACCATCGGGCGGCCGGCGGTGTTCAGACTGGTGTTGACCACCACCGGCACGCCCGTGCGGCGGTCGAATTCGGTGAGCATACGCGCGGTCAGGGGGTCCTCCGCCGGGTCGACGGTCTGCACCCGCGCCGTGCCGTCCACATGGGTCACCGCCGGGATCCGGTCCTGCCAGTCCGGCGCCACGTCGTGCACGAACAGCATGTACGGGCTGGGTAAAGGCCCCCGGCCGAAGATCTCGGCCGCCCGGTCGGCCCGCACCATGGGCGCGACCGGCCGGAACTGTTCCCGGCCCTTCACATCGTTGAGGCGTTCCAGATTGGCGGCTCGGCCCGGATGTGCGAGCAGCGATCGGTGGCCGAGGGCGCGCGGACCGTATTCGGCCCGGCCCTGGAACCAGGCGACCACCTGGTCGGCCGCGAGCGCCGCCGCGACCTCGACCGCCACATCCGTCGGCCTGGTGTATCGGAGGTTCGCCGTTCGCAGTACGGTTTCCAGTTCCGCGTCGGTCCACTCGCGGCCCAGATCGGCGCGGCGCATCGGCGCGGCCCGCTCGCCGAACTCGGCCGCCAACTGTAGTGCGGCCCCCAGCGCGGTGCCCGCGTCACCCGAGGCGGGCTGCACCCAGATCCGTTCGAACGGTCCTTCGGCGTGCAGCCGGGTGTTGGCGACGCAGTTGAGCGCGATTCCGCCGGCCAGGGTGAGATCGGACTGCCCGGTCTGCCGGTACAGCCACCCGGTCAACTCCAGCAGTACCTCTTCGAGCCGCCGCTGCGCACTCGCGGTCAGATCGGCGTGGTCGGGCCCGAGCCGACCGCCGGTCACCGCGGGGGCGTAGTGCGCCCAGTCCACCGGTTCGGTCCGGAACCCGCCGTCCCCGGTGGTGTACAGCAGTTCCCGGAATTCGTCGAGGAAGCGCGGCGTGCCGTAGGAGGCCAAGGCCATCACCTTGTACTCATCGCTCGAACGGGCGAAACCCAGGTGTTCGGTGAGGTCCTCGTACATCAGGCCGAGCGAATGCGGTAGTCGCTGGGCGGCGAGTTCGACGAATTTGCCGTCCCGGTACTCCCCGGCCAGATAGGAACTGCTCTCACCGCGTCCGTCGGCCACCAGCACCGCGGCATCGCCGAACGGCGCCGCGAGCGCCGCGGAAGCGGCGTGGGCGATATGGTGCCGGACGAAGCGCACGATCGAGGGGTCGAGGCCGGGCAGCGCAGTACGCAGGAATGCCGGTGCCCGGCGCGCGTAGTCGGTACGCAGTTCCTCGCTCGACGGGTCGAGACCACCGAGTGTGTGGTCCACGAGGGCGGGGTCGTAGGAATAGCCCACCGCGTCGAGCTGGTCGGGCCGCAGGCCCGCGCGTTCGAGGCACCACGCGGCGGCCTGCTCGGGCATCTCCCAGGCCGCGAACGGAACCGGGCGTTTACCGTGTTTGCGGCGGGTGAACCGTTCCTCCTCCGCGGCGGCGACGATCTCACCGTCCACGACGAGTGCGGCAGCGGGATCGTGGAATATCGCGTTCACACCGAGAATGCGCACCGGGCCGCCTTTCCTCAGGGGATTACGGGCTCGTACCGCGAGATCGTCTACGCGCTACCCGTGGAATTCACCGCCAAACCGGTCTGCCGTTTCGTTACCGGGCGCGGCGGTCGGCCCGCCGGCGCCGGGCGCCCCGCGAACCAGTTGATCGTGCGGCGTAGTCCCTCGGCCCGGTCGACCGTGGGCCACCATCCGAGAACCTGCCGGGCCAGGGAGATATCCGGGCAGCGACGTTGCGGATCGTCGATCGCACCGTCGACGTATTCGAGGGTGGAGTGGCTCCCGGCCGCCGCGCGGATCTCCTCGGCCAGTGTCCGTACCGAGAGTTCGCCGGGATTGCCGATATTGACCGGCCCCGGATGATCGGTACGCGCCAGCGCCAGCAGCCCGCGCACCGTGTCCTCGACGTAACACAGCGACCGGGTCTGCTCGCCGGTACCGGCCACGGTCAACGGGGCGCCGGCCAGTGCCTGGGCGATGAACGTGGGCACCATTCGGCCGTCGTCGGCCCGCATCCGCGGGCCGTAGGTGTTGAAGATCCGGGCGATTGCGGTGTTCACGCCGCGTTCGCGGCGGTAGGCCATGGTCAACGCCTCGGCATATCGCTTCGCCTCGTCGTAGACGCTGCGCGGCCCGACCGGATTGACATGGCCCCAATAGCCCTCGGGTTGCGGGTGGACCGCCGGATCGCCGTACACCTCGCTCGTGGATGCGAGGACGAACCGGGCACCGGTGTGTTCGGCGAGGTCGAGGGCGTTGGCGGTACCGAGCGAACCGGCTCGCAACGTTTCGATCGGCAGGCGCAGATAGTCGGGCGGCGAGGCGGCCGAGGCGAGATGGAAGACGAGGTCGAACCAGCCGAGGCCGGAAAACGGTTCGGTCACATCGTGCTGCATGATCGCGAAACCGGGCCGGTCCGCCAGTCCGGCGATATTGTCCGGCGCGGAGGTGGCGAAGTTGTCGAGCGCGACCACCGAGGCGCCCGCGTCGAGTATCTGTTCGCACAGGTGCGAGCCCACGAACCCGGCGCCGCCGGTCACCAGCACCCGCCGGGGGCGCCCCGTCCGGTGACCGCTCACCCGCTCGGCCGGGGTGGGTACCGGATCCGGCGCGAACCTCGTCACCGAGCCTCCTCCCGGCCGGGTTCGGTGCGTACGGCCGCGGCCATCACCCGGCGGTACGCCCGCAGAGTCTCCGCGGTGATCCGCTCCCACGAATAGCGCGCCCGGACCCGCTCGCGCCCGGCGCGGCCGAAATCCGCCCGGGTCTGCGGCGCGTTCAGCAAGCCCTCGATCGCGTCGGCCAGTTCGCCGGGCGCCCGCGGTGTCACCAGTCTGCCGGTGACACCGTCGACGACGGTGTCGGTGAGCCCGCCCACCGCGGCGGCCACCACGGGCACTCCGCAGGCCATCGCTTCCAACGGCGTGATGCCGAAAGGTTCGTACCAGGGGGTGCACACAACCACATCCGCCGATCGCAGCAGCGGCGCCATCTCGGTCCGCGGTACCTGGCCCAGCAGGTGCACCCGGTCGGCCACCCCGAGTTCGGCGGCCAGTGCCGAGAGTCGTTGCGCTTCGGGGTCCTCGGCGAGTCGCCCGTCGTCGGGTCCGCCGACCAGGACGAGTTCGGTATCGCGCAGCCGCGCCACCGCGGTGATGGCGATATCGAAGCCCTTGCGCGGCACCAGCCTGCCCACACTGACGATCCGATGCCGCCTCGACCGGGTGGCGCGGGGGCCGTCCGGGGCGAACCGGTCGAGGTCCACGCCGCACGGGATCACCGAGGTGCGGGTCCGCGGCACACCCATCCGGACCAGTTCGAACACCTCGTCGGTACAGGTGGCGATGACGCGGTCGGCTCGGTCGGCGATGCCCTGCTCCAGCCCCACCCGCGCCGGTGGACTGGTGTCGGCGGCGCCCTGGTATCGGCGTTTGACCACGCCGAGCGCGTGAAAGGTCTGCAGCACCGGGATTCCCAGCGCGGGCGCGGCCGCCAGTGTCGCGAGACCGGACATCCAGAAGTGGGCGTGCGCCACCTCGGGCGCCTCTCGCTGCCAGTCCTGCCGGAGGAACTCCCCGAATTCGTCCATGAAGGGCAGCAGCTCGTCCTTCGGCAGTGTCTTCGGCGGCCCGGCCGGCACCCGGGTCACGCGATATCCCTGTTCGGTGCGCACGGTGATGGGTGCGGCGGCCTCTTCGCGCCGGGTGTAGACGGTGACATCGTGTCCGCGCCGCGCCATCCCGGCGGCGAGTTCGGCGACATGGACATTCTGGCCACCGGCGTCGACGCCGCCGAGTGCGGCCAGCGGACTGGCGTGTTCGGATACCATCGCGATCTTCATGGTTCCGCCTTTCCGATCCGGCGTGCTTGCCTATGCGGTGATCTCGGCGAGCAGACCATCCCAGCGGCGCAGGAAGGCATCGAGACCGTAGTGCTCCAGTGCGTACTGCCGTCCCGATTTCCCGGCGAGCACCGCCAAATCGGGTTCGTGGAGGTACTCGTGGAATCGGGCGGTGAGTACCGCGATATCGGTGGACAGCGCTCCCGCCTCCGGGGGCACCGCGCGGACGGCCTCGGTGGCCGCCAGGGCGACCACCGGCATTCCCAGATGCATGGCTTCGAGCAGGGACAGGCCGAGGGAGGTCCAGCGCGCGGTGTGCAGATAGACGCGCCGCCGCGCCATCTCCCGATGGAGGGCGGCCTGGTCGAGATCGGCGATACCCCGCACCGGGTGCGCGCCGGGGCTCTCGGTCGTGAAATCGGCGGCGCCGATCCCGTACAGATCAACCGGCCCGGCCCTGGCGAAAGCCGGTAGCAGATCGGTTCCGGTGATCCGCCCACGCCGGAGCGGTTCGTTGATCAAGGCTACCCCGTGCGGGATCTCCCCGGTGTAGCGTGCGCCCGGATCGACGATGCCGTGGGGGACGACTCGTGTGGGCGCGTGACCGTTGTCCCACATCAGGTCGTTGAAATGGGTGACGTGCACCAGCGGGATGTCGGCGCGGTCGGCCAGTGGATGCCGGGTGGTGGCCGCGTGCGGGCGCGGTGTGTTGTGCTCGACATAGACGGCGGGGATATCGGCACCCGGCCGGCGGCCGAGCCAGCGTTGGACCAGACCGATCTCCTCGGGTCGCTGGAGCACCACGACATCGGGTTCGGTCTCGCGCAGTTCCCCGGCCGGGACCTCCTGGGTGGAAGGCCATTCGCGCCCGCAGCGGCCCCGCCCCCACGGCCCGCCCCCGTCCAGCACCGGCAGCAGGTAGCGATGTCTTCCCCGGACGAACGAACTGGTCCACGAGCCGTGCACGTGCCAGAGCAGAATGTCGAGCCGGTTCGCCGTCTCCGCCATGCGCTAGCCCTTTCCTGTTCGAGCCGGTTCAAACGCGACCGCGGGTAAAGCGGCGATCTACCGGGCGTCTCGGCGTGGCGACTCGCCGAGGCGGGTTTGAATCGCGGGCGCGGGGCAAAGCGCGCCGGTATGAGCCGATCGAGCACAGTCACAGAACCCGCGCGGTCGCCGGTGACCGAGGCGATCGAGATCGTCGACCCGTCTACCGGCGCCCCCGTCGGCACGGTCCCCGTGACCGGCGCCGCCGAGCGCGACCGGCGGGTCGCCCTGGCCCG
>NZ_BDBX01000006.1 GCF_001613205.1 Nocardia sienata NBRC 100364 | reverse complement strand
CCGGGCGCCCGCGCGCCGAGGGCGCCGAGGGCATCGCGGCCGGCGCCGCGACACTGGAGCAGTATGCCGAATTGGGCCCGGTGCACCGGGGCAAGAGCCTGCAAGGCGATATCGGTGCGACCGATTTCATGGTGTGGGAGCCGCGCGGCGTCGTCCTCGCGCTGACCCCGTGGAACGATCCGGTCGCGGTGTCGTGCGGACTGATCGGTGCCGCCCTGGTCACCGGCAACACGGTGGTGTACAAGCCGAGCGAGCGGGCGCCGCACACCGGTGCGCTGCTGGGTGAACTACTCGCCCGCGCGCTGCCCGAGGGCGTGCTGCAGACAGTGCAGGGCGACGGCGCCGTCGGTGCCGCGCTGGCCGCCCGCACCGATATCGATGTCGTCGCGCATGTCGGCGCCACCGCGACCGGACGGTCGATCGCGCGGAGTACGGCGGCGACCGGCGCGAAGGCTCTGCTGGAGAACGGCGGTAACGACGCACTGGTGATCGATGCCGGTGTGGACCCTGGATGGGCCGCCGAGCAGGCCGCGCTCGGCGCGTTCGCGAACTCCGGCCAGATCTGTGTGTCGGTCGAGCGGATCTTCGTCCACGAGGCGATCGCGCAGCCGTTCCTGACGGCGCTGGTCGCGGCGGCCGAGGCCCGGACTCTGGCGCCGCTGGTCGACCGCCGCCATCGCGATCTGGTGCACGCGCAGGTGGACGCGGCGGTGGCCGCCGGAGCCGAATGCCTGACCGGCGGGGCCGTGCCCGACGGCGCCGGGGCGCATTATCCGGCCACGGTGCTGGCCGGTTGCACTCCGGATATGCGCATCATGCGTGAGGAGACCTTCGGCCCGGTCGCGCCGGTGCGGCAGGTCGAATCCTTCGACCGAGGACTCGCGGAAGCGGCCGGGGACGAGTACGGGCTGGCCGCGACCGTGCTGACGCCGTCGCTGTCGCATGCCCAGCGTGCCTGGCGGGAACTGCCGGTGGGCACGGTGAAGATCAACGCGGTATTCGGTGGGGCGCCGGGCGGCGCGGCACACCCCCGCCGCGCCAGCGGAACCGGCTACGGGTACGGACCCGAACTGCTGGACGAGATGGCGCAGACCAAGGTCGTCCACGTGAACTGCGCGCCCCGGTGAACCCGGTGTCCGCCGCCGCGCCGGACGTACCCGCCGCGCCCCCCGCCCGGCCCGGCCGAACGGAGCGCGCGTCGGCCACGCGGGTACTGGTGACCGGTTGGTCCAGCTTCGTGCACGGGGAGGCGACGGCCGGGGATGTGCTGAGTATGCGCCATGTGAGCGAAAGCCTCACCGCCGCCGGGATACCGCACGATACGGCGTGGAGCCCGCGGTTCCGGGCCGAGGCGTTGCATCTCGAGGATGCCGACGCCGGCCGCTACTCGCATCTGGTCTTCGTCTGCGGGCCCATCCACGGCGAACAGGTCCGCGCGTTACACGAACGGTACGCGACCTGCCGGCGTATCGCGGTCGGGGTCACCGTGGTGGACCCGGCCGACGCGGCGGTCACCGGTTTCCACCGGGTGCTGGCCCGCGACGATCGCACCACCAGCCGGCCCGATCTCTCCGTAGCGGCGACCACCGCCTGTGTCGCGGTGGCGGGTGTGGTGCTGGCGCCCGGACAGACCGAATACGGTGCCGCGCGCCGACATCGCCCGGTGCACGAGGCCCTCGGGCGCTGGCTGGCGGGCCTCGATTGTGCCCGGGTGCCACTGGATACCAGGCTCGCCACCGACGACTGGCACCACTGCGCCACCCCGGACCAGCTCGCCTCGGTCTTCTCCCGCCTCGATGCCGTTGTCACGACCCGGCTGCACGGCCTGGTGTTCGGGCTGCGCGCCGGGACACCGGTGCTGGCGGTGGATCCCGTCGCCGGTGGCGGGAAGGTCACCGCCCAGGCGACGGCGCTGGGCTGGCCCGCGGTCGTGGCCGCGGAGCGGGTCGCGGATCCGGACACGCTGGACCGCTGGTGGACGTGGTGTCTGTCGCCGTCCGGGCGGGAACGGGCGCGACGGCAGAATCTGCCCGCGGCCGACGCGCTGACCGGCGAGCTGCTCGGCGAGCTGCGCAGGGAAGCACAGGCATGAACGCGCCGGGCGGCGGCCCGAAGACCACGGTCGTGATCGCGACTCGCAATCGTGCCGGGGAGCTGGCACGTACCCTGACCGAATTGTGCGCGCTGCGGCCGCGACCGCCGATCGTGGTGCTGGACAATGCCTCCGACGACGACACCACCGGACGAGCCCGGAGCTTTCCGGGGGTGAAGGTCATCCGGTTGCACCGCAATCTCGGAGCGGCGGCGCGCAACCTCGGCGTCGCCGTCGCCCGCACCCCGTACGTCGCGTTCAGCGACGACGATTCGTGGTGGGCCGGTGACGCGCTCACCGAGGCCGAACGGGTGCTCGACAGCTGCCCGCGACTCGGTCTCGTCGCGGGGCGCACGCTGGTGGGCGGCGACCACCGCGACGACCCGGTCAACGAGCAGATGGCGGCCAGCCCGCTGGGACATACCGCCGAACTGCCCGGTCCCTCGGTGCTCGGCTTCCTGGCCTGCGCCGCCATCGTGCGCCGGGAAGCGTACCGGGAGGCCGCCGGGTTCAGTACGCTGCTGCATTTCGGCGCCGAAGAGCGCTTGCTGGCAATGGACCTGGCGGCCCGCGGCTGGCATCTCTGCTATGTGCCCACGGTGCGTGCCCACCATCATCCCTCTACACACCGTCCCCCGCCGGGGTGGCGGCGCCGGGCCGAACAGCGCAACAACGCGCTGATCACCTGGATGCGGCGTCCGATCCGGCAGTGCGTCGCCGAAACCGCCCGGCTGCTGGGCCGGGCCGTCCGTGAACCCGGAGCGCTGCTGGCGGTGGCGGGCGTGGTCCGTCGTCTGCCGTGGGCGCTGGCGCAGCGGCGCCGGCTACCGCCGGACATCGAGAGCCGGGCCAGGATCCTCGAACTCGCCGACGGAAGGAAGTGAGCCGATGGCCACCGATCGGATGACGGTCGTCATCATCACCCGCGACCGGTGTGCCCAGTTGCTGGAAACGCTGGCGCATATGACCGCACTGCCCGACGCGGCGCCGATCGTCCTGGTCGACAACGCGTCCTCCGACGGCACCGCCGACGCGGTGGCCGCCCGCTTCCCCTCGGTCGAACTGATCCGCGCCTCGGAGAATCTCGGCGCGGTGGCCCGCAATATCGCGGTCCAGCGGGCGCGTACACCCTATGTGGCGTTCTGTGACGACGATACGCAATGGCAGCCGGGCGCATTGACCCGCGCCGCGGACCTGCTCGACGAATTCCCGGGTCTGGGCTCGGTGACCGGTCGCTGCCTCGTCGCACCCGACCTGCGCGAGGACCCGATCACTCCTGAACTACGGGATTCCCCGGTCTCCGGCCCACAGTGGTTACCGGGGCCGGCGCTGCTCGGGATCATGGCCGGACTGTCCGCTTTCCGGGTCAGCGCGTTCACCGAGGTCGGTGGTTTCTCGCCGCGGTTGTGGTTCGGTGGCGAGGAGGAACTGCTGGCATTGGATCTCGCGGCACACGGCTGGTGGATGTGCTGGATCCCGGACATGGTGATCCACCACGCTCCTTCCGGGATAAGGGATTCGACGCGTCGTCGGGGCCTCGGGATCCGGAACACTCTGTGGACGCTGTGGTTGCGCCGCCCGGTACGCAGCGCGGCCCGCCGGACCGCGGTGGTGCTGGGTTCCGCTCCGGCCGACCGGGCGACCGCTGCGGCTGTCCTGGAGACCTTGCGCGGCCTGCCCTGGGTACTGCGGGAGCGCAAGGTCGTACCGCCGCGTGTGGAAGAGGGCCTCGTCCGGCTGGAGGAGTCGCAACGCCGCTCTCCGGCACGTCGCTACGTGGGCTGACGGCCGGGCGCCGGGGACTCAGCGGCAGAGGAGCCGAAGGGGTGCGAGGTGGTGTCCAGGTTTGTGCCCGAGACCGCCCAGGATCAGCTGCTCCTCGGGTGCCGCGGCACGGACCGGCGGCCCTTGCGGCCACCATTCGTCCAAGGGCGTCAATCCGGGCTCCACCAGATCCAGCGAGCCGAAGAGCGCGCGGATGTGCTCCGGGCTGCGGTACCGTCCGGATCCGAATTCCTCTTCCATCTGGGCCCGTTCGAGTGCGCGGGCGAGTTCGTGGAGTTCCGGGTGGCCGGGGCCGGGATCGCAGTAGTGAGTGATCGCCACGTACGAACCGGCGGGGAGCAGATCGATGTAGCGGGCCACGATGCCCGCCGGATCGTGGTCGTCGCCGAGGTGGTGCAGAACCGCGCCCAGCAGGACCGCGACCGGCTGCCGCAGGTTCAGGTAACGGCCGACCTTGTCCATTGTCGCTGCGGGATCGGTGAGATCGCCGGGAAGGTAATGGGTATTGGCGTTGCGTTCCAGCATCACCCGGCCGTGGGCGACGCAGAGCGGGTCGTTGTCGACATACACGAACTCCGCGTCGCCGCGCCCGCATTCCTGCGCCACGATATGGAGGGGATCGCGGGTGGGCAGTCCGGCGCCGAGATCCAGGAATTGCCGCACCCCGGCACCCTCGGCCAGCGATCGTACGGCGCGGGTCAGCCAGCGCCGGTTCATGATATGGACCTCGCCTTGCCGGGGCGCTATTCGCCGGATCCGCTCGAAGGCCGAGCGGTCCACCTCGTAATTGTCCTTGCCGCCCAGGCTGTAGTCGTAGACGCGGGGGATGCTGGGCCGGTCGGTGTCCGCGCCGACCGGCCCGGCACCGAGCGAGAGGGCGGTCTCGGTCATCATCGCGCCTCCATTACGTACCGAACGGTCGCCCTCTGAGGGGCTCATTCGAATGTAACACGGCAACACTATTTATGGTTGTGTTGCCAACGGCGGCCGATGATTACAACGGCGCCGACGTCTACGCGCGGCCCCATATCGAGGGTCTTGTAGCCCGCGAACTCGGCCGCGCATAGTCGGACACCATGCCAACGAAAACAATCCCGCCCTGGTTCCGCGGCGCGCCGGCGACCGTCCTCGTCGGGACGGCACTGGCCGTGACCGGCGCTCCGGCCGCCTCCGCGGTTCCCGTGCAGACCGCCCCGGCCGCAGCTGTTGTGCCCCTGATCGATTCGGGATCGTCGTCCGGTTCGGGCTATCTCCTGGAAGCCGCACTCGACGCTCTCGGCGCGCTGACCGGTTCGAAGCCGACCTGCTGGGGCGACGTACCGGCGGTGTGACGCCCGCTCGCCGGGCCGAACGCGTAGTCGTGGCTCGGTGGTGCCGGAAAGCGTGACACTGGAGAGGTGTCCATCAAAACGCTGTCGTCCAGAGTCGTCTACCGGAATCCGTGGCTGTCGCTGCGCGAGGATCGAATCGAGCACGCGGACGGCTCGCCCGGGCTCTACTCGGTGGTCGACAAACCCGACTTCGCACTCGTCATCCCCTGGGAGAACGGCGGGTTCCACCTCGTGGAGCAGTACCGCTACCCCGTACGGGCCCGGTCGTGGGAGTTCCCGTCCGGAGCCTTCCCGGAGGGCGTGACCGGCAGTCCGGCGGAACTGGCCGCGGCCGAACTCGCCGAGGAAACCGGATTCACGGCGGGCCGGCTGGAACAACTCGGCCGATTGCACTGCGCGAACGGGATGACCGGGGAGAGCTGTCACGTGTTCCTCGCCACCGAGCTGACACCCGGCGAACCCAACCGCGAGCCCACCGAACAGGATATGCGCCAGAGCTGGTTCCCCGAGTCGGAGGTGGAGGCGATGCTGCGCGCCGGGATGCTCACCGACGGCCCGTCCATGGCTGCCTACCTGCTGCTGAAACTCCGCGTGTAGACGCCTGCCGGATCGGCACCGGCCGGACGACCCACCAGGCGACCGTAGTCCATATCGATGCCAGCAGAACCGAGCCGAGAAGGTCGGTGGGGTGGTGCGCCCCGGAATACACGCGCTGCGCCGCGACGAGGGCGGGGATCAGGATCATCGCGGCGGCGAGAAGCCGATACGGCCGCCGGCGCGTGGAATACCACAGCAGTGCGGCGCTGCCTGCGTAAAGAGTGAGGGAAGCGGCGAGATGTCCGGAGGGAAAGCTCGCGGTCGGCGGCAGTGGGGGGTCGAGCGGGGTGATTTCGGGGCGTGGGCGGTCGACGATCGCGGAGGCGGTGAGGAACAACGTGATCTCGCCCAGCAGCGCCACGCCGAGAAACAGTACCGGTCGCCGGCTGCGCAGAACGGCCACCGCGAGTACGGCGATGATCAGGGCGGCGGTGATGACCGCGGTGGTGTTGCCGAGCTCGCCGAACACGTCGAGCGCAGTGGTGAGAACGGGACCGCGGTGCGCGGCCAGTGCGGCCAGGACACGGTGATCCCATCGGGCGACCGGGTTGCCGGTTCCGGCGATGCTCACCAGCTTGCCCAGCCCGATGAGCAGCCCGACGAGCAGGACCCACGCGACCGTGAGTTCGCCCAGCCCGCGCCAGGGGTGAGGCATCGTGGGGAGGTGCTGTCGCGGGACAGGCCGCAGGTCGTCTCGATCGTCCGGCTCTACATCGCCGGGTAGCGGCCCGGTGTCGCCGAGACCGGCCTCACCACGCCAGCGGTGGAACGCGACGGTGATCGCGGCGAGCCACAGCGACCCGAGCAGCCAGCCTGCCACGACATCGGTGAGGTAGTGCACACCCAGCGCCACCCGGCTGAGCCCGACAGCCACCACGAGTAGAACCGCGCACCCGGTGACCACGCGCCGGGCTCTCGTGTGTAGAACGGGTGTGAACACCAGCAGGAGAATGCCGTAACACACCAGGGAACCCATCGCGTGCCCACTGGGGAAGCTCCATCCGTCCGTGCGATAGACCGGAGTTTCCACCACCGGCCGTAACCGCGCGACGAGCTCTTTGACGACGGGGTTGAGGATCAGCCCGCCCGCGCCGGTGAGCACCACGAGTACGGCCAGTCGTGGGAGGCGGCGCAGGAGCAGCCAGAGTACGGCCACGGCGAGCACCCCGGTCATCGTGAGCGTCGCACCGAAATCGGTGACTGCGGTGAGCACATCGCGCGCGATCGGGTGTTCGGCGACCACGGCGGTCACCCGGTCGGCGACCGCTTGATCCGCGGCCTGCAACGGTTGCCACCGCACCCGGATCAGCGCGGTGAGCACTCCGAACCCGAGACCGGCGCCCACCGTGGCGAGTAACGCCGCGGCGCTGCGGACGGCGAATCGTTCTGTGGCCGTGCGGGTTCGCGCCGGGCCGCCGTGCCGCTCGACGCCCGTCGCGGCATCTTCGTCGCGCCGGTCGACAGACAACGCAACACCTCCTGCTCTCGGGTGCGCCCCGGTCGCGCGGCGCAATCGTGCGGCGGACCACCGGGATCGGTTCGGTTCGGATGTGATCGGTCGTCCACGAATTCCCCGAAATCGGTACCGCAATCGGTTCATCGCCGCACTCGTCCGCCGCGGGGCGGCAGGTGTATGCGACTCCGGCCGCACATCCCCGTCCTGTCGGGAAAGACAGTGTCACTCCCCCGAGCCGATGATGCGGTGGGTTCCTCGTCATCGACCGGCGGCCACGAGTCGATCGGATGGGCACGCCGGTGCTCTGCTTCCGGCACACTGGATCCGGTGTGGGCCGGGACGCTACTCGGAAAGGAAGCATCGTGCGCAATGCTGTTCGCGGCGGAATTCTCGCCGCTTTTCTCCTGGCGGCTCCCGTCGCCACCGCTACCGGGTCTCCGGCCTTACCGCTCGAGCGTCCGGAGGTGACACAGCAGGAGCACACGGCCGCGGAGACCGGCCTCGTGTGCACCATGCAGTATCCGCCGACGCTGCCCTGCTACCTGGCTTCGCTGTCTGCCGCATGATGCGCCCGCTCGGGCGATGCCGACAGCGGCGTAGACGACGACGTGGTCGGGAGCCGCGCGGTCGTATGCAGCGACCCGCGGGGGCCGGTGCGGCCGGGAAAGTACGCGGATGGTGTCGAATCGGTATGCGCGGTGACAGGCGCCGTGATGACACGGTGACGGACGCGAATTACGCTTTTCTGCTATCAAGAACGGGCATCGGGATGATCGCCGGATACCAGATATACCCGGTCGCCGAACTCGCCGATGTCGCGCAGGCGTTCCAGGAGGGAGCGACCTTCCGGGAGTCGATCGGGTAGCGCCGCGCCGCCCGCTGCCCGGGTGTGCTGATCGAACGACAGGCGACGACCTCGAAACCAGGAGGAAGTATGACCACAGTGCGTGACATCATGCATCCGGCAGTGGTGAGCATCGGCGTGCGGGACACCATGGCCACCGCTGCCCAGCAGATGCGGCAGCGCGATGTGGGCGCTCTGCCGATCTGCGACGGCGAAGGGCGGCCGGTCGGTATCGTTACCGACCGGGACATCGTGGTGAACTGTGTGGCTCTCGGCCACAACCCGGCGACATCCACCGCCGGGGAGTTCGCCCAGGCCGACCAATTGCATACGGCGGCCGCCGATATCGATGTGGCCGACGCGCTGTCGATGATGCAGCGGTATCAGTTGCGGCGGCTCCCGGTGACCGAGAACGGCCGTCTGATCGGAATCGTCACCGAGGCCGATATCGCGCGGCACCTACCCGCGGCGACGACAGGTGAATTCGTCGAACAGGTCTGCGAGCAGCAATTGCCGATACCGGCGCAGCCGCCGGCGAGCTGATCGGCTCACCGGCGCGCCGGCCCGGACGGATTTCGCTCCGCCGGGGCGACGGCATACAGGCGGTACGTGCCGCGAAACCCTTTGAGTTCGGCTTCGCGCTCGGCGGCGACAGTGATATCCCCGGCAGCGGCCACGGCGTCGCGTACTTCCTCGCTGACCAGGACCTCGCCGCCGTGTGCCTGGCCGGCCACCCGGGCGGCCATGGCCACGTTCCGTCCGAAGAGGTCGTCGCCCCGGCGCACCGATCTGCCCAGGTGGATACCGATACGTACGCGCACCCCGCCCACGCGCCCGGCGATGGCGCCGATCGCCGCCTGGACTTCGAGGCCGCACCGCACCGCCTGCCCGGCGTCGCCGAAGACGATCATGAAACCGTCTCCCTGGCTCTTTACGATATGGCCGCCACGCGCGGCGACCGATCTGCGGATGAGCCGATCGTGACGGCCGAGCAGCGCCACCCAGGCCCGGTCACCCAGCCGCTCGTTGAGCGCGGTCGACCCCTCGATATCGGAGAAGGCGATCACGACATCGCCCTCGGCGGTCAGCCGCGCCAGATCGGGTCGTTCGACCTGTGCCCAGCCGGCGAGGTCCTCGATCGAGCTGAGTACTGCCGCGCGAAAGCCTTTCGCGCGGACGAGGCTCGCGGTTTGCCATACGGTCTTCACCGCTTCCCGCCCACCGTTCATCAGCAGCTGTCGAGTGTCCGGCTTGCGCTGCATGGCCGCCACTTTGTGGCGGCTGCGTACCAGCAGCCGCCACAGCACGATCAGGCCGGCGGCCTCGGCGACGACGGCCGCGGCGAGTACGTATTCGATCACGGGCGGGGTCCGTCGGACGAGAAGTCCGCGCCGGCGGCCTCGCTCAGCTGCTGGGAGACCTCGGGCAGATCCGCGTGGATACGGCGGTCCATGGCGCGTGCCAGCAGTTCGTCGGCGACCAGGCGCACCGGCGGGCGGAGCTGGGCGAGGGCGGCGGCGAGTTGGTCGACCCGCTCGGGGGAGGGATCCTGCAGCACCCGGCCGAGCAGGTGGGTCCGGAACTCCCGGACGAATGCGAAGGCCATCCGGTCGAAGGCCGCCTCCAGTTCCCAGCTCAACGCCAGTATCGAGCGGAGCGGGATGCCGGTGGCGACGAACGCGGTGGCGGCCTCGAGCAATCGTCCGCTGGAGTAGACGAAGCGGTCCTCCTCCACCCGCAGGTAGCCGAGCGCGATGGCTTCGGAAATGGCCTCCGGCGTGGCCTGGTCGCCGAAGCGGATCAGCATCTGCTCGAGGTCGATGGTGACCTCCCCATCGCCCCACGCCTGCGCGGCCGCCGATTCGAATCCAAGGAGTTCGGAGACGCCGCCGCCGCGCTCGGCGCTGCTGAGCAGGTCGGCGATGCCCTCGAGGCTGTGGCCGCGCGCGAGCAGATCGGCGATGAGCCGTAACCGCTCGAGATGGGCGTGGTTGTAGTAGGCGTGGCGGCCCTGCCGCCGCGGCGCGTCGAGCAGGCCCCGCTCCTGGTAGTAGCGGATCGTCCGCACCCCGACACCGGCCGCTTCGCCCAGTTCCGCGACCCGGTATTCCTGTGTGGGCTGAGTCGTCATCGTCCTCCTGCGCACCGGTCCGCCGACCGAATCACGGTTAACTCAACCACACCGTCTCAGTAGATGCTGACTCGAATCGATAGTTCGTCCGGAACTGTCGCTGTCCACCGGGGGTAACACTGCTGCGTCGTGGTGCGGCTCACCACAGATTACAGTTTTTACTGACATGGATGAGGCTCGGATGCCGCTGTCGGCTCCGGGTACGCGTCGGCAAAAAGGTCACGGGCCCGGCGAATGAGATCGGCGACGACGGCCCCGGTCCGGCGCACGCGCAGCGCCGGCCCGCCCGCTCGTACCGGTTGGCCGATCCGGTCGTGGAATACCAGGTCACCCGGCCCGAACCCGCGCGCAATCGTCTGGCGACGGCCTGCATCCGGCATCGCTGGGCATCGCGGCCGGCGCGAACTCTCAGTGGTCCCCGGCGAGTACCGGCACCAGGCGGGCGAGACCGTCGGCCCCATGGCCCGCCGCCAGCGCGCGCCGGAAGACTTCGCCCGTCGCGTCGAGCGCGCCGGTATCGATTCCATGGCGCGCGATCACCTCGCGGAGGGTGGTGAACGCGGTGTAGGCCGAGGAAATGGAGGTGTCTTCGGCGGGATAGTGTCCGGCTTCGACCTGTGCGGCGGTCCGCGCCATCATCTCGGGCAGCAGGGAGACCACGGCCGGTGCGAACGGGACGAGTTCGCTGCCTTTGATCCCTTCGGCCTCGGCGAGTGAGATGCCCAGGGACACACCGAAGAAGGAGAGCCAGAACACCGACACCAGCGAAGCATCGAACGCGGCGGCGCGCCCGTGGTCGGCGCCCAGGTAGGTGCCTTGCTCGGCGAGCGTCCTCAATGCCGGTTCCGCTGTGCGGTAACCGCCTTCGGAACCCGAGTAGAGCAGCAGCGCGTCCGGTGTGCCGATGCCCTGCGGCACCGCCATGACTGCGCCGTCCACATACTCGGCATCGTGGTGGCCTGCCCACTCGGCGCGCCTCCTCGACTGCTCGGGAGTGGAGGAGGTGAGGTTCACCAACACCCGTCCGCGTAGCCGCGGACCAGCGT
Source organism: Nocardia sienata NBRC 100364 (assembly GCF_001613205.1). GTDB lineage: Bacteria > Actinomycetota > Actinomycetes > Mycobacteriales > Mycobacteriaceae > Nocardia > Nocardia sienata. The sequence continues at coordinate 35,376 of NZ_BDBX01000006.1, read as the reverse complement.
CGCGCAATGCCGCGCCCACCGCGTCGTCGTCGGCCAGCGAGACGACGACCAGGGGAGCGGCCGCGATCGCCGCGGCCGCCGACGGCGCCCGCGTGGCGCCGAGTTCGACCAGGGCATCGCCCTTCGCCCCGGTGCGGTTCCACACAACCGTCGGGTGTCCCGCTGCAAGGAAGGTCTGTGCGATCGCTGAACCCATCGGTCCCAGACCCAGAACCGCGACGGGTGTGCGTGCTTCGGGGGGCATGCCGCCTCCTAATTGTTTGATGGTTGGCCAACAATAATTGTTGTATGATCTTCAAACTGTCAAGAGTTGGAGGGAGACGCGTTCGTGCCCGCCGAGCTGTCACACCCGGATACCGCCGACCTCGAGCTGGCGGCCGTCATGCACGCGCTGTCCGACCCGATACGGCTACAACTGGTGGCCTGCCTGGCCGCCGACGAGGGCGAGAACTGCGGCGAACTCGGCCGGCACATCGAATTGCACAAGTCCACGCTTTCGCATCACTACCGGGTGCTCCGCGAGGCGGGCATCACCCGGACGACGGTCGCCGGACGCACCCGGGTGATGCGCCTGCGCTACGCGGATCTACAGGCCCGGTTCCCGGGACTGCTCGACGCGGTGTTCCGCGCCCTGGTCGATATCGTCGAGGACGACGAGAAGTGGACCGGTTCACCCGAGGACCGTGCGAAACTGCTCGCGGCGCTGAAACGGCCCCAGGGGCGGAATCCGGCAGACTGCAGGCCATGAAGTACAGCGCCGGAGTTCTGTTGTTCTGTCGTGAGCCGGAGGTACGAGTGCTGCTCGGGCATATGGGCGGGCCGCTGTGGGCGCGCAAGGATGCGGGAGCGTGGTCGATCCCCAAGGGGGAGTACGAGCCGGAGACCGAGGATGCCCGCGCCGCCGCCGGTCGCGAATTCTACGAGGAGTTGGGAGTTCCGGTGCCTGACGGGGATTGGATCGCGCTGGGCGAGGTGCGGTACGGCAGCGGGCGGGGCAAGAAGCAGCTCACTGTGTGGGCGGTGGAGGGCGAGCTCGATCCGGTTCGGGTGGTGCCCGGGACATTCGAGATGGAGTGGCCGCCGCGGTCGGGCGAGTACCGCACTTTCCCCGAGGTCGATCGCGTCGAATGGTTCGATCCGACCACCGCGCACGACAAGCTGAGTACCGGACAGCGGCCACTGCTGACCCGACTCGCGGACCGACTTCGCTGACAATCGTCGGCTCGGCCTACGGAGATCGGGGGACGACGAGGTCGGCCAGGGCCTCGGTCCCAGGCCAGTTCCTGGCACACATCATCCTGCGCATCGGCCATCGCGTGGGCCAGGACGCAGACATGCAGGGGGTCGCCGTGCTTACCGCCGATATCGTCCCAGATCTGCGTGAACATCTCGTGCGCGGCCGCACGCCGGCCCTGGTGATGATGCAGCGTCACCGCCTCGTCGATCCGGATGAGCGTCGGGTCGGTGATCATCGGCGGGTTCCTTCATCGAATCGGCTCCGGATGGTCATTCCGGATCGTAGCGAAGCGCGGTTTCCCGCGACCGGCAACAGAGTGAACCAGCTGACGCGAAGGCTCGCCGCGTGCAATCCGTGAAGTGCCGGGGTATCTCACCGGCACCGGGCACGAAGGCGGTATGCAAAACAGCGGTACGCGCCGGCACCTCTGCTGCCGTGAGGGGTAACAGCGCAGAAATAGTCGAAATCCACTGAGCCGGAACCCGGATGTACTACTCGCTGCGAGGACGCAGCGCTGCCAAGACACCGAGTACGGCGACGACCACCAGCCACACCGTTGCTCCAAAGCCTGTGGTGACGACCGTTCCCCACAGCATGATGAACGGCCCGTACTCCGCTACGCGGGCCCAGTAGCCGCAGGGGCCCACATCTTGCGGAATGGTCGCGCATTCGGGGTGGCCGATGGCCGCGAAAGCCAGGGTCGCGAGCATCGGGAGCACCACCGCCACACCGAGTACGATCGCCAGGCTGCCGATGGGGCGGGAGAGTACTGCCATGAGGTCAGACCCTAATGCGCGGCCGGGGAGTGCGGTGTTTCCCGAGAACGATCCGGCCGTGCGGGTTCTGTCCACAGGTGCGCGTCGTGCGCTGGGTGATCATCGCAGAAACTGTGAGCCCACCCGGCGGCGTTCCTCGTCCACTGCCCCGCTGTGCCGAAGGGATGCACGAAAGCCGTCCGAGCGTCCTGGGCGGTCGGATAGCGGCGGCACAGAACCCGGGTCCGGCGCGACGCGGTGACGCCGCGTACCGGCCGTCGGTGCCACATCGGAGTGCCCTCCGGCGGCCGGCCCGGCATGTCTAATGGGCGGCGGTCCGCCGGAGCTTGGCATTGACGAACTCGCCCATTCCCCAGCGTCCCAGCTCACGACCGTAACCGGAGCGGTTCACCCCGCCGAACGGCAGACCGGGCAGGGTCGTCCCGTGTTCGTTGATATAGGCCATCCCGACATCGAGCCGATCGGCGACCTCGGCGGCCCGCGCGGTATCTGTGCTCCACACCGACCCGCTCAGGCCGAATTCGACATCGTTGGCCAGACGTACCGCTTCGTCGGCCGAGGACACCCGGTAAACCATCGCGGCCGGGCCGAAGATCTCCTCCGAGTACGCGTCCATCTCCGGGGTGATACCGGTGAGCACGGCGGGTGCGAGAAAAGCCCCGTCGCCGTCCAACGGCGTGCCGCCGGTGTGCAGGGTCGCCCCCTGCCGCACGGCGGTACTGATCTGGTCGGCGACGGTATCGCGCGCGGTGACCGAGGACAACGGCCCCACCTCGGTCTCCGGGTCCGACGGATCGCCGACGACCGCGCGCTCGAACTCGGCCACCAGCCCCTGGACGAAATCGTCGTAGAGGTCGTCCAGGACGATGAAGCGTTTCGGCGAATTGCACGCCTGACCGGCATTGGACAGGCGCGCCCGGGCGGCGATGCGGACCGTCTCCGCCATATCCTCGGTATCGAGCAGAATGAACGGATCGGAACCGCCTAGTTCGAGAACCGACTTCTTCAGATTCTTCGCCGCCTCGGTCGCGACCGCGGCGCCCGCCCGTTCGCTACCGGTCAGCGACACCCCACGGATCGCCGGGTGCGCCAGCAGTTCGGCGATCTGACCGGAACTCGCGTACACGTTGATATACGCGTTCTCGGGAACCGACGCCTCGTGCAACACATCGGCCATGAGTTTCGACGAGGCCGCGCAGATCGAGGCGTGCTTCAGAATGATCGAATTGCCCAGCAACAGGTTCGGCGCGGCGAACCGAGCCACCTGGTAGTAGGGGTAGTTCCACGGCATCACGCCGACGAGCGGCCCGATCGGCAGCGTCTGGACCACCGATTCCTCGGACCCCTGGGGGTCGAGCCGCTCGGTGGTCAGCAGATCGGGGCCGTGCTCGGCATACCAGCGGTAGATATCGGCGGCGAGTTGTACTTCCTCGGCCGCCTCGTGCGCCGGTTTACCCATTTCCTTGGTAATGGCCGCGGCCAGCTCGGTCGCGCGTTGCTCGTACAGATCCGCGGTGCGCGCCAGCGCCCGGGCACGGTCGGCCACCGGGGTGCGGCGCCATTCCTCGAATCCCTCGGCCGCACGTTCGGCGACGACGGGAATCCGGTCGTCGGGCAGCCCGGGGAATTCTTGTTCGGTAGTACCTGTGGTCGGATTCGTCGTCACATAAGTACTCATGTCACGATGCTACGGATCCACGGCCCGAGCGACAGGCAGGTCGAATTCGTTATATCGATCGGATTCGGCGCTGGGCATCGTAGGGCCGCCGGCGTTCGATCCGAGCCGGTAGAGGCTAATCGAACGGCGACCCGTCGGCCGCGCAATGGGTGTCCTCGGGTGGGAGGACGCCGGTGAACAGATACTCCCTTTTGACCAGTTCGGTGCAGGTGCTGGGCACGTACATGCTGCTGTGGCCCACTCCCTCGGTGACCACGACCCGGGCCCGGGCCAGCTCCGCGGCGCCGTCGTAGGCGCCGGCCAGCGGTGTGGCCGGGTCGAACCTGTTGTTGAGCACCAGGATCGGCGCGGCGGTGTGGCGGTTCCACGGTCCGGTGTACCGGTCGGCGGCGCGACCGTGCCAGAACGCGCAGGTGATACTGCTGAATACGGCGACTCGTCCGAAGTACGGCACCCGCTGGTCCTCCGATACCGCGGCGCGACTGTAGACGCCGGGATCGGTCGGCACGGTGCTGTCGGTGCACTGGATCGCGTGATAGGCCTCGGTGCGATTGCCCATGGACGACGCACTGGCCGGCAGCAGGCCCGGAAGGGCGGTGCCCGCGTCGAACAACCGCTGCAGCAGTGCGGCCAGGTCGGGGAAGGTGGACGGCTGCGACAGGCCGGCGGCCGCATTGACGATCGTCGAATACGTCCACGCGCGGCCGTCCGACTCGATGGGGGCCAGCCGGGCCCGTTCGATGAGTGCGATCCATTTCAGTTTCGGGTCGCCGGCGGAGAACGCGCACCGCGGACCGGCCTCCGTGCACTGGCGCAGGAAAGCGTCGAAGGTGGCGGAGATGGCATCGGCCACGTTCTGCCGGGTGTCCAGCGGCACCTGGGCGCCCTGCCCGTCGTGACCGTTGACGTTGCCCTCGAAGTCCAGCGATCCGTCGAACACCATGGCCCGCACCCGGCCGGGGAACATATTCGCGTACACGGCGCCGACCTGGGTGCCGTAGGAGATGCCGTGATAGGTGAGCAGAGGGTCGCCGACCGCGCGGCGCAACAGTTCGAGATCGCGTGCGGTGTCGGCGGTCGACGCGTGGTCCAGGATCGGACCGGCCTGCTGCGCGCAGCGTTCGGCGAACCGGGCGGACCAGTCGTAGAACGGCGGCTCCTCGGCCGGGGTGGCCGGCATCGTCGGCATGGCGGCGAGGAAGGCCCTCTGTTCGTCCTCCGTCGGAAAGCAGTGCACCGGGGCGCTCCGCGACACCGCGCGGCTGTCCCAGGAGACCACGTCGAATCGGGCCCGCAATTCCTCGGAGAACAGCCACGGCCACCGGCCTCGTTCACGCAGCCGGTCGACCCCGGACGCCCCGGGACCGCCGAAGTGCACGAACAGGGTGCCGATGCGGTGGTCCGGATCGGTGGCGGGCAGTTTGACGACCGCCAAATCGATCCGGTCGTCCCGCGGCCGGTTGTAGTCGAGCGGTACCTGGGCTGTCGCGCACTGGAACCCGTCCTGGCAGTCCGACCAGTGCAGCGAGGGGGTGTCCGCCGATTCGGCGGGGCGGTCGAGATAGGGGTCGATACCGTCGTCGGCCACGGCCGGTGCCGGCGCACCGAGGACTCCGGCACCGACCGCTAGCGCCAGCACGGCGCGCCGGACCCGGTGCACTGTGTCGGCTCCGAAACGCAAATCCAATCCAGGGCCCTTCTCGGTACGGCGTCACGAACCGAACGATCCTGTCACACCGGCGAATTCCGCGCCGGGCGGTGTCCTGTGGCGGCCGGGTGTGTCGGTTCGCGAGCCGCGGACCGACAGGACGTCGCGGGCCCTCTAGCCCGCCGCGTCACCGTGATCGCCGGACCGGGCGGCGTCGTCGCGCCGTCCGGCGACCCCGTGGAGCAGCAGATCTTCCAGCGACGCGGCGAAACCGTCCAGATCGTCGATATCGCGGATACACATGGCGAACAGGGCCGCGCCCGCGATGGTGTCCAGCAGGGTGTTCGCATCCGCCATGGGTCCGGCGGCGGTGCGGCCCGCTGCCAGATAGTCCGATAGTTCCTGCCGGGTGGGCGTATCCAGCCGAGCCGAGAGTTTTTCGTACAGGTTCGGATCCGCGCGCATATCGGACATGAGTCCGGGCATGGCCGCGCGGGCTTCGGCCGAGCCGAACAACTGGATCGTCCCCCGGATGACCTTGCGCACCTCGGTGACCAGATCGGGGGCGACCTCCGCCGTGCCGACATCCGGGAAGACGGCCTTGGCGATCAGGTGCGCCTTGGACGGCCAGCGCCGGTAGATCGCCGGCCGGCTGACGCCCGCCCGGGTGGCGATCGCGTCGATGGAGGTCGCGGTGTAACCCCGCTCGATCAACAGATCGCGGGCGGCTTCGAGTACCGCCCGGTCCACGGCGGGGTCGCGGTGCGGGCCCAGACGATGGCGTGCGGTCACAGAATCGGTCCTTGTTCACGGGAGCGGGAGTCGTTACAGTCTGTCACAACAAAGTCGTTACACGGTGTAACCGCTGTGTACTGGGAGGAGCAGGCGTGTCCGCCGACCCCGCCACCGCCACTGCCGATCGGGCCTATCGGCCGGTACCCCTGCTACAGGACAGAGTCGTGGTGATCTCCGGCGTCGGTCCGGGCCTCGGCACCGCGCTCGCCGTCGAGGCCGCCGCCATGGGCGCCCACCTCGTCCTGGTGAGCCGAACCGAACGCAAGCTCGAGCGGCTGGCCGGGAAGATCCGGACGGACGGCACGACGGTGCTGACAGTCCCCGCCGATATCACCGACGAGGAACAGCGGGCCGGCCTGGCCGAACGGGTACAGGCAGAATTCGGCCGGGTCGACTGCCTGATCAACAATGCCTTCGCCATACCACCCATGGACCCGATCACCGGGATCGATCTCGCCGCGCTGCGCGCCGCCAACGAGACGAACGTCTTCGCGCCGCTGCGTCTGTCGGCGCTGTTCGCGGACGCACTGGAGGCCACCCGGGGCTCGATCATCATGCTCAACTCGTGCGTGTCCTACAGTTCGCAACCCGAGTACTCCGGGTACAAACTGTCGAAAGGCGCACTGGCACATCTCGCCTCCTCGCTCGCGACGGAACTGGGTCCGCGCGGTATCAGGGTCAACAGCGTCGCACCCTCGTACGTGTACGAGGACATCAACAAGGCGTACTTCGACTGGCTGGCCACTCAGGCCGGAGTGACCCACGACGATATCTACCGCGAGAAGGCCGCGCCCACGGACCTGTTGCGCCTCGCCGGGCCGGAAGAAGTCGCCCGGGCGGCGCTGTTCCTGGCCAGCGATCTGGCCAGCGCGGTCACCGGGCAGATGCTGACCGTGGACTGCGGCGAATTCCATCGTTGACCGGGTGAGGAGCAACCGTGACCGAGGACAAGAAGCGGATCGTGCTGTGGGGGACCGGCACCGTCGGATCGATGGTGCTGGCCGAGATCCTGCGCCACCCGCGATTCGAGCTGGCCGGGGTCGGCGTGAGCAACCCGGCGAAGGTCGGACTCGACGCCGGCGACCTGTGCGGCGCCCCGGAAACCGGGACGGTGGCGACGGATTCGATCGACGAATTGATCTCCCTGCGACCCGACGCGGTGGTGCACTACGGCCCCACCGCCCAGTTCGCCGACGAGAATATCCGGGTGATCGAAGCATTCCTGCGCGCCGGCATCGATGTGTGCTCCACCGCCATGACGCCCTGGGTGTGGCCGGCGATGGACAAGACCCCCCGCGCCTGGCGGGATCCGATCATCGAAGCCTGCCTGGCCGGCGGGGCCTCCTGTTTCACCACGGGTATCGATCCGGGGTTCGCCAACGACCTGTTCCCGATGACCCTGATGGGCCTGTGCGGTGAGGTGCGGTCGGTGCGGGCCTCGGAGTTGCTGGACTACACCGATTACGAGGGCGACTATGAATTCGAGATGGGCATCGGCAGACCACCGGAATTCACCGCCTTGCTGGAACATCCCGATCTGCTGATCATGGCGTGGGGCCCGACCGTGCCGATGATCGCCGACGCCGCGGGGATACAGTTGGACAACATCACCACGACGTGGGACAAGTGGGTCACCCCCGTGGACCGCCCGTCGGCGAAGGGCACCGTCCGGGCGGGCACGGTCGCGGCCATCCGGTTCACCGTCAACGGTATCCACCGCGGCCGCGAGGTGATCATCCTCGAACACGTCAACCGGATCGGTCACGATGCCGCGCCGGACTGGCCGTCGGGCACCCGCGACGACGTCTACCGCGTGGATATCGTCGGCAGCCCGTCGATTTCGCAGGAGACCTCGTTCCGTTTCACCGACGGTTCGGGCCGCACCCCGGCGATCGCGGGCTGCCTGGCCACCGGTATGCGCGCCCTCAACGCCGTCCCGGCCGTCAACGAACTGCCGCCCGGCTGGGTCACGCCTCTCGATCTGCCGCTGATCGCGGGGGTGGGCACGATTCGCTGAGCCGGACGGGTTCGCCGACCGGCCCCGGACACACGCGGCCGTCCGCCGCGCGGTCCGCACAGCGGCTGTACGAGATCATCGCCTCCCTCCGGACTACTCAGGTGAGTAGTCCGGCGACGGCCTCCGGGGCCTCACGCATTGCATCGTGGCCGGTCGGAGATCGTGCACCTGCCAGTAGGCCACGGGCCTGACGGCGACGGAGTACATCCAGGCGGCGTGCATCGCGAAGGCCCGCGCGTCCCTGGCGCTCACCAACGAGCGGTCGCTCGGATCTCGCGTAGCGTCGGCTACCTCGACGTGTCGAACTTTCGGCGGCTTTTTCAGCGCGCGACGGGAGCCACGCCGTCGGAGTACCGGAACCGGTTCGGCATCGCGGCACGCGTCAGCAGTCAGCAGTCAGCAGGATGACCAGTCGGGCGGATGCTCCTATGGATGTCAAGGAGCAGGTTTGGGGTTGTCGGTAGTGATGAGCTGGTAGAGCTCGCGGGCGGCGTAGCGTTTGAGGCAGCGGATGATTTCTTTTTTGGACATGCTCTCCTTGGTGCGCCGCTCGACGTAGGCGCGGGTGCGGGGGTCCCAGCGCAGGCGGCAGAGCACGACGCGGTAGAGCGCAGCGTTTGCGTGGCGGTCACCGCCGCGGTTGAGTCGGTGCCGGTTGGTCTTGCCGGAGGACGCGGGGATCGGGGCGACCCCGCAGAGCATCGCGAACGCGGCCTCCGAGCGGATTCGGTGGTGATTCTCTCCGGCGGTGACCAGCAACTGACCGGCGGTGTCGGTGCCGACGCCGTTGGCCGCGACCAGGTCAGGGCTGATGGCTGCCACCAGCGGAGCAAGCAGTTCGTCGAGTTCGGTGATCTCGGCCGACAGCTGCTGATGACGTCGCGCCAGGCAGCGCAACGCGATCATGGTGGCGGTGAGCGGGGAGGCGGCGTCGGTATGGTCGGGGTCGAATCCCGCGCAGGTGGCGATCAGCTTGCTCACCGGCAGCCCACGCAGCTGCCGGCGCAACTCCTCGGATGCGGTGACGATCAGGGTCTTGATACGGCGTTGGGCATCGGCGCGTTGGTCGACCGCCGACCGGCGAGCGATGCGCAGGTTGCGCAGTGCTTCGATGCGGCCGTCACGTTGTTTCGGTGTGCCGGTGCGGTTTTCGGACAGGGCTGTGCGTGCGGCCTGGATGGCGTCGATCGGATCGGACTTGCCTTGGAAGCGGCGGATCTTGCGGTCGGGGCGATCGACTTCGACCACCGGAATGTTGTGCTCGTGTAGCACGCGGGTCAATCCCGCACCGTAGGCGCCGGTACCTTCCACTCCGACCCGGATCAGGTGGCCGAATCCGCGCATCCAATCCAGCAGCGCGCCGTAGCCCGCAGCGTCGGCGGTGAAGACGGCTGTCCCCAATACCCGGCCGACGGTGTCGAGCACCGCCGCGGTGTGGGTGTCCCGGTGGGTATCGACGCCGCCGGCGACCTCGCTGGACATGGCATGTTCGTGTGTAATGGAGGGCATCGTCGTCCTGTTGCTCGTGACCGTGGGCAGGGCGGCACGCACCAGCCGGGCACGCGGACAAGACAGAGATGGGGCCTCTGGCCAGGCTCCTATGAAGTCACAACGCCGCACCTGGTGGAGTGCACGTGAGCGCCTCCTGCCCGGGCCGACAAATCCGGTTGAGGACCCTGAGTCAGTCAGTCGGTGGGTCAAACCCGGGCCGGAGGCGCTCACCTACATCCTCTCTGTCAGTCCGCGAGGATCCGCTCCACTCCCTCCCGATAGGTGGTGACCTGGAAGTCGGGAAAGCGGGCCGCGAACTTCGAGCTCTCGAAGATGTTGTCGTCGCGGTAGCGGTCGAGCAGCTCGTACATCTCGTCGAGCGGCTCGACGAAGCGGCGCCCGAGGCGGAAAGCGAGCATCGGCAGCACCGTATAGCCGATCTTGCGGCCGGTGACCTCGCCGGCGATCTCGATGAGCTGGGCGTAGGACTGCCGATTCGGGTCGACCGGTAGGTGCCACGTCTGGCCGTAGGCATCCGCGGTGTTGCCGAGCAGGGCCAGCGCCCGGCTCGCGTCGGGGGTCCAGATCAGGGAGCGCTCGGCCTGGGCGTTGACCGGGACGAACGGCCGCTTGCCCGCCCTGATCCGTTCGAACACCAATGAATTCGTGTAGCTCTTGGTCGAGCCGGGCCCGTAGAACTCGGGGGCGCGGCCGATGAGGCCCTGTACCCGGCCGGCCCGCATGGCCTCGAGCAGCATGGTGGCGAGCTCGCCACGGACACGTCCCTTGCGACCGGCCGGTGCGAATGCTGTCAACTCGGTCTGGGGCGCCGACGTGCCGGGATACATGTAGGTGTTGTCGAAGAAGACAAGCTTCGTCCCGTGTTGGGCGCAGGCGTCGATGACGTTGCGCATGATGACGGGGAACTGACGCTCCCACAGCTCAGAGTCCAGGGGCAGGCCGACGGTGAGGTAGGCGATCTGGCTGCCCGCGACAGCACGGCTGGTGGCCTCGGCATTGGTGAGGTCTGCGGCCACGAGCTCATCGGTGTCGTCGACCTGCGACGGCTTGCGGCTGACGAGGCGAATGTCGGCGGTGTGGTTGCGGTGGAGCTCGTTCACGAGCTCATCGGCGATCGGTCCGCCGGCGCCGAGGACGGTCTGCATTCGGTCTCCTCGAGGTGATGGGGCGGTGTCGACGTCAGCTCGGTTGCGAGCAGCATCGTGCCACCGAATGACGATGCGGTCGACCACCGTGGCCGGGGTGCGGACCCAGTCGATGTGGTCGTTGGTCGAACCTGGGGGTACTTGGTTGCTGGTGTAGTGCCAGCGTGTCACCGAAGATTCCGGCGTCGCCCTTTCAGGGCAGCAGGTTCTCGAGCACGACGTCGAAGGGGCGCGGGTTCGTGCGTGGGGACATCGGGTCTCGGGTTCCTCCGGACGTGCGCTATGTTTACGGTGCTAACAAAGCGTAGAAGGGCGAAGTGAGCAATGTCAACATCGGAGAAGGGTGGCTACCATCACGGCGACCTGCGGGCGGCACTGCTGTCGACCGCGATGGAGATGCTCGAGGCCGGCGAGCCCTTCTCGCTCCGCGCCATTGCGCGCAGGGCCGGCGTGTCGCCGACGGCGCCGTACCGCCACTTCAAGGACCGCGACGCACTGGAGTCGGCACTGGCCGTCGAGGGCTTCCGGGACCTGCTGGCGGATCTGGGCGAGGGGCGCAACCCCCCCGCCTCGCTCCCGGACCTGGCCGAGTTCGCGGTCGCCTACGTCGCCTTCGCGCTGCGGCGCCCGGCTCTCTTCCGCCTGATGTTCGGCAAGCCGTGCGACGATGCGGATGACGAGCGGGTCGAGGCCGCTGACGTCCTGCACGAGCTGCTGGCCGACGCGCTCGACCAGGTCTTGCCTGAGGTGGACGCCTCCGCCCTGGCGTCGGCCGGCTGGGGGCTCGCTCATGGGCTGGCCTGCCTGTACCTCGACGGCAAGCTGCAGGCGGCGTCGGGCGAGGAAGTCGCCGAGCGGGTGCGCAGTGCTTTCCTCGCGATGGCGTCGGCCGGCTCCTGACGCGTGTCGTGAAACCGATCCGGACGATCCAGCTCGACGTCACCACCGAAGGCCAGCTGGCACTGCATATGCCAGTGCCGACCTCCGTCCGGGACCGGAGCTGAGGATGCCCATATCGCCCCAGCATGAAGGAAGATCAGCCATGACCAAGCGTGTCCTCCACGTAGTCACCAACGTCGGCCACTACGACGACCCGTCCCACGCAACTGGGCTGTGGCTCTCCGAGCTCACGCACGCCTGGCACGTGTTCGACGAGGCGGGCTTCGAGCAGACCCTGGTCAGCCCGGCAGGCGGCCCCTCGCCGCTCGAGCCGCGGGCGCTGAAGTTCCCGAACAACGACAAGACCGCCAAGGCCTGGCGCGCCGACCCCGCGAAGATGGAGCTCCTCGCGACCACGAAGAGCCCCGAGGAGATCGACTCCGCCGACTTCGACGCCATCTACTTCACCGGCGGCCACGCCGTGATGTACGACTTCCCCGACTCCGAAGGCCTGCAGCGCATCACCCGCGAGCTCTACGAGCGCGGTGGCGTCGTGTCCTCGGTCTGCCACGGCTACTGCGGGCTGCTCAACACCCGGCTCTCCGACGGCTCCTACCTCATCGCGGGCAAGCACATGACCGGCTTCGCCTGGCAGGAGGAGGTGCTCGCCCGCGTCGACAAGCTGGTGCCCTACAACGCCGAGGAGCGCGCGAAGGAGCGCGGCGCGCTCTACGAGAAGGCGAAGCTGCCGTTCGTCTCCTACGCCGTCGTCGACGGCAACCTCGTCACCGGCCAGAACCCGGGCTCGGCCAAGGCCACGGCGCGAAAGGTCGTCGAGGCCCTCGCGGGCAACACGTCGCAGGCTCGCCCCTGAGACGCGTTCGTTCCCTGGCGCACTGCCGTCAAGACGGGCAACTCGTCATCGAGGGGGACATATGGCCGACGGTCGCGCACCGGCCGGCGCCCAGGCCTTCGCCGAGGCTGTGGAAGCGGTGCTCCTCGGTGGCGTCCGCACGCTGAGCGCCAACGACCTGGCCCAGCAGGCCGGAGTGGCTGCGGCCGCCGCGGAGCCGTGTTCTCAGAGGTTCCAGTGGTAACGGCTGGTGGGCACCAGATCCAGCCCGGTGTCCGCGCCGAAGCGGGCGACGCTGTCCATCAGTTCGGTGATCCGGCGGTCGAGTTCGGTCCTGTCACCACCACTGCCGTAGAACGCGTGCGGGTCGGTCATCGCCGCCATAGGGAAATGTTCCTCGACGACGGCCGCGATCTCCGGTGCCGACGGGGTGAACGATTCCTCGACGACGTTCTGGATGTAGGCCACGGTGTTCTGGGTGCGGATTGCGATCGGGGTGTGGTGGACCAGCCAGTACCGCAGGTATTCCGCCCGGGGCATCGACTCGGGCCGACGGAGCAGTGCGATGTTGGCGAGTGCGTCGCTGCGCGTGCCGTCGGGTACCGGCAGCGGGTCCAGGCGTATGTGCTCGCGCACCCGGTAGGCGTGCGGTGCGGGTTCCTCCGCCGCCTCGGCCACCGCGTCGATGGCGGCGGCGGGGTCGCCGTCGGTCCACACCGAGACCAGCGCGGTGATCGGCGCGGCGGGGCCGAAGCGCATCATCGCGGGTGCCACGTCGGCGTCGTCGAGGTTCAGCGCGACGGCGGTCGCCCCCGCGGTGGCCAGGGCGTTCCGAAGTTCCGGCGCGGCGAGCCGGGCATCGAGGGCGGTGCCGTGCAGCGCGATGATCAGTTTTGCCATCGCGAAAAACTAGCACGTGTTCTACTTCACCCGACCGATCAGCAGAAAGGCCGATTATGCGGTTCACCTACGCCGAGACGATGACCGACCCGTCCTACTACATCCCCTTGGCGCAGGCCGCCGAGGCGGCCGGGTACACCTCGATGGTGCTGGCCGACAGCATTGCCTATCCACGCGACTCCGATGCCACCTATCCCTACACCCCGGACGGCAGCCGGGAGTTCCTGGAGGACAAGCCCTTCGTCGAGACCTTCGTACTCGCCGCCGCGCTGGCCGCGGCCACCACCACCCTGCGGTTCACACCGTTCGTCCTCAAGCTGCCGATCCGCCCCCCGGTGCTGGTGGCCAAGCAGGCGGCGTCGGTGGCGGCGCTGAGCGGCAACCGGCTCGGACTGGGTGTCGGGATCAGCCCGTGGCCCGACGATTTCGAGATCTTCGACGTGCCGTTCGACAAGCGGGGCAAGCGGATGGACGAATGTCTCGAGATCGTCCGCGGTCTCACCGCCGGCGGGTATTTCGAATTCCACGGCGAGTTCTACGATCTGCCGCCGATCAAGATCGCGCCGGTACCCACCGAACCGATTCCGCTGCTCATCGGCGGGCACAGCCGTCCCGCGCTGCGCCGGGCCGCCCGGCACGGTGACGGCTGGATGCACGCCGGCGGCGATCCGGCGGAACTGGACCGGCTGCTCACCGAACTCGACGCGTTGCGCGCGGAATACGGCACGCGCGACGATTTCGAGGTGCACGTCATCTCGCTGGACGGTTTCACCGTGGACGGCGTGAAACGTCTGGAGGACAAGGGGGTCACCGATGTGATCGTCGGATTCCGTAATCCCTACACCCGCGAGCAGGACGCGGAGAGCCTGGACACCAAGATCGCCAACCTGTCCCGGTTCGCCGAGCAGGTCATCGTCCGCACCACCTGAGCGCGTACGCGCCCGGGTCGCGCCGGGCGATTCGATCGCCGACTGCGACCCGGCCGGTGCCGTGCCGTCGGCGGGCCGTCGCTCCGCCGTTCCGCCGCTTGACCGTTCGGCGGCGTCGGCTGTCGCCGGACACCCGCTCGCGCCCTCGGCCGGCGCACCCTTCGATCCCTCCGCGGACTCGCCCCACGGCGCACAGCTGTTCAGCAGATGCGGGGGCGAGCCGTCCGTGCCCGGTTCACGACGCGAGCCCGGAATCCCGGATGGCCTCGGCCAGCGGCTCCAGCACCGCCGGATCGTGCGGTGGCGGCAGGTAGACGATCGCGAGATCGAGGCCCTCGGCACCCAGCGCGGCCGCCCACTCGATCAGCTCTCCGTAACCGAGGCCGGGATCGAGCCGTCGCTGCGCCGAGAGCAGGATCTCCTTCGGATCGCGGCCGATATCGGCGCAGTGCGCCGCCAGGACATCGCGTTTGCGCGCGAATTCCTCGGTGGTGCCGTTGACGAAGTTCCAGTGCTGGGCGTAGCGGGCGGTGATCCGGAGCGTGCGCTTCTCGCCATTGCCGCCGATACAGATCGGTGGATGCGGGCGCTGCGGGCCTTTGGGCTCGTTGCGGGCGCCGGTCAGCCGATAGAACCTGCCATCGAAATCGGTCGTCTCCCGGCTCAGCAGTCCGATCAGTACCTGGCAGGCCTCCTCGAACCGGTCCATGCGCTGGGTGATGGTGCCCAGCGGGATGCCGTAGGCGCCGGACTCCTCCTCGTTCCAGCCGGCGCCGATCCCGAGTTCGAGACGACCGCCGGAGATGATGTCGAGCGAGGCGGCCATATTGGCCAGCACCGCGGGATGCCGGTAGTGCACACCGGTCACCATGGTGCCGAGCCGCAGGCGTTCGGTGGCCTGAGCCAGTGCGGTCAGCGTGGTCCAGCCCTCCAGGCACGGCCCGGTGGAATCGGAGAAGATCGGATAGAAGTGGTCGAAGGTCCATCCGGATTCGTAGATCTCGATATCGTCGGCGGCCCGCCAAACGGCCAGCATATCGGCCCAGGTGGTGTCCTGCGGTGAGGTCTTGAACGCGAATCGCATGACCACAGGCTAGAAGTTGGAGTGGACTCCAGGTCAAGCCGAATCGCGGTGCTCCACCCGGTGAATCGGGGACAGGGGGCGGGGCTGCGGGCGCCGCCGCCCACTGGGTTCGACAGGTGCCCGGACCGCGGTCGCCTCGTCGAAGGCGACCGCGGCAGCACCGGAACACCGTGGTGAGCAGGCCGATGCGGCAATGGATGCCGGATCAGTGCGCGGTCAGGACCCGTTCGTCGGTGGGCTCACCGGAGGCGCCGTCGAGCCGTTCGGTGAGCTTCTCGCCCTCGATATCGAAGGCGGGCACGAGCGGCGCCAGCCACTTCGGCATCCACCAGATCCGCTCGCCCACGATCGACATGAACGCGGGGACGATGAGCATGCGGACCAGGAAGGCATCGGCGAGCACGCCGACCGCGAGCGCGAAACCGATGGTCTTGAGGATGACATCGTCGGTGAGCGCGAACCCGGCGAATACGCCGACCATGATGATCGCGGCGGCGACCACCACGCGGGCGCTGTGGGTGAACCCCTCGAGCACGGCGCGGCGGGCCGGGGCTCCGTGGACGTAGGCCTCGCGCATCCGGCTGACCAGGAAGACCTCGTAGTCCATGGCGAGACCGAACAGGATGCCGGTCAGCAGGATCGGCAGGATGAACAGCACCGGGCCGGTGCTGTCGAGGCCGATCAGCTGGTTCAGCCAGCCCCATTGGAAGACCGCGACAGTGGCGCCGAGCGAGACGCCGACCGAGAGCAGGAAGCCCAGCGCCGCCTTGATCGGCACCCAGATCGAGCGGAACACCGCGATCAGCAGGAAGATCGCCAGCCCCGCCACCACGGCGAGGTAGATCGGAAACACCTGGGTCAGTTTGTTGGCGATATCGACCCCGACCGCGGTCTGGCCGGTGACCAGTGCGCGGGCGCCGGTCTCGGCGGGCAGATCGGCGACGGCGGCCCGGATCTCGGCGACGAGATCCTTGGTGGCCTGATCCGAGGGACCGGAGCCGGGAATCACGGTGAGGGTGGCGAACCGGACCGTCGCGAGTTGCTGAGTGAAGGCCTGCTGGGCCTGCGGGGCGGCGCTGGTGACCGCCGGGACGACGGTGGCGATATCCGAGCCGGCCCGCGCGGCCAGTGCCTGCAGGTGGTCGGTGGCCGTCTGCACGGCCGCGACCGGGTCGGGGGCGTTCGCGGTGTCGACGACCACGACGAGCGGGCCGTTGGCGCCGGCGCCGAAGTTATCGGCGATCAAGTCGTAGGCCACCCGGGCGTCGCTGCCGGCGGGTTTGCTGGAGTCGTCGGGCAGCGCCAGCTGCATGGACGCCATCGGGAGGGCGGCCACGGCGGCGAGGGCGATACCGCCGGCCAGCGCGGGCCATTTACGCCGGGAGATCCCCTCCACCCAGCGGCGGCCGTGGGTGCGGAACTCCGCACCGCCGGCTTCCTTCGCCAGGTAGCGCGGGCGTCCGCGCATGACCTTGTCACCGGCGAAGCCCAGGATGGCCGGGAGCAGAGTGAGCGAGATGAGCACGGCGATCGCGACGGTGAACGCGCCGCCCAGGCCCATCTGGGTGAGGAACCCGATATTGCACACGGCCAGGCCGGCCAGGGCGATGACGACGGTCAGCCCGGCGAAGACCACCGCGGAGCCCGCGGTACCGACCGCCCGACCGGCGGCCTCCTCCGGTGAGCGGCCCGCGCGGACCTCGCTCTGGTACCGGGACATGATGAACAGCGCGTAGTCGATGCCGACCGCCAGTCCCAGCATGGTGCCCAGGGCCGGGGTCACCGAGCTGAGCTCGACGAATCCGGTGAGCGTGGTGATGGCGAGCATCCCGATCCCCACCCCGACCAGCGCGGTCAGCAGCGGCATGCCCGCGGCCACCAGCGATCCGAAGGTGATCGCCAGCACCACCAGCGCGACCGCGACGCCGATCACCTCGGCCAGAGGCATTTCGAATTCGGTGAGCGCGTCACCACCGACGGCGACGCGCAGCCCCGCGTCCTGCGCGGCGTGCGCGGCGTTCTCCAGTGCGGTCCGGTCGGAATCGAGGAGTTCGTTGGATGTCTTGCTGTAGCCGACCGCGGCGTAGCCGACCCGGCCGTCCTCGGAGATGGTGCCCCCGGTGACCGGATCGGTCACCGATTGCACATTCTCGGTGGTCAGCCCACGCAGCGCCGTGGTGATCGCCGAGCTGTAACCGGGTTCGGTCAGCGTACGGCCCGGGGGCGCTTCGAACACCACGCGCGCGGTCGCGCCGTCGGGCTTCGCCTGCGGACTGCGTTCCTCGATCAGTTCGAATGCCTGCGTGGATTCGATACCGGGCAGCTCGAACTTCTCGCTCGTCTTCCCCGACAATGTCGCCGCCCCGACCGCCAGGACGGCCAGCAGCGCCACCCAGACGGCCGCCACCACCCTGCGGTGGACGAACGACCACCGGCCGAGCCGGAACAACTGCCACGCCATGCGTGCTCCTCCATATGATTATGTGGACCATGTGGTCCGGTTATGCTCCAGGGTAGGAGCAACCGGACCCGAGGGTCCACTTCAGGGAGGCAGATGTGGAGCAACTCACCTCGGCCCCCGTGATGAGACGTGGGTCTCAGTACGACCCGTTGCATCCGGCGGCCGCGCAGGCGGCACGATGACAACCATGCCGACTTCCGAGCGGGACGCGACGCACACCGACGACGCCGAGAGCTGGGCCGGGCGCCGGGCCGACGCCCGGCAAAATCACGAGCGCGTGCTGGCGGCGGCGATCGAAGTGTTCACCGAATACGGCATCGGGGCCACCATCCCGCAGGTGGCCGCGCGCGCCGGCGTGGGCAAGGCCACCGTCTACCGCAGTTACCCGACCAAGTCCGACCTGGTGCGCGCGCTGGCGCGGATGCACCTCGACTGGTTCCACCAGCTCGCCACCGACGCCGCCGAGGCGGCGCGCACCGACGCCTACCGCGCGCTCGAGGCGCTGCTGGAACAGGTCACCACCCGGCTGGCCGAGGACCGGCTGATGATCGAGGTGCTCAGCGGGGTCGAAGGGTTCGGCGACGACCGATTGGAACAGCATCTGGAGGAGATGCTGGCGCTCGGGCGCGCGCAGGGCAGCCTGCGCGCGGACGCCACCGGAATGGATATCCAGGTCCTCGTCTCCGGTGCGGCGCGCGCCCTGATCGATCTCGATATCCGGGATCCCGATATCTGGCGTCGTTATGCTCGGCTCGCACTGGCCGCCCTGCGCGCCGAGGCCCCTTCGGCCGAGTTCCTCCCGGGCGAACCCGAGCCGTGAACCCGCGGCTCGGCCACCGCGGTCGGTGTTACGGGCTGGGTCGCTGTCACGCCTGCGCGCGCCGCGACGCTCACCGGCTCGGCAGTCGTCGTGCCGGTATGCCGAGCTGGATCACCTTCGGCGCCAGGGGTTACCGCGCCGGTGATCACGGCGACCGGTGACGCGGGCATCCGAGGACTCGGGCCGGGCACTCATCGGTCGCGTGCCTCGATCAGACCCTGGATATCGATCCGGGTCATGGCGTGTACCGCGGTGAGGATACGGTCGGCCGCGGCCGGCTCGGCGTCCGCCAGCAGTTCCGCGAGTGCGGTCGGGACGACCTGCCAGGCGACCCCGAAGCGATCGGTCAGCGAACCACCCGGACCCTCCTCACCGCCCGCGGTGAGCGCCGCCCACGCGGTATCGACTTCCTCCTGGCTGCCGCATTCGAGGTACAGCGAGAGCCCACCGCCGAAGGTGAACTGTGGTCCGCCGTTGTGGGCTATACAGCGTTGTCCGCCGAGCTCGAAGGTGACGGTGACGACGCGGCCGTCCGCGTCCCGTCGCCGGTCCAGGATCGCTGAATCGGCGACCACGTGGGTGTAGAGCTCGGCGGCCTCCTCCGCGTGTCCGTCGAACCACAGGAATGTGCTCGCTTGCATGTTCTCTCTCCTTCGTACCGGGTGTCTCAGTGATGGGCGGGGGTGCGGTAGTCGTCGAGTTCGACCGTGTGGGCCACCTTCTCCATGCCGCGGCCGACGAAGCGTCTCGGCAGATACCGGAGGGTGCGGATCGCCTGATTGCGCAGCCAGAGCTGAAGCCGCGAGTCCGGCATGAGGCCGCCGTCGCCGGCGTTGCGTGCGAATTCCTGGGCGCGGTCCACGAACCGGCGCATCTTCGCCTCGTAGGTGGGGTAGGCGATCGTGTGGTTGCCGTCGGCCGCGGCGAGCTCGCCCGCCAGGATGTAGGCGCCGACGAGGGCGAGGCTGGTGCCGATCCCGGACATCGGCGACGCGCAGTAGGCGGCGTCCCCGAGCAGTACCGTCCGCTGCCGGGACCAGGTGTCCACCTCGATCTGGACCACTCTGTCGAAGTAGAAGTCGGTGGCATCCCGGAGGGCGGCGAGCATGCGGGGGACCTCCCACGCGTCCCCCGCGAAGGCCCGGGCCACGATCCGCTTCTGCTCGTCGATATCGTCGCGGTGGTAGCGCAGTGGCGCCGAACGGAGGAAGAACCCGGCCAGGGCGGTGCCGGGCTCGGGCTTCGGGTAGAGGGCGGCGGTCCGGCCGGGCCGGCCGTTGCCCGCGGGCACCGTGTACATCAGCCGCCAGCCGTCGTGGTCGCGCTCGGTGGTGGCGTTGCACAGCGATATATAGGACCCGAGGTCGCGCAGGTAGCGTTCGGTCGGGCCGAACGCCAGCTGCCGAATATTCGAGTGCACTCCGTCCGCGCCGACCAGCAGATCGAAGCGCCGGGACGCGCCGTTCTCGAAGTCGGTGTGGACACCCGTACGGTCCTGTGCGACGGCGCCGATCGTCTCGCCGAAGATGTATTCGACGTCGGCGCGGGTGATGTCGTAGAGAATACGGGCGAGATCGGTCCGCAGGATCGACAGCTCGGCCACGGGACCGCCCGAATCGCCGAAAACCTCGGTGTCCATTGTCGCCACCCGCTTGCCCGTCGCGTCGACGAAGGCCATGCCCCGCGCTCCGGTGTTCGCCGCCCGGACCCGGTCGACGATGCCCATCCGCTCGGCCACCTCCCGGGCGGTACCGCGGATATCCACCGGGTGGCCGCCGCTGCGGGGCGCGGGCGCGCGTTCGACCACCGTCGGGTGGAAACCGTATCTGTGTAGCCAGAACGCCAGGGCCGGCCCGGCGATCCCTGCCCCGGATATGAGAATGCTCCGGTTCTCCCTCACTTCTTCTCCTCTCCCGTGGAGGTCACCGTTGCGCCCCGGCCGGGTGGCTCCGGAAGCAGGGGAGGGGACGGCGACCGTGCGAATGACTGCTGCTACGGCGTACAAATACGGCGTATCTGTATAGCGCAAGAATAGGTGTAACGCATTGATTGGCACCAGTTTTGGTGGGAAATAGTGGACTAGTGCGGTCGGCAGGTGGACTAGTACACTTGGCGGGAGGCCCGGATAGGGCACATGAAAAAGGGAGGATCATGTCGGCACAGGCGCAGCATCCGGGGCCGCCGTATCGGGCGATCGCCGCGCAGCTTCGGACCCGGATCGAAAGTGGTGAACTCCGGCCCGGAGACCGAGTGCCCTCCGTAAGGCAGATCGCCCGGCGGTGGGGGGTCGCGGTCGCGACCGCGACCAAGGTGACAGCGTTGCTGCGCGCGGAGGGCCTGGTCGAGGCGAGAGTCGGTTCGGGCACCGTGGTCAGCGCATCCGGGGCGTCCGTGGCCGGTCCGGTGATCACCCGGGCGCCGCGGCGGCCGGTGCCCGCCCGGGGGGAGCCGCATCGTGAGCGTCTACTGCGCACGGCCATCGCGATCGCCGATGCCGAGGGGCTCGAGGCGGTCTCGATGCGACGGCTGGCGGCCGAGCTCGGCGTCGGCCCGATGTCGCTGTACCGCTGTGTTGCGAACAAAGACGAATTACTGACCCAGATGGCCGACGCGGCATTCGGGGAACTCGACCTTCCGGAGCCCGGTGCGCTCGGCTGGCGCGCCGACCTCGAACAGATCGCCCGCCTGCAATGGCAGTTGTGCAGACGGCATCTCTGGCTGCCCCGGGTGGTCTCGTTCACCCGCCCCCTGCTCGCACTCAACACGATGGCGCAGACCGAATGGATCCTCCGTGCCCTCGATGGGTCAGGGCTGTCCGCGCAGGTCCGGATGCGCGAAGCCCTCACGCTGCATTCGCTCGTCCTCACCGCGGCGCTGTCGATGGCGGAGGAGGCCGAGGCCGAGCAGAACACGGGTGTCACGCTCGACGGCTGGCGGGCGGCAGCGCGTACCCGCGCCCACGAGCTGCTGGGCACCGGCCGGTTTCCCCTGCTCGCGGCGGCTCCGGAGGAGACGACCGCTGATCTGGACGGACTTTTCGAGTACGGCCTCGCGCGGCACCTGGACGGATTGGCCGTACTGCTCGCCAACCCGGCCGGCGGGGTCGTGGCGGGTTAGACTTCCACTGCACGGTTTTCCAGCTCCGAGGGTCGTTGGTCAGCAAGGGGAGTCCGGGCGGATGGATCGCCGGAACACCGGGATCAGCCGGCGCAGCGTATTGTGTGCGGCCGGCGCCGGGATCGCACTCACCGTATTCGCCCAGCCGATACAGGCGGGGCCGATCACCCGAACCGTGTCCGCCGGCCCCCGAACGGCCGGGCAACGGGCGGATCTGGCCGAGCGGGCGATCGTGGCGCGGCACGTGCGCACCCTGTGGGGACTGCCGCGTACGCGGCTGGGCGCGCTCACCTGGCCGGCTTCGTTACCGGAACGCTCGCTCGTCCGGTGGCACTACTGGTGGCAAGCTCACCTGCTCGACTGTGCAGTGGATGCCGCGTATCGTGCCCGCACCCCCGAACGCGTCGACCGGGTCGCTTCCCTCGCGCGCGGTATCCGCGCCCGCAATATCACCGGCTGGACCAACGGATACTACGACGATATGGCGTGGCTGGCGCTGGCGCTGGAACGGGCCGACCGGCTGCTCGGTATCCGGTTCGGCGACGCGGTCGGGGAACTGCGGGCTGCCCTGATCGAGGGCTGGAATCCGGTCGTCGGTGCGTTGCCGTGGCGCTTCGGTGCCGACTACTACAACGCCCCCACGAACGGTCCGGCCGGTATCGCGCTGGTGCGTCTGGGCTCGCCGGCCCACGCCGGCCGACTCGCCGACTTCCTGCACACCCGGTTGCGCGACACCCGCAGCGGCCTGATCTTCGACGGTGTCCACGACCCCGGTGGACCTGTGGACCGGACCGTGCACACCTACTGCCAGGGCGTGGCCATCGGCCTGGAGACCGAGCTGGCCGTCCGCACCGGCGAGGCCCGGCATCGCCGCCGGGTGGCGGCGCTGGTCGCCGCGGCCGAGGCCGGGCTCACGGACGCCGGGGTGATCGTCGCGGCCGCCGAGGCCGATACCGGCCTGTTCATGGGGATTCTCGCCCGATATCTCGCGATGGCCGCACTGTCCCTGGGCGACACCACCGCCGCGGCCATCGTGCACGCGTCCGCACGGGCGGCCTGGGGTCATCGGGCGGAGGCGGACGGGTTGCCACTGTTCGGCGCGGACTGGACCCGCGCGGTGACGGTGCCCGAGCCGCCGGGGGCGTTTCGCCGGCTCACGGACTTCCCCCCTGCTTCGGCGGCGAATCTGAGCCGCGATCTCTCGGTACAGCTGAGCGGGTGGATGCTGTTCGAAGCCGATTACCGGCTCACCGCCGCGGGATATTGACCTGCCGGTGCGGCCGGCTGTCGCGCCGCGCGTCATGCCCACCCGCACCCGGTCCTACCACTGAGATCCGGTCCGGCCCCGGAGACCAGCGGCTCCGGAAACGGTCGCCGAGTAGGTGCCGGGGGTGGCGTGGGTCGTCCCGCCGGATCGGTGCCGCTCCGGGTGTACAGCCCTCAGGGGGCGCCGAGGCCTCCCGGCGAGAGCTCGCAGCCACAGGATTCGCCGACATCGAGGGAGACCTCCATCGGGTCGGATCCCTCGATGTCACGATCACCGTTCGGTGGGTCGAGCAGGCGGGCGAGCGCACGACGGGTGATGAGGTCGACCGGCTGGCGCACCGAGGTGAGCGTGATCTGCCCGAAGTGGTCGGCGGTCGCGCCGTCGAATCCGACGACCCGTACATCCTCCGGTATGCGCAGTCCGGCGTCGGTGACCGCGCGCATCGCGGCGGCGGATTGGGCGCTGGTTCCGACCACCATGCCCTGCGGGGGCTCCGGGCATCCGCGCAGGTAGGTGCCGACCGCGGTGTACGCGCTGCCGGCCGTCAGGTCGGTGCGGACGACATCGCCGCGACCGCCGGAAGCGGCGGCGAAGCCCTGGAATCGCTGCGCGACGGTTTCGCGGTCACCGTGGCGCACCTCCCCGGCGGTGAAACCGCCCACGAACACGAGCTTCTCGCATCGGTGTACGTCGACGAGATGGCCGGCGGCGAGCCGGCCTGCGCCGACGTGGTCGCCGCCGACAACCGGTACCTCGGTATCGCCGCGGCTGTTGTGCACCCAGACCACGGGAACCCGCGCTCGCCCGCAGATCTCGCCGGTTCCGGGGGCGTCGACCGCGCCGACGACGACGAGGCCGTCGATCCCGACATCTGTGAAGGCCGCGGCGAATTCGAGTTCGCGTTCCGGGTCGAAACCGGTATTGCCCATCATCGTGAGATGGTCGCGCGCCCGCGCCTCGATCTCGATCCGCCCGGCGAACGCGCCGTACAGCGGCATCGTCATATCCGGGACCAGTAGTCCGATCTGCCGCCATCGCCGCGGCCGGCGCAGTGCCCGGGCAAAGCGATCGGGCCGGTAGTCGAGTTCGTCCGCGGCGGCGAGGACTCGGGCCCGGAGCCGGTCGGAGACCGGGCGGGGTCCGTCGTTCATGACATAGCTGACCACCGCGGTGGAGGTACCGGCGCGCTTGGCGACATCGGTGAGAGTAGGGCGTTTTGGGCTCACGATCGGTCCAGTCTCATTGTCGCGCACGGTCGTGCCGGAGGGTTTCGTTCACTCGGATTCTTACACTGTGCCCGCCTGCGCCGCCCTCCTACGCTAAACGATTAGAACGGTTACCAGCACGACCCTCGGGCGTAATGAGCGATAGGTGAACTGGACGACATGGCATACACACGACCGGCGGGCGTGACCTACTGCGACCCCGAGAACGTCCGTGACGGTTATGTTCTCTTCACCGGCGCCGATTCGGTCACCCGGCTCATCGACCTCAACGGCACCGTCGTGCACGACTGGCCCTTCGCCGGTGTGCCGCCGCGCCTGCTCGACCCCGCACTCACCGGCGGCCGGCTCGGCGATGTGGGAGTCCAGCTCTCCGACAGCGGTGACGCCCGCGGCGGGATCTACGCCAACGGCACCGTCGGCCAGCTCGACTGGTCCGGAGACCGCCTCTGGGAATGGGGAACCCAGGCCCCCGGGGGTGCGGCTCGGCAGAACCACGACTGGGAGTTGCTGCCGAACGGAAACCGGCTGCTGCTGGTCACCGTGCCGCGGGTGGTGCCCGATCTCGGTGACTCGACCGTCGGCGACCAGGGTCTGTTCGAGGTGGACGAACGCGGCGAAATCGTCTGGCAGTGGCTGGCCGGTGATCACCTGCACGAGTTCGGGTTCTCCGAGCGCGGTTGGAAAGCTCTGCGCGAGACGGCGGCCCGGGACCCCGAGGACCCATGGGGCTACCTCGAGATGAACAGCGCGAAATCGCTGGGTCCCAATCGGTGGCACGACGCCGACCCGGGCACGGTCTTCCATCCGGACAACGTCCTGGTCAGCTTCCGCAAGGCCAATATCGTCGCGCTGATCGACAAGGCCTCCGGCGCCGTGGTCTGGAAGCTCGGCCCCTATTTCGGCGAAACCCCCGGTGCCCAGCACCAGCGGATCAACGCCCACAAGGTGCCGCGGCCGCTGGATCAGATCTCGGGCCAGCACAATCCACACATGATCGCCGCGGGTCTACCCGGTGCCGGCAATATCCTGATCTTCGACAACCAGGGCGGTGCGGGGTACCCACCGGCCGCGATCGGCATCTACGCGGGTTCTCGGGTCCTCGAGGTCGATCCGCGGACCGAGCAGATCGTCTGGCAGTACACGGCCGAGGATTCCGGCCTGCCGTCGTGGACGTTCTTCAGCTCGTTCGTCAGCAACGCACAGCGGTTGCCGGGCGGAAATACGCTCGTCACCGAGGGTATGCAGGGGCGGCTGTTCCAGGTGACCCCGGACGGTGAGGTGGTGTGGGAGTACCACAGCCCGTACGAGGGTTACGGTGTCGCGGGCGAACCCGAGGTGAAAACGCCACGGGTCCCCGGCGTCGACCGGCTCACCCGCACCCCGCTGGTCTACCGGGCGCAGTGGGTGCCCGTCGAATGGGTTCCGGCCGGTACACCGCACATATCGGCCCGCGCCGTCGGCGCGCCCGGCCGGGGAAGCGCGCAGATATGACCACCCGGTCGATCCCGGCGGCCGCCGGCAACGCGGCGCCGGCCGCCCCGGCGGGCCGTGCCGGGGGCGTGTCAAGAGTTCCCCTGTGGCTCAACCGGTTCGGAGCGCTGGGCTGGGCGGTCGTCGGGCTCGGGGTGGCCGCGATCGTGTGGAGTCTGGTCGTGGCCAGCGGCGAGTTTCCGCGCGAACTCTTTCCCGGCGTCCCCGAGATCCTGGCCGCCGCCCGGACACTGTGGACCGACGGGTTGCTGGCCGCGGATATCGCCGCCAGTCTGCGGCGGGCGTTCGCCGGATTCTTCCTCGGCGCGGCGGCCGGGATCGTGGCCGCGGTGCTCACCGCGACCACGGCGGTGGGCCGTAACCTGCTGCAACCGGTGCTGCGGTTGCTGTCGCCGATTCCGACCATCGGTCTGGTTCCGTTGGCGATTCTCTGGTTCGGTCTGGGAGAGAGCAGTAAGACGCTGGTCATCGCGCTCGGCGTCTTCGTACCGGTTTGGATCAACAGCCATGCGGGACTGGCGAGTACACCCGTGGACTATCTGCGGGCCGCACGCTGCCTGGGAGCCGGCCGGGGACAGATCCTGACCAGGATCGTACTTCCCGAAGCGGCACCCGATATCGCCTCCGGGCTACGGGTGGGTGCGGCCATGGCGTTCGTTCTCATCGTCGTGGCCGAGATGACCGGTACCACCGCGGGTATCGGTTACCGCATCTATCAGGCGCAGCTGTTCTCCCAAGCGGACCGGCTCATCGCCTGCCTGATCATCCTGGGAATCATCGGAGCCGTATGTGATCTCGCGATCGCCGCGGTCACCGCGCCGGTGACGCGCTGGGCCGCCGAGGAGCACTGATATGACGATCGAGACCCACGACCTGGTCGTGCACTTTCCCGGTCAACCGGCGCCCACGCTGGACCGGGTGGCTTTGACGATCCCGGACGGCTCCTTCTCCGTCCTCGTCGGCGCCTCGGGCAGCGGGAAATCCACTCTGCTGCACTGTCTGGCCGGGCTGATCGCCCCCACGGCGGGCACGGTCACCGACAACGGCGAAATCGTTGCCGCGCCGGGGCCGCGCCGGGGCATGGCTTTTCAGCGCGATGTCCTCTTCCCGTGGATGAGCGTGGCCGACAATATCGAATTCGCGCTGCGGGCCGGCGCGGTGGATGTCCGCCGCCGCCGCGCCCGCATTCCCGAACTTCTCGATCTCGTCGAACTCGCGCCCGAGGTGGGCCGGCGCCGGCCCAATGAACTCTCCGGCGGAATGCGGCAGCGGGTCAGTATCGCCCGGATGCTCGCGGGCGAGCCGGCCGTGATGCTGATGGACGAGCCGTTCGCCGCGCTGGACGCACTCACCCGGCTGAAAATGCAGGATCTCGTCATCGATCTGTGGACCCGCCTGCACCGCACCGTCGTCTTCGTCACCCACGACATCGATGAGGCGATCCGGCTGGCCGACACGGTCAGCGTGCTGCGCGACGGCCGCATCGTCGAACAGCTCACCAATCCGCTCACCCGGCCGCGTCCCGCCGACACGCTCGCCGAACAACGCGGATACAGCGAAATCCGCAGAGCACTCCACCACGAACTGGGCATCGACCACGATGCCCGGTCGGTCCGTCACTGAAAGAGAAAGCCGCATCATCGTGAAGATCCGTCTCGGGCGCCTGCTGGCCGCCACCCTCACGGCTGTCGCACTGTCGCTGTCCGTCGTCGCCTGCGGCGACTCCGGTGGCGATGCCGATACCCTCACCGTCGGTTTCGTCGTCGATCCGTCCTGGGCGCAGATCCCCGTCGCCGTGGACGGCGGCTACTTCGACAAGCACGGCGTGAAGGTTCAGGTCGTGAATTTCCCGTCCGGTATCGAGGCGCTGCAGGCCGTCTCCGCCGGCCAGGTCGATATCGCCACCGCCGCCGATGTGCCGACCTCGGCCGTACTGACGCGCTCCCCGTCGTTGCGCGTGGTCGGCGACGGCGCGCGCTGGGAGGGGTCACGGATAGTCGCGCGCCGGAGTGCGAGTATCCAGCGCGTCGAGGACCTGGCGGGCAAGTCGATCGGTACCCCGCTCGGTACGAGCGCCGCCTACTTCGCGGCCGATACGCTGGCACAGCACGCGGTGGCGGCGAATCTGGTGCAGGTCTCCCCGTCGGCGACGGTCACCGCCGCCACCCAGCGCAATGTCGATGCCGTATCGATCTTCCAGCCGTATCAGGCGCAGGTCGTCGAGGCCCTGGGCGCCGACGCCGTCGAACTCGCCGGCGGCGGCTACAGCCAGCACAGTCTCTACCTCGCCACCCAGGCGGCGATCGCGGCGAAGAGCCCCGCCATCACCTCCTTCTTCGCCGCACTCGACGACGCGGGCGCCGAACTCGAGCAGATCTCCGATACCGCCGTCGCCGCCGTAGCCACCGCGACCCAGCTCGATCCCACCCTGCTGGGGGACGTCCTGTCGCAATTCGACTTCACGCTGCGACTGGATCCAGATCTCGCCGGGAAGCTCACCGAACTCGGTACCTGGGCCGGGACCCAGGGGTCGATCGCCGCCGGAACACAGCTCCCCGATTACGCGGGGCTCCTGGACGATCAATTCCTGCCGCAGGCGCAGTAGCCGCGGAGCGGCCCGCGCGGACGAGGGGCGGGCCGGCGGAACTCTCACTGCGGAAAGAGTGTCAGCGCCCGTGACATCACCTCGCGGGCGACGTCATCGGTGGCCGAGGTGACCTCGACCACCGGCACGCGCGACACGTAAGCGGTACTGCCGGAGGGTAATTCGGGTCCGACAACCGTCGCATAGATCGGGATGCTGCTGTCGTAGAGCGAGGTGGAGCGGAAGACGGCGCGGTCGTCGATCTTCTCCTCGCTGCTGCGGGTTCGTACCTGATCGGGGACGCGGTAGTCGTACACCACCGTGACGGTTTCGTCCCGGTACCGGAACAGGCATTGGGTCAACCGGCGCTCGTCGGTATCGGCGGTGCCGGTCAGTTTCGCGCGCACCGCGCACGGGTCGGCGCCGAGCAGCACCGTGGGCGCGGTATCGGGTGAGGTGCCCTGGGGTGGTGACTGCCGCCAGCGGTCGATCATACCGGGCAGCAAACTATCGGCGACCACGCACGAATCACGGTCGGGCGCCGAGACGCTGAGGTAGAACGCGGCGCCTGCCGGGAAGCGTCCGGTGGCGCCGCAGGCACGGGGATCGTCGTCACGGCCGGGGACGACCAGGGTGCTCACGTCACCCAGTTGTTCGCTGCGGCCGCGGTGGGGGGTGAGTGTGGGCAGCAGGGTCGAATGCCACGTGAGAGTGGCGGCCCTGCCCGTGGCACCGAGGGCGGCCCGGCACGAGTACAGGCCGACGGTAACGCTTTGGATATCGCCGAGGCCCAGGTCATCGAGGGTGTCGCGGGGGATCAGCGCGCAGACGTCGATCTGCCGGGTCGCCTCGGCGACGGCCGCATACTGCTGCGGGGTGGCGGGGGATTGCGACCAGAACTGCGGCGGTGGGGTCGGAGGCGCCGGAGCTCCTGCGCCTCCGGTTTGTAGACCGGTCTCGTCATCGCAGCCCAGCCCGGTGAGCAATACGGCTGCGACGAGCGCGAGCGTGCGATGGATCAAAACCCCTGACCTCCCTGTGCGCGCTGAGCCGGACCGTTGTCCGGGCCCAAGTCTGCGCGACCCGGCAATCACCGCGCAATCACCTCGATCCCTTCGGCCGGTCGCCGGCACCGGCGCGCCCGACCAGCATGGTCCGCGGGCCGTGACAGCAGCCGCGCGTGGAGTCAGCGCGGTGGACGCGGCCGGACATTGCGGGCGGTGCCCCGATGGGCCGGCACGGTGGCCGGGTCTTCCGGCCACGCATGTTTGGGGTAGCGGCCGCGCAGATCGGCGCGAACCCCGCGCCAGCCGGTCCGCCAGAACGAGGTGAGATCCGCGGTCACCGCGACCGGGCGTTGGGCGGGGGAGAGCAGATGCAGCACGATGGGGACCCGACCGTCGGCCAGGCGGGGTGTGTCCGTCCAGCCGAAGACCTCCTGCACCTTGACCGCGAGAATCGGTGGGTCGGCCGAGTAGTCGAGACGGGGGTGGCTGCCGGAAGGGACCTCAATCCGCTCGGGAGCCAATTCGTCCAAACGGGCGGCTTCCGGCCAGGGCAGCAGGCGACGTAGTGCCTGGCCGGCGTCGATACGTTCGAGGTCGGCGCGGCGGCGTGCGGCGGCGAGTTCGGGGCCGAGCCACGTATCCGTGTCGGCGAGCAGGGACTCGTCGTCGACCGGCGGCCAGGGGGCACCGAGTGTGCGGTGCAGGAAGTCGAGGCGCTGACGTAGGGCGAGGGCCTCGGAATTCCAGGACAGGATACCGAGTCCGGACGAGTTCAGCCCGCGCCGTATCGCCGCGCCGAGCAATCGGTGATCCGGGTCGGGAACCGTGGTGGCCGACAGGATGACCGCGCCCAGTCGTTCGATGCGCCGCGCGACCACCTCGCCGTCGATCCAATCGATTTCCTCGACGGTGGTCAGCAGGTTCGATGCGGCTCGGCGGGCCAGCTGTTCATCGGCGGCCGCGGCCAGCCGTACGACCCCCTCGGCGCGACCGGGATCGCGTGTGGCGACGCCGATCGCCAACCACTCCGTATCGCCTGTTCCGGCGCCGGGCGGCAGCGTCACCGCGGTACCGCCTGCCATGAGATAGCTGCTCGAACCCGCTGCGCGTCGTCGGGCCAGCCGCTCCGGATGGGCCAGCGCGACGATGAGAGCCGGATCGTCGTCCCCCTCCGGCCCCTCGACCGATCGGGCCAGCCGCTCCACCTCTCGCCGCCAGCGCTCCGGCCGCTCACGACGTAGCACCCGCAGACCGGCCGTGAGATCGACACCGGACAGGTGAGTGTCGTCGTCGAGGACGGTGACGACCTCCGCGGCCGCCCGCGGACCGACCACGGCGGCGCCGTCGAGCAATGCCCGCGCCAGCCGGGGATGCAGTCCGATCCGGGCCATGCGCCGCCCGCGGTCGGTCACCGCACCGTCTGGGCCGACCGCCCCCAAAGCGCGCAATACCTCCCGGCCGGCTGCCAATCCACCGGGCGGCGGAGCATCCCACCAGCTCAGACCCCGGCCGTCGCTCGTGCCCCAGCAGGCCAGCTCCAGCGCCAAACGCGTCAGATCCGCTGTCCGGATCTCCGGCTCCGGATAGGCCGGCAGTGTGCCGTGCT
This sequence comes from Nocardia sienata NBRC 100364, assembly GCF_001613205.1. Classification (GTDB taxonomy): domain Bacteria; phylum Actinomycetota; class Actinomycetes; order Mycobacteriales; family Mycobacteriaceae; genus Nocardia; species Nocardia sienata. The sequence continues at coordinate 4,344 of NZ_BDBX01000006.1, read as the reverse complement.
CGTATTCGGGCCAGCAGCGCCATACGCGCCCGGGCGCCTCACGCCCGGCCCGCCCGGCTCGTTGCTCTGCCACCGCCGCCGAGACCCGCACGGTGGCCAGGCCGGACAGGCCCCGGGCCCGGTCGATGCGTGGTACCCGGGCCAGTCCCGAATCGACCACCGCCCGCACTCCGGGCACTGTCAAACTCGACTCCGCCACCGCGGTGGACAACACCACCCGCCGCCGGGGCCCGAGTTGTAGCGCCGTGTCCTGCGCCCTCGCCGAGAGTCTGCCGTGCAACGGAACGACGTCGATGTCGTCCAGTCCGTCGAGAAGAGCTGTTGTCCGGCGTATTTCGGCCGCGCCGGGCAGGAAGACCAGTACGTCGCCCGCGGTCGCGGCGAGCGCGGCGCGGGTGGCGCGTGCGACATGTGCTTCGATCCGTTCCCGTGGTGACGACGGAAGATATGTCGTGTCCACCGGATGAGTTCGGGCCTGGACCTGTACGACCGGCGCCGGGTGGTCTCCGTCCAAAAGTGTCGAAAGACGTTCGGCGGCAACAGTTGCCGAGGTCGCGAGCACCCGCAGATCCGGTCTCAATCCGGCCCGGGCGTCCAGTAGCAACGCCAGCAGCAGGTCCGCGTCGAGATGCCGTTCATGGCATTCGTCGAGCACGACGACTTCGACCCCCGTCAACTCGGGATCGTCCTGTAACCGGCGTACCAGCAATCCGGACGTGACGACCTCGATCCGGGTGTGCCGCCCCACTCGCCGATCCCCGCGGACCGAGTAGCCGACGGTGCCACCCACCTGCTCGCCCAGCAGCGCGGCCATCCGCCCGGCCGCGGCCCGAGCCGCCAACCGTCGCGGCTCGGCCACGACCACCCGTCCGGCAGCGCGCTGTGCAAGCGCCAAGGGCACCAGTGTCGTCTTCCCGGTTCCCGGCGGCGCGACCAGCACGGCGGTCCCGCGTCCGGTCAACGTCTCGACAACATGATCGAGAACGTCCCGAATCGGTAGGTCGGGGAGCACGGGCAGTTCCATTACCGGTCAGTCTGCGGCATCGGCTCGGGTCCGCGATATCCACCACCGGATCGCATGGGAAACCGCTGTTCCCGGGGTTGCGCCGCCGGCAAACATCTGATCGGCGACCCGTTCGCCGACGGCCTCGGCGCCGCCTTCACCTAGTCCTCGCGCAGCCGGCCGCCGGCCAGGTGCCAGCGCCGGGTCGCCCGCACCGAATCCAGCATCCGCCGGTCGTGGGTCACCAGCAGGAGCGTGCCGGTGAAAGAGTCGACGGCCTGCTCGAGCTGTTCGATGGCGGGCAGGTCGAGATGGTTGGTCGGCTCGTCCAGGACGAGCAGGTTCACGCCGCGGGCCTGGAGCAGCGCCAGCGCGGCCCGGGTGCGCTCGCCGGGTGACAGGGTGTCGCAGGCGCGGTTGACGTGTGGCCCGCGCAGACCGAACTTGGCGAGCAGGGTGCGTACCTCGGCATCCGGCCGGTCGGGTATGGCCGCGCCGAAGGTGGCGGCAAGAGTGGCGCCCCCGCGGAACAGACCGCGTGCCTGGTCGACCTCGCCGACGAGCACCCCGGAACCCAACGCCGCCGTGCCCGTGTCGGGAGCGAGCTTGCCGAGCAACAGTGCGAGCAGGGTGGACTTACCGGAACCGTTCGCGCCGGATACGACGATGCGGTCGGCCCAGTCGATCCGGGTGGTCACCGGCCCGAGGGTGAACTCACCGCGCGTCACGGTGGCATCACCGGCTGCCGCCACGACGGTACCGCTACGCGGCGCGGCCGCGATCGTCATCCGCAGCTCCCACTCCTTGCGCGGTTCCTCCACCACGTCGAGACGTTCGATACGCCGCTGCGTCTGGCGAGCCTTGGCGGCTTGTTTCTCGGTGGATTCGGCGCGGGTCTTGCGGCCGGCCTTGTCGGAGTCGTTCTTGCTCTTGCGGCGTGCGTTGCGCACACCGTGTTCCAGCCAGTTGCGTTGCATCTGCGCCCGGGCCTCCAGTCCGGCTCGGGTGGCCGCGTATTCGTCATAGGCCTCGCGGGCGTGCCGGCGCGCGATCTCGCGCTCGGCCAGGTAGGCGTCGTAGCCACCGTCGTAGTAGCCGATCTGCTGCTGGGCGAGATCGAGTTCGAGCACGCTGTTCACGGTACGGGTCAGGAACTCCCGGTCGTGACTGATGATCATGAGTGGGGTCCGCACCCCGTTGACGAAGCGTTCGAGGCGTTCGAGACCGTCGAGATCGAGATCGTTGGTGGGTTCGTCGAGCAGCAGGATATCGAAGCGCGACAGCAGTACCGAGGCGAGACCGGCGCGGGCGGCCTGCCCGCCGGACAGACCGGTCATCGGGGTGGCCAGGCCGCCCGCGAGATTGCCGGTGAGCCCGAGGTCGGCGGCGACCTCCGCGGCGCGCTGATCCAGGTCGGCCCCGCCGAGCGCGAGCCAGCGCTCGAGGGCGGGAGAGTAGTCGTCGGCACCACCCTCGCCGAGGCGTTCGGCGGCTGCGTCCATGAGCCGCTGGGCATGCGCGACGCCGGTGCGGCGAGCGAGGAAACCGAGCACGGTCTCACCGTCGAGGCGCTCGGGTTCCTGGGCCAGGTAACCGACGGTGGCATCCGGCGGGCTCAGGGTGATCGTGCCCTCGGCCGGAGCACCTTGGGCGAGCATGCGCAACAGCGTCGATTTGCCCGCGCCGTTGACGCCGACCAGGCCGACCACATCCCCGGGTGCGAGAGTGAAATCGAGGTCGGCGAACAGGGTGCGTTCGGCGTGTCCGGCCGACAGGCCGCTCGCCTGCAGAGTTGCGCTCACCGGGCATATTCTGCCTTTCCTCTCCGGGCGCCCACCGTCGCGGTAGCGGGCCGGCCGCGAACGCACCGACGACGACGTGGACACCGTCGGTGGCGCCGGGGGCGGCAACCCGAGATCGGGTCGGTACCCGCCGGGCCCTCCGGCCGGGCCGTGGGCCTCTGTCCGGCGAGTACGCTGGTCGGCACGGTGCTCCGCTGACAAAAGGAGTGCGTGACCATGGAGTGGCTACTGATCGCGGTGGCGGCGGTGCTGGTGGCGTCGATCCTGGTGTGGCGGTCCCGGCAGAACAATATGCGCGCGGCGACCGAATTGGCCGACGCGCTCGCCGAAGCCCGCCGGATGAACGAGCGTCTCGGCGGCCAGGTCTACCATCTGTCCGGCAGCAACCCGGCCGCGCAGCAAGCGCTCGCCGACGCGGCGGAGCGCCACACCGCGGCGGGCGCACAGGTCGACCAGGCCAGAACCCCGGTTCAGGCCCGGCTGGCGCAACAGACCGCGGTCGAGGGGCTCTACTACATCCGGGCTGCCCGGATCGCCATGGAGATGGACCCCGGCCCCGCCGTACCCGAGTTGGCGGGGCAGGCCACCGCGGGTGAGGTCAGCGAAGAGCGGGTGATCGACTTCGACAATCGCCGGATCGCCGCGTCGCCGCGTCCGTCGGCCGGCACGCCGAACTACTTTCCGGGTGGGCGCGTCGCGGGTCGCCCCGTCCCGGCCGGCTGGTATTCCGAGCCCTGGTGGAAACCGGCCATGGTCGCCGGTGCCTGGGGAGTGGGCTCGGCGCTGTTGTTCACCTCACTGTTCTCCGGGATGGCCGGTGTGGGTTACGGCGCCGCGGGGTTCGAACAGGGCTACGGTGAGGGCTACGCAGACGGGCTCGGCGCCGGAGAACAGGATTACGGCGGGCCCGGCGGTGACGACTGGGGCGGCGACGGGGGCGATTGGGGTGGTTTCGACGGCGGCGGCTTCGACGGTGGCGGTTTCGATTTCTGACCCGAAACAAAGGACACATTCTGGCCGCTGACCCTGCGAAAGTTGCTGTCGGAGCCACCGACCCGAACCAGGAGCACCCGTGTCCCTCGCCACCACCCATCTGTGCGGCCCGCCGCTGTCCGCCATGCCGGAAATCGGCACCCGACAGAAAAACACCATGAGGAGAACCGGTACGGATCTCCGCCCGCTCGATGTGCCGTACGCGCCGCCCGCCGTCGAACTCCCGGCGTGGCAAAGGCGTCCGGCAGCCGAGCGGGCGGTGGCCTGACCCTATGACCGTGCTGTCCGTCCGCGCGCTCAACCGGGCCACTCTCGCCCGGCAGTTGCTGCTCGACCGTGCCGATCTGCCGGTGTCCGATGCTGTCGCACATCTGTGTGGATTGCAGGCTCAGGAACCGCAGGAACCTTTCGTCGGGCTGTGGTCACGGCTGCATGCCTTCGACCCGGCGATACTCGACGCACTGCTCACGACACGGCGGGTGGTGCGTACCCACCTCATGCGCCGCACGGTCCATCTGGTCACCGCCGCCGACGCGCTGGCGTGGC
>NZ_BDBX01000005.1 GCF_001613205.1 Nocardia sienata NBRC 100364 | reverse complement strand
GGGCCCGCCACGACGCCATGCTGCGCGGGCGGGTACTCGGGGTCTACCGGCGCGAGCTCGCCGGAGTGGACCTCGACGAGCTCACGGCGGCGGCCGGAGAACTGCTGGCAGACGGTCGGCCCCGGACGATGCCCGAACTCGGCCGGGAACTCGCCGCGCGCTGGCCGGATGCCGGCCCGCGACCACTGGGCGAGCTGGTGATCGCCGCTCTCGTTCCGACGGTGCAACTGCCCCCGCGTGGGTTGTGGCGCCGCACGTCCGGCGCCCGCACCGTGCCACTTGCCCGCTGGCTGGGTCGTGAAATCGATCCGCCCGCCCCGGACGGCACCGATCCGATCGGAAAGGAGCTGGTACGGCGCTATCTCGCCGCGTTCGGGCCCGCCGCGGTGGCCGATCTGCGCGCGTGGTGCGGCCTCGCCGGGCTGCCCGCCGCGGTGGCCGCGACCCGCGACGAACTGCTCACCTTTCGGGACGAGCAGGGCCGCGAACTTCTCGACCTCCCGGACGCGCCCCGTCCCGATCCGGACACCCCCGCCCCGGTACGGTTCCTGCCCGCGTTCGACAATGCGATCCTCGGCTACCACGACCGCAGCCGGATCATCGACCATGTCCACCGCGGCCTCTCGGTCGCCGGCGAGCGTGCCGTGCTGGTCGACGGCCGGGTCGCCGCGACCTGGGCCCACCGCGCCGGCGCCCTGACCGTGACCCCGCTGCGCCGACTCTCCCGAGCCGAACGCACCGCGGTCGCCGAACACGGCCGGGAACTGGCGTCGTTCCTCACCGACGACAGCCTTCCGGTAAAGGTGGCGGCATTCGATGACGGCCCCGGGGCCGGTGGCCCCCGGGGCGGTCACCGGCCGGCTCCACCCGCTCCTCCGAACTGAGAGCGGCCCACCCCGCCTCGCGCCACAGTGCGAATCGCCGCGGCAGTAACGGGGGGCCGCTCCCGGCCGAACTCTCTCCGAAAGGAGTCCTCGTGAAACAGAAGCTTTTTGCCGCCGCGCGCGTTGCGGCCGCCGGTGTTTCGGGCCTGGCCTTCGTCGCGGTGATCGGTTCCGGCACAGCTACGGCGGCGCCGCGGGATTGCGTCGTCGAGCGCGATCTGTTCGGCGCGTCGGCGACCTGCGGATCCGACGGAGGCAGCAATTATGTCCTGCACGTCGATTGCATCGGTCTCTACGCCACTGGTCCGTTCCCGCTGTACGGCGTCGGTCCCTACGCTGCCCTGAGCTACCCCTTCACGCCGGCGGGGCAGCGCGTCACCACGGGTTGTACGGGGATGGGTCCCGGTGTCGTCGCGGTGGCGACCAACGCCTATGTCGAGGTCTACCGAGGCTAGCCGAGGGGAGGTGTCCCGCGCCCCGGCGTGACCGCATCTCGCTGTATCTCCTTGTGCGAGAAGACCGATGGGATGACACGACCGCCGCTGTCGACCAAGCTGGAAGGGTTTGGATCATTGCGGGAGGAGAGTCGTCGTGGCTACTCGATACACATCGGCGCTCGAGCGGAGAATCACGGATATGCGTGCGCAGCGGGACACTCGGGTTCGCGCGGACAGGCCCTGGTCGTTACGGGAACTGCTCAGCACGCCCGACTGTGATATCGCAGAATACAGCAGAGAGTTCAGGCCGAGTCGATTCGGTGTGCGGGCCTGCGCGGACGTGGAGAAATACTGTCGCGCCCAAGGCATCTGGCTGGAGCCGGGCGGCACGCACTACAACAGTATGACGCCGTACCTGCATCCGGGTCCGATCAGCGCGGACCGGCTGACCACCATCGGCCTGTTCAACGCGATCCTGTTCTGGCTCAACGATACTGTGGGCCGGGAGAAGTTCGGGCACCTGTCCGGAGATGAACAGCACCGGGCGCGAATCGGACTCGACCGGCTGTGCCGCCTGCTCGAATCGCGGATCGCACCCGAGGACGCCTCGCCGATCGAGAACGCGACGGTCGAGTTCCTCTCCCGGCTACACACCCAGGATGCGGATCGGCAGTGGCTCGATCGGTTCCTGGAATCGACAGTCGAGCATCTGCGCACCGCGATCCGCGACCAGAACGCCCGGTCCCGCCGTGACCTGCTGACCACGGCCGAATATATCGATCTCCGTGCCCAGGTGTCGGGCATGTTCCCGGCCATCGCCCTGTGTGAATTCGGACGGGACAGCTATCTCGACCGACAGCGATTGGCCGCCGCGGGTCTCGTCGACGATGTGCGCCGATTACAGGTGGTGACCGCCGAGATCGGCGCCCTGATGAACGATCTGTTCTCCTTCGAGAAGGAGTGCATAGTCGATCGCTCCGATTTCAATCTGATACCGGTGTGCTTTCTCAACGACCCGCAGGCAACACTGGCCGACGCCGTGTACGCCGCCGCCGGTGTGGTCCGCGACCGGCTCACCGAGTTCCGCGGGTTGCACGCGGCGCTCACGGCGCGCTGCGCCGAACCCGGTATCGCCGACAGCGGCCTCGCGGGGCCGGTCCTGACCCATCTCGCCGACCTGGACGGCTGCGTCCAGGCCACCTGGGTGTGGCAGCTGATGACGACCCGGTACAAGGGCGTCGGCATCTTCGCCGAGAACAACACCCGGCCGAGTGGCAACGGCGCGGTCCGATAAGGAAGGATGGCCTCAGTCGGGGTGGTGCCCGGCAGGGGTGACTCGGTGGCTGCGGTGGTGTCGGGCAGTGGATGATCGAAGGGGTGTGATGGACGGGTCGGGGCACGATGAACTGGTCCGCTCGTGGTCTCGGGCACTGCGGGCGCCCGGCGAACCCCCGGCGGACCCGGCTGTCGACCAGTTTCTGCGCTGGCTGGTCGATGACCTGGCGAAGGCCCTCACCGCGACACAATTCGACCCCACCGCGGGGGCCAGAGTGGGCGCGGCTCTGGCCACCGTGGAGGTGGGTATCGACGATGTGCCGGCCGCCTCGGTGCCCATTCTGTGGAACCTCGTCGAGCCGGACGCCGGTCCGGCCACTGTGACACGGATGTCGATACTGCTCACCAAGCTGGGTGAGGGGTACGGAGCGCACCGGCAGCGGCGGTTCGCCGCCCACCATGCGGAACAGGTGGAACCGGCCCGGCAGTCGGACGCGCGCTACCGGGTGGTGTTCGAGAACGCGGCGGTGGCCATTGCCGTTGGCGACACCAACGGTATTCTGCTCGACGCCAATCAGAAGCTCGCCGATATGATCGGTGTTCCGGTCGACGAGCTCCGCGGTATCTCGGTCTACGAATTCGCCCACCCCGAGGATCGGGAGCGTATTCGCAGGCTTGTCTATGAGAAGTTGGTGCCCGAGCGCGGGGGCACGGTGAAACTGGAACAGCAGATCGGCCGCGTCGACGGCAGCTACGGGTGGGCTTCGTTCTCCATCACCTTCGTCGAGGGCGGGGCCGGTCACCCGAACTATCTGCTGGCGGTGGGTGAGGATGTCACCGAACAGCACCGTATGCGCCAGGAGCTGCACCGCCAGGCTCGCCACGATCCGCTCACCGGTCTACCCAACCGGCGTCAGTTGCTGGAACGGCTCGACACCGTGATGAACGAGGCGGGCGGTCGCGAGCAGATCGGTTTGTGCTTCGTGGACCTGGACCGCTTCAAACACATCAACGACCGATACGGCCACGGCACCGGCGACCGGGTGCTCACCGCGGTCGCCGACCGCCTGCACGCGAGCGTGCAGGACCTGGACTGCCTGGTGGCCCGGATAGGCGGCGACGAATTCGTCGCGTTGGTGCCGCCGCCGGTCGATGCCTGGAAGATGGGCCGGGTGGCGGACAGTCTGCTGGACGCGTTGGCCGACCCGGTGACCACCAACAGCCATCGGGTGCAGGTGTCGGCCAGTATCGGCGCCGTGCTGACCACGGTGCAGAGCGGCCAGGCCGAAACCCTGATCGATGCCGCGGATACAGGTCTGTACCGCGCCAAGAACAACGGCAAGGCGCAGTGGGTACTGCATATGCTCGCCGACGGCGTGGTCACCGAGGCCGAGCCCGACCTCGATCCCGATCGACTGAACCGATACATCCCCACCGAGGACCTTTCGGATTCCTGACCCAGGCGTCCGCCGGTCCCGCTCGGCGTTGAGCCGGGCCACGCCTCGGTGTGGGATTCGGGAGCTACCTCGATCGCGAGGACAGCGTCAGGGCCGGCCGCGCCGCCGTTCTCCGGCGGCGGAATCCGCGCACCGCGCGCCATGCGATGAACAGCAACGCGCCCAGCACGAGCGGCACCAGAAGGGGCAGCGCTATCGCCAGGACGATCAGGACGACCGCAAGCACATCCTCGACGACCGACACGACCGGATTCGCGATGCCGCCCGTCGTGGCAGTGCCGGCCGCGCGAACACCGGTCCGAGTCGCGCTGAAGGTGAGCGCGGTGGGAGCGCCGACAATGATCCCCGCGATCGCCGCGGTGGCCGGATCAGCGGCCTCGAACACCGACCCGGCGGCTATCGCTCCCGCGATCGGCCCGCTCACATTGCCGATGAGCGACAAGACGTTGTCGACGAATGGGACCAGGTCGCCCAGTATCTCGGCAGTGGCCGCGACCGATAACGCGAACAGCGTCCCGGTCGAGCCGATCCAGGCGAAGGACTCGTTGAGGTTCAGGCCGAGCCCATCGAAATGCACGGCAGCGCTGAGCACCAGCAATGGCAGGAACGCGCGGAACCCGCAGGCGGCCGCGAGTCCCAACCCCAGGAAGGCGGGAAGTGCCCAGCTACTCATGGTGGCGAGTGTAAATGCCAGAGGCAGGTGGATATGTGGCCGAATCTGCCACGCTCGAAAGTCGGCAAGGTACTGAACAACGTGATCCGGTCCGAACTCCGGGAACGAGCGGCCGGGACGGATTCCACCGCTGTCGCCCGCGGTTACCCGGTGTCAGAACGCGACCGCGGCCTCCGTGAGACGCTCGAACACCGCAGGATCGGGCCATCCGCCGGTGCGGTAGCGCGGCGGGTGGAGGTCCGGCATCGGGGCGATACCGGTGAGCTCGACGGCTGTGCCGAACGGCACCATGACGGTCCGCTCGTCGTCGGTGGCGAAGGCGAGGAAGTCGGCCACCGGCAGGGCGGCCTCGACACCCTCGCCCCAGACCGTGACGGTATGGATACCGTCCTCGCGTTCGGCCACCATCAAGCTGCTCACATAGACAGCCTCGAGGTCGTCCTGATAACGCTCCTCGAGCCATTGCTGCTGGGCGTGGTATTCCGCGCCCGCCAGCACCGCGCGCGCCCGGGCCACTTCGGCGTCGTTGGCGGTGTTCACCCGGTCCAGTGGGATCACCAGGCCGGATTCGTCGAGGGTGTAGCCCTGGGGCGAAAGCGGCCGTGCCGCCTCCCGGTACTGCTGTTCCACCATTTCGAAGGCCTCGGACAGCAGCTCCGGCTCACCGGGAACGATCAGCAGGCTCTGCTGATCCGGAATGAAGGCCACGGGCGGATGTTCGAAGTTCGCGGTCGAGACGAGCAGCCAATCCGGCACCAGGATCCACGACGACAGGTAGTCGGCTTCGTCGACCGCTATTCTCACGATCCCGTCGCCGGGCAGTTCGGCCACCGGCACGACCGCGGCCAGGTTCTCCCGGGCCACCGCGAACGCTTCTTCCGCCGTCACGCCCCATTCGGCGAGCTTCGTCTCGTCGGGGAAACCGATGACATCCGGGTAGTCGATGGCCAGCAACTCGTCGACGAAGGGAAGGAGCGGCCGCCGTATCCGCGAGCCCTCGTCGGCCAATGCGTAGGTGGCGGACCGTAGTGCCGGCCGCAGCAGCGGGCGTACCTCCTCCCAGCTCTCGGGTGGCGCCGCGGGCGTGACGAGTGCGGGCACGATCCGGGCCAGCCACTCCCGTGTTTCCTCCGGCGAGCGGTCGCGCGTCTCGGTGAAGAGGTTCGCGAGATGGAGCACGGCATCTCCGCCATCGTAGCGGACAGCGAATTCGTCGGTGTCGTAGGAGACATCGGTGATTCCTGCTGCGCGCATATGCCCGAACACCTGCAATGCGAATTCGCGGCGTGCCCGATCGTCGTCGGTATTCGTCATCTGGAAGAGCAACCTCACGTTCGGCGGTTCGGGCAACGACAGGAAGCGCGGACACTACCGGAGTCGCCGCCGGCTGCGCCCGGCGATGTTCCCAGCGCCGGTGCCCCGGCCAGGACGCGCAGCGCCGGGGCCTTCACCGGGATCCCGCGGGACCCCACCGGACCAATGGGTTCGGCTCGGACGGGCGTGTCGCCGCGGCCGCGTCGTCCGTGGGTTGTCGCCTCGCGGACATGCCGCGTGAAGGCCGGGTTGAAGTCGCGCGATCCGGGTACGCGGCCCTCGAACACTCGTTCCGCCGTGGAGAGGAGCGGTAATGGTGCAGCAACAGCCGGAGAAGGACCGGGACCGGTGGACCACCGGTGACGAGCCGATGACCGGCCCGCAGGAGTCCTATCTGCACACTCTGGCCCAGGAGGCCGGGCAGCAGGTGCCGGAGGGGCTGACAAAAGCGCAGGCGTCCCAGCTGATCGACGAACTCCAGCAGCGCACCGGCCGCGGGGTCTGATCGCCGCGGGGTCTGATCGCGACAACGGCGCACGGCCGCGGTGCACCGATCGCGACGCGTTCCTGTCGAGGAACGGGGGCGGGCGGAATCACCCGTTGTCAGGCGCCGCGGTTTCGGTCATGGCCAGCAGTTCCGCGCGCGCGGATTCGAGCTGTTCGGCGGTGAGGTAGGGGCTGTTGGCCGCGGTGGCCAGCCCCTCGGCCGCGAAGCGGATCACCGCGGCTGTCCCGGATGCCAGACCGTCGGCCGCGAACGCCTCGGTCAGCCGCCGCGCGTCGGCGGCGAAGAGTTCCGCGAGGTCCGGCGCCGCACCCAGGGTGACGATCAGGCCGGTCGGGCTGAACACACGCTCGACCGACTCGCTACCGCTGGTAAGGGCGCGAACATACCCGCGGGTGAATTTTCCGGGCCGGTTCTCGGACAGGTCGATTCGGTCGTGTACCTCCGCCCAGACTTTCGCGATGAGATGTTCGGTGACTCCGGCCAGAAGCGCGTCACGGTTCGGGAAGTGGTGCATGAGCCCGCCTTTCGTCACGCCGGCGGCCGCGGCGATATCGCTCAGGCTCGCCCGGGCGCCGCGTTCGGCGAACATCCGTTCCGCGGCTTCGAGTACGGCCAGCCGGGTGCGCTCTTTGTCTCGGGTGAGGCCCTGATCAGACCGGCTCATGCTGCCCCTGCTCCTTGTCCGCGGCCGGCCGGTGCGACGGGATGACGCGCCAGGCCAGTACACCCGCCACCACGAGCAGGACCGCCGCGAGATACGACGTGGACTGCAGCGCGGTGGTGAAGGCGTCCGCCGCACGGGTGAAGATATCGGAGTCGCCCGCCGGACCCGCCACGCCCGCGAGTGAATCCCGGGCCGCGGCGGCCGCGTCCGGGTCGGCGCCGGGCCCGAGCTCCAGGTTCGCGCGGTACTGCGCCAGCTGGATCGAACCCAGCACCGCGATACCCAGTGCGCCGCCCATCTCGTAAGCGGTCTCGGCGATGGACGACGCGGCGCCCGCCCGCTCCTTCGGTACCGCGGTGACCACCGCGTCCGTCGACAGCGTCATGGCCACACCGACGCCGAGACCCAACACCGCCAGCGCGATACCCAGACCCCAGAAACCGGGCGAATCGGCGGCCCGGCCGAGGCCGGCGAGACCGGCGGCGGCCACCAGCAGGCCGCCGCCGATCGTCCGCCCGGCCCCGAACCGCACCACCAGTACGCCGACCACGGCGATAACGGCCAGGGAAGCCAGCGTCGTCGGCAGTTCGGCCAGCCCGGCCTGCAGCGGACCGTACCCGCGGACGAGTTGCAGATACTGGGAGAAGAAGAACAGCAGCCCGAGGAACGCGAAGATCGATAGTGCGGTGGACAGCACGGCACCGGTGAACGCGGGCGTCCGGAACAGTGAGATATCCACCAGCGGAAAGGCCAGTCGCGACTGTCTGCGCAGGAAGAGCGCGCCGCCGGCAGTCCCGATCAGCGCCGCCACCGCGACCGTCGGGTCGAGCCCGGTGCCGGCCCAGTGCTTCACCGCGTAGACCAGCGGCACGATGGTGACAATCGACAGCACCGAGGACAGCCAATCCACCGTGTGTGCGCCGGCGCCACGGGATTCCGGCAACAGGAGCGCGCCCGCCACCAGGACCAGGGCCATGACCGGCACGTTGATGAGGAACACCGAACCCCACCAGAAGTGCTCGAGCAGCACACCCCCGATCAGCGGCCCGGCGGCCGCGCCCGCGGTGGCTCCGGCCGACCATACGGCGATCGCCGTCGTCCGCTGCCGCGGATCGGTGAACACGGCACGCACGATGGACAGCGTCGACGGCATCAACGTCGCCCCGGCCACGCCGAGCAGCGCTCGCGCGGCGATGAGCGTTTCGGCGTCGGGTGCCAGCGCGGCGAGGACGGAGGCGGCGCCGAACGCGCCGGCGCCGATCAGCAAGAGGCGTTTGCGCCCGATCCGGTCGGCGAGATTGCCCATGGTGATGAGCAGTCCGGCCAGTACGAACCCGTAGATATCGCCGATCCACAGGAGTTGGGTCGCAGTCGGCCGGATATCGGCGGTCAGGGCCGGTACCGCGAGATAGAGCACGGTTCCATCGATGGCGAGCAACAGGACCACGCTGACCAGCGCGGCCAGGGCAGCCCACTCACGACGGCCCGCCCGCCCGGGTGCGGTATCCACTGTTTCGCTCATTCCTCCCACCCTAACAGTCCATATGGATTGTTATAGAGACTGAATGGATTGTCCGATGAGCGTTCGGTCACAGGCGGCGTTCGCCGGCGGTCGTGCCGCTCGGGTGGTCCCCGCGCGGCGGGCGGGCCGCTAACGTTTCGGTATGACGGTGACGTGGGAAACGTTGGGGTGGGAGCAGGTCGCGGCCGGGGTCGGTCGGTGCCGGTTGCCGGTGTGGGACTGCACGGTCGGCTTGATCGTGGGGGAGGACTGCGCGTTCGTGGTCGATACCGGGTCGAGTCCCGAGGAAGGCGCCCGGGTACGGGAGGGGGCACAGCGTCTGGCGGGCCGGGCTGTCACCGGTGTCGTGCTGACCCACCCCCACTTCGACCATGTCTTCGGTGCGGCGGCGTTCGGACCTGTCCCGGTGTTCGCCGCGGATGGCGCGCAGGCGGTGTACCGGGAAGGACGCGAGGAGATGTACGCCGACGCCGTGCACAACGGGCTCGACGCGGCCGCGGCCCGCGCGGCCGCAGACGCCCTGGTCCGGCCCGGCGAGTACGTCCGGGATGTGACCGCCCTGGCGCGCGGCGCCGGTCGCGAGATCCTGCTGGTCCGTATCGGCCCCGGCCATACCGCGCACGATCTGGCGGTCGTGGTACCCGGTGACCCCACCGTGGTGTTCTGCGGCGATCTCGTCGAGGAGTCGGGCGAGCCGCAGGCCGGGCCGGACGCCGTCGGGGCGCAGTGGCCCGCGGCGCTCGACCGATTGCTCGAGCTCGGTGGCGAGGACGCGGTGTACGTGCCCGGACACGGAGCGGTGGTGGATGCGGGCTTCCTCCGGAGGCAGCGGCACGAGTTGGCCGTCCGCTTCGGGGCGCGCGAGTCCACCGCGTAACAGGTGTCGCTCAGAAGTTTCGGGCGACCGCTGTGTGCCGGGATATTTTGCGGGTATGTGCGACATAGGAACTCGGCGAACCCGCTCGGGTGTCGTCGCTTCCGGTGGAACATCAGGAGGTTCTCGTGCTCGCCATTGCCGCCGCCGTCGCGTTCGGTCTCGCGCTCCTTTTCGATCTGACGGATGCCAGCCTCGGTGACTCCATCACCGGCGGCACCCTCGTCACCCTCGGACTGCTGCTGATCGCGCTACATCTCGCGGGCTTCGGGACCGCTTCGCGCGCCGGGGCCACAGGTCGGTCCTGGAGCTGGCGTCGCGTCCGCCGCTGAGCTGCCAAGCCCGGAGAATATCGCCTCCGCCGTGCTGTGGCGCGTCTACAACGGTGGCAGCCATAACCGGCCGACGGGTACGCGGCGCACCGAAATGCTGAACCGGATGTGGCAGCTGTTCGCAGCCAATCCGTATCCGTAACCGCTCGAGTACGGCACGGGAAACGGCGGCCGCCCGGACTTCTCCGGACGACCGCCGCGGGCTTCGGTGGCCTGTCGCGACCTGAGAACGCGCGCGGGGAACGACAGGCGAAACCGCTGCTATCGTCCCTGATGCGACCGCTGCCGTGCTTCCTGTACGCCGGCTTCGGAGCGGGCCTTCTCGGCTTCGGCTTCTTTCTCGGCGACCTCGCGCTGTGCTTCGGCCTTGTCCTGCTGGGCGATGCCCTCGTCGCGTAGGTCCTTGTTGTCGAGGAGGGTACCGCCTACTTCCTTGGCCTTGCCCTTCACGCCTTCGACGACGCCTTCCAGTCCTTCCCGGGGGCCGGTCTGCTTTTCCGCCACGATCTCTACCTCCGAATGTTCGGTCCTGGTGTATATATGCGACGTACCCGGAGGTCGCGGGTTCAATCGGTGATCTGCCGACCGGGCCGGAAGCAGTGGCAGGAATGTACTCGATGATGTCTTTCCGGACTCTGGCCCACAGGCGCCGTCGAGGCCACTGTGGAGCCATGAGCGCAACCGTTCCAGCACGCGTACAGCGGACCGCGATAGAGGTCGACGGCGAAGCGGCCAGCTATCTGACCGTGGAGCAGGACGGGCCCACCGTGCTACTGCTCCACGGAACCTACTGGAGCCGTGTGTGGCTTCCGGTGCTGGACGGCCTCGCGGCGGCAGGTCTACGGCCCCTCGCGGTCGACCTTCCCGGTTCGGGGCGCTCGGGCGGCGAACTCACCACGGGCACCGCCACCGTTCCCGCTCTGGCGCAATGGGTGCGGCGATTCGTGGCCACGATGGGGATCACCGGACCGATCGCCCTGGGCGGCCACGATATCGGCGGCGCCGTCGCCCAGCATCTCCTGGTCCACGACCAGCTGGAGGTGTCCGGTCTCGCGCTGGTCAACTCGGTGCTCTACGACTCCTGGCCCGCACCGCATGTCGCCCGGTTCCGCGACCCGGCGGTGGCCGCCGCCACGACCGCCGAGGAGTTCCGCAACGCCCGTCGGCAGGCCGTGGCGTCTGCGCTCGCCGATGCCGCCACCGAAGAACTGATCGCCGACTACGTGGATCCGTGGAACGACCCGCGGGTCCGCCGCTCCTGGCTGGCGCTGGCGGGTGCGGCCGACAACCGCTACACCCTTGACCTGGTTCCCCCGCTCCGACGCTGCCCGACACCCAAGTTGCTGGTCTGGGGTGAGAACGACAGGTTCGAAAGCGTCGCCTACGCCGAGAAGTTCGCCGCGGAGATCCCGCATACCGGGCTCGTTCGCATTCCCGGGGCCGACCATATTCCCACCGAGAGTGCTCCCGCCCGAATCGCCGGCGCCCTGAGTGATTTCTTCACGGCTCAGAAGTCATCGCTTATCGGATGTACTCGCCGACAACCTGGTAGAGACCGGGGTTCGCGTCGGCAATCGTCTGCGCGGTGGCGACCGAGGTGGTGATCGCGGGGGAAAGGGGCGCGGTCATCGGTCCAGCAGTTGGCGGGCGAGCGCATGTCCCCACCACTGTTCGACCCGTTCAGGGGGCCAGCCGCGTTCGCGGGTGAGCACGGTGTAGACGTCGATATTGCACAGGGCGGCGTAGGTGTCGACGGCGGTGGGCAGATCCACCTCGGCGCGGAACGTGCCGGCGGGCCAGCTCGAGAACACCTCCTCGCGGATGCGGTCGGCGGCGCGGCGGACCTGTGTGTAGAGGGTGGCCAGGTCGGGCTCGGTGCGGCCGGCCTCGCGGATCAATCCGATGAGGTCACCGGAGCGTTCGAAGAGTCTGCGGTCGTAACCGGCCATCGCGGCGAGTTGCCGCGCGGGTTCGGCCGCCGACTCCAGCTCGCCCAGCAGCCGGGCGGGGTCGGCCGGTAGGTCGGCCGCCTCCACCAGCGCCCACACCAGTCCGGTCTTGTTTCCGTATGCGGCATAGACCGTCGGTACCGACACCCCCGCCTCCTGGGCTACTTCCCGCACGGTCGTCGGCCCCCAGCCTCGCGTGACGAACAGGCGACGAGCCGCCTCGGCGATCTCCGCCCGCGTCCGATGCGCTTGGGCCTGCCGCCGCAGCGAGTCGTAGCCGCGGCGTGGTGGTGAACTGTTCACTTGCGCCTCCGATCTTTCCCTACCTATATTCAAAATAATATGCGTAAAACCAATATGGAGGTCGATACAGTGACCGGATCGAGTGCGGCGGGTCTGGGCGGAATCGGATTCGTGCTCACGGCCGTGGTGGTCAACCTCATCTACCTCCGCGCGCGGCTACCGCTGCCCATGTCGGGGCAACGCATGGACGAGGTGGTGGAATCGCTGGCCGCGGTCGGGGACGCGTTGAAACGTCCCTCGGTGCCCGCGCCGCTGACCTGGCTGTGCACCACGGTTTTCGCTGCGGGGATGGCGTCGCGGATGTGGGAATCGCCGGCGGCGCCCACTATGTGGCTACTGCTGGGATTCGGTGGCGTCCTGATGCAGAATGTCGCCTTCAGCTGTGTTGAGGCGTTGCGGTTCGGGCTCGCCGCGGCCGCCCGTGACCAGGTTTCGACCTCTGGTCTGTGGGCACTGCACAACGTGCTGTTCGGCTTCAACCAGGTCTTCCTGGCGATCGCGCTGCTGGGCTTCGGTATCGCCGGCGCCGAAACCGGTTTCCTGCCGCCGTGGCAGCAGTGGCTCGGCTTCGCCGCCGCCGCACTGCTCTTCCTCGCTTCCTCGGCCAGTTCCCACAATGCCGAGGGGACCAGTCGCCTCGCGCTGATCGGCCTGGTGGGCTGGCTCGGTTGGATCGGGTGGATCGTCGCCGCCAGCATCACCCTGCTGACCGGATAGCCGTTGCCCGAAGGCGCGGTACCCCGGTACCGGGACTATCGGACCGGACCTGCGCGGAGCGGGATCTCCAAGTGGACGGTCTGGAATCCGCTACCACCGTCGCGGGCGTCGTGGACGACGTCGCCGTGGTTGAGCCAGAATGCCAGGGCGCCCGGGGTTCTGGCGTCGGTGTGCAGATAGAGGCGGTCGAAACGCGGGGACGCGGTGACATATTCGATCGCGGCGGTCACCAGGCGGTTGGCGAGTCCGCGCCGCTGGTGCTCGGGGCGTACATAGACACGGAACAATTGGGCGGTGCGGGAATCCGGGTACTGCTCGGTGAGCCACTTCGGATGAGGTGGGTGGCGCGGACCCTGTGCCCGGATAGCAGTGGTGGCGACGATGCGCCCCTCGTGTTCGGCGACCCACAGCCGGTTGTGGGGGTGGCGCAGGTAGGTGGTCGCCGGGTCGATGACATCGGTGTGGTGTTCGGGAAGATATCCGATATCGAACACCTGGTAGAAGGTGTCGAGCATTACGCTGCGCGCCCCGGGGAGGTCGTCTTCGCCGGCGAGCCGGATCCGGTGGCCGGTGGTGAGGGATACGGTCATCGCAGTGCTCCCAGCTCACGGTCGAGTACTTCGAGACCTTCCACGGCGACCGGGCCCGGACCGGTGTAGCCGAAGGGCACGACGATCACGCGGTTGTCCCGGAGGGCCCGCAGGTGGGCGAGTTCGGGACGGTCGCGCAGGGCTTGCCGGGCGGACTCGGGGGTCTGGTCGCCTTGGGTGAGCAATACGACGATGTCCGGGTCCCGGTCGATCAGAGCTTCGGTGTTGATTTCGGAGTAACGGGTCGCGTTGTCGCCGAAGACATTGTCCAGACCGAGTATTCGCATCTGGTTCGAGACGGTGCTGGTGCTGCCGTAGGCGCTGATCTTGGTGCCGTCGCGGGAGACGATCAGCGCGGCGGCTCGTAGCGGGGTCTGTGCCGTGTGGCGGTCGGCCACGGTGTCGACGCGTTGCCGCAACGATGTGACCTCGGCGTTCGCCACTGCGCTGGTTCCGAAAAGCTCCCCGTAGAGCTCGATGTCGGCGAAGATATCGTCGAAGCTGCCCGCCGCGTCTCGGCAGTAGCCCCGGGTGACGAGCAGCGGGATGTTCACCTGGGCGAGATCGTCGGCGGTGACGGCCGCGCCCTCGAAGCTGACGACGATATCGGGGCTCCGGGCGATGATCTCTTCGCGGGCGATCTCACCGGTGCGGGAGGTCGTCTCGATACCGGCCAGCTCGTCTGCGTATTCGCCGGGGAACGGCGCGGTCTCGAAGGTCCGGGTGACGATCCGGTCGGCGGCCCCGGCGGCGGCGATCAACGGTGCGGCGACGGAGCCGACGGTGACGGCTCGTTGCGGGGAGGCGGCGATGGTGACATCGCGGCCGCAGCTGGAGATGGTCATCGGGAAGCCGACCGCGGTGGAGCCGGGTTCGGCCGATGGGCCGCCACACCCGGCCAGGAGCGCGGTGGCGAGCAATGCGACACCGGGTAGAGCCAGGCGTGCGCCGCTGGGTAATTGAGTGAACACTGTGGTGAGTTTCCTTTCGTAAGGGGTCAGTGCGGCGTTTGCCGGAACCGGCGCACCAGGACGAGGAGCAGCGGTGCGCCGACCACCGCGGTGACAATGCCCAGTGGCAGTTCACGCGGTGCGAAGGCGAGCCGGGCCACCACATCGGCCACCACCAGGAACAGCGCGCCGAGCAGAGCGGACAGGGGCAGTAGACGCCGGTGCCCGGCGCCGACACACAGCCGGGCGACGTGCGGGACGATCAGGCCCACGAACCCGATCGCCCCCGCGACGGCGACCACACCACCGATGGCCAGGGCCACGATCGCGAGGACGATCATGCGCAATCGCCCGGGGGACAGGCCGAGCGCGCGGGCGGTATCGTCCCCGGCGGCAAGCATGTCCAATCGGGTGGCGAGTAGTACGAGAGCGGCGATCGCGGCGACGGTCACCGTCGTGGTCGTCGCCACCGACGGCCAGGCCGCCGAGCCCAGCGAGCCCAGCAGCCAGAACAGTACGGTGCGTGCGCCCTCCTGATCGTCGGAGGCGAAGATCAGGAAACTGGTCGCGGCGGAGAAGAGATAGCCGATGGTGACCCCGCCGAGCAGCAGCCGCAGTGACGTCATCTGCCCGTTGAGGTGAGCGATCGCGAAAAGCAGTGCGGTCGCCACTACGGCTCCGGTGAACGCGCTCGCGGCGAGCGCTCCGGCGGCCACGGATCCGCCGAAGAGCAAGGAGACCGCCGCGCCGGTGGACGCGCCGGAGGTGACGCCGAGAATATGCGGATCGGCCAGCACATTGCGGACCAGGGTCTGCAATACGGCCCCCGCCACCGCGAGGGCGGCGCCGACCAGCGTACCGAGCAACACCCGGGGAACCCGTACCAGCCACACGATCGAATCCTGTGCCGTGGTCCAGTCCGCGTTCGCGGGTACACCCACGGTGTGGTGTCCGATGATGCGCGCCACCGTGAGCGGCGGAACCGGTACCGGGCCGAGCCCGGTGGCGATCACAACTACCAGCACCAGTGTCAGACCGAAGCCTCCCAGCCACCACAGCATCCGGACCCGGTCGCGCGCATGTCCGAGGTCGTCGACGGTATCGCCGCTGGGCAGGGTGGCCGTCATCCGCTGACCGCCTGTCCCTGTATGCCGTTGCGTTCGACCGAGTTCGCGGCGCCCTGCCGCTCGCGCGGACCGAAGAGCAGCTGGGTTTCGCCGAACGCGGTACAGCGTTGGACGCGTACTCCGTATACGGGTTCGATGATCTCCGGGGTCAGTACCTGGTCGACCGGGCCCGCGGCGGCCACCCGGCCGCGACGCAGCAGCACGAGTGTGTCGCAATAGCGGGCTGCCAGGTTCAGGTCGTGTAGCACCACCAAAGTGGTGGCGGTCAATTCGCCGACCAGCTCGAGCAACTCGTGCTGGTAACCGATATCCAGGTGGTTGGTGGGTTCGTCCAGCAGCAGGTGGTCGGCCTGCTGGGCGAGCGCGCGGGCGATCAGGACCCGCTGGCGCTCCCCACCGGAGAGCTGGGCGACGGGCCGGTCGGCCAGATGCCGGGCGCCGACCCGCTCGAGGGCGGCCGCCGCCGCGATGCGGTCCTCGCGTGAATAGCCGCGTAGCGAATGGGCCCACGGGGCGCGGCCCAGGAGGACGGTGTCGGTGACAGTGGCCGGGGTCTCCGGGGGTGCCTCTTGAGCCACCACCGCGAGGCGGGAGGCGAGGGCCCGGCCGCGCAATGTCTCGACCGGGATGTCGTCGATACCTACGACACCGGAATGTGGGCGCAGCGCCCGGTATATCGTCCGGAGCAGGGTCGATTTACCCGATCCGTTCGGGCCGATGAGCCCGACGGTGCTGCCCTGTGCCACGACCAGATCGATGTCGTCGAGGACGAGGCCTCCCGCGTAGGAGAACGTGATACCGGCGGCGCTGATCATCTCCGGACCGCCTCGATAGTTGCGAATATCATTCTGCGGTACCACCTTTCGTCTTCGGTGCCACGGGCAGTGCGGTCCCGGCGGCGGGCAGCAGCCCGCGCCCGCGCAGTACGAGAACCCCGACCGCCGACGTGCCGCCGATCGCCGCGCAGCACCCGGCCGGGGCCCAGGCGAACGGGCCGCCGTACCGGTCGACCAGTGCGCCCAGCCCGGAGGTGGTCGCCACCGTGAAAACTCCCGAAACCAGATAGAAAGCGCCGAAATAGGTCCCCGTGAGCGCCTCGCCGGCGAAACGCGGAACGGCTTCGTTGACGAAGGGCTGGACCATCGCCACCCCGATCGCGAGGACGACGGCGCCGGCCGGCACCGGCAGCAGGCGGATCGTCACCTCGACCGGCCCGGCCCCCGCAGGCACCGGCCAGAGCGCTGCCAGCGGAGGTACCAGGAACGCGGCACCCGACACCGCCATCCCGGCCGCCATCGCCGGCCCGCGGTCGGGCCGGTTGCTCAGCGCGCGGGTGATCGGCACCTGGCATACCAGTACCGCGACCGTTTCCACCAGGAACAGCGCGGCCACCGCTTTCGGCCCGGCGAGGTGCCGCGCTTGCACAGTGAAAAGAAAGTAGATCTGACTCTGCAACGCGAACATTCCCATGAGGGCCGCGGCGAAGCCCCAGAAGGCGCGATCGGTGAACAGCCGGCCCAGATCCGTGATCAGAGTGGTCCGGCGGGCCGGGACGGGGTGCGCGGGCAGCAGTGCCAGCTGGGCGACGGTCAGTATCGCGAACACGGCCGCGGCGACGATTGCGCTGAGCCGGAAACCCGCGCCCATCAAGAGCACACCGACCAGCGGTCCGACCGCCGAGCCGGTATTCCCTATCACGTTGAACAGGGCGAAGGCCTGCGCCGATCGGTCGCCGCTGTCACGAGCGATATACGCCCGAACCGCGGGATTGAACAGTGCTCCGGCGAACCCGGTGAGTACGGAGGCGAGCAGTACCACCGGCAGCGAACCGCCGACCGCGAACAGAGCGAATCCCGCGGCCCGGATCGCGGCCCCCACGATGATGACACCGCGGGCGCCGAGCCGGTCCGAGGCGGCCCCGCCGACCAGGAACAGCCCCTGCTGGCTGAGGTTGCGGACACCCAGTACCACCCCGACCACGGCCGCGGAGAGCGCGAGGTCGCTGAGCAGATAGTCGGCCAGGAACGGTATCAGCATGTAGAAGCCGATATTCCCGAGCAGATGATTGCCCAGCAGGAGGCGTACGGACAGTGGGAAGGTTCCGAAGGAACCGAACCGGCTCACCGCGCACACTCACGCGGCGCCCGGGCGATCACGGGAGACCGGAAACCGGTTCCGCGACCGGCGACGGTATCGGCGAACCAGGTATGGATACGTGCGGGCGGCGAAGCCAACTCAGTGCTCACAACCGAAACCGCTCCGGTCGAACGCATTCCTCATCGCATACCCTCTCGATCGAGGGATAATGATAACCGTTTGCAACTGCTTCGGGTAGCTTCGGTCACGCCGGCGCAACCGGCGGGCGCGACCGCGTCAGCCGTTACCCGCCACCGTTGTACTCCGCGATGTGCTCGGCGAGTATCTCGTCGAAACAGGACGCCACCGATCGGCCAGAGCCGGATCGGCGCGGTCGCAACGCAGGTGCCGCGAACTCTCTACCGAGGAACACCATGCGATAGGTCCGGCGGTGCCGAATCACGTGAGCGTAGTTGCAGTATCAAGACCGCAGCGCTCGCGACAAGCGCCAAGGCGACAGCACACCAGGGCGCGGCGAGTCCCCAGCCGGTGGCCGGCACCATGTCGATCAGGGTTCCGGTGATCACCGAGCCGACCAGTACACCGAGGCCGCCGATGGAGGCGAGGAGCCCATAGTAGAACCCGAGCCGGCGCTCGGCGGCCATACGCGGCACCAGGTCCCGGGCCACGGGCACGGCGATCATCTGGCCGAGTGCCAGGAGGAGGGCGAACACGGCGGCCGGGATCAGTGCGGGCAGGCCGTGGAGTTGCACCGGCGCGAGGAGAGCCATCACGGCGAATGCGACGGCCATCACGGACAGTCCCGCGGGCAAGGCCGTGACGGTGCGCACCCGTCGTGTGATGGGCAGTTGGGCGAAGACGACGAATACCGACGTCAGGGCGAAGTACCAGCCCAGCGGGGTCTGCGACCCCCACGCGCGTTCGACCTCCAGTGGTAACAGCAGATACAGCTGGTTGTATGCCACCAGCTGGGAGCTCATCGCCACCGCGAAGAGCAGAAAGGCCTTGTTCGCGATCACTTCCCGCCAGCCGTCGAGCCACCCGTCGGCGGCGTGCGCGCCGGGGCGGGCGGGGAGCCGGCGCAGATGGACGAGCAGGATTGCGGCGAAGACGGCTGCCGCGACCAGACACGCGACGGAGAAGTCGACCGTCAGCAGCAGCGATCCGAGCAGCGGGCCGGCGAACGCGCCGACCTGACCGCACGCGGCGAACAGTGCGAAGGCGTCCGTTCGGGACAGGCCACCGTCGTCGGCGCTACCCGCGGCGGTGGCGAGGGCGGACTCGACAGCCGGCGAGAACAGCGCGCCGGCGAATCCGGTCAGCACGGTCGCCACGACGATCCCGGGTACCGAAGTAGCGAAGCCCAATCCGGCGAAGCCGATGATCCGACACACACACCCGGCGACGACCACCGGCTTCACGCCCCACCGGTCCGCGAGCGAGCCCCCGATGAAGAACAGGCCCTGCTGCGAGAACGTGCGGAGTCCGAGCACCGCGCCGACGAGCGCCGCCCGCAGACCGAGATCCTCGGTCAGGTGCACCGACAGGTACGGCAACACCATGAAGAAGCCGACGTTGAACACGAGTTGAGTGAGGACGAGCAGCCGGACGGTCGGGGTCGCGGCCCGCAGACCGGTCAGCAGTGACCACCGGAGGCCGCGCGGCCGACGAATACGTGCCGCCGTGTCCGACGCCGACACGGTCTGTCGGTCCTCAGCGCGCGGCGACGGCAACCGGACCCGGTTCGAAAAGGATCGACAGCCGCCCCTTCGACTCGTCGACGAGAACCTCGGCACGGACGTTGTACACCTGGGCGATCAGCTCGGGGGTCAGGACTTCGGCGGGCTTTCCGCCGGCCACGACCCGGCCCTCGTTCAAGACGATCACCGCGTCGCAGAACATAGCGGCGAGGTTGAGGTCGTGCAGGGCGATCACGCTGGTGACCGGCAGCCGTGTGACCAGTGCCAGCAACTCCAATTGATGGTGGATGTCCAGGTGATTGGTCGGCTCGTCCAGCAGGAGCTCACGTGGCTCCTGGGCCAGGGCTCGGGCGATCTGAACGCGTTGTTTCTCCCCGCCGGAGAGCCGGTGCCAGAGCCGGTTCGCCTTCGAGGTCAGGCCGGTGTGCTCGAGCGCGGCCGTCACCGCGGCGTCGTCGGCAAGTGGGTTCCCGCCGAATGTTGTGCGATGCGGGATGCGCCCCAGCCGCACGACGTCGCCGACGGTGATGTCGAGATCGGTATCGGCGTGCTGACTCACGACGGCCACCGCTCGCGCGATGTCCTTGCGTCGCATGGCGGACAGGTCGTTGCCGTCGAGGGTCACGACACCCGCGGTCGGCCGCACGACCCCATTGAGCAGGTGCAGCAGTGACGATTTCCCGGACCCGTTCGGACCGAGCAGGCCCAGGGTCTCGCCCGGCGCCATCGTCACCGTGACGCCGTCGACCACGAGCGCACCGCCGCGGTTCCAGGTGACGGTATCCGCGTGCAAGGTCACTGTGTTCTCCTACGGCGCGACAGGATCACGATGAACGCGGGAACACCGACCAGTGCGGTGCCGACGCCCACCGGCAGCGGGGTGGGCGCGAAGGCGACGCGGGAGACGGCATCCACCCATACCATGAAGACCGCCCCCAGCAGCGCCGTCGCGGGAATCAGCCGGCTGTGCCGCGGCCCCAGCAGGAACCGCGCCGCGTGCGGGAGCACGAGTCCGACGAATCCGATCGCGCCCGCGACGCTGACCAGGGTCGCGGTGATGATCGCCGTGACCACCAGAAGCATGAGCCGGACCTTCGCGACGGAGATGCCGAGCGATGCCGCGACATCGTCGCCGAAGGCGAAGGCATCCAGGGCGTGCGCGAAGTACAGGCACACCGCCGTCCCGAGAAGCACCACCACCGCGCACAGCCCGACGTCGTCCCAGCGGACGCCTTCGAGCGAGCCGAGCAGCCAGAACATCACACCGCGGGTCTCGTCGGAGTCCGCGAACGCGAAGATGACGAAGGAGGTCAGCGCCGAGAACAGCTGCGTACTGGCGACACCCGCGAGAATGACGCGGTCGTTGCTGCCGCCGGCCAGGCGGGCGAGCAGCAGCACCAGCCCGAACGCGACCAGTGCTCCGATGAACGCCCCGCCGGACAAGCCGAGCGCGACGCCGCCGACACCGAGAACCCCCACGATCACAGCCCCGGTCGACGCGCCCGACGAGATGCCCAGGACGAACGGGTCCGCGAGCGGGTTGCGCAGCAGCGACTGCATGAGCGCGCCACAGATGCCGAGCCCCGCGCCGCACGCGGCCGCCACCAGGGCACGCGGAAGCCGTTCCTCCCATACGATCGCGTTCTTGGCCATCCGTACCGGAATGTCGGCGAGGCCGAGATGATTGAGCAGGATGTCACGGACATTCACCAACGAGATGTCCGCCGGGCCCAGGGTGACGGCGACGAGAACCGACAGACCGAGCGCCACGACCCCGGCGACCACGATCAGCGACCCGGCGATCCACCCTCGCCCCCGAATCGGTCCGGTGGCGAGGGTCTCGGCCCGGTCGCGAGTGGCGGTCAGTTCGGCACCTGCAGGTCGCGAAGGCCGGTGGCGACCTTCTCGAGTCCGTCGATGGCGCGGATCGACGGGTTCATCTCCGCACCGTGCAGAGCGATGTACCGCCTGTTGCGCACGGCGTCGAGGTTGCGTGTCACGGGATCGGATTCCAGGAAGGCGATTTTGTCGGCCAGCAGGTCTCCGGGGAAGCGGTTGCGTAGGAGGTCGCCGAGGACGAGGACATCCGGGTTGCGGTCCACGACGGTCTCCCAACCGACGGCGGGCCAGTCGTCGGTCAGATCCCCGAACACGTTGGTGCCACCGACCGTGGTGGCGAGCAGGTTCGCCGAACCCAGACCACCGGCCACATACGGGCTCTTGGTATCGGCGAACCAGAACGCTATCGACACATCCGACTTCTCGATCCCGGCGAGGGCCGCGGTTTCGCGGCGGCGCAGCTCGTCGATGAGTTGCGCGCCCCGCTCGTTCACATCGAAGACGGCGGCGAGCTCACGGATCTCCTGATACAGCGCCTCCATCGTCAGCGGTGTGGTGCGCTTCCCGCCACCGTTGATGCTCACGCCGTTCTCGCAGTCGGTCGGCGACAGATACGATTCGACCCCGGTCTCCGCGAACCGGGCGCGCTCTGCGACACCCCCCTGCTTGAAATGCCGGCCGAACGACGCGGTGACGAAGTCGGGATCGGCGCCCAGGACGACCTCATAGGTCGGTGCGTTGTCCGCGAGCCGGGGAACCGATTCGTTCGCTTCTGCCAAGTTCTCGCGAATGGGATCGGTCCACGACGCGGTTCCCACCAGGCGATCGCCGAGCCCGAGCGACAGCAGAATCTCGGTCGATCCCTGATCCAGCGAGACGACCCGCTGCGGCGCCGCGTCGACGGTGACCGTTTTGCCGCAGTTGTCGAGAACGAGGGGATAGGCGGTGCTCCCCTCTCCGGTGGATACGGCGCCGGCATCGTCGACGTGCTCGGACTGTCCACAGGCGACGAGCGCGCTCGCCAGCACAGTTGCGACGGCCAGGAGACCGATCCGGCCCACGGAAATCTTCACGTTCGCCATGGCTTTCTGCTTGTCGAGAAGTTGCGCTGCCTCGCGCGCCATGGGTGGGGCCGACGAGGAAGCAGGGGAACGCTAGCACAAGTAAACCTAACCTAAACCGTCGGTATACCTACCGGTCGGTTGTGCGTGGAGAAGGCTGGTTCGGAGCGACATCGATACCGCCGGTCTTCGTCATCGAGGGTTGCCGGCATCCGAGGGCCCGGGGAGATTGGTGCCCTTGTCCAATATGTTTTCGACCGCGTGGCTGTCGGCCTGGGTGAACCGGCCGTGGGGCAGCGGCACTCCCAGGGCCGAGGCCAGTTCCGGAAGTTTGACATCGGTCAGCGCCTCGACGAGGAGGCCGAGATCGGCGGCCGCGCGGCGGGCCGCGGTCCAGGCCGAAAGGTAGAGAACGACTCCGACAAGGGCGGCCGGCCACCACAGTAGGCCCAGGGCCAGGTAGCCGAGCGACCACGCGGCCCGCACCGAGGCCGCGGTGTACCGGTCCCAGGCGAACTGGACGGGGCCGCGTTGGCTGTCGTCACACAGATGCCACAACCTGGGCCATACCCGGATCAGCGCCACCCGGTACTGGGCGTATACGCGCTTTTCGGCGAGCAGCAGGTGATCTCCGATACGGGTCGCCCGCTGGGGGAGGTAGCCGGCGTGATGGCCGGGCGGAGCCTCGTTCTGGGCCTGCCGAATGCGTCGGCGGCGGAAAAGGGCCAGCATCTTGCCGCTCGGCACGCCGCGTCCGAGCCACAGCCGGGCGATGGCACGGCTCGATTCCGCAGCGGCGCCGGCCGCGGCCGCCGCGGTGAGCGTCACCAGCGCGGCGAACACCAGTCGGTGCCGTGTGTTCACCGCCCACCGGGGCGGCGCCTGGTCCAGCCGGTCGCTGAGCAGGGCCGGGTCGAGGGCATGCGCCACGCCGAGCGGGTGCAGCCACCAGGACAGCGCCAGCGTCGATGCGAAGAGCAGGCCGGGTAGTGCGAGCAGGGTGATCCACCGTTCGGCGAATTTGGCCCCCAGACCAGTGAGAAGAGCGTCCATGATCTCGCGCGGCCTAGGGGTCGAGTCGGTAGGTGGTGGACTGTAGCGGTCGGTCTTCGAGGTGACAGTACGGCTCGTGCGCGTCCTGGTCACGACCACGCGGTGGGCACACCCCACGCGGGCAATGGAACAGTTGCCCGACCGGCCGCGGGTCCCACACGTCTCGGAGGGGCACCTCTCCGAGCCCGCGTACGGTGGCGGAGGAGTCCAGCAGCAGTGCCGCCAGCGCCTCGTGGACAGGCCGCCCGTCCCGTACGGCCGTCACCTGGGCTTCGAGCTCCCGCCGCCAGCCGTACCTTTCTGCTTTGGCGCGCAGCAGCGGCAGTCGCTCGCAGAGCCAGGCTTGGGCCAGTGCGGGGTCCTGCGGCGGAGTACCCGAATCGGGGGGTTGCGGCGGAGCCGGAGCGGGTTCGTTCGGGCGGGTACGTCGTCGGAAAAAGGAGGGCATGCGTCAACTGTGCACCAGCACTGGCTGTTTCAGGGACCGATATGCACGAAGGGTGCCCAGCGAGCGGGATCGGCCCGGTACTTTTCGCGCAGCCGGTGTTGCGCGTGGTGCAGTGCCAGTGCGGGGCCGCATTTTTCGGTCAGCAGCATGCGGTAGAAATCGTCCGCCACTGTAGGTCCATCCGCGCTGTTGATCTGCCACATGGTGCCGATCACGTGGGAGAAGCCGTTCAGATGGAACGCCGCGGCCGGATGGAGCACCTCGTCCATGGCCCGGGCATCCGGTAGGGCCGAGACACAGGCCGACAGGAACGCCAGCCGCTCTCCGGCCAGGTTCATATCCGCCAGTTCTTCCAGGCCGAGATGCCCGTCGCGCAGGATCAGGCCGCTCTCATCGCCGTGGCAGGCGATGTGTACCCACGGGTGGGCGTGCAGCGCGGCTCGTATCGCGGTGACAGTGACCTCTTGCTCGCCCAGCGTTTCGACCGCCGGGAACCGGGCCGAGATGATCGCCGCCTCTTCCTCGGCGTGCTCGAGTTCGGGCATACCGGGGGTTTCGCGCAGCGAGGCGACCAGCATCGACGAGGGCGGGGCGGGACCCACGACACCCGCGCCGGTCCGGCGGGCGTCTCGCAGCGCCCACAGACTGGGCGTATAAGAGGAGACGACGTGGTCGATCAGCGCGGGGCCGTTTTCCTGATCGTGGTGACCGGCCAAGTGCAGGGGAACCGCGGACAACGGGCCGGTCGGGCACCACCAGACCCGGCGGTCCGGACCGAGATGGGGCTCGACCACTTCCAACACGGGGGCAGCGATAGTGTCCCAGAGGAGGCGGGCGAGAGCGCGGGCGTTCATGCCCCGGATGGTGGGGGCGAGTAGACCGCCGGCCCGGGTGGCCAACTCGGCGTGGTTCGCGAGGGGAAGCCCCACGGGTACCGGATCACGATCGGCCAGTACAACGACTGCGGCGCAGCCTGTATCGCTGATATTCACGATGACGACGGGCCCGCCGTGGGCCGCCTCTCGTAGCTCGGAGAAGCTCATACCCCGGTCGGGACCGTGCCCGGCGGTCAGGCTCTCCCATTCGGCGGCCAACTCGGCGCGAGCCCGGGCCGCGCGGTGCCCGGACAGCAGGTCGTGGCGCCCCAGGCCGGGATAGCCTGGATTGTCCAGCTCGCCGCGGAGCTCCATCAGCCGGGCCGACACGCCGAGTGGCGGCTCGGTGCGGCGTAACCGGCGGGTCTGCGACCAGATGACGGTCCGGCTCAGTTCCAGCAACTCCACTGCCCGCCCGACCTGGCCCATGGACAGGGCGATGTCGGCGACCGAGGGAGGAGACAGGACTCCGGTGCCCAGCACCACCTTCCGGTCATGGAGGCTCAGCCCGAGGGACGCGGACTGTTCGGCCAGCATCAGGGCCCGCTCGTACCAGGTGAGGGCCATCTCGTGGTCGTCGTCCAGAGCGAGAGCGGCTCTGCACATGGTGGACACTGCGTTGAGCGGAAAGGACAACTCCGGCAGCGCGTCCAGCATATCCAGCAGGTCCACGACCAGGGCACGCTCCGGTCCGAATCGCCACGCCGGCGCCTGTATGGCTGTGAACAGCAGCACGAACAGACCCTCCTCGTCGTCCGGGCCTTCGGCGGCCAAGTCCCGGGCGGCCGCGCCGGCCTCCGTCAGGTCGTCGCCGTTCGCAGTTGCCCGGTGCCGGAGCACCAGTGCCCAGATCAGTGCGGAAGACGGGCCGGCCGACCGGAGGGCGTCGATTGCGCGGGACAGGGTGGCCACGTCCGCCTGCCGCTCGTACTGCTTGACCAGAAGCCGGCCGACGACCCCGCCCGCCGTCTCCGCCCTGAGTACGGTGGCGGCCTGCTCCGCCAAGGTGAGGGCCCGGTCCAGATCGCCGGTGTCGGCGCCGGGGTCTCTTGTGTGGCGCAACCCGAGAGCCCAGGCGAGGGTCAGCGCGATCCCGGCACGTGTATAGCGCCCGGCGAGAATGGGAGGGCAGCGGTGGAGGCCCTCCAGGATCCGCAGGGCCGTGTCCAAGTGCGGACTTGCCTGGGTGCGGTGATACTCGTTCATCAGGGTCTCGGCAAGGACGAGACGCGTTTTCACCTGTAATTCCCACAGCGGGCTGAGCCGGAAGAGCCGGCCCGGCTCGTCCAGCCCTGGCATGCGGGAGAGCGTGCGCAGCACGCTGTCGAAGAGCTCCTGATGGGGGCGGCCGGCATCGATGCGCCGCAGCATACTGATCAGTATCTGTTCGCGGTACGGCCGTTCGGCGATCTCTTCACCCAGCTTCAGTACCTCCCGCGACAGCGCTTCCTGCTCTCCCTGCCGCTGCAGGCGACCGAACCGACGCTGGTAGCGCAATACCCAGCAGAGGTAGTCCGTCAGCCAGGGCCCGGCCGCGAGGAGATAAGCGGACAGAACCGTGCACAGCACGCTGAGGAACCAGAAGAACGGCCGGTCGGCCAGCACCCAACGGGACAGATGACGACCCATCGGTACGCCTGCCGCCCAGTCGCGAAGAAGCAGGCCGAACAGCAGACAACACCAAGGCGCGGCAGCCCAGGCGAGCGCTCCGAGGGACAGTTCCACCGGACGCTCCCGCCAGGCCCCCAAACCGATGCGGATATCCTCCCGCCGCCGCTGGAGCGATCCGGCTATCAGCAGCATGATCGCCAATGCCACCACGGGATATATGAATTGAACGGTCCCATCGGTCGTCAGCGACTTCGATGCGCTGCTTTCCGGGTTCAACCTGAAGAGAAGCCCCTCCCGCTGTCCGAGCCACCACCCCCATCCGGCCATCCCGACACCGCCGGCGACAATCGCTCCGCTCGGCCACCGCATACAGGAAGTATGGCAAAGAAGTTGGAAGCTGCCCTCCGCCAGTGCGATCAGGAACGGTCGAATGTCGGTGAAGGTGGCGTTCGATGATTCCTCGGATGGACGTCGTCGGCCGCCTGCGCGAACCCCTTTGTGCCCCATAGCCACCAGCGGCACCTTTCCTGCCCGGGAACGGTGCTGCGCTGTACCGTCGGGGATGGAAAGATGGACCGGAATATCCCGCGGTCAACCAGTGGAGCTCAGGAGAATCCATGCCTACATCAGGAGAGTTCCCCGGCATCGGTATGCCGAGTTTCGAAGCGTCCTCGTCTATGGACGGCCTGGGTCCGGTGGAAATGGAACCACCCACCCAGGACCTCGTCGTCGACGGCATACTCGACACCTTCGTCACCACCGGTCCCGATTCGATGAGTGTCTGGACCGATACCGACCTCGACGGCTACGCCGACCGGCTGAGCGTGGTGGAGAACGACGGCGACTACTCGGCTTGGGAATACCACCGCAATCCGGACGGGACGGGCGAGTGGCGGCAGACCGATCAGGGGAAAGTGGGGGAGTGATCGGGGCGCCGGCCGCGCGGAACCGTGCTCCACACCGGAATCCGGCCCCCGGCCGGTATGGCGGCGCCTCAGCTGCGTCGGCCGGCGGCGATCTGCTCGCCCAATGCGGCAAGCGAGTCGGCGAGGCGTACGAGCTGGGCGCCGAGGCCGCGTGAGCGGTCGGCCTGCCAGGCGATGAAGGCGCCGTCGAAGCCGGCGATTCCGAAATAATCGAGTTCGTCGGCGACCAGCTGTGCGATTTCGGGCCCTTCGGCCGCGAATGCCTGGGCGATCATGCGGTTCATATGTCGACGCCCGTCTCGGCGGACTTGCTCGATCACGGAACCGACCTCTGCCCGGGCCGTCTCCCCGCTCATGAGCAGCATCAGGTGCAGCCGCAGGAAATCGGCCTGGTCCAGGAACACCTCCTCGGTGCGCTGGAGAAACCAGCGCATTCGCTCCCCGGCTGTGCCGCCCTTCAGCGGCTCCGCTTGCGTTCGTGCCATTGCCTGGAAGAAGTCGTAGGCGCCGTGCGCCATCACCGCCGACAGCAGGCCGCTCTTGGAATGGAAGTGGTGGTAGATAGCGCTCTTGGGTAGCCCGGTCTCGGCGCTCAGAGCCGAGATGGAGGTGGCGGCATATCCGCGTTCGGCCATCATCCGTGCGGCGGCATCGAGGATCTCCGCACGTGATCGGCGCCCGCGCCTATTGCCTGCCGACCCGTTGGTCCAAGCGCTGGGGTGAGTGGCTTCCATACGGGACAGCCTAGGTAGGGGCCCGAGCACGCCCAGGGTGCTATCCGGGGTCCGTTCCGGCGCGTGGGGACCTCTCGGTTCTGCAGTGCGGAATCCGCTGGCTGTGTCGGGCGGCACATGTGACTCTGGGGCAAAGAATGGAACGATCGGTACAAAAGTGAGCGATCGTGGAACCGGGAGTCTCATGAGCAAGGATTTCGACGCCGACGTCGCGATCGTCGGATACGGCCCGTCCGCAGTGATAGGCGCCCTCACCCTCGCCCGGCAGGGCGTCTCGGTGGTCGCCTTCGAGCGAGACCGCGATATCTATCCTCGGGCCCGCGCCGTCACGATCAACGACTGGACGATGCGGATTTTCCAGAGCCTCGGCATCGATGAGCGGATCGGCAAGGTCATCGATCCCCAGCGGATGCTGCGGTGGGTCACCTACGATGGCCGGGAAGTGATGCGAGTCGAGCATCCGCCCAGTGCTCTCGGCGGCCGGCCCCGGTTCTACAACATCTACCAGCCGACGATGGAAGCCGAGCTGCGCGCGGCCACCGAGGAGTACGCCGATCGGCTGACCGTCCATTACGGCGCCGAGGTGACCGGCGTCGATCAGGACGAGACCGGGGTGACGATCGCGACCACCGATGTCGCCACCGGGCAAGCCCGCACGTTCCGCACCCGATACGCGATCGGGGCCGACGGTGGCTCCTCACGGACTCGCGACTGGATCGGCGCGACCCTGGAAGGGGACACCGCCGACACGCTGTGGATCGTCATCGACTGTTCGGTGCGACGCTGGTGGCCTGATCGCGACGTTCTGACCTTCTGGACCGACCGCTTGCGTCCGGTCGTCGATATCGCGCTGTCGGGAGGACATCACCGCTGGGAGATGCCCCTGACGCATGGCGAGACCGAGGCCGACTTCCCGACCGACGCCCAGGTCTGGCCACTGCTCGAGGCGATCGGGGTAACCGGCGAAGACGTCGACATCCATCGGTACGCCTTCTACCGCCACCATGTCCGGATGGCGGATACCTGGCGCAACGGTCGGGTCTTCCTCGCCGGCGATGCCGCCCACCTGATGCCACCATGGGCCGGCGCGGGCATGCAGACCGGTATGCGCGACGCCCACAACCTCGGCTGGAAGCTCGGCAGAGTACTTCGCGGCGCGCTGCCGGAGGCATGGCTGGATACCTATGAGGCCGAGCGCCGTCCCAATGCTGCGTTCTACACCGATCTCGCCGTCGGATTGGGTCGTGTCATCAGGCAGGAGGCCACTGCCGAGGAGGTGGAGGCGATGAACGCTGTCCCCGAGAACCTCGTCACGCCGTATGAGCCGCCCCTCATCGCGCCGCCCACCCTTGCTGCCGGGTGGATCCGCGGCGAGACCGGCGATGCCAGCATTGTCGGCCGGATGGTGCCGCAACCGATCGTCGGAGACACCGTCGGCCGGATCGCCCGGCTCGACGACTTGCTCGGCGACGGCTTCGTACTGCTCGGTGACGATATCGACCCGGCTGCCCTCCTGACACCGGACGAGAAGGCCGAGTGGGACGCACTCTGTGCCCGCTACGTGGCCGTCCGCCCCCGGAATGCCCACACGCGTGGCGAGGATGATCTCGTCGATCTCGACGACATCCTGCGCCCGTGGCTGCGGCGGTACGGCGTCCGTGCCGTCGCGGTTCGCCCCGATCGGTTCGTCGCGACCGATGACTGCACGGTCTTGCCGCTCCCGCCCTCTGAACCACCGTTATGTCAGGAGACTCCACTATGACCGGAGTGAAAGAACTCGCCTATGTCGTCTATGAGGCCAGCGATCTGGTTGCGTGGCGTCGCTTCGCCTGCGATCTGCTCGGCATGCAGCTCGCGCATGAGGATGCCGACTCGCTCGCGCTGCGCACCGACGAGAAGGCCTTCCGATGGCGCATCGACCGAGGTCCGGCCGACGACCTGATCGCGTCGGGTTACCAGGTCTCCTCGTCGGAGGCGCTCGACGCGCTCGTCGAGCGCCTCCGGGCAGCCGGCGCCGAGGCCACCGAGGGCGATGCCGCTCTTGCTGCCGCCCGGCACGTCGACCGGATAGTGCTGACGACCGATCCGATGGGCAACCGCATCGAGTTGGTGACCGGCTTCGCCGATGCCGCGACTCCGTTCCGTTCCGAGGCTCTGCTCGGAAGGTTCGTTACCGGTGAGGGTGGTGCGGGCCATCAGGTACTTCTCGCGCGGGGAGTCGGCCGGGACGAGTACCTGGCGTTCTACGAAGATGTGCTGGGATTCCGCGTCAGCGATGTCATCGTCGAGGAGCTGGCGCCGGGGACCTACGCCGATTTGATATTCCTGCGCTGCAACCCGCGCCATCACTCAGTGGCCTTCGGGGAGATGCCGCACCCGAAGCGGACCCATCACTTCATGATCGAGGTCACCGATATCCGCGATGTCGGCATGGCCTACGACCGTTGCCTCGACGCCGAACAGCCGTTCGAGATGACGCTGGGCATGCACCCGAACGACAACATGTTCAGCTTCTACGTCCGTACGCCGAGCGGCTTCTCGGTGGAATACGGCTGGGGCGGGCTGCTGATCGACGACCAGACCTGGCAAGTGCGGACCCTCGACCGCCTGCACAGTTGGGGGCATCGGGCGCCCGAGGTCGTCCACGAGCTGCTCGGCCGGGCGCCCTTCACGAACGCACCGCACCAGGAGGTCCACTGATGGCGATCACACAGGACTCGGCGGCACGCACGGTCACCACCCGGGACTGGACGCTGCGGTACTACGAGGCGGGGCCCGCCGATGCCCGGCCCATCGTGCTGCTGCACGGCAGTGGTCCGGGGGCGACCGGCTGGTCCAATTTCGCCGGCAATATCCCTGCCCTCGCCGAGCGTTTCCACGTCTACGCTGTCGATATGCCCGGTTGGGGCGAGTCCGATGCGGTCACTGTCGATCGGCTCGACCATGTCGAAGCGGCGGTGCAGTTCCTTGATGCAGTGGGTGTCGAGAAGGCCGCCTTCGTCGGCAACTCCATGGGCGGCCACACTTCGCTACGGCTGGCGATCCAGCATCCGGAGCGGATAACCCACCTGATCACCATGGGCCCGCCGATCGGCAAGGTGCCGACCTTGTTCGGTGCCGGCGACGGCCCCTCGGAGGGTCTCAAAGTGCTGATCGCGGCCTACCGGGATCCCACTCCCGCGAATATGCGCGACCTGGTCGAGGTGATGACCTTCGACAAGGCCCGTTTCGCCACACCCGAACTCGTCAAGGCCCGTGCCGATGCCGCATCGGCACGTCCTGAGCATCTGCACAACTATGTGGCCGGCCTCGCTCAGGGTGCGCCGATCCCCGTATGGGTCGACCGGTCGAAGCTGTCCGGCATTTCCGTCCCCACGCTGCTCATCCACGGCAAGGACGACCGGGTGGTGTCCTACGAGAACACCCTCCACCTGCTCGCGCACATCCCGAACAGCCGGGCGGTTCTGCTCAACCGCTGCGGCCACTGGGCGATGATCGAGCACGCCGAGGAATTCAACCGACTCGTCGCCGACTTTGTCGCGAACAATTGAATTCGGCGTCATGTAAGGGGATCCCACCGCTTTCGTCTCGGCAGCCAACCCCACAGGCGCGGAGGCAGTCCAGTCGGTTTCCGCAGGCGGATTCCTGTGGTCGATGTCGACCCACGCCATCGGATGGGCAGGGCTCGTTGCCGGTGTAGTGCGTGGGCGTAGTGGTCGGTTTCCCCTCCCGATATGGACCCCACGCCGAAGTCCGTGCGGCTCGAGTAAGGGAATCGGTGGCGCCACCACCGCTGTGCGCCCCTTTCATCGGCAAGGCCCGCCCGCCGAGTCGACGGCACCACGACCGGCTGGACGATGTCCTCAGGCATGGTGACTCCCGAGTGGGTTCTCCGCGAGGGACCCACCAACTGCAGCGGTGCCCGAATGCCCCACTGACACAGTATTTGGCAGGATCATGCAACGTGAACGTGTCTGAAATCGTCTACAACGTAGTGGTCGTCACCCATCTGCTCGGTATGGCAGCGGTGGTCGGCGGATATGCCGCCGGTCGGCCCACCGTGAACGAGGTGATGGTCTGGGGCGCCCGGGCACAGCTCATCACCGGGATCGTGCTGGTCGGCTTGGCGGAGTCGCTGACCTCCTTGGACAAAGACCTGAACATGGTGAAGATCGGGGTGAAGCTCGTGATCTCCGTGCTGGTGGCCGCCTTCGCCGAAATGGGCCGGGCCGACGCCAAACGCGGTAAGGACCCCGCGTGGATGCCGGACGCGGCGGGCGGCCTGGCGATCGTGAATGTGCTGATCGCGGTGCTCTGGACCTGATCCGGGCGGCCGATGCCGGTGACATGCACCGGCATCGGCCGCGTGGTTACGATTCGAACAGAGTCTGGCCGATGTACTCGTCGGCGCCGCGAGCTCCGGGCGGCACGGCGAAGACCGCCGAGCCGATCGGAGTCGTCCAGACGTTCAGTGCGTCGAATTCGGCCAGCCGCTGCTGGACCGGCAGGAACTGGGTCAGCACATCGCGCTGGTAGGCGGCGAAGAGCAGGCCCGAGTTCGAGATCGCACCCGGTTCCGGGGCGTCGTCGTAGTTGTAGGCGCGCCGGAAGAACCGTTCACCGTCGTGCCGGTGATGGGCGCGCGCGATATGCGACGACGGTGGAATCACCGTGATCCCGTTCGCGTCCACCGCGGTGAAATCCGGTTCGTCGAATTCGTCCGTGCCGGTCAGCGGTGCGCCGGTGCCCAGAGTGCGGCCGACGGTGAACTCCCGGGCGCGGGGATCGATTTCGTCCCAGGTGTCCAGTGCCATCGCTATCCGGCGCAACACCAGCGATGTGCCCCCGGCCAGCCAGGGTTGGGCGGACCCGTCGTCCCAGACCAGCCTGTCGAAATCGGGACCGGCCGCGATATTGGCGGTGCCGTCGAGTTGCCCCATCAGATTCCGGGGTGTGGTGCCCGGTGGCCCGTCCCGGAAGCCGCGTTGCACCCAACGCACCGACATCAGTGAGCGTACGCTCCGGCACAACACCCGCACCGCGTGCGATACCGTCGTCGATTCCTCGGCGCACACCTGCAACAGCAGGTCCCCGCCGCAGTAGGCGGGGTCGAGCCGGTCGATGGGGAACGGCGGTAACGGCGCCAGCCAGGGCGGGCGCCGCGCGTCGAGCCCATAGCGTTCGAACACCGTGGCGCCCAGACCGATCGTGACAGTGAGCCGGGCCGGACGCGCCGCCAGTTCCGGTTCGGTATCGGCCAGGGCGGGCCGGCCCTGGGTGAGGCGAGCGGCGTCGCCGGTCCAGATCCGCAGGGCCCCCACGATATCCTCGCGCGCGGTCCCGGGGCGCAGGTCCATGGCCACGAATGCGCCCCGGGTCTGGGGTGGCGTCGCGATCCCGGCCTGGTGGATGCCGTGGAACGGTTCGGTCGCCGCAGCTCCGGCGCCGGACTCGCGCGCCTCGGCGAATACCGCCGCGCCCATCCCGAACCCCACCGCACCGGCGGCGCTGCCGCCGAGAAAGCGACGCCGGGCCACCCCGGGGCGGGCGTGTTCAGTCACTGTGCGCGGGCGGTTGGGCCCCGCCGTCGGGCCGGTAGTCCTCCTGGTTACCGGAGAAGTCACGCACCTGCGCGGTGAACGTGGTGGTGGATCCGTCCGAGAAGGTCAGTGTGACCGGCGCATCGGTTCCGGTGCGCAGCGCACCGTGCAGGCCGATGAACATGATGTGCTCCCCGCCCGGTACCAGGCTCAGTTCCCCGCGCGCCGGGATGACGAAGCCGCCTGCCTTGGGTCGCATGAACGGAGTTCCGCCGCTGTCGGTGGCGACCTCGTGCAATTCGACGGTGGCGGAGACCGGGCTGCTCGCCGCGACCACGGTGACCTCTCGGTCGCCGGCATTGTGCAGTTCGCCGAATGCGGCCGACATGCCGCTGCCGGCGGCTTTGGCCCACTGATCGGTGATCGTCACCGACTCGGCGGCGGTGGTCGGATCGTCGCTTGCGGACGAACAGCCGAGGAGCAGTAGTGGAGCTGCGGTGGCGGCGGTGAGCGCGCGCAGGACGCGGAAGGAGACGGCGTCCGCACGGGACGCCGGAGGATGAAATGGCATGGGTCTACTCCGATCGAGGATGGGATGTGCCGACGCGGCCGCAGTCCGGTGCCGCTGGTGGTGGTCGGCGCACACCGGCGATATCCGGTGCCTGGCGCGATGGGACGCAACCGGTGCGAGGCAGTGGGACGGACCTGTCGACGCGTGGGTGTCCGCGCACCGGTCTGCCGATACGGGCCGGTGTGTTGTGGATGACGAGAACTAGCCGGGCAGCAGTGGCGGCCCGCGGGTCCCGGGTCCCGAGGACAGGAGTGGGCGCCGGGCCGCCCGGTGATCCGACTCCGCGACAGCCACCGCGTGCGGGAACGAGAAACCGCGGAAGGTGTGTTCGCGTAGCGCTTTCCTCAACCGCGAAACCGCGTGGCGCAGGGCGCGTTCCGCGGTGTGAATGAGTATGGCGCCCACTGGGATCGCCAGCAGATGCGCCGCCAGCATCGGGGCGCTCGGCGCCGCGGCGTGCTGGTGCTCCGGTGCCGTGGCGAGCGCGCTGTGCCCGGCCGTCTGGCCCAGAGCCAGCAGCGCCATCAACGGCACCGGCCCGTGTCCCGGGCGCAGTGAGAACGCCAGCGCCCCGGCGAGCGCGCACCCGGCGAGCAGCAGGGCGGTCGCCGAAAATCCGAGCGTGACAACACCGCCACCGGCCGCGTGGGCGGCGACACTCACCGTCCCCGACGCGGCGCCCACGAACGCGCCGCGCAGGTGCGCGGGAGTGGGTCCGGAGGCTGGCACGCGTCGATACTACGCCTGGTCGTAGATTATCGTCGGGCTGTTCGGCCGGCGGAGAACCGCAGTGCCGGTGGGAATCCGGCGCCGGCGTTCCGAATATGCGAAAGGCCCCGGGTATCGCGGTGATACCCGGGGCCTGAGCGGGAGCGCTACCTGCTCAGCTCTGCAGCGCGGGTTCCCGGCGGGCGGATTCGCCGGATTCCACCTCACCGACCCGGTTTGCCAGGTCAGCGGAACCCATCGGATCGAGCTCGGGGTCGATATCGATCGTGCGGCGCAGCGGCCGGTTCGGCAGCAGCGTGGTCGCCAGGAGCGCGACCACCGCCGCGACCGCGGCGATCAGGAAGATCCGGCCGGTCGCGTCGCCGTAGGACGCGCGCACGATGGTGGCGATCGGTGTGGGCAGGCTGTCCAGGTCCAGGTTGCTGCCATCACCCGAGGAGGTCTGGATGCCCAGCCGGGCGAACCCCTGGGCCGAGAGCTCACCGACGCGGTTTGCCAG
Source organism: Nocardia sienata NBRC 100364 (assembly GCF_001613205.1). Lineage (GTDB taxonomy): Bacteria > Actinomycetota > Actinomycetes > Mycobacteriales > Mycobacteriaceae > Nocardia > Nocardia sienata. Next base: position 264,122 of record NZ_BDBX01000005.1, on the reverse strand, counting down.
AACCGAACCCAGCACCGAGACCCCGATGGCGCCACCGAAGGTGCGGAAGAAGGCGACATTGCTGGAGGCCGCGCCGATATCGTGCACGCTCACCGTGTTCTGCACGGCCAGTACCAGGTTCTGCATCATCATGCCGACGCCCAGGCCCACCACCGCGATGTATGCGCTGACCAGCCAGAGGTCGGTTTCGTGATCGAGCGCGGAGAGCAGCGCGAAGCCGAACACCAGCAAGGTGGCGCCACCGACGACGAACCCTTTCCATTTGCCGAACCGGGTGATCAACTGACCGGAGACAACCGAGGCGACGAGCGTGCCCGCGACCATCGGAATCGTCAGGATGCCGGCGATCGTCGGCGAATAGCCGCGCGAGGTCTGGAAGTACTGACCGAGGAAGGTCGTCGCGCCGAACATTCCGATTCCCACCGCGATGGACGCGATGATCGCCAGGCCGGTGGTGTGCTCGGTGACGATCCGCAGTGGCACGATCGGCGACTTCGCGCGGGCCTCCACCCAGACGGTCGCCGCGAGCAGCGCCACGCCCGCCCCCACGTACAGCAGCGATTCCCGGGAGAACCACTCGTAGTAGCCGGCCTTCCCCGCGAAGGAGACCCAGATCAGCAGAATCGAGACACCGGCGGTCATCAGGGCGGCACCGAGCCAGTCGATGGACACATCGTCCTTGCGCTCGGTGGGCAGCCGCAGCGTGCGCTGCAGCAGGAACAACGCGATCAGTGCGAGTGGTACGCAGACGAAGAAGCACCAGCGCCAGCCGAGCGGGCTGTCCACGATGACGCCACCGAGTATGGGGCCGCCCGACATGGAAACCGCCATCACCGCGCCCATATAGCCGGAGTACCGGCCTCGTTCCCGCGGCGCGACGATACTGCCGATGATGGCGACGACGAGTGCGGTCAGACCGCCCATGCCGATGCCCTGGACGACGCGGGCGGTCAGCAGCAGCGTGACATCGTGGGCGAAACCGGCGAGGACCGAGCCTGCCACGAAGATGACGATGGCCGTCTGGACCAGAACCTTCTTGTTGAAGAGGTCGGCGAGTTTGCCCCAGATGGGGGTGGAGGCGGCGTTGGCCAGCAGCGCGCTGGTGATCACCCATGCGTAGGCGGTCTGCGAAGCCTGCAGATCGCCGATGATCGTGGGCAGCGCGGTCGCCACGATCGTGGTACTGAGCAGCGCGGTGAACAGTGCGGCCAGTAACCCGGTGAGCGATTCGAGAACCTCACGGTGGCTCATCGCGTAAGGGTCTCGCCGCGTCACCGCCTCGACGGGACTAGACATCTATTTCCTGACTCTCTTTCGATTCCGGCTCGTGTTCTTCGGTGACGCTGCGCTGCGTGTCCGTGGACGGTGAGCTGTGCGGATGTTTCTGGCTATCGGTCGCGGCGTGGCGACTGTCCCGGGCGATGAGTCGGTTCCGGAGTATGTGCAGGATCTGGTGGGCGTGCTCGGCGTCGTCCACGGTCCAGTCGGCCAGGACTTCCTGTAGGCCCCGGACCCGCGATTCCCGGATCCGGGCAAGAAGTTCCTGGCCGGCGGGGGAGACCTCGACGCGGATGGCGCGCCCGTCACTGGGATCGGTATTGCGCAGGACGTAACCGTCGGCGACCAGTTCGGTGATGTGCCGGCTCATCGCCGAGGCGCTGATACCTATCTGGGTGGCGAGATCGACCTGGCGGCACGAACCGGCCGATTCCAGGTTGACCAGGACGCTGATCCCGCCCGGCAGCAGCCGGCCCTCCTCGGGTTGTGCCAGGGACCGGCGAAGCGCTCGACTGATGAGGAACAGTTCGTCGAGAATGCCCTGTGCTGTGTCGGGGGGGACTCCCATGCGTGCTCCAGACCTGATTAGTTGCTTTCGCTAATCAACTATAAGTTTGTTGCTTGCGCTAATCAACAAATGTGAAGTGTGCGTATCCCCACAGCCGAGCGCCGCCTGGACAGCGGGCGATACTCCGCCGCCGTCACGGTGGGCGGGTACGGTGACCTCGCGGTCGGAGGCGGGTGGTTCGTGTCCTCCGTGATCGTGACTCCGTACTTCCCCGGGTCACCCGAGCTGCTGCAGCGCTGTATCGACAGCGTCGTCGCGCAGACCGTCGAGACCGAACACATCCTTGTCGCCGACGGCACTGCGCAGGACTGGATCGACGAGACGAACGGCCGCAGCGCGGTCTGCGTAGCGCGGAAACCGCGACGGTGACGCAACTACCACTGTCTGTGGTCGGTGATCTACGCGTCGGTGTGGGAGGCCCCGCCGCCGGGGGCCAAACCGAATCCGCCCTGGTTCCGAGATCAACGCATGGTCGGCGGGGTTGTCCCCGGTCGAGCACTCGGCGGTCCGGAAGCTGTGCGGTCCGGAACCCTGAGGCGGGCCGCTCCGGTCTACCGCACGAACTCCCCGGCGCGATCGGCGAGATCCAGCAGGGGTTGCGGAATGATGCCGAAGATCAGGGTGGTCACCGCCGCGATGCCCGCCACCGTGGTCGCGGCGGGCGGACCGACGATCTCGGGTGGGTCGGCGGGCGGCTCGGTGAAGAACATCAGCACGATCACCCGGATATAGAAGAACGCGGCGATAGCGCTGGCCAACACGCCGACGATCACCAGCAGACCGGCGTCGCTGCCGGCGGCGGCCTGGAACACCGCGAATTTCGCCACGAAACCCGCGGTGATCGGGATACCGGCGAACGACAGCAGCAGCAGCGCGAACAGGGTGGCGAGCCACGGGGCGCGGCGGCCGAGCCCGGCCCAGCGCGACAGCGCCGTCGCCTCCGTCCCGTCGGCTTCGCGCACCATGCTCACGATCGCGAAGGCGCCCAGGGTGCCCAGGCCGTAGATGAAAAGGTAGAAGAGGGTCGCGGCGATCCCGCGGTCGTCGGCGGCGACCAGTGCGGTGAGCAGGAACCCGGTATGCGCGATGGACGAATAGGCGAGCATCCGCTTCATATCGGTCTGCGTGATCGCCAGCACCGCCCCGACCACCATGGTGGCCACCGCGACGGCCGCCAGTACCGGCCGCCAGTCGTCGGCGATCTCCACGACACCCACCGACAGCACGCGCAGCAGGGCGCCCAGCGCGGCGATCTTGGTCGCCGCAGCCATGAACGCGGTGATCGGCGTCGGTGCGCCCTGGTACACATCGGGCACCCACGCCTGGAACGGCACCGCGCCGACCTTGAACAGCAGACCCACGGCCAGCATCGCCACGCCCAGCAGCGCCAGGGTGGGCGCGCCGGTCTCGGCGGCGAGCGCGTCGGCGATTCCGGCGAGGCGGACCGTACCGGTCTGGCCGTAGAGCAGCGCGACCCCGTACAGGAAGAAGGCCGAGGAGAACGCGCCCAGCAGGAAGTACTTCAGCGCTGCCTCCTGCGAGAGCAGCCGGCGCCGCCGGGCCAGCCCGCACAGCAGGTACAGCGGCAGGGAGAGTACCTCCAGCGCGACGAACATGGTGAGCAGATCGTTGGCGGCGGGGAACAGCAGCAGGCCGCCCAGGGCCAGCAGTAACAGCGGGAAGACCTCGGTGGGCGTGATCCCCGCGGTCGCGGCCGACCGCTCGGCCCCGCTGCCCGGGACGGCGGAGGCCTGCGGAGTGAACGCGTCCATCCCGTAGTCGGCGGTCGCGGCGGCGCGAGTCCAGGTACCCGGCCCGGAGCGCGGCCGGGGCAGCGGCCCGCGTTCGGCGACGAACAGCACCGACAGGATGCCGACGATCAGCAGAGTGCCCTGAAGGAAAAGAGTGACCCCGTCGACCGCGACCGCGCCGACCGCGGCCGTCGTCGCGGTCCCGGACAGCAGCAACACGGCGACCAGCGCGGCCCCCAGGGCCGCCAGAGTCAGCACCAGCTGCGCGGGGTACCGCCACGGGCGTGGGAAGAACGCGTCCACCAGCACACCCACCACCGCCGCGCCGAACACGATGAGGATCGGCGCCAGCACGTGGTATTCGATACTCGGCGCCGGTACGGCCGCGGCCAGGACCGTACCGGCGGACAGCTCAGCGCTCATGATGCACACCTCCGGGGTTCGCCGCTTCCGGCCGGGCCGGGACCGGCGGTGCGGGATCGACACTGCCGACCGTGGTGAGGGTCTGGTTCACCGCGGGGTCGATGAAATCCAGCACCGGTTTCGGATAGACACCGAAGAAGATCAGGGCGCCGAGCAGCGGCACCACGACCACGAGCTCGCGCGGCACCAGATCCCGGATCCGTTCGCTGCCCTCGGCCACCGGACCCGTCATCATCCGCTGGTACAGCCACAGCACATAGACGGCCGCGAGGACCAGCGCGGCGGCGGCGACCACCGCGGCCACCTCATATCTGCTGAAAGTGCCTATCAAGACCAGGAATTCGCTGACGAACGGCGCGAGCCCGGGCAGCGAGAGCGTCGCCAGGCCGGCGATGAAGAATGTTCCGGCCAGCACCGGCGCCACCTTCTGTACTCCGCCGTAATCGGCGATGAGCCGACTGCCGCGCCGCGACACCAGGAAACCTGCCACCAGGAACAGAGCCGCTGTGGACAGTCCGTGATTGACCATGTACAGAGTCGCGCCGGTCTGGGCCTGGCTGGTCATGGCGAAGATACCGAGCACGATGAAGCCGAAGTGCGAGATGGAGGTGTAGGCGATCAGACGCATCACATCGGTCTGGCCGATGGCCAGCAGTGCGCCGTAGAGGATGCCGATCACGGCCAGCGTGATCACCAGCGGCGCGTAGGTGTCGACCGCTGCGGGGAACAGCAGCAGACAGTAGCGCAGCATGCCGAAGGTGCCGACCTTGTCGACCACCGCCATCATCAGCACCGCACTCGCCGGGGTCGCGGAGACGGCGGCGTCCGGCAGCCAGGTGTGCAGCGGCCACAGCGGCGCCTTGACCGCGAACGCGAACATGAAACCGAGGAACAGGGCGTTGAGCACCGCCGGTCCGGCACCGAGCTGGCCGGAGTTGGCGGCTGCGACCACTGTGCGCAGGTCGAAGGTTCCGGCACCGTCCGCGCCGAGGTCCTGCTGGACGGTGAGTACATAGAGGCCGATCACCGCGGCGAGCATGATCAGGCCGCCGAACAGGTTGTACAGCAGGAACTTCACCGCGGCGCGGGAACGCTGCTGCCGGACCTGCGCATCGTCGGTGCGTGGCCCGAAACCACCGATGAGGAAGTACATCGGGATCAGCATGGCCTCGAAGAACACGTAGAACAGCAGAATGTCCAGGGACAGGAAGGACACCAGCACCATCGCCTCCACCAGGAGGGTGAGCGCGATATAGGTGTGGGCCACCCGTTTCCCGGTGCCGACCTCGCGGTCGTCGTGCCAGCCGGCGATGACCAGCAGTGGGACCAGCCCGGCGGTGAGCAGCACCAGGACCAGCGCGATCCCGTCCACGCCGAGGGTGTATCCGGCGCCGAACGCCGGTATCCAGGTGTGGGATTCGACGAACTGGAACTGCTCGCCGCCGGGTTGGAAGGCCATCGCCACCCCCAGCGCCACACCGAAGGTGGCCACGGTGAACACCAGGCCGACCCAGCGGGCCAGTAGTCGCTGCGCGGCCGGCAGCAGGAGTACGACCGCCGCGCCCACCACGGGCAACAGCCAGAGCACGGACAACCAGGGCACGGCGCTCACCAGATCCTCACGGCCAGCAGGGCTGCGGCCACCAGGGCCGCGCCGGCGAACATGGACAGGGCATAGGAACGAACGAAACCGGTCTGGACCCGGCGGGCCCGCGCGGACAGACCGCCGATGAGGGCGGCGGTGCCGTTGACCAGACCGTCGATACCGCGGTTGTCGAGGAAGACCAGGGCGCGGGTCAGGTGACGGCCGGGCCGCATGAAGGCGGCCTCGTTGACGGCGTCGCCGTAGAGATCGCGCCGCGCGGCCACGGTCAGCGCGGTCACCTCCTGCGGTGCGCTGTCGGGCACCGCGCTGCGCCCGTACTGCCGGTAGGCGACCGCCACGCCCGCCGCGACCACCGCGAGGGCGAGCCCGGTGATGACCGGAACCGGCAGAATCGGTTCACCGTGGTGCTCGCCGACGACCGGGGCCAGCCAGTTCTGCAGCGAAGACCCCCAGACGAAAACCGCTCCGGCGCCGACCGAACCGAGCGCCAGTAGGATCATCGGACCCGTCATCACAGCGGGGGATTCGTGCGGATGGGTATCGGGCTTCCAGCGGCGTTCGCCGAAGAAGGTCAGGAGCATCACCCGCGTCATATAGAAGGCGGTGAGTCCGGCGCCCAGCAGGGTGACGGTCCCCAGGATCGGACCGGCGGCGCCTTCGGCGGCGAAGGCCGCTTCGATGATGCGGTCCTTGGAGAAGAACCCGGCGAACGGCGGCACACCGATGATGGCGAGATATCCGAGACCGAAGGTGATGTAGGTGATCGGTAGCAGGGTGCGCAATCCGCCGTAGCGCCGCATATCGGTTTCGTCGTCCATGGCGTGCATGACCGAACCCGCCCCGAGGAACAGGCCCGCCTTGAAGAAGCCGTGGGTCAGCAGATGCATGATGGCCACCGCGTATCCCGCGGGACCGAGGCCGACGGCCAGCACCATATAGCCGATCTGGCTCATGGTGGAGGCGGCCAGCGCCTTCTTGATGTCGTCCTTGGCGCACCCGATGATCGCGCCGAACAGCAGGGTCACCGCGCCGACCACCACCACCGCGACCCGGGCGGTGGGGGCGAGATCGTAGAGCGGGTTCGAGCGGGCGATCAGGTACACACCCGCGGTGACCATGGTGGCGGCGTGGATGAGCGCCGACACCGGGGTGGGGCCCTCCATGGCATCGCCGAGCCACGATTGCAGTGGTACCTGGGCGGATTTACCGCAGGCTGCCAGCAGCAGGAACAGGCCGACGGCGGTGAGTGTGGCGTCGCTCGCCCCAGGGGCCGCGCCGAACACCGCACCGAAATCGAGGGACCCGAAGGTGGCGAACATGATCATCATGGCGATCGCCAGGCCCATATCACCGACCCGGTTGACCACGAACGCCTTCTTGGCGGCCGTGGCCGCCGACGGCTTGTGGTACCAGAACCCGATCAGCAGATACGAGGCCAGACCGACGCCCTCCCAGCCCAGGTACAGCACCAGATAGTTGTTCGCCAGCACCAGTAGCAGCATGGCCGCGAGGAACAGGTTCAGGTAGGCGAAGAACCGGCGGCGGCCGGGATCGTGGCTCATATATCCGACGGAGTAGATATGGATGAGCGAGCCGACGCCGGTGATGAGTAGGGCGAAACAGATGGACAGCTGGTCCAGGGCGAGCCCGAAGTCGACCTGGAGCTCGGCGATCGGCACCCAGCTGAACAGATCCAGTGTCACCGCGCGATCGGCGCCGGCACGGCCGAGCATCCCGGCGAAGGCGATTACCGCCACTACGAAGGAGGCCAGCGCGGTCACGGTGGCGAGCAGATGACCCCATGCGTCGGCGCGACGCCCGGTGAGCAGCAGTACGGCGGCGCCGGCCAGGGGCAGAGCGGGCAGCAGCCACAGCGTTGCGGTATCCACGTCAGTGTCCTTTCGACATGCTCGGGAGCGCTGCGTGGTTACACTGCGCTACCGCCTCCGCGCTCGACCCGAACACGTCAGAACTTCAGCAGGTTGGCGTCGTCGACCGAGGTCGAGCGGCGGGCGCGGAAAATGGTGACGATGATGGCCAGACCGACCACGACCTCGGCCGCGGCGACCACCATGGTGAAGAAGGCGAAGACCTGACCGTCGAGGTTCGCGTGCATCCGCGCGAAGGTGACGAACGCGAGATTCACCGCATTGAGCATGAGCTCGATGCACATGAAGACGATGATCGCGTTCCGCCGCAGCAGCACGCCCGCGGCGCCGATGGTGAACAGTAGCGCGGACAGGAACAGATAGTTCTCGGGATTCACCGGATACCTTCCTCGTCGGCCGGGCGGGCGGTGCCGGTGTCAGCGGATCCGGTGACCGGCGAAGAGCCGACCGAGAGCACCGCCGCGTCGGTGAGCGCCTGGGTGCGGCGGTGCCGCAGAATGGTCGAGACCGAAAGCTCCTCGAAGGATCCGTCCGGTAGCCGCGCCGGGATGTCCACGGCGTTGTGCCGGGCGTAGACACCGGGGGTGGGCAGCGGAGTGGGCCGGTGCCCGGCATCGCGGAACCGTCGGCGTGACAGTTCCCGCTGGCCGAGTTTCGGGCCGAACCTCTCCCGGTGGGCCAGCAGCATGGCACCGATGGTGGCCGCGATCAGCAGCGCGCCGGTGAGTTCGAAGGCCCAGACGTAACGGACGAAGATCAGTTCGGCCAGGGCACCGATCACATCACGTCCCGGGAAACCGGTGGCGGGGAATTGGACTCCGGAATTACGGACCCCGTGCGCGATACCCGTGCACAGCAGAACCCCGAAACCGACGCCGACGACCCCGGCGGCGATCCGCTGCCCGCGCAGCGTCTCCCGCAGTGATTCCGCCGAATCGACCCCGACCAGCATCAGGACGAACAGGAACAGCATCATGACCGCGCCGGTGTACACCACGATCTGCACGACTCCGAGGAACAGCGCGTCCTGGGCGATATAGAACACCGCCAGCGTGATCATGGTGGCCGCCAGGCAGATCGCCGAGTGCACGGCCTTGGCCGCGAAGACCATACCGAGCGCACCCAGCACCGCCAGCGGGGCCAGGATCCAGAACTGCACCGTTTCACCGGTTCCGGCGTCGGTCAGCGGGGCGGCGGCCAGCAGGGCCGTTCCGGTGCCGTTCATCGGTTACCTCCCGGCGCGGTATCGGCGGTGGGCCGCTGCGGCGCGGGACCCACCCGGCCGAGGTAGTAGTCGGCCTCGGTGCTGCCCGGCTGCATCGCGTGCGGCGGGGCCTGCATCTCCGGGGCCAGCGGGGCGAGCAACCGGTCCTTCTCGTAGATGAGATCGGCGCGGTTGTCGTCGGTGAGTTCGTACTCGTTGGTCATTGTCAGCGCCCGGGTCGGGCATGCCTCGATGCACAGGCCGCAGCCGATACAGCGCAGATAGTTGATCTGGTAGACCCGCCCGTAGCGTTCGCCGGGGGAGAAGCGCTCCTCCTCGGTGTTGTCGGCGCCTTCGACGTAGATCGCGTCGGCCGGGCACGCCCAGGCGCACAGCTCGCAGCCGATGCACTTCTCCAGCCCGTCGGGATGCCGGTTGAGCTGGTGGCGTCCGTGATAGCGCGGTGCGGTGGGGACCTTCTCCTCGGGATAGAACTCGGTATTGGGCTTCTTGAACATGGTGAGCGCGGTGACCGCGAAACCCGCCAGCGGTTCGAGCAGCCCGGGGGACGAGGCGATGGTCGAGGTCCGCTCCGGCAGCGGCGGCGTGGGGAAGCCCAGGAAGACCTGGCTGCCGGCCGGCACGCCCGGTGCAGCGTTGCCCGCCGGTAGATCGTCCTCGGGACCGAACTCCGGCGCGGTGGCGGGGGCGTTCCCGGCCCGGAGGAACAACCCGATCAGGAGCCCGGCGAGGAGCAGGCCACCGATCACCAGAATCGGTGTGCGCACGCGATATCCCTCGAGATCGAGGACCCGGGCGGTGGCCACCACCATCACCCAGGCCAGCGAGGTCGGGATGAGCAGTTTCCAGCCCAGTTTCATGAACTGGTCGTAGCGCAGCCGCGGCAGCGTCCCGCGCAGCCAGATGAACACGAACAGGAACATCCAGACCTTGGCGGTGAACCACAGCAGCGGCCACCAGCCCGAATTCGCGCCCTCCCAGAGGTTGATCGGGAACGGGGCGCGCCAGCCGCCGAGGAACATGGTGGTCGCCAGCGCCGAGACCGTGGCCATGTTCACGTATTCGGCGAGCATGAACATCGCGAACTTCAGCGAGGAGTACTCGGTGTGGAAACCGCCGACGAGTTCGCCCTCGGCCTCTGGCAGGTCGAACGGGGCCCGGTTGGTCTCCCCGACCATGGAGATGCAGTAGATGAGGAACGACGGCAGCAGCAGGAACACATACCAGGTGGGCTGCTGGGCGGCGATGATGCCGGAGGTCGCCATGGTGCCGCCGAGCAGGAACACCGCCCCGAAGCAGAGCGCCATGGAGATCTCGTAGGAGATCACCTGCGCGGTGGAACGCAACCCGCCCAGCAGCGGATAGGTGGAGCCCGAGGCCCAGCCGGCCAGCACGATCCCGTACACACCGATCGAGGTGACCGCGAGAATATAGAGAACACCGACGTGTAGATCGGTGAGCTGCAGGGCGGTCCGCTGCCCCAGGATCGAGACCTCCGGCCCGAACGGGATCACGGCGAAGGCCAGGACGGCCGAGACGACGGAAATGATCGGCGCGAGTACGAAAATGGGTTTGTCGACGATCGCGGGGACGATATCTTCCTTGAACGCCATCTTCACGCCGTCGGCGGCGCTCTGCAGCAACCCCTTGGGCCCCACACGGTTGGGTCCGACCCGCATCTGCATCCAGGCCACGACCTTGCGCTCGACCAGCACCCCGAACAGCACGGTCAGCAGCAGGAATACGAAAATGGCGACGGCTTTGGCGGCGACCAGCCACAGCGGGTCGTGACCGAAGAGGGACAGATCAGTCATGGTCGGATGCCTCCGTCCGCTGGTCGGCGCGTCGTAGGGTCACGACGTCGCCCGGTCGGGCGCCGAGATCGGTGTGGATCGAGCACCCGGGTGAGTTCATGGGCAGCCATACCACCCGGTCCGGCATCTCGGTGACGGCCAGCGGCAGGGTCACGGCGCCGTGCGGGGTGATCACCGTGATCGGTTCCCCGTCGGCGACTCCCACTTCCGCCGCGGTCACCGCCGACAACCTCGCCACCGGCGGCCGCGCGATACCGGCCAGATTCGCTTCACCGTCCTGCATCCGGCCGCGGTCCAGTAGCATGCGCCAGCTGGCCAGCACCGCGGTACCGGGTTCCGGGCGGGCAGGCGGCGCGGCCGGCCGTGCGGGGGGCGCGACCGTGGCCCCGGTCCAGGGACCGAGACGGTCGAGTTCGGCGCGCGCGGCGGCGGTATCGGGGAGCCCGAGCGCCACCCCCACTTCCGCCGCCAGACTGTGCAGCACCCGTAGATCGGACAGCGGCGCGGCGGTGCGGCGCACCGTGCTGTCGGTGAGCGCCGCGGTGAACGGACGGGGACGGCCCTCCCAGGTGCGGAAGGTGCCGGATTTCTCCATCGCCGTGGCCACCGGGAACACGACGTCGGCGTACGCGGTAACCGTGCTGTGCCGCTGTTCCAGCGAGATCACGAAATCGGCGGCCTGCAGGGTGGCCCGCGCCGCGGCGGGATCGGGCAGGTCGGCGAGTTCGATACCACCGACCACCAGGGTGCCCACCGTCGCGGTGCCGTCGAGAACCGCCGCGGTATCGCGGCCGGGGGAGTCGGGAAGATCGGTGGCACCCCAGATCTCGGCCACCTGCCGCCGGGCCTCGGCGTCGGTGACGGGCCGGCCACCCGGAAGCAGGCCGGGCAGTGCGCCGGCCTCCACCGCGCCGCGTTCACCGGCTCGCCGCGGCACCCAGGCGAGCGCGGCGCCGGTATCGGCGGCGAGCCGGACCGCCGCCGACAGCGCACCGGGGGCGGTCGCCAGCCGTTCGCCGACCAGGATGACCGCGCCGGGTTCCCGCAGCAGCCGGGCCGGGCCGGACTCGGCGCCGGGTTCGATCAGCTCGGTGAGGAGCCGGGCCTCGCTGCCGGGGACCGCCGGGACGAGAGTGCCCGACATCCGTTCCAGGCCGCGCGAGGCATAGGCGGCGATCGAGAACACCGGCACCCCGCGGGTCCGGGCCGCCTTGCGCAGCCGCAGGTAGACGATGGGCGATTCCTCCTCCGGTTCGAAGCCGGCCAGGAGTACGACGGGGGCCTTCTCCAGACTGTCGTAGGTGACGGTGCCGGTGTGCCCGGCGACCCAGGCGCCCAGGAATTCCGCTTCCTCCGCCGTCTGGGCGCGGGCCCGGAAGTCGATATCGTTGGTGCCCAGTACCGTCCGGGCGAATTTGGCGTACGCGTACGCCTCCTCCTCGGTGATCCGGCCGCCGGGCAGTACCGCCGCGTTACCCACGCCGGCGCGCAGACCGCGCGCGGCGGCCGCGAGTGCCTCGGACCACGAGCACGGTGCCAGCGTCCCGTCGGCGCCGCGCAGCAGCGGACCGGTGATCCGATCGCGTTCTCCGGTGTAGGCGAACGCCCAGCGCCCCTTGTCGCAGTTCCATTCCTCGTTGACCTCGGGATCGTCGCCGGCCAGGCGGCGCAGGACCTTCCCGCGCCGGTGGTCGGTGCGCTGGGCGCAACCGGAGGCGCAGTGCTCACAGACATTCGGGCTGGAGACCAGGTCGAACGGGCGGGCCCGGAACCGGTAACTGGTACCGGTGAGGGCACCGACCGGGCAGATCTGCACGGTGTTACCGGAGAAGTACGAATCGAGTGGCTCGTGCGCGGCGGTGCCGACCTGCTGGAGCGCGCCGCGGTCGAGCAGTTCGATGAACGGGTCCCCGGCGATCTGCTGGGAGAAACGGGTACAGCGCGCGCACAACACGCACCGTTCACGATCGAGCAGGACCGCGGTCGACAGGGGAATCGGTTTGGGATACTTGCGCTTCTCCCCTTCGAAGCGGCTTTCCGCCCGGCCGGTGGACATGGCCTGGTTCTGCAGCGGGCATTCCCCGCCCTTGTCGCAGACCGGGCAGTCCAGCGGATGGTTGATCAGCAGCAGTTCCATCACACCCTGCTGCGCTTTCTCCGCGACCGCGGAATCGAGCTGGGTGTGCGCCACCATGCCCTCGGTGACCGTCATGGTGCAGGAGGCCACGGGTTTACGCTGGCCCTCGACCTCCACCAGGCACTGCCGGCAGGCGCCGACCGGGGCGAGCAGCGGATGGTCGCAGAACCGGGGGATCTGGATACCGATCAGTTCGGCGGCGCGGATGAGCAGGGTGCCGGCCGGGACGCCAACGGTGATGCCATCGATCGTGACGGTGACCAGATCGGCAGGCTGCAGATCTGCGGAATCGGTACGGACGGTGGCGGTCATCGGATCCCCTCTCCGGCCGCGGATCCGGCCCAGGCAGTCGCGCGGGCGGGATCGAACGGGCAGCCGCCGCGCGTCATATGCGCGAGGTATTCGTCGCGGAAATACTTCAGCGAGGACACGATGGGGCTGGCCGCGCCGTCACCGAGCGCGCAGAAGGACTTGCCGTTGATGTTGTCGGCGATATCCAGGAGTTTGTCCAGGTCGGTGGGTGTGCCCTCGCCCGCCTCGAGCCGGGTGAGCAGCTGGACCAGCCAGTACGTGCCCTCCCGGCACGGGGTGCACTTACCGCAGGACTCGTGGGCGTAGAACTCGGTCCAGCGCAGTACCGCACGGACCACACAGGTGGTGTCGTCGAAGATCTGCAATGCCTTGGTGCCCAGCATCGACCCCTGCGCCATCACATTCTCGTAATCCAAGGGCACATCGAGATGTTCGGCGGTGAACAGCGGGGTCGAGGAACCGCCGGGCGTCCAGAACTTCAGCGACCGGCCCGCGCGGACCCCGCCCGCGTACCCGAGCAGTTCGCGCAGGGTGATGCCGAGCGGCGCCTCGTACTGGCCGGGCCGGGCGATATGACCGGACAGCGAGTACAGCGTGAAACCCGGGGACTTCTCGCTACCCATGGAGCGGAACCAGGCGGGGCCGTTACGGATGATGGGCGGCACACTGGCGATGGATTCGACATTGTTCACCACGGTGGGGCTGGCGTACAGACCCGCGACCGCCGGGAACGGCGGGCGCAACCGGGGCTGCCCACGCCGGCCCTCCAGCGAATCCAGCAGGGCGGTCTCCTCACCGCAGATATAGGCGCCGGCGCCGGCGTGCACGGTGAGCTCCAGGTCGTAGCCGGAGCCGAGGATATCGCGGCCCAGCAGCCCGGCGGCGTAGGCGTCGGCGACCGCGGCCTGCAGCCGGCGCAGTACCGGCACCACCTCACCGCGCAGATAGATGAAGGCGTGCGCGGCGCGAATGGCATAGGCGGCGATGATCACGCCCTCGATGAGCGAATGCGGCGCCGCGAGCATGAGCGGGATGTCCTTGCAGGTTCCCGGTTCGGACTCGTCCGCGTTCACCACCAGGTAGTGCGGTTTGGTGGAGCCGTCGGGTTCGGGGCCCTGCGGGATGAAACCCCATTTCATACCGGTCGGGAACCCGGCGCCGCCGCGGCCGCGAAGCCCGGCGTCCTTGACCGTGGTGATCACCTGGTCCGGTGTCATGCCGAGCGCGATCGGCAGCGCTTCGTACCCCTGGTGGGCCCGGTAGGTGTCGAGGGTCCAGGAATTCGGCAGATCCCAGTACTTGCTGAGGACGGGCGTCAGGGTCATCGGGCACCGTCCTCGTCCGGTACCTCGGGGGCCCGCATACCCTGGGCGCGTGCGGTCTCCAGGCCGGTGAGCGTCGGGGTGCCCGGCTCTCCGTCGAGTACGCCGGGCCGGGTGTCCGGGAAACCGGCGAGTACCCGCGCGGTATCCCGGAAGGTACACAGCGGCGCGCCGCGGGTCGGGGTGACGGTACGGCCCTCGCGGAGTGCGTCCACCAGTTCGCGGGCCGATTCCGGCGTCTGGTTGTCGAAGAACTCCCAGTTCACCATGATCACCGGCGCGTAATCGCAGGCCGCGTTGCATTCGATGTGTTCGAGGGTGATCGCACCGTCGTCGGTGGTCTCGCCATGCGCGAGGCCCAGGTGCTCGCGTAGTTCGGCGAGGATGGCATCGCCGCCGAGGACTGCGCACAGGGTATTGGTGCAGACGCCCACGTGGTAGTCGCCGGTGGGGGTGCGCCGGTACATGGAATAGAAGGTGGCGACCGCGGTCACCTCGGCGCCGGTGAGCCCGAGCAACTCCGCGCAGAACTCGATCCCGGTACTGCTGACATAGCCCTCTTCCGACTGCACCAGATGGAGCAGCGGTAGCAGCGCCGAGCGGGGCTGCGGGTATCGGGCGATGATCTCTTTCGCGTCCGGCTCCAGCCGGGCACGGACATCGTCGGGGTAGGGCTGCGGCCGAACACTCAGGCGCAACAGGATCTCGCTCATCGCTTCTCCTTCGAAGCCGGTGCGTGCGGTCCGCCGCGGCCGCGGCGTGGGCGGAGGTCTCGCCTCATATGACCCTCCTCGGAACCGGCAGGCGCCGTTCGGCAGAGGTGATATCGCCCCTCATCGGTCCACACCGCCCATCACCGGATCGATACTGGCGACGGCCGCGATCACATCGGCGACCATGCCGCCCTCGCACATCGCGGCCACGGCCTGCAGGTTGGTGAAGGAGGGATCGCGATAGTGCACGCGGTAGGGTCGCGTGCCGCCGTCGCTGACCATATGGACGCCGAGCTCGCCGCGCGGCGACTCCACCGCGGCGTAGACCTGCCCCGGTGGCACCCGGATCCCCTCGGTGACGAGCTTGAAGTGGTGGATGAGCCCCTCCATCGAGGTCCCCATGATCTTGCCGATGTGCTGTGGTGAATTGCCCAGCCCGTCGGCGCCCAGTTCCAGGTCCGCAGGCCAGGCGATCTTCTTGTCCGCCACCATGACCGGACCCGGCCGCAATCGGTCCAGGCACTGTTCCGCGATCGCCAGGGACTGCTTCATCTCCTCGATCCGGATGAGGTAGCGGCCGTAGCAGTCGCAGGTGTCGGTGGTGGGGACGGTGAATTCGTAGGTGTCGTACCCGCAGTAGGGCATGGCCTTGCGCAGATCGTGCGGTAGGCCGGTGGAGCGCAGGACCGGGCCGGTGACGCCGAGTGCGATACAGCCGGTCAGATCGAGATAGCCGATATCGCGGGTGCGTGCCTTGAAGATCGGATTGTGGGTGAGTAGATGCTCCATGTCCCGCAGCCGTTTCGGCATCAGCGCCAGCAGTTCGCGAACCTTGGTGACCGCGTCGCCGGGCAGGTCCTGGGCGATACCGCCGGGCCGGATGAACGCGTGGTTCATCCGCAGGCCGGTGATGTTCTCGAAGACGTCGAGGATCAGCTCGCGCTCACGGAAGCCGAACAGCATCGGGGTCAGCGCGCCCAGTTCCATACCCCCGGTCGCCAGCGCCACCAGATGCGAGGAGATGCGGTTGAGCTCCATCAGCATCACCCGGATCACGGTGGCGCGTTCGGGGATGTCGTCGGTGATGCCCAGCAGCCGCTCCACTCCGAGGCAGAAGGCGGTCTCGTTGAAGAACGGGGACAGATAGTCCATCCGGGTGACGAAGGTGACGCCCTGGGCCCAGGTGCGGAATTCGAGGTTCTTCTCGATACCGGTGTGCAGATAGCCGATACCGCACCGGGCCTCGACCACGGTTTCGCCCTCGATCTCCAGGATGAGCCGCAACACCCCGTGCGTGGACGGATGCTGGGGACCCATATTGACGACGATGCGTTCCTCACCCGCGCCGCGCAGGGCGTCGGCGACCTCGTCCCAGTCCTGCCCGGCGACCGTCAGTACCCGCTCGGTGCGGTCCGCGCCGCTGCGGCCCGATGCCGTGTGGGCGGTCCGGGAGTCGTCGCTGTCCGGCCCGCCGGAGACTCCGGGCCGGTAATCGGTCTCGCTCATCAGCTGTACGCCCTCCGCTCATCGGGCGGCGGTATCCGCGCGCCCTTGTACTCGACCGGTATCCCGCCCAGCGGGTAGTCCTTGCGCTGCGGGTGACCGCGCCAGTCGTCGGGCATGGTGATGCGGGTCAGCGAGGGATGCCCGTCGAACAGGATTCCGAAGAAGTCGTAGGTCTCCCGTTCGTGCCAGTCGCAGGTCGGATACACGCGATACAGCGACGGGATATGCGGGTCGGTGTCCGGAGCGGACACCTCGAGTCGTACCCGGCGCCCGTGGGTGATCGAGTTCAGGTGATAGACCGCCCGAAGCTCACGGCCGGATTCGTCGGGGTAGTGCACACCGCTCACCCCGAGGCACAGTTCGAACCGCAGCGCGGGATCGTCGCGCAGTGCGCGCGCCACCGCGACCAGATGGTCGCGGTCGACGTGCAGGGTGAGTTCGCCGCGATCCACCACGACCTTCTCGATCGCGGCATCGAACCCGGCGCCGGCTGCCAGGGCCGCGCGCAGCAGCTCGACCACCGTGTCGAAATAGCTCCCGTAGGGCGGCGGGCTGCCACCGGGTAGCGCGACCCGGTGGACCAGGCGGCCGTAGCCGGAGGTGTCGCCGCTGCCGGAGATTCCGAACATCCCGCGGCGCACCCCGATGACCTCGTCCTCGGGACCTATCGGCTGTTCGGGCTCCACGGCGCGGCTGTCGGTGGAGCCCGGACCCTCGGTGCTCATCGCAGCAGACCTTCCATCCGGATGGTCGGGGTGGCCGCCAGCGCCGCCGCCTCGGCGGCGCGGATCGCCTCGGCCCGGTTCACGCCCATCGGGGTCGCCTGGATCTTCTCGTGCAGCGCGAGGATGGCGTTGAGCAGCATCTCCGGGCGCGGCGGGCAACCCGGTAGGTAGATGTCGACAGGGACCACATGATCCACGCCCTGCACAATGGCGTAGTTGTTGAACATGCCGCCGGAGGAGGCGCACACCCCCATCGCCAGCACCCACTTCGGTTCGGTCATCTGGTCGTAGACCTGACGCAGTACCGGCGCCATCTTCTGGCTGACCCGGCCGGCCACGATCATCAGATCGGCCTGCCGCGGTGAGGCACGGAAGACCTCCATGCCGAAACGCGCCGAGTCGAATCGGCCACCGCCGGTGGCCATCATCTCGATCGCGCAGCAGGCCAGACCGAAGGTGGCCGGCCACACCGACCCCTTTCGCATGTACCCCGCCATGGCTTCGACCGTGCTGAGCACGAAACCACTGGGCAGCTTCTCTTCCAAACCCATGTCCGACTACTCCCTGGATATCGGCCCGCGCCGGGCGCGGTACGGCTGATCGGAGGTTCGCGGCTCAGTCCCAGCTGAGGCCGCCGCGCCGCCATTCGTAGGCGTAGGCGACCGAGACATTGACGATGAACAGTGCCATCGCGGCCAGTCCGAACACCCCGAGCGCATCGATATGGACCGCCCACGGGTAGAGGAACACGATCTCGATATCGAAGATGATGAACAGCATCGCGGTGAGGTAGTACTTCACCGGAAACCGTTGTCCGGTAATGTTTCCCGCGCCTCCGGCCGTTGCGTGCGGTGTGGGTTCGATACCGCATTCGTAGGCCTGTAGTTTGGCGCGGTTGTAGCGTTTGGGGCCGATGAGGCCGGCGATCAGGATCGAGATCACCGCGAACGCGGCGGCGACCGCGCCGAGGACCAGTATCGGCAGTTCGGTGTTCACGACTGCGCTTCCCCTCCTTGCGAACTGGAACCCCGCGGTTGTGCCACCGGGTCCCGCGAACGGGGTCGGGCGGAGGATGGGTATGCCCCACGCCGCCGGATCGTCCCCGGATTCGACACAGGGCTGGGGGAGGATCAGTCGACGCGGGTTATATTTCATCTCCCGCGCTCATGTGAGCTACAGCACAGCCTACAACTGTCGTGGCAGGACGAACGCGGATTCATGGAGCGCTTTGATCGAATTCGCGACTGAGATTTATGAGCGAATGAACGTAATGAGCCGCTCAGGCAGCCGGGCGCCGACGCAGCAGATCGACCACGATCTCGGTGAGCCGCAGCGGGTCGATCGGATGGGCAGCCACGGCTTCGGCCCGCGACCAGTTCGCCAGCCAGGCATCGTCGGCGCGCCCGGTGAGCACGACCAGCGGCGGGCACCCGCGGATTTCGTCCTTGAGCTGCTTGGCCAGGCCCATCCCGCCCACCGGCGCGGACTCGCCGTCCAGTACGGCCAGATCTGCCGCGCCGGCATCCATGCGCTCCAATACCACCGGGGCGGTGGCCACCTCGAGGTACTCCAGGGGCGGTAGATCCGGATGCGGCCGGCGGCCGAGCGCCAGCATCACCTGACCCCGGGTGTCGGCGTCGTTGCTGTAGACCAGGACCCGCAGCGCGGCGGGGGGATTCGCATCGGCCACGTTCGCATGGTACGTCCGCGACCGCGCGATGCGTGGCAGCTTGGCCGAGATCGGCTTGCGAGCCGGGCCGGGAACAGCGACGGTGGAAGAGTCGGCAGGTGGACGCGGAGGACCGGAGGACGTCTGCGGGGCGCTCGGGACGAAGGCGGGGCGCCTAAGCTGACCGCGTGACGGACGAGCTGGTAGGGAAACTCATCGATACGGTCGCCTGGGTCCTCATCGTGGACGGGCGAATCCTGTGTGCGCGTCCGCGCGGCAAGAACGTGTTCTATATCCCGGGCGGAAAGCGGGAAGCCGGCGAATCCGATGAGCAGACCTTGCTGCGCGAGATCACCGAGGAGCTGACGGTCACGCTGGTACGGGAGACGGTCGAGCCGGTGGGGGTCTACGAAGCGGCGGACGACGGCGCGCGGGTCCGGATGAGCTGCTACCGCGCGGATTATCACGGGACGTTGGCCGCGAGCAGTGAGATCGCCGAACTCGCGTGGTTCGGTTTCGCCGATCGGCCGCGGGTGCCGCCGGTGGATCAGTTGCTGTTCGACGAGCTCCACGCGGCGGGCCGGCTGGCACCCTGACCCTCGGCGGGCGGAGCCGGTGCGGCTCCGCCCGTGCCGGCCTACTTGGTGGTGAGATTGGGGCGGGTGGCCCGCTCGATGAGATGCTCGATCAAGCTGAGCAGCACATTCTTGGCCGAGACCCGGTCGCGCGCGTCGCACAGCATCACTGGGATGGACGGGTCGAGATCGAGTGCGTCACGAACCTCGTCGATCGTGTACCGCGGCGCACCGTCGAAACAGTTCACCGCGATCAGGAAGGGCAGGCCGCGCCGCTCGAAATAGTCGATGGCGGCGAAGGAATTCCCCAACCGGCGGGTATCGGCCAGCACCACCGCGCCGAGCGCGCCCCGGGCGAGTTCATCCCACAGGAACCAGAAGCGATCCTGGCCGGGGGTCCCGAACAGATACAGCACCAGGTCCTTGTCGATGGTGATCCGGCCGAAGTCCAGCGCCACGGTCGTGGTGGTCTTGGATTCGACACCGGACAGATCATCGATACCGGTACTGAGTTCGGTGATCATCTCCTCGGTGCGTAGCGGCGGGATCTCGCTGATCGAGGCCACCATCGTGGTCTTGCCGACGCCGAAACCACCGGCGATGAGGACCTTCACCGACGCAGCAAGAGCCGGAGCCCCGGGGTCCATCCGGGCAGGGTCAAATTTTTCGGATTCCATCCAGTACCGCTCGCAATATGTTGAAGTCGCCGGGACCGGACTCCATCTGCACGGGAGCCCGGAAGATCAGATGGCCGTCACCGATCAGATCTCCGACGAGAATCTTGGTCACCGCCAGCGGCAGTTTCAAGGCGGCTGCCACCTCCGCCACGGTTTGTGCTTCCGTGCACATGTGCACGATATCGGTGTACTCGGGTTCGATCCGGCGCAACGGCGGGGCACCACGAGCTTTCACCACGACAGTGAGCATATCCAGATCGTGTCCCGCGCCCACAGTGCGACCCTTGGTGATGGCGTACGGCCGCACCAGAGGTCCGGCGTCGTCGTCGAACCAGGGTTCCTGTCGGCCGGTCATACCCGCATACCCGTCATGGCGCCGTTGCTGTTTCCTCGGTTACTGGGGGTCGGCCCCGGCCCCGCCGCGGGATCCGGTCGACAGATGGCTGCCGACCCGCTGGACGGTGAGGTTCATCTCGTAGGCCACCATGCCGAGATTGGCATCCGCGGCGGCCTGTACGGCGATGCACGCGTTGTCACCGGCCGAGGTGACGAACAGTACGGCGCGATCGAGTTCGATCACCGCCTGCCGTACGGCACCGCCTTCGAACCGTGCGCCGGCGCTACGGGCCAGGCCGTGCAGGGTCGAGGACATCGCGGCGAAATGCTCGGCCTCGGTGCGATCCATTTTCGAGGAGTGGCCCAGCAGCATTCCGTCGGTGGACAGTACGACCGCGAGGCGGACCCCCGCGAGTCGGTCGACCAGGTCGTCGAGCAGCCAGTTCAGGTCACCTTGTGTGGAAGTGGACACTTAGCCTTCCTGTTCATCCGGGGATGCGCCATCCGCCGCCGGGTTCCCGGCGACGGCTTCTGCGGCGGGCAATGGCTTGCGGCCCTGCCGGGTGCCGTTCTCGATCGCCGACATCAGATCCCTGGCCTGTTCGGCCGAGCGTGGCCGCGCCGTTGCGGCGGTCTGGGCGACGTCCGAAACTTCCGGTCGCGGTGCGACTTTAGCCTGCCTGCTACGGCGGGGTAAAGCCGGACGACCGTCGGGCAGCACGGCCGGCTCGGCGGTGGTCTCCGTGGCTTCCGGACGGGCGACCGGCACGGTGTCGGGTGCACCGTTCGCCGCGGCGGCCGGCTCGGCCTGTTCGCGGGCGGGCCCGCTGTCGCGGGGCGGGTCCGCGAGCAGCGTCGCGACGGCGGAGCTTTCGGGCAGGGGCGCGGTGTGGTCCTCCGTGCCGTCCGGGCCGGGGGTACGGGGCAGCCCGGTCAGCGGCGTGGTCTCCTCCGCGGGATCGGTCAGCAGGGTCGCGGGCACGATGACCACCGCCCGGACGCCGCCGTATTCCGATTCCCACAGCCGCACCGCCACACCGTGCCGGGCCGCCAGCTGCGCGACGACGAAGATACCCAGCCGCGAATCCCTCTGCAGGGACGCGACCTCGAAGTTCGGCGGGTTCTCCAGCAGTTCGTTGAGGCGGTCGCGATCCTCCTCCGAGATGCCCATACCCTGATCGGTGATCTCCACGGCCACGCCCTTGCCTATCACCGAACCGGTGACCTGCACCCGCGACTGCGGCGGGGAGAACGAGGTGGCGTTGTCGACGAGTTCGGCGAGCAGATGGATGAGGTCGCCGACGGCGTTGCCGGCGATGCGGAGTTCGGGAAGGCGGGCCAGCCGCACCCGGGTGTAGTCCTGGGTTTCCCCCACCGCGCTGCGCACCAGGTCGACCAGCGGTACGGGGGCCCGCCACTGCCGGCCCGGCTTCCCGCCGCCGAGGATGGTGAGATTCTCGGCGTTGCGGCGTTCGCGGGTGGCCAGATGGTCGAGTTTGAACAGGATGTCCAGCATGGCCGGGTCTTCTTCGCGCCGTTCGGCGTCGTCGAGGATCTCGAGTTGTTTGTGGACCACGATCTGGCTGCGGTGGGCGATGTTGAGGAAGATCGCCTTCACGCCCTCCTGGGTACGGGCCTCGGTGATCGCGGCGTTGACCGCCACGGCGTGCGCGTGTTCGAACGCGGTGGCCACCGCCCCGAGCTCGTCCCGGCCGAAGTCGAGTTTCGCGGCGGCCGCGGTTTCGTCGACGTCCTCCCCGGCACGCAGTCGTTCGAGCATATCGGGCAGGCGTTCGTCGGCGAGGGCGAGTGTGTGGTCGCGCAACCGCACCAGGCGGTGGATGAACCGGTTGGCCAGTACCAGCGATACCCCGAACGCGGCCGCGGAGACCACCAGCACCGCGAGGCCGATCAGCAGCGACTGATTGGTGGTGCGGGCCGCCGCGTCCAGTGACAACTCCTGCATGAGCTGGTTCTGGTCGTCCCAGACATTCAGCATCTCCTGATTGACGTGGTCGGCTGCGGCCTGCCAGGCCGTCAGCTGCCCCGCAGAGAGCGTGGCCGCGGTGCTCTCGGCGTCGGCCCCGGCGACGCTACGGGCGATGAGCGTGTTCTCGGTGCGGGCGAGCAGCCGCCATTCCGGGCTGTCGACCAGCGTGCGCACCCGCTCGCCGATCTCCGGATCCAGCTGGGTGGCCAGCAGGGCGGTTTCGGTGTGGTAGAAGCCGGTCTGCTGGATGAATTCGTCGGGCAGTGCGACCGGGTTGCCGGTGCGCAGTGCCGCGCCGGCCAGGGCGTGACTGCGCGACGCGGCTTCCAGCGCGTGCATGATGCGCGACACCAGGCCCAGCTGGCCGACCGCCTCCGGGTTCTGTTCGAAAGTGTGCGACAGCTGGGCGCCGGTGCTGAAGGCGTCGAGGACCCGGACGTAGAAGGTATAGGCGTCACCGGTCGGCACCGCGCGGGTGTCGACCGCGGTACGGATATTGCCGAGCTGCTGGGTGAGCGTGGTGAACGAGCCGACGTCGTCGGTGATCTCCGCCGGCTGCAGTTCCCGGATCCGCTGCGCCGCGGCGACCAGGTCGCGAAGGGCTTGTTCGGTGTTGGGTCGGACGGCGGCGAGGGCGGCGGCAGCGGTGGGATCACCGGCGAGATGCGCGAGCGTGAGGCGGCGCTCGTTCTGGACCACCTCGTAGACGTCGCGAGTGGGACCGGAGACCTCGCGTAACGCCTCGGTCACCTGCCGGTTGTGTTGTCCCTGGTCGATCAGATAGCCCGTCGCACCCACACCGGCCACCAACAGGGTCAGACTCGGGATGAGCGCGATGGCCAGGATCCGGGCGCGGACACCGAGCCTCGCTCTGAACATCGCCACAAGTTAACCGTTCAACCGGTTTCCCGCACATCGAATCCCAATGAACAAGACTTATTTTGACACCGTGTCCGGCATATGCGGCGTGTTAATACCGGGGTCGGCTCGACAATCCTTCTCCGCGCTCGCCGCCGCCGAATGCTCCACCGCGCCGCGCTGCCCCGGGATCTGCGTGCGGTGGCCACTCGTTCCGGCCCGCAGTTCGCGAGGGGTGGACTGCTGTGCCCCTCTGATGTTCACCGGTGTCTCGGCACCGGACGGCCACACGCCCAGCGGCGCGGAGGCGCGGCCGGACGGGTTCTCTGCCTGGCCGGGTGATAAGAATCCGGCAGCGGGTACTGATGAGGATCGCCGGTCGCTGCGGTTACTGCCCGGCTGCCGAGTCCCGGCCGGGTCGCGTCGTGGTGTTGTGGCCGCCGCGCCTGCGGCTGTCGAGGGCGGCGGCTTCCGCGGCGCTGAGCCGGCGGGAGCGGAGCAGGAAGATCGCGGCCTCTTCGGGATTCGATCCGCCGTTCGAATCACCGCCGGCCACCGGGCCGCCGTCGGCGGGGACGTCCACAGTGAGATGTTCGCGCTCGAAACGGGTATAGGCCTGCGCGCTCATCCACAGCTCGGTGTGCCAGGCGAGGCGGCCGAACAGAGTATCTCCCTCGGCCGCGCGGAAATCGCGGATCGGCAGCCAGTCCGGTTGCGGGTCGGCGGAATCGCGGTGCGGGAGGTACAGCAGGATGGGCCCGTGCTGTTCGATCAAGTCGCGTAACGCGTTGCGGGCCCGATCCGTTACCGCGACCCGGTCGCTGCGATACGCCATCAGTAGCTCCGTGCCGTGCCGTGACGCCGCGGTGGCGCTGCCGAATCGATCCGATGAAACATATCGCTCCCTTGTGCATCGTCGCCGGCCCCGGATCGGACGGCCCGGGGATTCGATACACCCGCCGTCCGAAATACCGGCTCATGGCGGCCGGCACTTTTGCGAACACATTCTTGCGTATTGCGGTCGCCGGAGCGAGCGGGTGTCCGTGATCGGACGAAAACGCTTGTGGTATAACCCTGTGTGTTCGTGAGCCCGGATCGAGTGTTCGGCCGGGCCACCCGGGCGAGCGCTACGACGCCTCGAAACCTTATGCGCACCGGCCTATTTGCGGATGAAGATACCCGCGACGTCGGCCCGCTCGATCGGAGTGTCGGCATTGGCCTGCGCACTGCACAGCGCGTTGACCGCCGCAATGGACAGGTCCACGTTCGTACCGCTCGGTTCCGCGCCCTGCTGTTCCTCGAGGAACTTGGTGATGGTGACGCGCTGGGTCTTCTGGTCCTGCTCCACGTATTCGCGGCACGGGGTGTCGCCACCCTTGTTCATGGCCCGTTCGATTTCGGTGCAGCCGACCAGTGTGAGCACGGCGGCCGCGATCAACAGGCCGGCGCGGGCTTTCGTGGTATTCATCGACAATCCTCCCGGTCGGCTCGGATCGCGCGGTGCGGACCCGAGTCCAGTTCACTCTATGCCGGGCATACCCACCGCGGCGGCCGCCTCACTCCGGCGGGAGGACGGGCGGTGATCCGGTGCCGGCGTCGAGAAATCCGGGAATGCCGGCAACCACCGCATCGACCAGGGCCGTCGCGGTCGTACCGAACAGGGTGCCGCGCTTTTCCAGCTGGCCGTCGAGCCACAACGACGCCAGGCCGTGTCCGAGCGCCCACAGCGTGAGGGTGGTCGGTTCGGCGCGGTCCGGCGGAAGTTCACCGGCGGTTACGCAGTCTTCGACCGCGGCGGCCAGTACGCCGAAGGCGGCTTCACCCGCCGCGCGGGTATCGGGGTGTTTCTCCGGTTGTGACAGTTCCGGGCGGAACATCAACCTGAAGTATCCGGGCTGCTCCCGCGCGAACCGGATATAGGACTGTTCCAGGGCGAGGAGCGCCGCGGTGGGGGAGCCGGCGGTGGCGCGGGCGGCGGAGAGCTGGTCGGTGAGCAGGCGGAAGCCCTGGGTGGCCAGATCGGCCAGTAGTGCCGCGCGATCGGCGAAATGGTGGTACGGGGCGCCGGAACTCACGCCGGCTTCCCGGGCGACCCGGCGCAGGCTCACCGCTGCGATGCCCTCGGTTTCGATGAGCCGCAGACAGGCGGCCAGCAGGGCATCGCGCAGGGCGCCGTGGTGGTAGGAGGTCCGGGTCACCTTCTGAGGGTAGCGCCGGGTGTGCTGGGTCGGGACCGGGTCTGGACAAGCGATCTATGCGGTGCTTAGATTATCTGAGCAGCGTTCAGATCAACACGGCAAGGATGGATGAAAATGAGTACACGGGTACTGGTGACCGGCGCCACAGGGTTCGTGGCCGGGCATGTCATCGCCGAACTACTCGATCACGGTTACGCGGTCCGCGGCACCGTACGCGATCTCGCCGGCACCGGCAGGCGGGCGCATCTCGTCGACTACGCCGCCCGTGTGGGCGGTGACCTGGAATTCGCCGCCGCCGATCTCGATCACGACGCCGGCTGGGCCGAGGCCGTCGCCGGCTGTGCGCAGGTGCTGCATGTGGCCTCGCCCTTTCCGGCGACCCCGCCCGACGACGACAACGAGCTGATCCGCACCGCGGTGGACGGAACCCTGCGGGTCCTGCGGGCCGCGGCGGCCGCACCCGACGTACGGCGAGTGGTGCTGACCTCCTCGATCGCCGCGATCGCGCACGGGCATCGTGACGAAGCGATGCGTACCGAGGCGGACTGGACCGTCGTGGAGCGGAGTCCGGCGTATCAGCGCAGTAAGACGCTGGCCGAACGCGCGGCGTGGGAATTCGTCGAGTCCCTGCCCGCGGCACGTGGTCTCGAGCTGGTCGTGCTGAACCCGGGAATGGTTCTCGGGCCGGTGCTGTCTCCGGAGACGAGCACCTCGCACGAACCGGTCCGCCGGCTACTGGCGGGCGCTGTGCCGGGGGTGCCCCGAGTGGGGTGGTCGGTGGTCGACGTGCGGGATCTGGCGGTGGCGCACCGGTTGGCCATGGAAACCGCGCATGCGGCCGGGAATCGCTACATCTGCGCCGGTGATCATGTGTGGATGCGGGATATGGCGCAGATGCTGGCCGCGGCGTACGGGTCGCGCGGGTTCCGTATCGCCACCCGTGCGCTGCCCGATCCGCTGGTGCGCCTGGTGGCGCTGTTCGACCGCGGGCTGCGGCTCACGGTTCCGGCGCTGGGCAAGGTCGAGAGGGTGAGCGCTGCCCGGGCCCGGCG
Organism: Nocardia sienata NBRC 100364; assembly: GCF_001613205.1. GTDB lineage: Bacteria > Actinomycetota > Actinomycetes > Mycobacteriales > Mycobacteriaceae > Nocardia > Nocardia sienata. Next base: position 237,498 of record NZ_BDBX01000005.1, on the reverse strand, counting down.
TGACCTGGGATGGGTGATGCGGCCGGTGGACGAGACGGTGCGCGATACCGCGGAGAGCCTGCTGCGGGAGGGGCTTGTGCCCTCGCCCGGGCGCGCGGAGTTCGCCCGGAATGCGCGCCGGATGCCGGCGGCCGGAGTGTGAGGGGCCCGAGATGTTGATAGCGACATTGCTGGTCGCCCTGAGTGCGCTGGGGCGCCGGTGGAGCAAGGGCCGCCGAGTGCCGCGGCAGTGTGCTTCCGCCCGGCCTGTGGTGGAGATCCGATGGCGAGGTGGGCCGGTCGCGGTGCCGGTCGCACTCGCCTCGTTGGGTGGTATCGCGGCTGCCTTGGCGGTGGCCTGCTGCTGACGGGTTCGGCCGCCGAAGTCCGAGCCGCCGCGAAGTGGGGTCGCACCGGACGATCGCCGTCCCGGCCTGCAGATCGAGGCGGGAGTGCAGGGCTCGCCTCCGGCCATGCCAATGTGGAAGAAATGAGTTTTAGATCACAGTGGGCCGGGTAGGACGGTTCGGGGTTTCGATCCCGACGGATCGCCGGGTGGCGCCGACTCGTCGGGTGGCGGGCGCAACACGGTGCGCGGCCGGAGATGTATCGAGTACTCTCGGTTACAGATAAAAGGTGTGTCTGTCATGATTGGCGACGACCCCGGGCACGAGCAGACGAGGAACGCAATGACGCGGCATGTCGACGTACTGATCATCGGAGCCGGTCTTTCCGGTATCGATGTGGCCTGTCACCTGGAGAAGGAGAACACCGGGCGCAGCTACGCGATCCTGGAGCGCCGCACCGCCGTCGGCGGCACCTGGGACCTGTTCCGCTATCCGGGAATCCGCTCCGACTCCGATATGTACTCCTTCGGTTACGGTTTCCGCCCATGGCGGGGGACCCGCATGCTCGCCGACGGCGCCGGTATCCGTCGCTACATCGCCGAGACCGCCGACGAATACGGCGTGACACCGAAGATCCGTTTCGGCCGCAAGGTGATCTCCGCGAGCTGGTCCGGCCCGGACCACCGATGGACGGTACGGGCGCTCGACGAAGCGACCGGTACCGAGGAGATCTGGACCAGCACCTTCCTGGTCGGGGCCACCGGCTACTACGACTACGACAACGGCCACCGGCCGTCGTTCCCCGGCGAGGACTCGTTCACCGGGCGGATCGTGCATCCGCAGCACTGGCCCGAAGACCTGGACTACCGGGGCAAGAAAGTGGTCGTGATCGGCAGCGGCGCGACCGCGATCACGCTGGTGCCGGCCATGGTGGGCGAGGCCGCCCATGTGACGATGCTGCAGCGATCCCCCACCTATATCGCCTCCATCCCGGGTGACGATCCGGTGGCGCTGGGGATGACGAAGGCCGGGGCCCCCGCCGGGCTCACCTATCAAGTCGGGCGTGCCCGCAATATCGCGGTGCAGCAGGCCAGTTACCAGCTGTCGCGTCGGCAGCCGAGGCTGGCCCGGCAGATGTTCCTGAAATGGGTCCGCATGGCGGTCGGCCCGGGGGTGGACATGCGTCATTTCACCCCCGAGTACGCGCCATGGGATCAGCGGCTGTGCGTCGTACCCGACGCTGACCTGTTCAAGGCCCTGCGTCGCGGCGAAGCCTCGGTGGTCACCGACACCATCGAGACCTTCACCGAAACGGGTATCCGGGTCTCCTCCGGCGAGGAGATCGAAGCCGATATCGTCGTGACCGCCACCGGGCTGACCATTCAGATTCTGGGCGGTATAGCGCTCGAGGTCGACGGTGAGCCCGTGGTCACCCGGGACCGGGTCATGTACAAGGGTTCGCTGCTCGACGGCGTGCCGAATGCCCTGATGGTGCTCGGATACACGAACGCCTCCTGGACTCTGAAAGCCGACCTGGCCGCCGAATACTTCTGCCGGGTGCTGAACCGGATGCGCGACAAGGGGTACACCCGGTTCCTGGTCCGGGCGCGGGAGGGCGATCGCTCCGAGGTCTCGGTGATGGGCGGTGCGCTGAGTTCCGGGTACATCCAGCGCGGGGACGCGGTGATGCCACGGCAGGGGACCGGCGGTCCGTGGAAGGTGGTCAACAGCTACTTCCGCGACCGGGCCTATCTGCGCAAGAGCCCGATCGAGGACGGCATCCTGACCTTCACCGACCGCGACGGGTCCGAAACCACCAGTTCCGGCAGCCGGGCGCGCGGTGCGGTGAGCCGCCTGCCGCTCATCGGCGCCCGGTCTGCCTGAGCCGGCCCTCTCCGCCGGATAACTGAAATCGTCGGCGAGTGGGAGAAAGCGGGAAGTCCGGCGGTCCGGGTGGTATCGGGCGCCGGCTGGGTAGTTTGATCTCATGACAGAGCGGTTGGTGGTCGTCGGCGGGGACGCGACCGGAATGTCGGCGGCCGCGCAGGCCCGGCGTCACCGGGCCGTGCCGGACCTCGAGATCGTCGTGTTCGAACGCGGGCACTTCACCTCGTACTCTGCCTGCGGTATCCCGTACTGGGTGGGCGGCCAGGTGCGGGAGCGCGACCAGCTCATCGCCCGGACGCCGGAGGAACACCGAGCGCGCGGCATCGATGTGCGCCTGCGCCACGAAGTCGTCGAACTCGATGTGGCCGGGGGCCGGTTGCGTAGCAGAGAGCTGGCCACCGGCACCGAGACCTGGACCGGATACGACCATCTCGTCCTGGCGACCGGCGCCCGCCCGATCCGGCCGGCGCTGCCCGGAATCGACGCACCCGGGGTCCACGGCGTACAGACTCTGGACGACGGCGAGGCGCTCATCGCCGCATTGGCGGCCGGTACCGGCCGGCGGGCGGTGGTGGTCGGGGCCGGATATATCGGGGTCGAGATGGCCGAGGCGCTGATCCGGCGCGGTTACGAGGTCACCATCGTGCACAGCGGTGCCCAGCCGATGTCCACTCTGGACCCGGATATGGGTGTGCTGGTACGCGAGGCACTCCGGGGCCTGGACGTGAATGTCGTCGGGGACAGCGAAGTCACCGAGATCCGCACCGGGGACGGCGGCCGCGCCCGGGCGGTGTTCGCCGCCGGTCGCGAACACCCGGCGGATGTCGTGGTGCTCGGGATCGGGGTAGTGCCCGAAACGACACTGGCCGCCGCGGCCGGATTGCCGATCGGGGGCCACGGCGGGCTGCTCACCGATTCGGCCCTGCGAGTGGCCGGGTACGACAACATCTGGGCCGGCGGGGATTGTGTCGAGGTGCTGGACCTGGTCTCGGGTATGCGCAGGCATATCGCGCTCGGTACGCACGCGAACAAGCACGGTCAGATCATCGGCGCCAATATCGGCGGCGGTTACGCGACCTTCCCCGGTGTCGTCGGCACCGCCGTCAGCAAGGTCTGCGATCTCGAGGTGGCGCGAACGGGCTTGCGGGAGAAAGACGCGCGTGCCGTGGGCTTGCAGTACGTCACCGCGACCATCGAATCCACCAGTCGCGCCGGATATCTACCGGACGCGTCCGCGATGACGGTGAAGATGCTGGCGGAACGCCTCAGTGGCCGACTGCTCGGGGTTCAGATCGTGGGCCGGGAAGGCGCGGGTAAACGGGTCGATATCGCGGCGGTGGCGCTGACCGCGGGAATGACGGTGGAGCAGATGACCACACTCGATCTCGGCTACGCGCCACCTTTCTCGCCGGTATGGGATCCGGTGCTGGTGGCGGCGCGCAAAGCGGTGCGAGCGGTGCGGGAACGCGGATGAACTCTCCGACCGGCATACCGCGTACTATCGTCGATCGTCAGTACGGAACGGGTCGAACGAAGGGGGACGGTGTGCGGACCCGAGATATCCGGAATACCCGGATCGGCGAGCACCGGAAACTACTCATGAATGTGGCGGCCGGATGAACCCTGACGCGAATGCCGGAGGCGCCGACCCGGCGGATATTCTCGACGCGGTGACCGAGCCGGTACCGCGCGTGCGGAAAACGTTCGATACCCGTCGCCGCGCCGCCGCCGCGGAGCCGACCGTGCCGCGGCAGTCGCTGGCTTCGGGTATCCATCGAGTTGCGCTCCCGGACGACGAACTCGCCGAAGTGGTGTGTGTGAACTGCGGGACGCAGAGCCGGGGCCCACGCTGTCCCACGTGCGAGCATCCACATCGTGTCCAGGACCGTTTCGAGGCCGATCTGGGTGTCGCCGGTCTGGTCACCGATCGCGGAATCCTGCACGCACGCAATGAGGATGCCGTGGCGGCCGCGGTGGTGCCGGACGGCAACGGGGAGCCGGAGACCATCGTGCTGGTGGTCTGCGACGGAGTTTCCTCCTCACCGGATCCGCAGGCCGCCTCGGGCACTGCCGCGCGCACCGGGGTCGATGCGTGTCTGGCCGCGCTGGCCGGAGATCGTACGGCGGAGGAGGCCACCGCCGCGGGGATGGCGGCGGCCTCGGAGGCCGTGCGTAACCTGGTCGGCCCCGATGGAGACGCGCCGTCGTGCACTTATGTCTCGGCGATCGTGCGTACCGAGTCGGGGGGTCGTATCTCGATCACCGTCTCGAATATCGGCGACAGCCGTGCCTACTGGCTGGCGGCCGGTGCGCCGGCGGCCGAACAACCGGCCCGTCCGGGCCACCCGGGGGTGCTGGCCGGGGCGCAGAAGCTCACTCTGGACGATTCGTGGGCGCAGACGCTGGTGGAGGCCGGCGCCATGGACGAGAAGGCCGCGATGGCCGATCCCCGGGCGCACACTCTGATGCGCTGGCTGGGGGCCGATGCCGGTCAGCAGCCGTGGTCCGGGGACAGTATCCGTACCTACTACGCGGACACACCCGGATTGCTCCTGCTGTGCACCGACGGGCTGTGGAACTATCTGCCCGGCGCGGCGGATCTGGCGCGGCGCGTACTCGGCGTGCCGATCACCGAGGGCGCGCGGGCGCTCGTGGATTACGCCGTCGTCTGTGGTGGCAGCGATAACATCACAGTCGCGCTGACCCCGATTCCCGCGGCCGGATGACCCGATAACCGGCTCTGGCAAACCTCGGGCAATCCGGCGGGCCGGTCGCCGTGGCGACGACTCCGGGCGGGGCCCGGCGTGACGGACACCGCGGACATCTCGGTGTCCGCGGTGTTTGCAAGAGTGCGAAGTCGGGTATTAGACGGGAAAGCCGGTGTGGCTGCCGAAGTCGCGCCGGGGAGAGCACGTACGCACCTACCGCAAGGAGGTTCGTCATGAAGGGTGGCCTGTCCGCCGCTCCCGGAACAACCCTGGTCACCACGAACCACGAGGTCATCCGCCAGTGGGCCCGGCGGCGCGGTGCGAACCCGGCGACGACGCCCGGTAGCCAGTACGACGGCGAGGTGGGGGTCCTGCGACTCGATTTCCCCCACTACGGCGGGGCGGTATTGCAACCGGTCAGCTGGGCGGATTGGTTTGCAACCTTCGACGCCCGGAAGTTGAACTTCCGGTACCAGGAGATGCGTCCCGATGGCACGCCCAGCAATTTTTTCCGCTTGGAACGCGTCGGCGATATGTGAATGTGAGGCATTTCACTCCGGGGGTTTACCCGGCAGGCCTTCTGGCTACTCGTATAACCGAAAGGTTGCTCGAGTAAGCTGAGAAGCGGGCTGTCGCGTCGGTATGGGGATGCGAAACCCGCGCCGCGGCACGCCACGTGCGTCTGCAAGGGATTGAATATTGAGCGCGAACCTGATGATCGTGGAAGACGGCGAGCGGGTCCGGGGTGCGGTGTGCCCGGCCGTGGAGAACGAGGGCTACGACGTCGCGGTGGCCGAGGAAGCCGAGGCCGCGCTCACCCATCTGCGTGCGATCGGCGTCTCCGACGTGGCGATCGCGGATCCGAGGCCCGGCGGGAGAGCGGAGCGGAGACTGTCCCGCCCCCGAACCGTGGCCGCCGTTCCTGGTCTCGGTGACCGGCTGGACGTCCAGCGCTAGATCATGGGCAGCACAACGAGCGCCACCCGCATCGGCCCCGATGCGGGTGGCTGGAAGCTGTCCGCCCGGGTGTACTCCACTGTTGTCGAGGCCCCGGGACTCAACGCGCCGGGTGGAGGGCGCGGCCGCCGGGAACACTGCCTCCCCGGTGACCTCTGTCACCAATCGCGCACCCCCCTCGCCGAGCCGGCCGCTGCGGTGGATGTACTGGAACGGCGCCGCGAGTACGGATCGCGGCAGATATACCCGGCGCCGCACCGAGTGGCCGCGAAGACCGATGACGCGAGCGGATTGTTCGCCGATTCACCGGTGCCGCACGGGGCGGTGGCCATGGGCGCGCGCCGCAGTTGCGGCCGGCCCGGCGTGGGTCCCGGCCTGTCCGAGGCCGCCAGAACAGCGGCGACATGCCACGGCAGGGCGGAATGTGAGGAGCGCCCCGCGGAATCGCGCGTTTCGTTCGCCGAATTCCGGTTATTCAAAGAAAGGGGCCAGTTAACACGCCTGTAACACGACCGTAAAGAGCTCGACCAGTCGCCGTGGAGTTGATTCGCGAGCCTGGGAAAGTACTGCACGCAGACATCGGAGTTGTATGTCTTTACAAACTGAGTCCACGCAGACCGCCGGCGCGGCCGGCAACGGCTCGGCCACTTCGTCCGCCGCGACCGATGCGGAGCCCGCCAGTACCGGTGTGGTCCTGCGGGCACCGCGGATCACCGACGCCGCGCGGCTGTGGCAGATCGCCGACGAGTCGCAAGTTCTGGACGTCAATTCGAGCTACGCCTACCTGCTGTGGTGTCGCGATTTCGCCGCCACATCGGTAGTCGTCGAGAGCGAAGGCCGAGTCGTCGGATTCGTGACCGGCTATTTGCGGCCCGAAGCGCCCGGCACCCTGTTCGTATGGCAGGTCGCCGTCGACGCCGACCAGCGTGGTCGCGGTCTGGGGGTCGCCATGCTGGACTGGCTGGTATCCACCGTCACCGCGCCCGGCCATCCGGCCGGCGGCGCCGTCGAGGCGCTGGAGACCACCGTATCCCCCGACAATCCCGCCTCGATCGCCATGTTCGCGTCGCTGGCCCGCCGCCGCGGCGCCGAAATGGTCCGCAGCGAATTGTTCGAGCCGGATGTTTTCCCGGACAGCCACGCTGCCGAGGACCTGTACCACATTTCCCCGATCGCCCGTAAAACCGAAAGGGATCACTCATGATTGCCGCCGAAACGACGATCTTCGACGAAATCGAATCGAATGTCCGAGGTTACTGCCGTTCCTGGCCGACAGTCTTCGAGACCGCGCAGGGCGCATGGCTGCGCGATGAGTCCGGTAAAGATTTTCTCGATTTCTTCGCGGGCGCAGGCGCGCTCAATTACGGGCACAACAACCCGGTGCTGAAGTCGGCGCTGATCGACTACATCGCCGGTGACGGAATCACGCACGGACTGGATATGTCGACGGTTGCCAAGCGCAAACTGCTCGAAACGGTCCGCGATACCCTGCTGGCGCCCCGCGGCCTGGATTACAAGGTGCAGTTCCCGGGGCCGACCGGCGCGAACGCGGTCGAGGCCGCGCTCAAGCTGGCCCGTAAGGTGACCGGTCGGCAGACCATCATGAGCTTCACCAATGCCTTCCACGGGATGACCCTGGGCGCACTGTCGGTCACCGGTAATGCCATGAAGCGCGCCGGCGCCGGGGTCCCGCTCAACCACGCCACCCCGATGCCCTACGACGGTTACTTCGACGGCGCCACCACCGACTTCCTCTGGATGGAGCGGGTGCTCGACGATTCGTCGTCCGGTATGGATCGTCCGGCGGCCGTCATCGTGGAAACCGTGCAGGGTGAGGGCGGGGTGAACCTGGCCCGCGACGAATGGCTGCGGCATCTGGCCACGTTGTGCGCCGCCCGCGGCATCCTGCTCATCGTCGACGACGTCCAGATGGGTTGCGGCCGTACCGGCCCGTTCTTCTCCTTCGAGTCGGCCGGTATCACCCCCGATATCGTGACTCTGTCCAAGTCCGTCGGCGGATACGGCCTGCCGATGGCGTTGGTGCTGTTCAAGCCGGAGCATGATGTCTGGTCACCCGGTGAGCACAACGGCACCTTCCGTGGTAACAATCCGTCTTTCACGACCGCGCAGGTGGCGCTCGAGCACTTCTGGTCCGATGATGTATTGGAGAAGTCCACCCTCGCCAAGGGCAAGCGGGTGGCCGCGTCGCTCGAGGAGATCGCCGGGGCCGTTCCCGGGGTGTCCACTCGAGGCCGCGGCCTGGTGCACGGGTTGGTCTTCGACGACGCCTCGCAGGCCGGGAAGGTCTGCCAGGTCGCGTTCGAACGTGGCCTGCTGGCCGAGACCTCGGGTGCGTCCGACGAAGTCGTCAAACTGCTTCCGCCGCTGACCATCGCCGACGACGAACTCGACCAGGGCCTGCACATTCTGAGCGACGCCGTCGAAACTGTCTGCAGCTGAAAGGAAATCACCGATGATCGTGCGCACCACCGAGGAGATCACCGGCACCCACCGCGACGTCGGCGCCGAGAACTGGCGGAGCAAGCGGATCGTGCTGGGCGGTGATGGAGTCGGGTTCTCCTTCCACGAGACCACCATCGAAGCCGGCACCTCTCACGTCTTCCACTATCAGAACCATGTGGAAGCGGTTTGGCTGGTCGAAGGGGAAGGCACCCTGCACGACCTGACCAACGATCGCACCTACGACCTCGCCCCGGGCACCATGTATCTGCTCGACGGACACGAGAAGCACGAGGTGCGGACCCGGACACGGATGCGGATGCTGTGCGTGTTCAATCCTCCTGTCACGGGACAGGAGGTGCACGACGAGAACGGCGTTTATCCGTTGATCGCCGTTCCGGCCGACTGAGAGGAAGGACGAACGACGTTGGTAGACAATCGGATCGATCGCTATCCGACCAGAACCGCCGAGCGTTTGCCGCTGCAGGAGCGGCACGACGCGACTGTGTGGGGCCGGATCGGCAACGCGGAGCTGGCTGCGTTCGATACCGACGGTTTCGCGATCATGGATCGTTTGCTGGGCCCCGAGGAGGTGGCGGAGTACGCCGCCGAGATCGACCGGCTGGCAAGCGATCCGGATCTGCGGGGTGATGACCGGCTCATCGTGGAGAAATCGTCGCAGCAGGTGCGCTCGGTATTCGAAGTGCACAAACTGAGTCCGGCGGTGGCGGAGCTGGTGCGGGAGTCGCGGGTCGCGGACCTGGCCCGGCAGGTACTGGGATCGGATGTGTACATCCACCAGAGCCGGGTCAACTATCTGCCCGGATTCGGCACCGGTTTCTACTGGCATTCCGATTTCGAGACCTGGCACGCCGAGGACGGCATGCCCGCGCCTCGGGCGGTGAGCCTGTCCATCGCACTGACCGACAACTATCCGTACAACGGCAGCCTGATGGTGATGCCGGGGTCGCACCGGACGTTCGTTCCCTGCCAGGGCGCGACACCTGCCGAGCACTACCGGGAATCACTGCGTGAACAGGAGATCGGAGTACCGAGCAAGGCCGATATCACCGACCTTGCCCACAAGTACGGGATCACCCAGTTCACCGGTGCGGCCGGTTCGGCGCTGCTGTTCGACTCGAACATCATGCACGCATCGGGCAACAACATCACGCCGTTCCCGCGGTCGAATATCTTCCTGGTGTTCAACAGTGTCGAGAACACACTGGAGGAACCGTTCGCCGCGCCGGCCCGGCGGCCGGCGTATATCGCTGATCGCGAGTTCAGGCCGGTATAGCGGGGACTGTTGCCCAGGGCGACGGGGACGAATCCAGCGCGGGTTCGTCCCCGTCGTCGTGTGCGGGGGTCAGCGGGGGTGGGCAGCCGGTCCTGGACTGCAGGTCCGGTGCAGTCGCCGATAGAGCGTGAGCCACGCGTCCGGCGGCACCAGGCCCACGGGCGTCGCGATCGGTATCGCGGCGGCGGCACATGCCGCGGCGACAGCGCGCGCGGGGTGGACGCGGCGCAGGGACGCGGCGAGTGAGCCGCCGACGCCGGAGAAACCGAGTTCGACCATGCGCCGGTACTGCGTCCGGGACGCGGCCGGCAACAGCGGGGTGGGTCGGCGTGCGATGTGCAGCACCGCTCCGTCGACCCGCGGTATCGGGAAGAACTCGCGGCGGTCGATCCGCTCGCCCAGCGTCAGTTTCCACTCCGGCCAGTGCGCGACGGTCAGTTTGGTCCACCGGCCGTAGTCGCCGCTGTGCTTGCGCGCGAACTCGTATTGGGTCAGCAGCGTCGCCGAGGCCAGGTGCGGTGCGGCCAGGCACCAGCGCACGATATCGGTACTCACCGCGAACGGGATGTTGGCGACCACGGCGAACGGTTCGCGGGGCGCGATCACCGTGCGGAAATCCTGGTTGCGCACCTGGATGCGGTGGTCGCCGTGGTACCGGACGGCGAGCCGGCGAGCATAGTGCGGGTCTTTCTCGTAGGCCATCACCCGGGCGGCGGCGGGCAGGATGTGGCGGGTGAGCATACCGTCGCCGGGACCGATCTCGAGGACGAGATCGTCGCGGCCGATGCCGGAGGCCCGCACGATACGGCGAGCGATCCGGGGGTCGGTGAGAAAATTCTGGGACAACCGCTTGCGGGTCGCGGACGTGCGCTCGCGCGAGCCCGGGGCAGGGCGGGACATGGGATCCTCCGAAGAGTGGGCCGAATCGATAGACGCTGATTCGCCCGGACCCATGCCGGGGCAGGAAGCGGCGCGCGGTGGCGCCGAATGATCGCGACGGCGCCGGTTCGAATGAACCGGCGCCGACTACCGCCGAGCGGTCCCACGGTGGGGACTGCCCGGTTCGGTCAGCGGAGTGTGGGGTGCACCGGCAGAGTCCGAGCTGCCGTGCGCTGCCGGATGTAGTACGCGCCGGCCGCGCACACTCCGTTGCTGCCCAAAGATCCCATGGGGCCATACCCTAGGCAGGTCCGGCAAGGCCGGTCCACCGAATTTCCGGTGTCCCAGGCGGCCGGGCGTGCAGGCTCACCGCCGCAAGGGTCAGGCGATTTCTGCATCCTGGGGGCAGGGTATGCGGTACCGCCGGTCCGGCCGTGCGGCAGTTTCCGCGAGTTCGGCATGGACGTCGGGGGCGGCCGGCTCCACATCGCCGGTCGTATCCGCGGCCTCCGCGCCGGCGCGGAAACTACGGCTCAGGCGCCGGTAGTGCCGGCTGCCCAGGGCGTAGCCGGTGAAGAGCAGACCGAGCACCCCCAGCAGTACGAAGACCAGGGCCATACCGCGGTCCTCGCCGGTGCCGAACCAGCCGCCGATCCAGTGGGCGCCCGGCCCGGCGGTCATGAACGGGATGAAGAAGAACTGGGCCAGTGGGCTGACCAGGAACGCGGTGAGCGGCGAGGCAGCCTGTTCGACACTCTGCGCGAACCCGAAGACCCGGCCCTGCCGCTGATAGGGCACGACTTTCTGCAGCACCGTCTGCTCGGCCGCCTCCGCGAACGGCATGAGCATCATGAACACGGCCATGCCGCCGATCAGCAGCAGGATGGAATCCCGGATCGGGAAGATCAGCGTCACCGCCCACAGGGCCAGATTGACGAGCAGGATCAACCGGACCGGGTTCGACGAGGTACCGGTTCGGGCCACCAGCAGCCCGCCGATGATCATCACCGCGCTGAGCGCCCCCCAGATGAGGCCCCACGCCTGGACCGACATCATCGACAGCGCGTACGGGTCCATCAGGGCCATGAGCCCGCCGAACAGCAGATTGTTCAACGCGGAGAACACGATCAGCGGGACCATACCGGGGATCGCGCGGATGACGCGGACGGTCCCGCGTAGATCGACCCGTTGCGGTTCGCCCGCGGCGGCGGCATGGGCCAGCGATTCCGGCAGTGTCAGTCCGCGTAGATGCACCACCGCGACGGTGAGCACGACGACGGCCAGCACCAGCACACCGAGCATGCCGTTCCATCCCACCAGCAGCGCACTGGCCACCGAGGTGGCCAGTTGGGAGATACCGGTCGTCGTCCCGACCAGCCCGTTGGCCCGATCCCGGTGGTGTTCGTCGAACATGGCGGTGACCACGGTGGGCAGTGCGATCGTGCGCAGGCTACCGGCGATGACCCCGCTCATCGCGAGAACGACGAAGGCCCACAGCCGGACACTCGCCGGATCGCGCCATTCCTCTGCCGGGGTGATCGAATAGTAGACCAGCGCGACAGCATAGATACCCAGCGAGATCAGCGCGGATACCTGCATGACGCTCTTCTTGCGGTGGTGATCGACGATGCTGCCGAACCACACGCCCGTGCCGGCCATCGCGACCAGGAAGAGACCGGCGATCATCCCGGTGGCGAAGACCGATCGGGTCTGCAGGTACACGAAGAATGTGATGCCGAACCATACGGTGAAGTTGATGAACGACACCAGCAGCACGTTGACCAGCAGTTGTGCGAAGGTCCGGACCGTGGGGTCGCCGAAATCGAGTCGGGCCGCGGGCTCGACGGCCGGCCGCCGGGTGGGTTCCATAGTCATGTACTCAACAACCTCGACATTGGTTCAGGTCAAGGGAGTGACCTGTTGGAAGTATCACCACCTCTGACCGTCGAGGCCACCGAAATTGATCGGTGCCGGTGGGGATGCCCGCTCGTGGTCGTTCACCGGCCCGCCGTCGGTACCGCAAAGGAGTCGGTGGTCTGGGCGGCATTGGCGATGACCTCTTCGGCGACGGCCTGGGTGCGCCACATCCGGGCCTCGGGGACGGCGCCACGCTGCTCGAGCAGATCGGCGAGGCCGGCCATGGCCCGGATGTGCCGGCGCGCGGCCGCGACCTGCCACCATCGCTGCGCGGCATCGAATTCCTCGTGCCGGTAATAAAGTGCGCCCAGGTCGTAGGCGGCACCGAGATGCCCGGCATCGGCGGCCTCGGCCCACCACCGCGCGGCCTGTTCGTCGTCTCCCGCCGCGCACCGGGCCGCGCCGAGATCGTAGAGCCTGTCCGGGCTGCCGGTGGCGACCGCGCTGTCGGCGGCCGCCGGAACCGGGGCGAGTGAACCGTCGGCCACGGTATCGGCCGCCGAGGAATCTTCGGAGACCGTCGATCCGTCGTCCGGGATGCGGTGGGCGGCCCGCGACGCGGTGAAGTAGGAAGCGGGCAGCGGGAATACGGACGGTTCGCCGCCGGTACGCGGCTCCCGGGCCGGCTCCGTGCCGTAGTCCGGCAGGTCCTCGCCGCAGATCACCGGGACCAGGCCGGTCTGGTCCGGAGATCCGGCCCAGCCGTGGATGGCGGCCGGCTCGGCGTCCGATTCCTCCTCGGGGGCCCGCATATACCACTGATCGGGGCCGGTGAGCAGCGTCGCCGGGCCGGAAAAGGTGAGGGCGGGCAGGGGATCGGGCACCGGTTCGTCGAAGAGGGAGGAGTAGTCGGAGAATTCGTCGGTGCCGTCGAGCGGTTCGATGAGAATATCGGCCCCGTCGACCTCTGGGGAGTGCACGACCAGGTCCGCGAGGCTACACGGGTAGCCTTCCGATTCGCCGCTGTCCACGGCGGGCCGCCCGGAGCCCGTGGCGCTCCCGGGACCGTACTGCCCCGGGCGGGCGGTGGTCGCGGTCGTGTCGAGGGCGGGCGGGCGCGGAGTCGGCCCGTGCCCGGATCCGTGGCGCGCGGCGGGCACGGACACCGACGGCACGATGCCCGTCCCCGACGGGAACGGCCGTGGCCGCGGATCCAGCGGTGTACTGCGGACCTCGACCACCAGATCGGCGAAATGCGGCGGCCCCTCGCCCATGCTGCACCACAGGACGGTGCGGCCGTTCTCGGTACGCTCGATCACGATTCCGTAGTTTCCCGACCAGGACTGTGGTTCTCCGGCGGCATCGGCCCAGACCGGAGTCAGAACGAAAAGCGCGCCGGGGGAGTGCGCGGTGAGATCGAAGGTGATCCCCCGCTCCAGGGCGTCGAGCCAGATGTCGACACCGGCCAGCCGGCGTCCGTCGATATCGATGTACCCGTCCACCATGGACAGTCCGATGCCGACGCCGGTCAGCGCGGCGGGAGGTGTGGCCGACAGCAGAGTGACCGTGAGCGCTGTTGTCACGGTGGACAATTGTTCGCTGTAGAGCGGGTGAACCGCCATGCCCTCCCAGTCGATCGGTTCGGCGCTGCGGTAGCGGAACGCCGGTGCCGGATCGTCGGCGGACAGGTCCGTCGGGGTGCCGGTGGCGGTCGGCGTGTCGAGTGTGTCGCCCGCCAGCAACGGTGTGGCATCGAGACGCACGCGGCGGAGGTACCTCGGTAGTTGCCCGGCACGCGGTGCCGAAACGGGCATATCAGCCTGCAATGGAACAATTCCGGTCGACGACGATACCGGATCGAACATATCCTGCCCCGCCTTTCCCACCGCTCCCGTTGACCCCGCAGCAATGCGGTGGCTATACCGTACTAGCCGGATCCGTCGTGCGGGGGCCGATTTCGAGCGCGACACCATTTCGCGTGCCGGATATCGCGTTCCGCTTTTCGGTACCTGCCGCTGACCGGCGCGTCAGGTGCAGACGCGGCCGAGGGTACTGGCCATCGTGGGTCCGGTGGTGCCGATCGGCGCGAGGAATTCCTACGAAGCCGCCAATGTATCTGTAACCCTCGGTTACAGATACATTGGCGAGGATTCGAAACTTGGGGAAGAGGCCGAGAACCGGCGCACACCGACACTCTACACCAGGCAGCTCTTCGTGTCGGCACGCCGGTCGGAGGCCGCCGCGCGACCGGATCCGGCGATGCTACGGTGCTGTCCGCCGACGACTGGGACGGCTACCCGCCGAACGTGGCGCCGGGCCGACCGCGGCCGCCCGGTCGGTGCGCGATCTGCTGGTGATCACCGGACGACCGGCTCAGAAGACCCTCATGCCGGGGGTGGGCGGGAAGGTGACCGGGAGTGCGGTGAGCGCGCGCTGGAACGGTCCCGGCCGCCAGGCCGGCTCTTCGGGTCCGAATGCGGGGCGGAGGTCCGGCAGAGCGTCCAGCAACTGGTCGACGGCCTCTTCGGCGAGCAGGTAGGTGATCGACCGGGCCTGCGCCGGGCAGGCGTGCGCACCGGCGCCCCAGACCATATCCGTGTCGTGCCCCGGGTGGTGGCCGGCCGTGTATTCGGGATCGTCGTGGCAGGCCGCCGGGCTGACGAGCACCGGCTGGTCGGCGGGCAGCCACACATCCTCGATCAGCACCGGAAGTGGAGGGTAGACGATGCTGTGATGCGCCAGCGGTGGGTCGGTGGCCAGCACTTCCTCGATCGCCTCCCGGGTGGGTGGTGCGAATCCCACCTGGTTGGTCGTGAAACGCGGGTCGAGGAGTATCAGCAACAGCGTGTTGGCGATGAGATCACGGGTCGGCTCGACCCCCGCCTGGTAGATGGCGAGCAGCTGGTCGACGAGTTCGGCGTCCGACAGTTGCGCCGGATGCTCCAGGAGGCGGGTCGTGATGTCGTCCCCGGGTTCGGCGCGTTTGGCGGTGGCGAGCTCGGCGAGGGCGGCCTCGGCCGCAGCCGCTGCGTCCTCGTCGGTGCGCATATCGAATAAGGCGGTGAGCGCCGGCGTCAGCCGTTCGGCGAGGGCGGGCGGGCAACCGGCCAATTCGCCGAGCACTCCGAACACCAGTGGTGTGACGTACCGGTCGAGGAGATCGGCGCCGCCGTCGGCGCAGAAATCGTTGATCAGGCCGACCGCGGCCCGCGCGATCATGGCGCGTAGCGAGTGCGGATCGACACCGGCGAGGGCCGCGACCGTCACCGAGCGGTAGCGCTCGTGTTCGGCATCGTCGGTGCGCCGCGGATTCGGGCGATGGCGCATTATCGCGACGATGGGCAGGCCGGCGGGTACTTTCTGCTGCCAGGCTCGCGGATCGGCCGGAAAGTGAGTGGGGTCGGCGAGGATGCGCTGGGCGGTGCGGTAGCCGAGGACCAGGGTGGCAGGCACCCCGGGTGCGAGGTCCACCGGAGCCAGCGAACCGTACCGGGCGCGCATCCGCCGGTAGCAGCCGTGCGGATCGGCGGCGAATTCGGTGGTGTAGATGGGTATCCGGGACCCGCTGGTCTCGGCGGCGGCATGTCTTCCGCGTCTGTGCGCCGGCTGCAGCCGGGTCGGCCCTGGCACTCGAGGTACCCCCTGAGGTCGTGCGCCCGGTCGCCGGGCGCGACTGAACACCGGCCGTAGCGGGTTCCCCTGCTCGAAAGCGCTCGGCCGGTAGGTCTTTCGCGTCTGGCCCGAGATGATACCCAGGCGGTTGTGAAAGTCGCATGCGAACCGCCCGGCGTTTCGGCGTAGTCGGTGCGACCTGCCGCGGGGGCATCGGACGGTCCTCGAGCAGCGCGGCCGGCGGTGCCGGTCGTTTGCGCTGTGCCTTGGACAGGGCGAGGTGCACGACCGGCCGTCGGCCACACCGACCGTGCCGGTGAGTTGCCACTCCGCCGGCCAACGCCGCACTATCACCATGCCCCGCAGTGGGTTTCGGGCGGTGCGCGGCTCAGCGACCGCGGGCGACCGGCCGGGGAGTGGCCCGGAGTTCGAGGGCGACCAGCAGGTCCACCAGATCGGTGACACTGCGGATATTGCGGCCGGTGAGGTGCTGGATGCGCCGCAACCGGTATTTGGCGGTGTTGTGGTGGATGCGCAGGGTCTCGGCCGCCTCGCGCAGGTTCATATCGGCGTCGGCGAACGCGCGGATGGTGTCCGCGAGAACCGCGCCCTTGGCCTGATCATCGCTGAGCGTCCGAGTGATCCGTGGATCGATCAGGTGGTGTGCTGTCTCGTCGGCGCGCAGCACCAGGTACCGGAACGGGCTCAACTCCGGCAGTGCCATTACTCCGCCCTCGTCCGGGAGCAGGTCGAGCGCGGCGCGGGCCTCCTGCCGGGCACGGGGTAGGTACTCGACCCCGGCACTGACGGTACTGACGCCGATGGCGGTCGTGACCCCGTCATCGGCAAGGGTTTCACAGGTGCGTTTCAGCCGTGCGCAGAGCTCCTCGGCGGTCCCGGTGCGGCCGAGGGAAGCGACGGCGACGATCTCGGGATCGCGGGTGCCGGCGTCGCGGACCGCCGCCAGCGTGCGGTGTCCGTTGACCGCGGTACGGGCGAGTGCGCTGGAGACGTGGTGAGCGGCCTCGGCGGCGGTGGTGGCGGGGCGATTTTCCCGGATACCGCGTACCGCCGCGGTGACGACGAGTAGGCGGTCGCGGGCGGCCATCCCGATCCCGTGTGCGGCCGCGGTGGCCGGAAGCGGCCCGCGGTCGGGCAGCGTGCCGCCGAGCAGGCAGTCCAGTAGTT
Organism: Nocardia sienata NBRC 100364; assembly: GCF_001613205.1. Taxonomy (GTDB): domain Bacteria; phylum Actinomycetota; class Actinomycetes; order Mycobacteriales; family Mycobacteriaceae; genus Nocardia; species Nocardia sienata. The sequence continues at coordinate 220,327 of NZ_BDBX01000005.1, read as the reverse complement.
CGCGGCTGTCGCGGCCCGCGTCGGCCGAACGGTGCTGTTGGTACTCCAGATACGCGTGGGTGGCCTGGGTGCTCACCAGATCGCAGTACCGGGTCAGCGGCAGCACCATCGACAGGGTCGCCTCCCGGGCGTCCGGGGAGTTGCCGGCGTGGGCGACCAGCGACTTCCAGAACGCCTGCTGGCCGAGTCGGAACGCGGTGATGTAGTCGATCAGCGGCAGTCCGGACCGGGCCCGGCGCACCGCCGCGCGCCGGGTACCGGCGAGATCGGCGGCGGTGACGCGGCGGGTGTCGAGCAGCGCGCCCAGTCCGGTACGGCACAGCCGGGCGACCTGCTCGTGCACATCGGCGTGGAATTCGGCGTCGCGGCCGGTGTATCCGGGAAGTTGCGCGAGTATCGCGGAGAGGCTCAGGTCGGCGATTTCGTCGGCGCGTTCGTAGATGCTGCCGGCGATCCGGATGCGCTCGAGGCGCACTCGTTCGGGAAGTGGGCTGTCGACCGTCTGTGATCCAGCTGACATAGAGGGATGGTCCACGGCCGCGTGGCCAAAGTCAACACGCGGCGGTGTGTGTATCAAATTATGCCCAGGTCGTTTGTTCGCGACGGACAACTGGACTGGCGATAATTGGGACGCAGAAGCTGATGTGTTTCATTATGGTCACTCTTACGCTGACCTGATCTATAGCAGATCCGTCCGACTGTGCTTCGACACAAAGTATTTCGCTCACGCTCACATCTTCCGGAGGAACCGTGCTCGACATATTCGGCCTCACCGTCCGATTCGGCGGTGTCACAGCCCTCGACGATGTCGGATTCGTCGTGGACACCGGGGCGATGCTGGGCCTCATCGGCCCCAACGGCGCCGGAAAGACCACCCTGTTCAACTGCCTGACCAGGCGTTGCGCCCCGACATCCGGAACCGTGAGCTATCGGGGCACCGATCTGCTGACCGTGCGCCCCGACCTCCTGGCCGGCCTCGGCATCGCCCGCACCTTCCAGAACCTGGGGCTGTTCACCCGTATGTCTGTGCGGGACAACGTGCTCGTCGGTGCACATCACCGTGCCCGCGCGGGTTTCCTCGGCGCCGGTCTCTTCCTCCCGGCCGTCCGCTCCGAGGAGCGCCGATTACGTGCCCAGGTGGACGGCCTGCTCGAACGCCTCGAGTTGCACGAGGTCGCCGACCATCCCGCGGCCGGACTGCCTTTCGGCACGCTCAAACGCAGTTCGCCGCCCAGACCCTGGCGGCCGACGCGCGCAATCCCGAATGGAATCCGCTGCACATCCTCACCCAGGTCTCCAGCACCATGAGCGTGCTCGCCCCGGTCGGTTTCCCGAATGTGCAGAACGTCGTCACCTCGGTGTTCGTGAAGGACCCGGCCGATCCGCAGTGGGCCGGCGATCCCGGGATGAAGCTGTACCGGGACAAGGTGGCGCGGTACCGGCCCGGCGCCGACCCCGCCGACGGTTACACCCTCGTGGGCTGGGCCATGGCCCAGAGTTTCCACAAGACCTTCGACGCCGCGTCCTGCAAGACCCGCGAGGGACTGCGCGACGCCATGCGTTCGCTCAACGATGTCGCGATCGATCTGCTGCTGCCCGGAATCACCCTGCGCACCGGCGGCGGCGACGGATTCCCCCTGGAGGCCATGCGGATCCAGCGGTTCGAAGGCGACCGTTGGGTGCTCGCCGGCGATCTCGTCGACACCGCGGGCCGGTGAACCTCGCCCACCGATACGTCCGCGGCGCGATCCGGTGCCGGCGGCCCGCCTCGATCAACTGATGAGGACACACCATGAAATTCCGAACCAGCGTAGCGACGGCCGCGATAGCGGTGGCCTCCCTCGGCGCGGCGGCCGCCCCGGCCTACGCCCAGCCCGCGCCCGTACCGCGGGAACTCACCTACGAGATCACCCAGGAGGGCGCCTCCGCGGTGGTGGACACGAACGGGAAATGGCAGCTGGCGGGTGACCAGCTGATCCTGAAGGCCGTCGACGACACACCGCTGACCACGGTCCCGCTGACCTACCGCAAGGACGATCTCGCCTACCCGATCGCGGCCCGGATCGAGGGCGGCACCGCGGTGCTCACCCCGCAGCGCGACGGCGGCGTTCCGGTGGCGCCGGTGCACGCGCCGGTGATCACCCCCGAGCAGGCGGGTAAGGAGATCGCCGAGCAGTTCACTCCACGAGACCTGCAGGCGCTGGGCGTGTTCACCCAGCGCGCGACCATGAGCGCCGCCATCGCCGGAGCGATCGGCGCGGTGCTCGGCGGCAGCCTCGGCTGTGTCCTGGGCGCCGCGACCGGCGCGCTGGTGTCCAGCCCGATCGCCCTGCTGCTGGTGCCGTTCGTCGGGGCCACCATCGGCGGTTGCGTGGCGGGCGCGGCGACGCTCGGCGCCGCGGGCGGGATCATCGGTGCCTTCCTCATCGGCGGCCCGGTCGCCGTGTTCGCCGCCTTCCAGTACTTCTCGACCATTCTGTCGCCGTGCCCGCCGGAACATCCGGCCTGCCGGCCCAGTACGCCCTAGGCCGGCCGGATCCGGATCACTCGGCCGGCCGTTCCGGGCGACGGAACGGCCGGCCGTCGCGGCGTATCTCATCGCCATCCCGTCGCGTACTGCAGTGCCAGCGCGGACACCGCGAGCGTCACGGCCAGAATGCCACCGAACAGCAGCGGGCGCGGTCCGGCCGCGCGCAGCCGCTGCCAGGTGAGCGAGGTGCCGATCGCGGCGAGGACCGCGGCCACGAGCCAGGAACTGAGTCCGGCGAGCCGGTCGGTCCAGCCGACCGGCAGCACGCCGAGCCCGGCGACGATCGATGCCGCGACGAACAGCACGACGAACGGCGGGACGCTGCGCCACAGCGGAGCGCGCGGTGCCGACGGTGCGGTGCGGCGGGCGGACAGGTGCAGGCCGAGACACAGCGGGACGATCATCAGGCTGCGCACCAGTTTCACGATCACCGCGAAACTCGCCGCCGCCGGGCCGAAGGCGATACCCGCGGCAAGCACCGAGGAGGTGTCGTTGACCGCGGTGCCCGCCCACAGTCCGAACGCCCGCTCCGACATACCCAGCAGTCGGCCGAGCGGCGGATACACCAGCACCGCGGCGATATTGAAGACGAAAATGGTGCCGAGCGCGTAGGCCACCCGTTCGCGGGCCGGTTTCAGGACCGCGGTGGCGGCGGCGATCGCGGACGCGCCGCAGATGGCGGACCCCGCCGCGATCAATACCGCCGATTCGCGGTGCAGCGCCAGCAGCCGGCCCACCACGACCGCGGTCACGGCCGCTACACCCAGTGTGCCCAGCAGCACCACGGCGGTTTCCCGGCCGACGGTGAGCACCGCGTCCAGGGGCAGCCCGAGGCCCATCAGGACGATCGCGACGCCCAGCAGATGCTGCCGTGCCCAGTCCACCCCGGGGCCGAACCGGTCCGACTGTGCGACCCGCCCACCCAGGGCCGCCCCGCAGGCCAGCGCCAGTACCGGCGCTCCCGCGAGCGGGACGGCAACGGCCAGTGCGGTGGCCACGGTCGCCAGCGCGGCCGCCAGTATCAGGCCCGGAAACCTGCGATACACCTCGTTCACCCCTGTGACCTTGCTGAACGTCGGCGCGCGCCGGTAGCCGCCGATTCCGGAGGACCTCATAAGAAAACCTGATGACCGGCGATCCATAATCGATGTCGTGACCCTGCCGCCCACCACCCCGGACCTCGCGGTGCTCGACCTGCTGGTCTCCGTGGCGGATACCGGCAGCCTCGGCGCCGCGGCCCGGCGGCACGGAATGACCCAGCCCGCCGCGAGTATGCGGATCAGTGCCCTCGAGCGGCGATTGCGGTTACGGTTGCTCGACCGGGGCCCCACCGGTTCCACGCTCACCGAACCAGGTCGCGCCGTGGTCGATCAGGCGCGCACGGTGCTCGACGCGGCCCGGACGTTCAACGAGACCGTCGCCGCCCTGCATGCCGCCGATACTCCCCGCCTGCGCATCGCGGCCTCCAAAACGATTGCCGACCACCGGATACCACAGTGGCTGGCCGATCTGCGCGGGGTCCGTCCGGATATCGCGGTGTCACTGGAGGTCGACAACACGGCCCAGGTGGAGGCCATGGTGCGTGCGGGTGCGGCCGATATCGGATTCGTCGAGGGCCCGCACCCGCCAGCCGATCTCGGCGGACGCGTGCTCGGCGCGGACGAACTGCTGGTGGTGGTGGGGCCCACGCATCCGTGGGCCGCTCGTACCCATCCGGTGAGCCTGCGCGAGCTGGCGGCGACCCCGCTGCTGTGGCGCGAGTCCGGGTCCGGGACCCGGGAAACGGTCCAGGAGATTCTGAGCTCCTACAGTCCGCCGGCACCGCCCGCTGCCGAACTCGGCTCGGCGGTCGCCATCGTCGCGGCCGCGCGCAGCGGGATGGCGCCGGCGGTGCTCAGTACTCTGGTCGCCGCGCCGGAACTGGCCGCCGGTGCGTTGCATCAGGTCGCGCTGGCCGATTCGGTAGTTCTGACCAGGCAGTTCCGTGCCATCTGGCGGCGCGGCCACCCGCCGGCGGATGCGGCGGAAATACTTGTACGGTGCGCGACCGCCCGGTGAACCGATCCGTATCCGGGACACAGATGGCATGCTGTCCCGTATGGCCGCTATTCGCCTCGATATCTCCGACTCCGTCGCCACCATCACCCTCGATCGCCCGACAAACTCAACGCCTTCACCACGGCGATGGGCTACGAGCTGATCGAGGCGTTCGACACCTGCGACCGCGACGACGCGGTACGCGCGGTGGTGCTCACCGGGGCCGGACGCGCCTTCTGCGCCGGCGCGGACCTGTCCGCCGGCGCGGAAACCTTCGTCGCCCCCGAGGACGCGGCGACCGGGGACTTCCGCGACGGTGGCGGGGAACTGGTGCTGCGGATATTCGAATCCCGCAAACCCATCATCGCCGCGATCAACGGGCCCGCCGTCGGGGTGGGCATCACCATGACGCTGGCGGCCGATTTCCGGCTGGCGGCCGACAACGCCCGGATCGGTTTCGTGTTCAACCGGCGCGGTATCGTCCCGGAATCCTGTTCCAGCTGGTTTCTGCCGCGCCTGGTGTCCATGCAGAAGGCGCTGGACTGGGTGTATTCGGGTCGGCTTGTCGATGCGGCCGAGGCGCACGAGGCCGGACTGTTCTACGGGCTGTATCCGGCGGAGAGCCTGCTCGAACAGGCCTATGCGCTGGCGCGCCGGATCACCGAGCATTCCGCTCCGGTTTCGGTGGCGCTGTCGCGGCAGATGCTGTGGCGCGGGCTGGGCGCCGATCACCCGATGATCGCGCACCGGGTCGAGTCGCGTGGCATCCACAGCCGGGGTGCCAGCGCCGATGCCAAGGAAGGCGTGTCGTCGTTCCTGGAGAAGCGGCCCGCGCGGTATCCCGACAGTGTGGCCCGCGATCTGCCGGAGATCTTCGGCGACGATCTGCCGGTACCGCCGTTCCAGCGCTGACCCGGAATCGTCACTGCGAGTGTACTTTCGGTGACAGATACCTGGGCAAAGGTGAGTTCGCAAAAGTGCGCGCGGGGATCGGTGCGGGTCTAGGATCTGGGGCACAACAAGTTTCGGAGGTGCTGCATGCCGGACGAAGTCCTGGCGCCCAACATCGAGCTTTTCTCCCGCAACGGTTTCGCCGGTCCGAACACGACCATCGTGCGCGCCCAGTACCGGCCCCGTTTCCTGCACGCCCGTGGCGAATACGTGCCGCGGCGCTTCCACACCTGGGATCTACCCGCCGCTGTTTTCGCCGAGCCGAAAGCCCTACCGGTCCCGATTCTCGAGGGTGAGGGCATCGGCTTCGAGCTGAACCGGCGCTCGACCGCGATGTCCTTCGGTTACGTCAATGTCCGGTCCGACGAACTGCACTACATCGTGTCCGGGCGCGGTGAACTCGACACCGAGGTGGGCACACTCGACGTACGGGCCGGGGATATCGTGCTGATTCCGCGCGCGGTCACCTACCGGTGGGGCGAGATCGCCGAGGAGATCAACGAGTTCATCGTGGTCACCGCCTCCGAACTCCACCTCGACCCCGAAGGCGCGCCCGGCACCTTCAATCCCGATCTGCACCTGGACCGGCCCACGCCGCACGGCCGCCCCGGGCTACCGGTAGCAGACGAATACGAGGTGGTCGTCCGCACCGGCGATACCTTCACGTCGTATTTCTACGATGTCGATCCCATTCCGTGCCTCGACGTACTCGGCGCCCCGCTCGTCGTCCGGTTCAACCTCGAGCATGTGCAGGGCCTCGCCGTCGCGGAGGGAGGTCTCGCCCCGGCGCGGCTCATGAGCAGCACCTCGGGCAACGATTTCGTCTTCGGCACCGGTAGCCGGCGCAGTACCCGCCCGCCGGTCCATCACAACGCCGACTTCGACGAGGTCATCTGCTACGCCATGGGGCCCTCGCCGTGGGGCTCGGTCGATACGCCCGGGACCGTCACCTGGACGCCCAAGGGGCTGCTGCACCAGGGACCCGAAGAGGATGTGCAGCCCGGCTACCGCGCGTTTCTCATCGAGACCAGGTCGAACCTGACCATGACCCCCGCCGGCCGCGATATCGCGCATCTGATGGAAACCGATCAGTACGGTGTCCATCCGGCCGAAGGGCAGACAGCGGCGGCCGCCCGCTGAGCACGGTGTTGCGGCCGGTTCGATGAAGGAGCCGGTCGCAGCACTAGGTCAGCCGATCGAGCCAGCGCACCAGGGTCTCGGTCCCGTGCCGGAATCCGGCGGACCTGGGCCGGTTGAGGAAACCGTGCCGTGTACCGGGCACGATCACGTGCTCGGTCTCGATCCCGGCCTCGGTGAGTTCCCCGGCGAAGGTGGTACTCGACGCGCTCAACGAGTCGTAGGCGGCGTCGAGCAGCAGGACCGGCGGCAGTCCGGTCAGCTTGGCTCCACCCGGGAAGACGTCGGGATCGCGCAGCAGTTCTTCCGAGCCCACATAGTTGAGATTCATCCGCCGGATGACCTCCGGGGTGAAAGTGCCGATCCGACGCCGTCCGCGCAGCCGGGCGCGCACCGGTTCCGGGAGCGGGGGGAGTTCGGCGTGCAGGGTGGCATAGGCCAGGATCAGCCCGGCCGGTCCCGGCCCACTCGAGTCGCGTAGCCGCAGCGCGGCGGATGCGGCGAGGCAGGCGCCCGCGCTGGCGCCCCCGAGCACGGTCCGGGGCTCGTCGGTCATCAGGTCCGCGACCGCGGTGAGTACATCGTCGAGCGGCGCCGGATACCGGTTGTCCGACGGGTGGTACCTCGGCGGGCCCCACACCCGGAACCGGGGGACCAGCGCGTAGTCGACGGTGCGTACCCGGCGCCCGGACGCGGCGACCCGCAGGGCCACCGCATGTGATTCCAGCTGGTCGAGCCCGCCCGAGACAAACGCTCCACCGTGGATCCACAGCAGCGACGGGGCCGCCGGGTCCGGTGCGGCGGGAAGATACTCGCGGATCGGTATCCGGCCCCGGAGTCCGGAAAGGTGCCTGTCACGGATCTGCGTATCGCCCATCCATAGTCCTCGATCCGGGATCCTGCCCCGCCCGGACGGCGTCCGCGGGGTCACGTATCGCGTGTACCGCCGGCTCGCCGACGTACGGTCCCGGCGATGGTATCTCCGAGTTGCCGCGGCCCGGCACCGACCCGGTATCGCCGACCGCGGCGCCAGTGGTGGTCAGTGCCTTCCTCTTGTCTCTGCCCGGATTGTCTCTGGCCGGACGAGGCCGATGGCCCCGGCGGCCGAGCCCGACGGTGAACAGCACGCCGGGCCCGACGACTCGACGGATGAGCGTGGCGGCGGCCACGAAGGCGAGCAGGCCGGCGGCGGGACCAGCGGTCGTGACCACGATCATCCGGCGCCGCACGCGAGATGATCGCTGATTCCGTGTGCCGGGACTCGGCGGCCGTCGGGCGTCTCACCTCGAATTACGCCGTTCATACCGGACATACCGGTCACTTGTGCCGGGCCCGGGTGCCCCAACTCACAGCGGTGTACGGAAACCTCGCCGCAGGTCGCCTGTTGCACGAAAGCGTGACTTCCACCGCTACCACCACGGCGAGCACAGCTGTCGCTGTCCCTCCCCGCACCGGCTGGCATCTACCGGCGATGCTGGCCCTTGCGCTCGGCGGCTTCGGTATCGGCACCACCGAATTCGTCACGATGGGGCTGCTCCCCGATATCGCCGGTGCTTTCGCGGTCTCCGAGCCGACCGCCGGGCACGCGGTCTCCGCCTATGCGCTCGGGGTGGTGGTCGGTGCGCCGGTGATCGCGGCCGCCTGCGCGAAGGTGGCGCGTAAGCGGCTGCTGGTGGTCCTCATGGCGGCCTTCGCGATCGGCAATCTCGCCTCGGCACTCGCGCCGAACTTCGCCACCATGGTCGCCGCCCGGTTCGTCTCCGGGCTCCCGCACGGCGCCTATTTCGGTGTGGCCTCGCTGGCGGCCGCGACCCTGGCCCCGGCCGGGCAGCGCGCCAAGGCCGTGGCCGCGGTGATGCTCGGGTTGAGTACCGCGAATGTGGTCGGTGTCCCGGCGGCGACCTGGCTGGGGCAGCATCTCGGGTGGCGCAGTGCTTTCGTGGTGGTCGCCGTGATCGGGGTGGCCACGGTGGCCGCGCTGCTGCGTTTCGTCCCGCCGCTGACGGCGATCGTGACCACCAATCCACTCACCGAACTCGGTGCGCTGCGCCGGCCGCAGGTCCTGCTCACCCTCGCGGTGGGCGCCATCGGCTTCGGCGGCATGTTCGCCGTCTACACGTATGTGAGCACCACCCTCACCGATGTCGCGGGTATGGGAGCGGGCCTGGTGCCGCTGGTGCTCGCGCTCTTCGGTGTCGGCATGGTGCTGGGCAATATCGGTGGCGGGGTGCTCGCCGATCGCGGGGTGGACCGCTCGATCTTCGTGGCCCTGGGCGCCATGACGGTCGTGCTGCTCGGCTTCGTCGCCGCGGCGCACAACCCCATCACCGCCGGAATCGGTGCCCTTCTGGTGGGTGCCACGGGCGCCGCGTTGGCGCCCGGACTGCAGACCCGGCTGATGGATGTGGCCGCCGACGCGCAGACCCTGGCCGCGGCGCTCAACCACGCGGCCCTGAACATCGCCAATGCCGCCGGCGCCTGGCTGGGCGGCCTGGTGATCGCGGCCGGTTACGGCTATACGGCGCCGGCGCTGGTCGGCGCGGGTCTGGCGGCTCTCGGCGTCGCGTTGTTCACCGTGACCGTGTGGGCCGCTCACCGCTGCTGAACCTCTGCTCGGGCACCCATCGAGCCGGCGTCCGCGGGTACCCGCCCCTCCGGCACCGTCGGCCCTGTCAGGGGGCCATCCAGCTCGGCGGATCCGATCGTTCTGCGCGGGGGCGTACTCAGGGAGCGATGCGCAGCATCCGTCCGACGGTGGCCTGCCAGTATGAACGATCGGGACCGATGGTCCCGGTGAGCTGCAGGGTTTCGTCCAGCGGCGCGATACCCACCGGCCGGTGCGCCCGCAGCTCACCGGTGCCGAAATCCACCGCCGTGTAGTACACCGGACCCACCTGCTGGATCCCGCCGCCGGGCGGAAGCGGCCCGTAGGAGAGTCCGTAGATCAGGCCGTCCGCGCGCGACAGCCGGGGCAGCGAGGCCATCCGGTCCCCGGTCTCCCAGATCCGGCGGCACCCGGTCTCCGAGACATCGATGCGGGTCATACCGCCGGTGAACACCGCATTCGGTGGGTCGCTGGGGCCGGATGTCGCAGCCGGTGGATAGCCGAACCCGTAGGTGCTGGGGATCACCAGGGAATTTCCCCAGGCCATCGGTGAGTTCTCGGTGCCCTGTCCGGAGGTTCCGAAGGCCGGGGTCCGGCACACCTGCGTTCCGTCGTCGGCCCGGTAGACGAGCAGATCCGGGCGTTCGGCACCATCGACGATTGCCACCCATTCGTCACCGCCGGGGCCGAAATAGGTCGGTGTGGTACCGGATCCGGGCCCGAGCTGACCGGGTTTGCGGATCATGCCCGCCGCGTAGGGCTGCCGCCAGACCACCTCGGGCACACCGGAGTCCCCGGCCCGCATCTCGTAGAGCGCGCGGGTGGTGAGGACCGAGGTACCGTCCCGGCGCACGCTCAGCCCGTTGGTGAGTTTCTCGCCCTCGGGCAGGCGGGTCGCCGTCGCGCGGCCGGTGGGGTCGACAGTGCCGATCACCCCGCCGGTGGTGGCGAACCAGATGCGGCCCGCGTAGTCGGGCGCCACACCGGTGATCGCGTCGCCGGCCGGAATGCTGTCCGCGATGTCGACCCGCTCGTCGACGAACAACTCCCAGCGGCCACCGGCGGCGCGCCGGTGCCCGACCTCGACTATCGCGCCCGACCCGTCGGCGACGACCACGTGGTCGCGGCTGTCGAGATAGCCGTACACCCCACCCAGCAGACCGCCTTTCGCCAGCTGCAGTGAGGCGACGGGGGCCGCGGAGACCGGGTCGAAGAGTTTCACCGTCGGCACGGCGACGCCCGGTGGGGTGAGTCCGGCGTAGCCGGTGCACAGCGCCACCGCCATACCGTCGGACGCGACGAACGTGGCGCTGCAGGCCCCACCCGGTACCGAGGAGGCGGCGAGCCGGCCGTCCGGCCCGGGACCGGGATGCCCGGTACTGTCGCTGGACGCGAGATCGCCGTGGATCAGCGAGGTTCCGGCCGGCCCGAGGTCGGGGATCGCCGGGTCCGCGGCTGCGGACCCGGCGGCCCCGGCCACCATCAGTACGGACACCACCACCGGCAACACCTGGCGCACTATTGCGCTGTAGCACCGCATGGACCACATCCCTCCGTCTCGCCGCACGCACCCGGATCCGTTCCGGCGAGCGGGTTCCGGGAACATGGCGGCGGGCTTCGTACTGCGGGCAGCATACGGGGGTGCGCGGACCACCGAGCGTCTTCCGCGCCCTGCGGCTCCGGAAGAAGTCGGTCTCTCGCGGCCGGACCACGGGCTGTGTCGGCACGATGCAGATCTCCTGGGTGTCGAAGCTCCGTGACTCCGGAAACGGCGGGTGAGTTCCCGCGCCGTGATGGTTTTGCCCGCCCGAACGTGTCGTGCGGCCGGATGATCAGCCGGGCGAGCGTCTCGGGACGAGCCACATCCGTATGGAGCCTTACCTACTCCGCGCCGAGGCGAACGTCGGGCAACTTTTCGGGTATCCGGCCGGAGTAGCGGCAGTTTCGACCGTAACGGTGGAGGAGGAGAGAGTGGATCCTGCGGTATTGCTCGTGGCGGGTTGGGCGGCGGGGGTGTTCGGCGCTACCCGGCTCGGCCGGGAGCCTCGCCGGTTGTCCACGGGTTTCTTCCTGCTCGCGGCGGTAGCGCTGGTCCTCGCCGGTGCGGGAGCCGCGGCCGCGCGGCTGGCCGACCCGTCCGGCCCGCAATCGGTTTCGGTGCTCCTGGGCGCACTCTTCTCGCTGGGTGTGATCGTAGTAGGCCTCGGGCTGCTCACGAACGGCATCACCGTCGCCCGGCGCGAAGGGGTGCGACCGATCACCATGACCCCCGTGGTGGTGGGACTCGGTCTCCTCGTGCTGCCTCTCGCGGCATTGCTCGCCCTACGGCGCGGACCCGCCGTACCGCACTGGCTGATGCTCGTCGCCGCCACGGCCACCCTCGTGGGCGTCTACCTGCTGGCACATCTGCTCGCCTTCGCCGGGCACGCCGTGCTCTACGGCAAAATCCCCGACGAGACGGGCGCGGATGCCGTGGTGGTCCTGGGCTGCGGCCTGAACCGCAACCGTGTCACTCCTCTGCTCGCGGCCCGCTTGAACCGCGCGATCCAGGTCTATCGTGCCGAAACGGTGAGCGGGCGCACGCCGGTCCTCGTCACCTCCGGGGGGAGGGGCAGCGACGAGACACTCAGTGAGGCCGACGCGATGGCCGCCTACCTCGTCGCAGCCGGCATCGCCGAGACGTCGATCCTGCGGGAACGCGGCTCACGCAATACCGAGGAGAATCTGCGCAACACCGTGGACCTGCTCCATCGGCACGGTCTCGACACCGCCGAATGCCTGATCACGGTCGTCACCAGTAACTTCCATGTACTCCGCACCGCGGCGCTGACCCGCCGGCTCGGCATCCGGGCCCATGTCGTCGGCGCCCGCACCGCGCGCTACTTCATCCCCGCCGCTTTCCTGCGCGAGTTCGTAGCCGTCCTGACCACACACTATCGGCGCACCCACCTGGCGGTCGCCGCCGCCACGGTCGTCACCCTCGCCGCCGCCGGGGTCGACGCCTACTTGTCCGTGTGAGTTCCGGCCTTCCGGCGGCCGGGCGGGGCCGGGAATTCCGGCGCACCCGGGCGGGGTGCCGGTCAGGGGCGGGAACGCTCGATCTCGCCCGGTCCGAGCGCGGTTTCGTGAACGGTCAGCCAGCGGTACCGGTTCTCGTCCGGGTCGGCGCGCAGTACCGCGGTCGTCCGCCGGTACTGCCTGGTGTCGCCGTCGCGGTGCTCTTCCACGAAGCGCACCACGGTGAGATCGGCCGAGGCGCAGACTGTCTCGACATCCGACACTTCGATGACCAGGCCCGGGCGACTGTTGCGGGCCCGGTGCAGGCCCGCGAGCAGTTCGGTTTTCCGCACTACCGCGCCCGCGACCGTCACCATCGAGAAATCGTCGTGCTGAGCGTCGGCGAATCCGTCCAGCACCTGAGGAGACGCGGGTGTGCCGAGCCAGGTGGCCAGCAGCGAGTGGACCCGTTCGACCTCCGACCGCGCATCCAACGGTTCGGCGGTATCGGGTGGTCCACTCGTATCGGCCATAGCCGGCACAGTACCGGCCGGGAGCGAACTCGACCGGCACCCGCGCCCGGTCTCATCGGTACCGGGCCGGGGAACCGCCGAACCCGTCCACCCCGGTGAGTTCGACCGACAGCGTCCACAGCCGGGCCGCGGCGTCCCGGTCGGTTGCCCACGGCTTGACGCCGCCGACGAGCATATCGTCGTCGAGGGCCGCTTCGGCGATATCGCAGTCCTGGCAGTACGCGCCGCCGCGGCCGTGTAACAGCGGTGAGGTGGCGGCCCACACCGCGGTGGCCGCTCCCTGCGCCGGGGTCTTGAAACCCGGGGCGATACGGCCGTCGTCGGTGAGCCAGCCCTGGGCGAGCTGCTCGGACCGGGGAATACGCCGCTGCAGCGGGGTGAGGATACTACCCGGGTGTACCGCGAAGGCGTGCAGTCCATCGGTCGCGCCGAGCTCGTCGAGGTGCACAGCGAACAGTGCGTTGGCGGTTTTGGACTGTCCGTACGCGGCCCAGTGATCGTAGTCGTGCAGGAAATGCGGATCGTCCCAGCGGATACCGGAGAGGAAATGCCCGGACGACGATACCGAGACCACTCGCGCGCCGGTCCGGGCGAACGCGGGCCGCAGCGCGGTGATCAGCGCGAAGTGGCCGAGATGGTTGATGGCGAAATGTGCCTCCCACCCGGGCCCGATGTGCTGGACCGGATAGGCCATCACGCCCGCGTTACCGATCACGATATCGAGTACCGGACCTTTCTCCCGGAACTGCTCGGCGAAACCCCGTATGTTGTCCGGGTCGGCCAGATCCAGTGGCAGCACCTGCGTGCGCGGGACGTCCCGGAGGGCCGTGGCGGCCACCGCGGGTCGGCGCGCGGGCACGATCACCTGTGCTCCCGCCCGGGCGAGTGCGGTGGTGGCCGCCAGTCCGAGACCCGAGTATCCGCCGGTGATCAAGGCGTTGCGGCCGGTGAGATCGAGACCTGCCAGGACGTCATCCGCGGTGCTGTGGGGGCCGAACCCGGAGCCGAGCTTGTGCTGTGTCGTGGTCATCGGACGAACGCTAGGGTCTAGAGCGCGATCTAGGTCAAGCCATGAGAGTCGGTGTATGAGCGAACTGTCCATCGGAGATGTGGCGAAGGCGACCGGGCTGGGGATACACGCATTGCGTTTCTTCGAACGGGAGAAGCTCTTCCTGCGGCCGATTCCGCGTACGGCGGGCGGGCGTCGGGTCTACGACACCGCCGATGTGGAATGGCTGCTGCTGTGCAAACGGCTGCGCGACTCGGGTATGCCGATCGCGACCGTGCAGAAATTCGCCGAACTGGTCCGGTCCGGGCCGGGGAACGAGGCGCAGCGGTTGGCGTTGCTCGAGGAGCACCAGCAGTCGGTCGAGGCCAAGATAGCCGAGCTCGGCGCGAGTCTCCGCATTATTCGCGACAAGGTCGGCACCTATCGGGAACATATGGCGGAAGGGACCGCGGCAGGCCTCTGGTCTCCTACGCGACGGGCGTAGGGAAACCGGCTACGGCCGAGCCCTCGGTGCCGCGTCGCACCCGACCGGCCGCTCGGACTGCAGTGGTGAGCCCGCGGGCCGCCACCGCGGGCGCGGAGCGGGGCGGGGCGCCCGGCGACTGGGGTGACCGGTGCCCTCCGCCCCTACTCCGAAAGTCGTGTACCGAAAGCGCTCGGGACTGCGCTCAGACCGCGACCGGCCGGTCTGCCGCGGTATCGGCCGCGGCGAGGCCGAAGACGAGTGCCGGTGCGATACCGCCCGCGTACGCGTTGTCGTAGAGACCGCCGATATCGGACCCCGCCGCGTACAGACCGTCGATCGGGTCGCCCGCGGTGGAGAGCACCCGGGCGGCGGCGTCGATGCGGATCCCGTGGAACGGGAAGGTCAGCGCCGGACAGGTTTCGATGATGTAGTAGGGGCCCCGGTCCAGCGGCTGTGCGTCATAGGTGCGGGTGGGGGCCACCGTGTCCCCGGCGGCGTTCACCGCACGGATCTGTTCGGCGATGGCGGCCCCGTCGTAACCCCATTCCTCCGGCAGGTAGGCGAAATCGTCGAGGGTCTCGGCGATGCCGCAACGCCCCTCGCGGCGCCGGGTGAGATCGAATTTGTCGACCGCCACCGCGCCTTCGACATAGCTGCCGAGCACCCGGTCACGGTAGACCCGTTCGTCGGCGACGAGCAGCCCCCGGGCCTGCGGCTGTTCGAGCAACCGCATGGCGGTCAAGTGGTCGCCCAGGGTTTCGTCGGTGAAACGCCGGCTGTCCAGGTTGAACAGCAGGGCGTGTTCGCTGTAGTACAGCGACAGTGCCACGAAATCGGCGGGGTCGCGGAACGGAACCTGCGTCGGCACCAGGTGCCCGTAGAACCCGGAGTTCGGCGTACCGGTGGCGGCACCGACCCCGGTGGCCAGCCGCAGTCCGTCTCCGGCGCTCGCCGGATTGGAGCGCAACTGCATGGCCGGTGCCTGCGGATGGATGTTCTCGGCGACTAGTTCGGCATCGGCCTGGAAGCCGCCGGTGGCGAGTATGACTGCGGTGCAGTGGATCTCGAGTTCGATCCCGTCCGGGCCCCGGACCCGTGCCCCGGTCACGGCCTCGCCGTCGGTGAGCAGCCGGACGGTCTCGGTGCCGGTGAACAATTGCGCGGCGGCGGTGATCCGGCGCCGGCATTCGTCGATGTACTGGTTGGTGTCGAATTGGTGCCCGATCCCGTACCGGAGCACGGGGACCGGATCACCGCACTGCACCCCGAGCGCGCGGACCCACGCGAGGGCCGCGGGGAACCCGTCGACCAGCGCGTGGCGCAGTGCCGGATCGCCGTCCGGGTTCACCTCGTCCATCACCGCGCGGGTGGGCGCGGTCCAGGCGTAGCCGGCGTATCGTGCCGACCCGCCGACCGCATCGGCCTTCTCCACCACCACGACCGAGCGTCCCCGGTCGAGGGATCGGGTGGCAGCGGTGAGGCCGGCCATTCCCGCGCCGATCACCAGTACATCTGTGTCGATTGTCCGCATACGTGTTTCCTTGTCGCTCGTTTCGCGGGTCGGCGCCCGCCGTCGATCCGGGCCCGGCCGGCTCATACCGTGAACCTGCCGCCATTGCTGAGCAGCACGGCGCCGATGACATTGGCGGCCCCGGCGGAGGCGAGGTACAGGATGTTGTCGGCCAGTTCCGCGGCGGTCGCGTAGCCGCGTGGGGCGCCGTCGGCCATGGCCGCACGCAGATGCGCCGGGGTCCGGGCCGCCATTCCGGTATCCACCGGGCCGGGCGCCACGGTGTTCACCCGGATCCCGAAATGCGCGGCCTCCTTGGCCACCGACTGGCTCAGCGCGTGCACGCCCGCCTTCGAGGCCGCGTAGTGCGGGTATCCGGTGAGCGTGTCGAAGGCCGCCGACGATCCCACGGTGACGATCGCACCGCCGCCGGTCTCCTTCATCGCCCGGACCGCCGCGCGCAGCACATAGAAGGTGCCGTCCAGATTCACCGAGAGGATCCGCCGCCACTGCTCGTCGCCGAGATGGGTGAGAACATCGGCGGGTCGGCGCTGTTCGGCCGCCTCGTAGATCCGCTGTTTGCTGTGCGGATCGTCGACACCCGCCGCGTGGACCACCACATCGACGCGGCCGTGGTCGCCGAGCGCGGTGGCGAAGGCGCTGTCCACCTGGGCCGACTCGGCCACGTCCAGTTCGATCGCGGTCGCGCCGGGGATATCGGCTGCGATACGCCCCGCCGCCTGCCGGTCGATATCGCACAGGTAGACCGCTCGGGCCCCCCGCCGGGCGAGCAGGCGGGCGGTGGCGGCGCCGATGCCCGAACCCGCTCCGGTCACCAGGGCCACCTTGTCGCCGAACTGTGCCGCCATGGTCTTCTCCTCGTCCCCCGTTCGCGCATCGCCGGTCACTGGAAGATGCCCTCCCACTCGTTGCGATAGCGTTCGGCGCCTTCGCCGATCGTGACCTCGAGGTTCTGGTCGGGGACGTCCTGCGCGACCGCCAGCGCCCCGTCGATATCGGGCAGCACGGCGCCGTAGCCGGGTGAGGTCGCCTGCTGGCCCAGCCGGCTCACCATGAAATCGGCGAGCACCTGGGCGGCGTTGGGGTGCGGCGCCGAGCCGAGCGCCAGCCCGTACCATCTCGCACCCCATACGTGCGGGCCCTCGGTCCAGGCGACCGGTGCTCCCGCGGCCCGTTCGGGCAGCATCGGATTGCACATGAGCGCCGCCACGATCTCTCCGGAGGCCAGGGCCTGTCCCAGGGGTTGGCTGCTCGGGTAGATCCGCGGATTGTTCCGCGCGAGCTGCCGCAGGAAATCCCGTCCGCCGTAGTTCTCCTCGATGTGGTCGTAGTAGTCGATATAGGTCGGTGAGGTGGCCGGGGTGACGATGCCGACCTTGCCTTTCAGGGCGGGGTCCAGCAGATCCTGCGCGGTGCGGATGCCCTTGGGATAGGCGGCGGTGTTCCAGCCGAAGCCCAGGATCACCGCGCCCTCGAGGAAGAACTTCCCCTCGATGACGCTGTCCGCCCGGCGGTATTCGGGCGCGTCGAACGCGGGCCCGACCACCTCCACGGCGGCATCGGTGCCCGCGGCCTGCTGCATCCAGGACACATCGGTGATGACCGCGATATCGCCGGCGCCCTTTCCGGTTCGCGATTCCGCGTCGATCCGGGAGAGCAGGTCGGCATCGACACCCCGCACCACGGTGAGATCGATCTGCGGATAAGCGGTTTCGAACGCCTTCTCCAGGTCCGTGAGCACCGGCTGGGCCTGGGTGGAGTAGATGGTGACCGCGCCTTCGGTGTTCGCCGCGGCGACCACCTCCTCCCAGGTGCCGGCGACCGGCCGGGAGACCTCGCCGGTCCCGCCGCAGCCCGCCAGGGCCAAGGCGAGGGAGCCGACTATGGCGGCTGTTCTCAGTACGTGCGCTCGCAGGGTTTTTCGCATGGGTACCTCATCATTTCGGTTGTCCTGGGGTAGCGGCTCCGGCAGGTGGTTTCGGACGGCCGGACGCGTCCGATTTCCGGAAGTGCCTGGGGCGGGGTCGGCTCCGGCGCCGGTCACCCGGCCCGGACGCGGGAGCGGCTGCCGCTGCCGAGCACGGCCGTCGCGGCGGCACGGCCCTCGGCGATCGCATGGGAGACCCGCCGGGGCACCACCGCGTCGCCGATGATCTGGACCCGGGCGTGCGCCGACTCCTGCGTGAACGACTGCCAGTCGGTGGCCTGTCGCTCACCCGCGACCATTACTCGGTCGCAGGTCAGTTCGGACATACGGCCGGAGAGAAGATTCCGGTAGGCCACCACGGTCTGCGACTCCTGCCGCCTCACCTCCGACACCGCGGCCTCGACGACGAACTCCACCGGGCGGCCCGCCAGGCGCCGCCGCAACTGGACCCTGCTCTCCGTCGGGATGCTCGCGGCGACGGCCGGTCCGGGGACGAGTACGGTGACCTGGCTCGCGCCGCCCGCGAGGGCGGCCTCCACCACGCCGAGGGCGGGCCAGTAGCCGAAACCGTCGTCGACGACCACCACCCGGTCACCGGGCCATATCTGCCAGGGATCGATCAGGGCCGCGGTGGTCGTCGCGGTGCCGGGGGTCGCGGTTTCGGTGGCGCCGGTCGCCACGATCACCTCGTCGTATCCGGCGAGATCCGCAGGTCGCGCACGGTAGCCCAGTTCCAGCGCGGCGCCGCCGAGATTGTCCTGGTAGTAGCGCAGCAGCGCCGACCAGCCGGTCCGGTTCGGCGCCTGCGCCGCGGTGCGCAACTGGCCACCGATCCAGCGGGTCGCCTCGAAGACGGTGACGGTGTGGGTCGGGGCCAACCGGAAGGCGGCTTCCAATCCCGCCGGCCCGGCGCCGACGATCGCCACCCGCGGCCCCCGGTCCGGTGCCGGACCGAACCGCAACGGCCGAGCCGGGCGGGCCGACTGCCCGGGCGGCGCCAGGTCCGGGTTCACCGAGCAGAGCAGGACCGGGGTGAACGACCGGCAGTCCTCGTTGCAGGAAACACACGGGCGGATCCGGCTGTCGTCGCCGCGCAGCAGCTTCCGTGCGATATCGGGGTCGGCGACGAAGGGCCGCGCCATGCCGACCAGGTCGGCACCCGCGGCGAGCGCAGCCTCGATATCCACCCGGGACCGGAACGCCTGGGAGACCAGCAGCGGCCGGTCGGTGGCCGCGCGTAACCGGTGCAGTTCCGGGAGCAGCGGGGGACCGGCGGTCGCCATATCGCGGACGTAGGTGGTACGAACGCCCACCGTCACATTGATGTAGTCGAACATGCCCAGCAGCGGCAGCAGTTCGCAGAGGCCGTCGGTGTCCATCCCGGCCTCTTCGGCGCCGTCGATCGAGACACGCACGCCGAGTACGAGTTCCGGGCACGCCGCGGTGATCGCGGTGTGCAGCCGGTGCAGTATCGCGGCGCGTCCGGTGAGGGTGCCCGCGTCCGGTCGGGTGTTCGAGGCCGCGGACAGGAACTGGGCCAGCAGGTATCCGTGCGCGGCGTGCAGTTCCACCGCGGCGAATCCCGCCTTCGCGGCGTGCCGGGAACTGAGCACGAAGGCGTCGACGAGCGCGTCGATATCGTCGTCGGACAGTACGCGCGCCCGCACCGGTTCGCGGGGGGAGCGAACGGGCGAGGGCGCCACCGGGTGCTCCCAGATCTCCGCGCCCAGCGTTTCGCGTCCCAAATGGACCAGTTGACAGACCGCCACCGCGCCTTCCTCGGTGATGGCGCGGGCGCGCCGGCGCAGTCCGGGCAGCCCCGCGGGATCGGAGGCGTCGGTGATATTGCCGGTGCGGTTGCCCGATTCCGAGCCGACCACGGTGCCGCCGGCGATCACCATGGCAGCGCCGCCCGCCGCGCAGCGCCGCCAGTAGTCCTCGTCGCCGGGCTGGGCCGTACCCGCGCTGACCGCCCCGGACCCGTGCGCGGTGGCCACGAGACGGTTGCGCAGCGTCAGGGAGCCGATCCGCAGCGGGGACGACATATGAGGGGAGCTCACGGTTCCTCCTTGAACTGGATTCACTTCATATTATTGCCACACAGTGATTGACACCACAATGGGTATGACATAGTTTCAAACTGACATCAGTTCAGTTCGCGGGATGTGGGTATTCGCACCATGAAGTTGTTGTTCAAGGCCACGGCGGCCGCGACGGCCCTCGCTGTCATTTCGGTTCTCACGGCGTGCGGGTCGAGCCCGGGCACCACCGGACCCGTATCGGGCGCCTGGTCCGACGTCGAGGCGGCCGCCGAGAAAGAGAGCAGCGTTCTGCTCTACTCGAGCCAGAAACCCGCCAACCTGGAACGGCTGGAGAAGGCGTTCGAAACGAAGTACCCCCGCATAGACCTGGAATTCGTGCGCGGTACCGACGCCGATATCAACCCGCGGGTGGAAACGGAGAACCGCACCGGGCGCGGCACGGCGGACGTCCATATGCTCACCGATGCGACCTGGGTCGCCAATGCCGCTCGATCGGGCAGTTATTCGGCCGATCTCGTCGGCCCCCATCTGCAGGCGCCGGAGTACCGGCCGGAAACCAGTGTGCTGGGGAACCGGTTCGCGCTGAGCAGTGCGGCCGTCTTCGCGCTCGGCTGGAACACCGCCGCGGTACCGGGCGGTCTGCGCACCCCGCAGGACCTGCTCGATCCGAAATACCGGGGCAAGATCGGCATCGTCAACCCCACCGGCATCGCGTCCTATGTCGATCTCTACCGCTTCTACGCGCGGACCTACGGCGAGGACTACTGGGACCGGATCGCCGAGTTGAAACCGCGCATCTATCCGAGCGCGCTCGGTATCGCCCAGGCGCTCACCTCCGGTGAGATCGTGGCCACCCCGTCGGTGCAGCCGCTGGTCACCGAGGTGGCCGCCGGCGCCCCGGTCGATTGGGCGCTGCCGCCGCAGCCCTGGGGCACACCGTGGTACACCCACGCGCTGAGTGTCGCGCCGCATCCGAACGCGGCGCAGGTCCTGGTCGACTTCATGACGACCCGCGAGGGCCAGACCGCCCTCAACGACGGATATGCCGCGGCACTGCCGGATATCCCGGGCGCGGTCGTGCAGGCGCAGGAGATCGCCGCTCCGGACACCGCCGACCTCACCCCGGACAAGGTCACCGAGTACTCGCAGGAATGGGCGCGGCGTTTCCAGAGCTGATCGGGCTCCGATTCACACCGACCGACGAAGGACAGGCATGGACAACAGGGCCGAACCCCTGCAGGGCACCCACGTGCTGGTGACCGGGGCCTCCGGTGGGATCGGCGGGGCGACCGCCGAACTGTTCGCCGCCAGGGGCGCGACCGTCTACCTCACCGACGTGGACGATATCGCGGGCCGGAAGCGGGCGCTGGCGCTCGGCCCCCGGGCCCACTACCACCATCTGGACGTCACCGACGAGGGCGACTGGCACGCCGTGGCGACCGCGATGGAGCAGGCCGGACACCCGATGAACGTACTGGTGAACAGTGCCGGGACCGCGCTGAAGGCGCCCTTGGCGCAGACGACGCTCGCGCAGTTCCGCCGGATGATCGACCAGCATCTGGTCGGTACGTTCCTCGGATTGCGGACCGCCGCGGCGGCCATGACCGGCGGGGGCACCATCGTGACCATCTCATCGTTGCGCGGTGTCCTGGCGACCGCCGAGCTCGGCGCCTACGGCGCGGCGAAATCCGGTGTCCGGGCACTGACGAAGGTCGCGGCGCTGGAATTGGCCGAGCACGGTATCCGGGTCAATTCGGTCTGTCCCGGCAGTATCACCACCGAGATCACCTCGGCGCCCGGTTTCGCCGCCGACGATATGGAGACATACGTCCGCAGTATTCCGATGCGGCGCCGCGGCTCGCCCGACGAGGTGGCGGTGGTGATCGCCTTCCTGGCGACCGCCGACAGCAGCTATGTCACCGGTATCGATCTGCTGGTCGACGGCGGGACCGCCGCCGGTGTCCGCACACCCAAACTCTCGACTCGGAAGGCATGAGATGACGTCGCAATTCACCGTTTCCGGCCTCACCAAGACCTACGGCGCGAATATCGTCGTCGATCAGCTCGATCTCACCATCGAAGAGGGTGAATTCCTGGTCCTGCTCGGGCCCAGCGGCTGCGGGAAGACCACGACCCTGCGGTGCCTGGCGGGTCTGGAGACCCCGCAGGGCGGTTCCATCGCGTTCAAGGACCACACGGTGTTCGATGCCGCGGCCCGGGTGAACGTGCCCGCGCACAAACGCAATATCGGCATGGTCTTCCAGTCGTACGCGCTGTGGCCGCATATGACGGTGCGCAAGAACATCGGCTATCCGCTGAAGGTGCGCAAGATGAAGGACGCCGTCGCCGGAGGCGCGGTGGAGGCCGCCGCCGAGATGGTCGACTGCGCGCAACTGCTCGACCGCTACCCCTCGCAGCTCAGCGGTGGCCAGCAGCAGCGGGTGGCGGTGGCCCGCGGCCTGGTGGCGCGGCCCGATCTGGTGCTCTTCGACGAACCGCTGAGCAATCTGGACGCCCGCCTGCGCGATCAGGTACGCACCCAGATCCACCGGCTGCACCAGCAGCTCGGATTCACCGCGGTATTCGTCACCCACGACCAGTCCGAGGCCTTCGCTCTCGGAGACCGCCTGGCCATCATGAAGGCGGGCAGGATCGAGCAGTACGACGCGCCGGAACGAGTATTCGAGAACCCGGTCTCGGACTATGTCGCCGCCTTCATCGGGATGAGCAACCGGTTGTCGCTGCGGCGCGGCCACGACGGGTGGAGTACCGCGGCGGGCGATCCGATAGATCTCACCCACGCGGTGGTCCGGGCGCGTGCCGACGAGAAGAATGCCGCGGTGGCCCGGTTGCGCCCCGACGATGTCCTGCTGCACGCCACGGCCGACGAGGTACCGCTGGGCAATGTGGCGCTGCACGCCGAACTGGTCACCTACGAATACGGCGGCCGCTACTTCGATGTCACCGTCGAAACCGGCGGCGAACAGCTGATCCTGCGGGCGCCCGCGGCCCAGCACAGTTCGGCGCTGCGCGGGAGCCGGCCGGGAGCGCCGCTGGTGGTCAGCTTCTCGCCCGCGAGCCTGCGGGTCTTCCCGGTCTCGGGCGAAACTCCGGCCGAGGCCCCCGAGCCGGTGGCCGTCACGGCGGGAGGGAACGCCTGATGGCTACTGTGTCCACAGCCGCGGGCCGCTCGTACGCCGTCCCGGCACAGTGGCGGTCACGCCTCGGCTACGCCGCACTGCTCGCCGTCCTGGGCTATCTGGTGGTGCTGCCGATGATCCGGCTGCAATCGCTGGCCTTCGAGGACGGCGCCCGCGGGTATCGCGCGCAGTACACCCGCTTCGATATCGGCTCGACCATCCAGACCACCATCGCGCTGGCGCTGGGGTCGCTGGTGATCGCGATGGTGCTCGGCACTCTGCTGGCCTTCGCCGCGAGCCGGATGCCCGACCGGCTCGGTTTCCTGCGGATCATTCCGATCCTGCCGATCGTGATGCCGGCGGTGGCCAATATCGTCGGCTGGGCGTTCCTGCTGTCCCCGGGGCCGGGGTACCTCAATGTGCTGCTGCGGAAGCTACCGTGGTGGAGCGGTTCGGATTCCGGGCCGATCGATGTCTACACGGTGCCGTGGATCATCATCCTGACCGGTTTCGGCCTGACCTCGTTCGTCTATCTGTTCGTCAGCGCCGGAATGCAGAACATCAGCGCCGAACATCTCGAAGCCGCGCAGATCAGCGGATCGTCGACCGTGGGCGTGTTCTTCCGGGTCGTCCTGCCACTGCTGCGGCCCTCGCTGATCTACGGCGGCGGTATCGCCCTGCTGCTCGGGCTGGGACAGTTCACCGGGCCGCTGCTGCTCGGCCAGAACTACGGCGTGAAGGTGCTGACCACCGAGATGTACCGGCGGGTATCGGAATCACCCTCGGATTTCGCCGCCGCCGCGGCGGCCGGTTCCCCGCTGGTGATCTTCGGGCTGGTGCTGGTGCTGATCCAGAAGGGTCTGCTGGGCAACCAGTCGCGGTTCGTCACGCACGGCGGGAAGGCCTTCGCGCCGGCCGGTGGGCGGTCGCTGTGGGCCACCGTCACCATCGTCGTCTACGCGCTGTTCGCTCTGGTCATTCCGCTGATCGGACTGGTCATCGTCTCGTTGACGCCCTACTGGTCGGGTTCGCTGTCGTGGGATCTGCTGACGCTGGACAACTTCCGCACCCTGGTCGCCGACAACGCCATCGTGGAATCGGTGCTCACCAGCGTGTCGACCTCGCTGGCCGCCGTGGTCATCTGTGTACCGATGGGCTACCTGATGGCGACTCTGCTGGTGCGGGGACGGCAGTTCAAGGTGCTCGCCCTGCTGGCCGATCTCGTCACGGCGCTGCCGCTGGGGATTCCGGCGGTCATCTTCGGTGTCGGGTTCCTGCTCACCTACACCGAGCCGCCGCTCATCCTGTACGGCACCAAAACCGTCATCATCCTGGTCTACATCGTCCTGATGCTGCCGTACGCGACCAGAATGCAGATGACGGCGATGCTCTCGCTCGGCAACACATACAGTGAGGCATCGGCGACCAGCGGCGCGTCGCCGCTGGTGACGAACCTGCGCATCATGCTGCCGCTGATGCGGCCCACCATCCTCAGCGCCGTCGCGCTGATGTTCATCCTGCTGACCCACGAATTCGCGGCGTCGCTGCTGGTGCGTGCCTCGACCACCCAGGTGATGGGCACCCTGCTGTTCGATCTGTGGCAGAACGGGTCCTATCCGCTGGTCGCCGCCATGGCCCTGCTGATGACCGCGGTCACCACCGCCGGTGTCGCGGTCGCGATGCTGGTGGGCGGCCGGAACGTCCTGAACAAACTGTGACGCGGAGCTGTCTGCCGTCACCGGAACAGAAAGGGCCGCGATGACAACGGGTGCCGCGAGGCTTCGGGACAAGGTCATCCTGGTAACCGGATCGACGGGCGGGATCGGCGTGGAGATCGTGCGCCGTCTCGCGGCGGAAGGCGCCGTGCTGGTGGTGACCGATCTCGGCGAGGCCGCCTGCGCCGAACTCGTCGCCGGCCTGGCCGAGCCGGACCGGCACCTGACCCGGCCGCTCGATATCGCCCGCGAGGACGAGTGGCGGGAGAGCGTCGCCGCGGTGCGCCGGCGATACGGACGGCTGGACGCGCTGGTCAACAATGGCGCCATCGGCAGCCTCGCCTCCGTCGTCGACGAAGACCTCGAGCGCTACAACCGGGTGATCGAGGTGAGCCAGACCGGGACCTGGCTGGGTATGAAACACGCGGGCGCCCTGATCGAGGACAGTGGCGGCGGCTCGATCGTCAACCTCTGCTCCATCCTGGGCACGGTCGGCGGGCTCGGCAACAGTCTCGCCTATGCGGCGGCCAAGGGCGCGGTCCGCACGATGAGCAAGAACGCCGCGCTGCACTGGGCCACGAAAGGGGTCCGGGTGAATTCGGTCCACCCGGGTTTCATCGAGACCGAGCAGTTGCGCGCGCGGTACGAGGGCACCGAGCGACACCGGGCGATGCTGGCCCATACCCCCATGGGCCGGCTCGGCCATGCCACGGAAGTCGCCGCCGCGGTCGCGTTCCTGGCGAGCGACGATTCCACTTTCGTGACGGGCACCGAACTCTATGTGGACGGCGGATGGACCTGCGCCTGATTCCGCGGCCCGGACCACTTCACCGGATGAGGGTGGAGTGGCCCGGGCCGCCCGAGCTGTTGACTATCGAGAGTTGTCTCTGCACCGCCGAACCGTCCGGGCGCCGGACTCGCTCGGCTGGGTGACAGTGTCATGGTTTCGCCTAGGGTTTGTCATCGGTCACGAACGGTGAACCCCGGTAGGAGTCGAATTCCGGCAGGTGCAGACCGGTTTTGGTGACGAGTGCTTCGGCGCCCGGCCAGGATTGCCCTGAGGTCTCGTCCCAGCCCCAATCCCGGCGGCCCCGCCCAATTCCGGTTGTTGAGCCGGGCACTGCGCACCTCGGACTGAATGCGGGTCGGTGGCGGCCCTCGGGTATCGCCGCCGTCAGCGTGGGAGCCGGAAGAGGTCCACACCCTCGAGAACGTCGGCGGTGAGGATGTTCCGTGCCACGAGGACATCCAGATGAGCCATGGTTTCGCAGGTGGCGACCATCTGGTTGAACGTGTCGAGGGTGGCAAATGAGCGTTCTCGGCGGGTCCACGTCAGGGCACGGGCGACTTCGTAGCCTGTACACGGCGCGAAATCGCCTACTACGGTGCGGATCTGATCGAAACGGTGGTAGTGATGTGCCAGCAGTTCGCGGGCCCGTGCTCCGGCGCTGCCGCCGTCGGATCCGTGTGCGGGCAGCATGGTGCGATCGTCGTCGTCGCGTAGCAGGGTCAGCGAGTGCAGGAACTTGTCCAAGGGAAGTTCCCAGGTACCGAGTTCGAATCCGATGGACGGGGTGATGGCGGGGAGCAGATGATCGCCGGTGAAGATCAGCCGGCGGCTCCGATCGTGGAAGACGGTGTGTCCCTTGGTGTGTCCGGGAGTTTCGAGGACCTCGAGTTCATAGCCGCCGAGGGATACCGGGCCGGGTCGCAGCCAGTGGTCCGGCGCTTCCCAGTCCGCGAGATCGAAGGGCTCCTCGGCGTTGCCGAGATACGCGCGCGCGGCGATACCGGCCGCCCCCGCGCGGCGCAGTTCCCGCAGGGAACTCTCGGGGACATTGCTGCCCAGCGCGCGCACCGCGTCGAGCCCCAGCGATTCCCCGGCGCCCAGATGGACCCGGCAGCCGTGCCGGCGGCGCAGTTCCACCGCGAAGGTGTAGTGGTCGCGGTGGATATGGGTGACCAGGACATCGTGGATCTCGCCGGGGGAGCGGCCGATCCGCGCGAGCGCGGCGGATAGTTCGTCATAGGTATGCGGGCGGTGCCAGCCGCCGTCGATCAGGACGAGCCCGTCGTCTGTCTCGAGGGCGTAGACATTGATCGCGCGCAATCCGTCCTGCGGCAATTGCAGCGGTATGCGGTGGATGCCCTCGGCCACCGGATAGCAGCCGGGTTCGGCCCAGTGGGCGCTCATTTGCCGCTGTCGGCCAGGGGCACCATGGTTTTTTCCTCGCCGTACCAGATCATGCGGCGACCGCGCATGGCGCCGACATGGCGGACGGCCGCTTTCCATTCCGGGCTCGCCAGCGCGGCGTCGAGCGCCTCCCGGGATTCGAAGCTCAGGATGGACAGCCCGTCCCATCCGGCGGACCGCTCGTCGAAGCTGTCGAGCAGTTCGGTGTGCTGCCAGCGCAGCAGGCCGGGCAGGGGATAGGTGACCTCGGCGTGTTCGCCACGCCACCACTCGATGAACTGGTCGTGGGTCCAATCGCTTGGGCGTGACGCCAGAACCATGAGGTTGTACATGATGGTATCCTAACTGAATTCTGTTCGGTTTCGTAGTGCGTGCGGCAGGGCGGACCTCTTGCCGGGCGGGGATTACGCGCGCACCATCCGCACCGCGGTCTCGGTGACCGTTTCGGTGATCTCGGCGAGGCCGAGCGCACCGTCCGGGCGATACCAGCGCCAGACGCTGATCACCACGGCGAGTACGAGACGGCCCAGCACGCGCGGATCGTCACCGGCGAAATCGCCGGTCTCGATACCGCGGGCGATGAGATCGGTCCAGTTCTGTTCGATCTCCTGGACCAATTCACGCGAGCGCAGGCGTTCGGCTTCCTCTTTCTCGGACTGCCGGGGTGTGGCGAGCAGATCCATATGGTTCTGCAGGATGCGCCGCTGCAGCGCATCGATGGGCTCGGCGCGCAATGCCGCGGCCACCGCCGCCCGCAGTGCCCTTTCCGGGTTTTCCTCGCCCTCGGTCGCCGCTACGAAACGATCGGCGGAATCGGCCAATTCCAGCCGCATGATGGTCAGCAGGCAGTGCGCTTTCGATTCGAAATAGTGGTACAGCGCGGTCTGGCCGATTCCGACTTCGTCGGCAATGGAGGCCCATTTCGTATGCTCGTAACCGATTCGTCCGAATTGCTCTATTGCCGCGGTCAGGATGCTGCCGCGCTTGGAACGCGGGCTCTCCCGCCGAGCTCCGGTATCAACGGTCATGAGTGAAGTGCCCCCAGGATTCGACGATGTGGATGCTTCAACTCTACCCCACCCGATATGAACTCGAGTCGGCTGCGGCGAGTTGCGCGGCGAGCCGGACAGCGTCCGGCCGGGACAATTTCCCGACCCGATTCTGCGGGAGGTCGGCGACGGTGAACAGGTATTCGGGCCATTTGAATTTCGGGAAATCCGCGGCGGCGAGCTGCGCGGTCACCGCCGGCAGGGTCAGCTCACCGGTATCGGTGACCACCAGGGCCGCCGCGCGTTCACCGAGCAGATCGTCGGGGACCGGGACGACGCAGACCTGAACCACGCCCGGTAACGCCGCGATCGCCGCCTCCATCTCGTTGATATCGATATTGCGCCCGCCGCGGATGATGATCTGTTTCTGCCGGCCCATCACCCGGATGGAACCGTCCCCGGCCACCTCCACCAGATCGCCGGTGGGCAGGAATCCGTCGCCGGTGAGCGCCGGCGCCACCGGAGCGCCCCCGCGTGCGTATCCGACGAACAGGGAAGGTCCCTTCACCTGGGCATCGCCGATCTCCCCGGCGGGCAGTGCCGCACCGTTATCATCGACCGCGCGGACCACGGTGCCCGGGAACGGGCGGCCGTCGCGGCCCAGTCGGATCTCCGGCGGATCGTCGGGCCGGGGAGTGGTGTGGCCGAGGCACTCCGACATACCGAACACCCGCAGGAACGTGGTCCCGAGTTTCTGTTCGGCTTCGGCCAGCGCCCGCTGGTTCATCGGCCCGCCGCCCACCGTCATCGCGCGCATGGCCGACAGCTGCCCGGTACTGCCCTCGACCACCGAGAGTTGCAGGGCCATGGTCGGCACCAGCATGGTCCACGCGACCCGGTGCTCGGCCATCGCGGTGAGCGCGGCGCCGGGGGACCAGCGGCCGATGGTGACCATGGTGGCGCCGAGGAACGCCGGCAGGTACATACCGAAGCAGAACGCGGCCACCGAGGACAGCGGGACGAACGCGCCCACGGTCTCCCCGGCGCGAAGTCCGACCGCGTCGATCGTGCTGCGACACGCGTAGCGAATGGCATCCTCGGACTGAACCACGCATTTCGGCCGGCCGGTGGAACCGGAGGTCATCGCGATCGCGCCGCCGCCGTGCCACCGCCGGACGGATTCGAACGGCGTGGCGCGGGCCAGCAGCAGATGCTCGTCGAAGGCGGTATCGCGGCGGGAGTAGACCTCCTCCGGCACGTCCCAGTGGCGCAGCGCCTCGGAGTCACCGATCACCAGGTCCGGCCCGATGTCCTCCATCGCGAGCCGGAATTCCGATTCGGTGGCGTGCGGGCTGAACACGGCGACCACCCCGCC
This sequence comes from Nocardia sienata NBRC 100364, assembly GCF_001613205.1. Lineage (GTDB taxonomy): Bacteria > Actinomycetota > Actinomycetes > Mycobacteriales > Mycobacteriaceae > Nocardia > Nocardia sienata. Next base: position 191,149 of record NZ_BDBX01000005.1, on the reverse strand, counting down.
GCGCAGCCCGACCGCGAGCGCCGCAGCCAGGGTGCGCCAGGTGTTATCGGCCTGGATGAGCGCCGTGGGGGCGCGATCGTCGAGGGCCGCTATCCGCTCGGCCAGGGCGTGCGCCGTCGCCACGATCTCACTCAGGGTGTGCTGTCCGAGTTCGTCGATCACCGCGATATCCGCCGGTGCCCGCCGTGCCCGTTCGAGCATCTCCGTCGCCAGTACTCTCATCGCCCGTTCCTCGTGCCGCTGTGCTCTCTGTTTACTCGTCGCCGCGCTTCCGCGGGGCGGAATGCGCTCGTCACGCCGGTGGGACCAGGACAGCGCGCCCGGTGATCCCGCCCGACCGCAGCCTGCGATAGACCTCCACCGCCTCGGTGAGCGGGAAGGTCTCCGCGGTGACGTGCAGGGCACCGCGGCGGGCGAGCTCGACCACTGTGGCCAGATCCGACCGCGGGCCCCAGAACGGCGCCGTCACGGTCCAGCCCGTGGCCAGGCCGACGTCCTTACCGACCTCGAGCCGCCCGCCCGCGCTGCCCACCAGCACCAGGCGCCCGCCCGGCGCGAGCACCGCACCGGCCGGGCCCACGCTGTCCGGGGCGCCGGCGAAGTCGAAGATCAGGTCCGCGCCGTCGCCCAGGCCGGTGGCCGCGGACGGGATATCGGGGAAGGTCGCGTCCACGCCCAGCCGGCGGGCCACCCCGAGTGCCTCCGGCCGGTTGTCGATCGCGATGATGCGTCCGGCACCGAACTCGCGCAGGATCTGGACCGCGAGATGGCCGAGCCCGCCGACCCCCACCACGAGACATACGCTGCCAGAATCGATCAGGTCGCGGTGTTGCCGCACCGCGTGGTACGCGGTGAGACCGGCATCCGCCAGAGGCGCGCAGAGCACCGGGTCCACACCCCGCGCCGGCACCAGGTACCGGGCCGAGGGCACGATCATCGCCTCGGCCAGCCCGCCCGGACGGCCGAGGCCGTTACCGATCGGCTTCCCCCGGCCGTCCGGGCCCGGGCGCAGGCGCAGGCAGTAGTTCTCCCGCCCCCGTGCGCAGTTGCGGCACCGACCGCAACTCCAGATCCCGTGGACCACCACGGTTTCCCCGATCCAGCCGCGGTCGGCCGCCGGGCCCGCGTCGAGCACGGTGCCCGCCACCTCGTGTCCGAGAGTGAGCGGGAGCGGATAGCCGAACGCGCCGGCGGCGGAATCCATGATGTGCAGATCCGAGCGGCACAGCCCGGCCGCCTCGACCCGCACCAGCAGTTCCTCCCCGCCGGGCCGCGGTGTGGGGATCTCGCGGAGTTCGGGTTCGGCGCCCCAGGCGGTGAGCTGTACGGCCAGCATCAGCGTGCCGTCCAGCCGCCGTCGACCACCAGGGTCTGCCCGGTCATATAGGACGACGCGTCCGAGGCGAGGAACAACACCGCGCCGTCCACCTCTCCGGTCCGGCCGCCGCGGCCGAGCATGGTGTTGCGACGGACCCAGCCCGCCGATTTCTCATTGCTGAACAGGCCGTCGGTCATCTCGGTATCGAACCACCCCGGCACCACGGCGTTCACCCGGATACCGCGCCGGCCCCACTGGCCGGCGAGTTCCCGGGTCAGTCCCAAAGTTCCGGACTTGGAGGCGGCATAGCTGGCGCCGCCGATCGGAGCCGTGGAGACCAGGCCGATCACCGAGGAGATATTGATGTAGGACGCGTGTTCGCCCGCGGGCAGCCGGGTCGCGGCGTAGGTGGCGAGGTGGAAACCGGCGAGCAGGTTCAACTCCAGGATCGCGTGGAACTCCGCGTCGGTCTCCTGCTCCGCCTGCGGCGGCCCCGGCCGGCCCGCATTGTTGACCAGGACATCCAGGCGCCCGGACTCCGCGTAGCAGCGGTCCACCAGGGCGGTACGGTCCGCGTCCCGGGTCACGTCACAGGGCACCGGCACGATCCGGGAATCGCTTCGCGCCAGTTCGGTCAGCCGGTCCACCCGGCGGGCGGCCGCGTAAACGGTGGCGCCCGCGCCGGCCAGCACGCGGGCGAAGCCCAGCCCGAGGCCCGACGAGGCACCGGTGACCACGGCGGCGCGTCCGCTCAGGTCGAACAGGCTCGCCGACGTGGCGATAGCCGGTTCGCTCGGTTGCGTACTCATCTCAGTACACCGCCGTCCGGCCGCCGTCGACCGGGATCACGGCCCCGGTCGTGTACCCGGCGGCATCGCTCGCCAGATGAACGACCAGTCCGGCGATCTCCTCCGGCCGCCCCAGCCGACCCGCGGGGAGCCGGTCGACGATCTTGCCGACGAACTCGTCGTCCCAGTGCTCGGCCATATCCGTCGCGAACCCGCCGGGCATCACACAGTTGACCCGCACCGACGGCGCGTATTCCTGCGCGAACGCCATGGTGAGCGCATTGAGACCGTTCTTCGCCGCGGCGTACATCGCCTCGGGCGGGCTGGGCCGGACCGCGCCGATACTGGAGATATTGATGATCGAGCCGCCGCCGGCGGCGGCCATCCGGGCCCCCGCGACAGCCATCAGGCGGAACGGGCCCTTCAGGTTCACCTCGAGGGTCTTGTCCCACAGGCCCTCGGTCACCGCCGCCAGATTCTCGGCCGGCGGCGCGATCCCGGCATTGTTGACCACGATGTCGAGACTGCCGAATTCGGCGACGATCCGGTCGACGGCGGGCTCTATGCTGTCCCATCTGCCCACATGCAGTTCCAGCGGGTGGGCGCTGCCGGGGCCCGCGCCGAGCGCGGCGACCGCCGCCTCGCAGGCCGCGAGTTTGCGGCTGGAGACGATCACCGTGGCGCCGGCATCGCGTAGCCCGCGGGCGATCGCCAGCCCGAGTCCGCGGCTCGCGCCGGTCACCAGCGCGACCTTTCCGGTCAGATCTGTTGTGCTCATCGGTGCTTCTTCACTTCCAGACGCGCGATGGTGCGCAGATGTACTTCGTTGGGGCCGTCGGCGATCTGCAGTGCGCGGGTGATCGCGTGCATCCGGGCCAGCACGGTGTCATTGCTGACCCCGGCCGCGCCGAAGGTCTGGACCGCCCGGTCGACCACCGCGTGGGCCACCTCCATGGCAGCGACTTTGATCGCGGCGACCTCCGAGCGCGCCGCCGCATTGCCCTTGGTGTCCATCAGCCAGGACGACTTCAGGACCAGCAGGCGGATCTGGTCGATCTCGATGCGGCTGCGGGCGATCCACTCCCGCACCACGCCCCGGTCGGCCAGCGGCCCACCGAACGCGGTGCGCTCCAGCGCGCGACGGCACATCAGGTCGAGGGCGCGTTCGGCCATGCCGATGGCCCGCATGGCGTAGTGCATCCGGCCCGGGCCCAACCGGCCCTGCGCGATGGCGAAGCCGTCGCCTTCGGCGCCGAGCATATTCGCCGCGGGCACCCGGACATCGGTGAACTGCACCTCGCCGTGCCCGAGCCGGTCATGGAAACCGAACATCGGCAGATCACGGAGTACTTCGACTCCGGGTGCGTCGGCGGGCACCAGGATCATGCTCTGCCGGCGATAGGGCGGCGCCTCCGGATCGGATTTGCCCATGAAGATGACGAGTTTGCAATCCGGGTCGAGAATTCCGGAGGTATACCATTTTCGGCCGTTGATGACGTAGTCGTCACCGTCGCGGCGGATGGTCGAGGTGATATTGGTGGCGTCGGAACTGGCCACATCGGGTTCGGTCATCGCGAACGCCGACCGGATCTCACAATCCAGCAGCGGCCGCAACCACTGCGCCTTCTGCTCCTCGGTCCCGAACATGGCCAGGATTTCCATATTCCCGGTATCGGGCGCCGAACAGTTGATCGCCTCGTTACCGATGATGGAACGGCCGACCATTTCGGCGAGCGGCGCGTATTCCAGATTGGTGAGTCCGGCGCCCAATCCGTCGTGGGTCATGAAAAGGTTCCACAGACCCAGTTCCCGGGCCCGGGCCTGCAATTCCCGCATGATCTGCGGTTGTTCGTGCGGATTGTCCGCCGCGGCGATCTGTTCGTCGTAGACCGGCTCGGCCGGATAGACGTGCTCGTCCATGAATCGGCCGAGTGTGTCGAGCAGGTCCGCCGTGCGGGCGGAGTAGGAGAAATCCACAGTGCGGCTCCTGAACTGGGGGAGGCGACCTCAACCGGCGAGCAGCGAGGTCCCGGTCTCGATGAGGCGGTCGATGGTGGCGGGCAGCTTTTCCTGGTCCGGGTCGTGGTGCCGGCCTTCGCGATGCCGCAGTAGGTTGTGGCCCATGATGGCGGCCATCTTGAGCCGGCCGAGCGCGTCGAACCAGGACAGTTCCGGTAGCTCGGTACCGCCCGCGCGGTACAGCTCCACCAGTTCGGCAGCGCTCGGCAGCGCGGGGACTGTGCGGCCCACACCGGGAAAATTGGTGCCATCGGCGAAGACCAGGAACCAGCCGAGCTCGACGCGGGGGTCGCCGGCGCTCCAGATCTCCCAATCGATCAGCGCGACGGGTTCGGTGCCCGCGGCGATGATGTTGCCGAGCCGGTAGTCACCGTGGACGAGGGTGGGTGCCAGGGGGTCCGGCACCCGCCGCCCGAGTAGTTCCAGCAGACGGTCACCACCGGTGACCAGTTCCGGCGGTACCGCACCGAGCGTGCGGGCCCAGCGGGCCAGTTCGTCGGCGGGAGTCAGCGCGGGTTCGATACCGGGCACCGTGTCGAGGGCGACCGCGTGTAGCCGGGGCAGCACCTCGGCCGCGCGGCGCATCCGGGCCGCGGCGAGATCCGGCACCACGGGCGGATCGTCGAGTACCGGTTCCAGCGATTCGCCGACGACGAATTCCATGGCGAACCAGGCCGGTTCGCGCTCATCGGTGACGACTATGCGCGGCACCGGGACCTCGGTCGGCGCCAGCGCGCGCATGATCCGGGCCTGGCGCAGCATATCGTGGCGGCCGAGGGGTTCGCGGCCCTCCGGTACGGCTTTCACCACATAGGTTCCGCCGGTTGTCACCGCCCGGTAGGTGAGTCCCGAATGACCACCCGGCAGGCGTTCGAAGGTGATGAGTTCGTGCCCGAGCTCGGCGGCCAGCCGGTCGCGCACCCGGTGCTCCAGCGTCATGGGCGTGGCTCCTTGGGCAGGCCGAGTACCCGCTCGGCGATGATGTTGTGCTGGATCTCGTCGGTGCCGCCGGCGATCCGGTAGCCCGGCGCGCCGAGGACGTGCTCGGTCCAGGCGTAGGTTCCCCAGCGCCCCGAATCGGCGACCAGGTCGCGGCCGAGCAGCAGCCGCACCACCTCGGAGGTGCGCGCCATGGTGTCGGTGGCCAGCAGCTTGCCCGCCGAGGCCTCCGGGCCCGGGTCCCGGTCCGCGACCACCGCCGCGGCGACCCGCATACCCGCCACCCGCTGCACGTAGCTGCGGGTCACCAGATCGGCGACCCGGTCGCGTTCCAGATCGGACAGTTCACGGCCCAGGTTGCGGGCCAGTGCCACGGCCTGGTCGGCATTGGCCAGGCCCAGCGTCGCCCCGTCGAGGCGTTCGGCGGCGAGCACGGTGAGCGCGACCGGCCACCCCTTGCCGACCGGGCCGAGCCGCAGCCCGTCGTCGAGCACGACCCCGTCGAGGTAGACCTCGTTGAACGAACTGCCGCCGGTCATCTGCCGGATCGGCCGCACGGTGACACCCGGAGCGTCCATGGGGACCAGGAATACGGTGAGCCCCGCGTGCTTGGCCGCCGCCGGATCGGTCCGGCACACCGCCACGCCGAGGTCGGCGACGCGGGCGCCCGAGGTCCAGACCTTGTGGCCGTCGAGAGTCCAGGCGCCGTCGGCGTTCCGGGTGGCCCGGGTCCGTACCGCGGCCAGATCGGAGCCGGCCTCGGTTTCGGAGAAGAGCTGACAGGCGATGAGATCGGTACGCAGCATGGCCCGGACATAGCGGTCCCGCTGTTCCGGCGTCCCCCACTGCTCGATGGTCGGCGCCACCAATTGCTGTGTCACCGAGAACATCTCGGTCCGCCGCGGTACCTCGAACTCCGCTTCGGCACGCCGGAACGCGAGCACATAGGACATCGGCAGCCCACGTCCACCGTATTCCGGGGCCCAGTTCAGCGCCCCCCAGCCCGCATCGAATTTGGTGCGCTCGTAGTCGCGGATCGCGTCGGTGTGCCGGCGTTCCTCCGCGGCGGTCCAGTTCTCGAATACGGCGACCGAATCGTCACCGTGACCCCAGGCGGCTTCGGTACGGGGCGCGGCGACCCCGCACAACCAGTCCCGAGCCGATTCGGTGAACTCGGCGAGATCCGGAAGTGTCTGTGTACTCACTGTTCTCCCTCGCCCTCAGACCGAAAGGACCGTGCAGGCGCTGATTCCGGGGGCGCCGTAGACGTGTGTGAAACCGGTGCGCGGGCCGCCCGGCACCTGCCGTTCGCCCGCCTCGCCCCGCAGTTGGGTGACGATCTCGTGGACCTGCCGCAGCCCGGAGGCGCCGATGGGTTCACCGTTGGCGATACAGCCGCCGTCGGTGTTGATCGGCAGCCGGCCGCCGATCTCGGTGGCGCCGGCGGCGATCAGCTCCTCCTGCGCGCCGTGCTCGCAGAACCCGCATTCGGCCATATGCATGATCTCCGCGCCGCTCTCGGTGTCCTGGAGCTGGGCGACGTCGATCTCGCCCGGTCCGATCCCGGCCTGCTCGAAGGCCGCGGTGGCGGCATCGGTACTGACGCTGGTGGGTTCCCCGGTGCCCTGGACCGCGGGGCTGAACACCTCGAAGGATCCGAAGCGCCGGGTGCGATGGCTGATCGCCCGCAACCGCACCGGGCGCCCGCCGAGCCGGCGCACGGCGGCCTCGCTCGCGACGACCACGGCCGCGCCCCCTTCGCCGGGGGAGCAGAACATGAACTTGGTGAGCGGATCGTTCACCATCTCCGCCGCGGCGATCTGCGCTGCCGAGATCGGCTCCCGCCGCCAGGCATTGGGATTGCGGCTGCCGTTGCGGTAGGCCTTCTCGGCGACCTTCGCCAGCGTCGCCGCGGAAATATTGTGCTCGCGCATATAGCGGCCGATCTTGGCGCCGAAGAACTGGGTGGTCACCATGAGTCCGGCCGTGCCGTACCCCTCGGGCAGACCCCAGTCGGTGGGGTCGGGGTCGAACGCCCCGCGCGGATGTTTGTCGAAGCCGACCGCGAGCGCGATCTCGGCGGCGCCGGACCGCACCGCGTTGACCGCGGAGAACAGCGCGCTGCCGCCCGTCGCGCAGCCGTTCTTGACATTGGTGAACGGGATACCGGTGAAACCGAGCTCGGCGACCAGGGTGTCGGCCAGTCCCGAACCGTCGCTGCCGCCGAACGCGACCTGGATGTCGGGCCAGGCCAGTCCGGCGTCGGCCACCGCGGCGGTGATCGCCTCGACCGCCATCTGCCGCCCACTGACACCGGGCCGGCGGCCGAAACGCGACAGTCCGCTCCCGATGATGGAAACCTGATCGGTCACCGGTCCTCGCTCTGCTGGGTGGTAGTGGTGGCGAACCGGGGGACCGGTGTGACCGCGACCAGTCGCACCGGCGCCCGGTCCAGGGCGGTGAACTCGTCGCAGTCGAGAATCGCCTCGATCTTGATCCCCTCGGGGAGTTCGACATAGCCGACCGCGTACGGCGTGAATCCCTCGGCGGGAACGACATACGGCGGCGATTTCGGTGGGAACCGCTGAACGGTGTAGGCCCAGACCACCCCTTCGTCGCCGAGGGGCAGTGGGTCGGCGGTCGGCCGGGCACAGCGTGCGCAGATCGCGCTCGCCGGGTAGCCGACCGTGCCGCACACCCGGCACCTACTACCTTCCAGTACGGGTTTCACCTGCTCGCCCATGTCGTTCCTTCCGATGGTCGATGTGCCTGGCCGGGTCAGCGACCGACCCACTTGGGTTCGCGCTTCTCGAGGAAGGCGTTGACGCCTTCGCGCGCATCCTCGGACTGCAGGGCGTTGCCGACCGCCAGGTGCTCCATCACCATCAGCGACTGGATATCGGCGTCCAGACCGCGATCGATGGTCATCTTGGTGAGCTTCATGGCGAACGGGCTCTTGTCGATGATCGGCGCGATGAAGTCGGCCACCAGGGCGTCGAGTTCGCCCGCCGGGGCGGAGGCATTGATCAGGTCGAAGGCCGCTGCCTCTGTGCCGGAGAGCAGTTTGCCGGTGAGCATCAGCTCCTTGGTCTTGCGGATGCCGATCATGCGGGGCAGGCGGTAGATCGGGCCCGCGCCACCGAAGAGCGCGCGCCGGATGTGGAAATCGCCGATCTTGGCATCATCGGCGGCGACCGCGAAATCGCAGGAGATCATCAGCTCGAAACCGCCCGCGGTGACGTAGCCCTCCAGCACCGCCACCGACGGAGTGTTCATCGAGTACAGGCGGTCACAGACCTTCGCCGAGAGCACCGCGACATCCATCGCGTTGGTCTTGCCGACGTAGTTCTCCCGCAGTTCGTCCAGGTCGAAACCCGAGCAGAAGGTGTTGGCCCGGCCGCGCAGTACGAGGACCTTCAGCTCGGGGTCGTTGTCGACCTCGACGATGATCTCGTCGAGCCGGTGCAGCAGCTCCACGGTGACCGCGTTCTTCTTGTGCGGGCGGTTGAGCCAGACGCGGGCGATCTCGCCGTCTTTCTCCAGGACGATGTGGTCGGTGTCAACCATCGAGGGCCTCTTTCGTTGTCCGTTATTGAACTGGATTCACTTCAGTTGTACTCGACGGCGCGGAGGGCGTCAATACGGAATTCCGTGCCGGTCGAGGTTGCTCAGACGCCGATCAGATCGGCGATCCGCGCACGATGGGTGCGTGAATCACCGTGTGCTGCTTCGTTTCCGAGCGCACGCCGGAAATAGGAGTGCACGGGATGCTCCCAGGTGAAGCCGACGCCACCGTGTAACTGCACCGCTTCGGAGGCCGCGAGTACGGCCGCGTCGGTGCAGACGGCGCCCGCGACCGCGACGGCCAGCCGTGCCGAATCGGGGTCCTCGGCGTAGAGGGCGGCGGCGTATCGGGAGGCCGAGCGCGCGCGTTCCAGCTCGACCAGTAGATCGGCCAGCCGGTGTTTGACGGCCTGGAAGGAGCCGATCGGCCGCCCGAACTGATGGCGTGTGCGGACGTAGTCGACCGTGAGCCCGAGCAGGTGATCGACAATGCCGGTGTTCTCGCAGGCGGTGGCGAGGGTGGCCAGATCGTGCAGTCGCGCGATGGCGGCGGGTGTCGATTCCGGCGTCGTCAGCGCGACGGCCGGGCAGTCGCGCACGGTGAGATCGGCCTGCCTGCGCGTGGGGTCCAGGACGCGGCGTGGGCTGCGCACGGCCCCGGGGCCGGGCCGCAGGGCGAAGAGGCGGCGGCCCTGGGGCGTATCGGCCGAGGCCACGACGAGATCGGCGGTGTCGCCGCCCGGTAGGTGGGTGACCGTACCTTCGACGCGCCAGCCGGTGGAATCGGATCGGGCCCGCAGCGCGTCGGTCGCCGGATCGAGGGTGCCGACGGTGGCGAGCGATCGTCCGTTCAGCACCTCGGTGAAGAGGTCGGCGGTCGCCGCGGCGGCCGGCAGCAGTGCCTGAACGCCCAGGACGGCCGAGCTGATTACGGGTTCGCAGACCAGGGCCCGGCCGCATTCCTCGAGTACGACGGCCAGTTCGGCGGTGCCGTAGCCGAGCCCGCCGTATTCCTCCGGGACGGCGAGCGAGGTCACGGACATCTCGTCGACGAGGCGTCGCCACAGCGGTTCGGAGTATCCGGCCGCGGATTCCGCCGCCGCGCGTACCTGCTCGATCCCGCTGTACTTGGCGAGGAGCGCCCGTAGTGTTTCGCGCAGTTGTTCCTGCTCGGGACCGGGCGTGAGAGCTGCCGGTTCCGCCCGCGGCCAGGGCGCTTCGGGGGTAATTGCTGAGGTCGGGGACATGATTCTCCGGTTGACTTGAGTTCAATTCGGTAAACTGAGCCTAGCGGCTCGCACTCTCGACAAGAAGTGGTTTGTTGAACTAAGTTCATTTCATGAGTTACGTGATCGAGGACTACTACGCGACCGTCGACAGGGGCGGATTGCGGGACGCGGTGGCGTTGCTGGCCGAGGACGTGGACTTCACGATGGTGTTGCCCACCGGGGTGAAACGCGACCGCGGCCGCTCGGCCATGTTCGAGTACCTCAGCGGCCGGCCCCCGGTGAACCGCAAGCACGTGCTGTTGCGGGTGGCCGCCGATGGTGACATGCAGTTCGCCCACGGCGCCGTCACCGAGAACGACACCGTGACCACCGGGTACTTCGTGGCCGCGATGCATCTGGACGCGGCGGGACTCATCGACCGGTACCAGGTCACGTTCAGCGCGGACTTCGCGCTGGTGGACCGGTCCTCGACCGAAGGAGAACAGAAATGACGACGGATGTGCCGGTGCTGGCCCGGTGGTTCGGTTATATGGATTCCGACGATCCCGATCGGGTGCTCGAGATGATCTCCGACGATTTCACCATGTCGGTGCAGTTCTCCAAGGGAGCGGGTGCGAGCGCCGAATTCGTCGGGGACCGGGCGGGTCTGGTCGCCTACCTCGCGCAGCGCGAGAAGAGCACCCTGATCCATCACATCGATGTGGGTGCGGTGGTCGGCGAATACGAACTCGTGCTCGGTCGTACCACGCGTGCCGGAGAGTTCGAGGCGTCGTTCAACGCGACCGCCCAGCTCGACGCCGACGGTGCGGTGCGCCGGCTGCTCATCGCCCGGACGCCCGAGGTCGCCTTTGCGCGCTGAGCGACGCGAGCCCGGCAGGCCCGACAAGGAGGACCACCGATGAATCGCCGGCTCTGTCTGGCCCGGCGCCCGGCCGGAAAGCTGAGCGTCACCGATCTCGCGCTGCTCGAGGAACCCGTGCCGGAACCCGGCCCGGGTGAGATCCTGGTGCGCAACACCTGGCTGTCGATCGATCCGTCCATCCGCATCCGGCTGGCGGAGACCACACCGGACGGGTACCTGCCGCCGCTGCGCCCGGGCGAAGGTCTCAGCGGTCTCGCGCTCGGCGTGGTCGCCGAGACCCGCCACCCGGACTACGCCGTGGGCGATCTGGTCTCCCACACTCTCGGCTACCGCGAATACGCGGTGGTGGGCGCCGGCGCGCAGACCATCGGCGGTTACGGCGCACCCACCCGGATCGAGGCAGGTGATCTTCCGCCGCAATGGTTCCTCGGCCCGCTGGGCAGCGCCGGACTCACCGCGTATGTGGGGCTGGTCGAAATTCTCGAGCTGGCCGCGGCGGACACAGTGTGGGTGTCGTCGGCCGCGGGATCGGTCGGTTCGCTCGCCGCGCAGCTCGCGGCCCTGCGCGGCGCCACCGTCCTCGGCTCGTCGGGCAGTCCGGACAAGGTGGCCTACCTGCGCGACGAACTCGGCATCGCCGCCTTCGACTACCACGAGCCCGCCCTCGCCGAATCGCTGGCCGTACTCGCGCCCACCGGAATCGACGCGTATTTCGACAATGTCGGTGGCGACCATCTGACCGCGGCCCTGGACGCGCTGCGCCCGCAGGGGCGGATCGCGCTGTGCGGGGCGGTATCCGGTTACGACGGCGCGGCCCCGGCCGGGCCGCCGAACCTGTTCACCATGGTGGCGAAAGGCCTGTGTATGCGGGGTTTCCGGGCCGGATCCTTCAATCATCTCGAGTCGGCCATGCGGGCCGAGGTCGGTGCGCATCTCGCGGCCGGACGACTGGTCCACCGGGAATCGGTATTCGACGGGATCGAGCAGGCGGCGGCCGCCCTGGTCGCAATGCTCTCGGGCGCGACGACCGGAAAAACACTGTGCCGTCTGGCCTGAGGCGGCCCGGGTACGGCGCTCAGTGATCGCGCTGGGCGCGGCCCATGTTCCGTTCCCGCTCCCGTTCCGCGGCGGTGGCGAGATAGTCGCCGAGTTCGCGCCGCAGCGTGGCGTCCAGCGACCGGGCCAGACTGGTGTGCACCGCGGCGACGCCGAGTTCGCGCATGGTATTGAGCATGCGGGTGGTGGCGGCGATCTCGTCATTGGAGTCCGGTAGCCAGCCGGGCCCGTGCTCGTCGACGATATGTTTCTTCGCCGCGTTGATGAGCAGCTCGCTGATGGCGTCGATCCGCGTGGCGACCTCGGCGTACACCGAGATGAGCGTGCCCAGCTCCACCCCGTACTCGTGGAGCTCGGTGAACGAGGTGAGCAGCTGGGTATCGGTGATCACCACCGTCTCGCCGTCCACCCGGACCAGACCCATCCGGCTCAGCTGCGCCACCAGCTCGTCGGTCTGCTCGCCGAGAATGCTGGCGAGCAGTTCCCGGGGGACCTCGAAGGTCTCCTCCTCCGACCAGTTCGCGGTGACGGCATGCTGCAGACCCAGCACCTCGGTGAGGTCCTTACCGGTTTCCCAACTGGTGATGAAATCGGCGATATGCGCGGTGGTGAAACCGCGCTGCAGCAGCGCGTCGATGAGGCGGAGCCGCTCGAGATGGGAATCGTCGTAGATACTGGCCCGGCCGTCGCGGTCGGCCGGGGGTGGTAGCAGGCCGCGTTCCTGATAGGCACGGACATTGCGGGAGGTGGTGCCCGCGGCGCGGGCGAGATCATCGATCCGGTATCGCGCCATGAATCCGCACCTCCCTCGCCCGCCTGCGCCGGTGACTCCGGCACGGGAATCCGAGTCTAGCCGCCGGTCAGGAGACCGACGCCACCATCGGCACGATCCGCGGCTCGCCCGCCACCACCGTGTAGTCGTCGAGATCGACCTCGCGCAACTGGTTGCGGTACTGGGTGGCGAACCCCGGGTACATGGTCGCGTTGAACCCGTCCTCGGTCAGGTACCAGCTGCGGCAGCCCGAGTTCCAGGTGGTCGCGCCGAGCTTGCGCTGGATGGCCGCGTTGTAACGCTCCTGACGATCGCGGCGCACCTCGAGCATCCGCAGATCACGGTCGAGGATAAGGCCGATCGCCTGTACCAGGTAATCGATCTGCGCTTCCATGTACACCAGTGCCGAGTTGTGCCCCGGGCCGGAATTGGGTCCGAAGGTCAGGAACAGATTCGGATACCCCGAGACCGCGACACTGCGGTACGCGAACGCGCCGCGCCGCCATTCGTCGGCGAGCACCCGCCCGTCGCGACCGGTGATCGGGATCGGCGTCCCCGTTTTGGAGACCTCGAACCCGGTGGCGAACACGATGCAGTCGGCGCGATGCTCGATCCCCTCGGCAGTACGGATACCGTCCGGCGCGATCCGGGCGATCGGCCAGGTGATCAGTTTGCAGTTCTCCCGTTGCAGCGCCGGGTAGTAGTCGTCGGTCATGAGCAGCCGTTTGCAGCCCGCCCGGAAATCGGGGGTGAGCTGCCGACGCAGCCACGGATCGGCGACCTGCCGCCGCAATTGCGCCCGGCCGACCAGTTCGACCACCCGGGTCAGCGGGGTATTCCAGACGACGCCGAGCGCCACCGACTCGTGCCCGTAGAACCACGCCTGCCGCGCGAGGGTCTGCGCGCCGGGGATATGCCGGTAGAGCTCCTTGGCGAGCGCGCCGGTACGCCGGTTCACCCGGGGCAGGACCCAGCCGGGGGTGCGCTGGAAAACCTTCACCGAACCGGCTCGCTCGACCAGTTCCGGAATGATCTGTACCGCACTGGCTCCGGTACCGATCACCGCGACCCGTTTCCCGGTGAAATCGTAGTCGTGGTCCCAGCGGGCACTGTGGATCGTGTGCCCGGTGAAGGAGTCGATCCCCGGAATATCGGGGTAGCCGGGTTCGGTCAGGGGCCCGGACGCGAGCACCACCGCGCGGGCGCGGACCTTCCCGGAGCCCTCGATCGAGATCACCCAGGTTCCGGTGGACTCGTCGAATTCCATACCGGTGACATTGTGCCGGAGCCGGATATGCGGTGCGATACCGGCTTTCGCCACCATCGAGTCGATATAGCCCAGGATCTCCCCGCTCCCGGAATAGGTGTGCGACCAGTCCGGATTGGGCGCGAAACTGTACGAGTAGAGCCGGGAGGGAATATCGCAGGCGGCGCCGGGATAGGTGTTGTCGCGCCAGGTCCCGCCGACCGCGTCACCGCGTTCGAACACCGCGAAATTCGTGATACCGCGGTCCCGGAGCCGGATTGCCGCGCCGATCCCGGCGAATCCCGCACCGATCACGGCGACATCGAGCGGGACTGTGCTGGTCGTGGTCATAGATGTGTCCTCGTCACGCGGCGGGGGTGTAGGTGATTTCCTTCGACCAGCTCGGGTCCTTGCGCAGCAGCCGCCGCGGAATACGTCCGGTGACCTTCACCAGGGCGTCCGCGAGCAGGTGATACGGGTGCCCCCGGTCGACCACCCAGTCGCCGTGCATCTTCACGATCTGGTACATCGGCAGCCGGCGCGCGAACTCACTGCGCTCGCCCACCTTCCGGTAGCGTTCGAGCGCCGAGTACAGCTTTTTCTCGTCCACCCCCATCGCGACGATATTGTCGCGCATCTTGTTCAGCAGCGGCATATAGCTCAGTACGCCGATCAGGAAGGTCGGCTTCACCCAGCCGCCGATCAGTTCGATGAGCAGTTTGCGCATCTCGGCGTGGCCCAGCACATCCATGACCGCGAAATCGACGGCCAGATGGCGGGATTCGTCGGCATTGATCCGCCGGAACGCCTCCTGGCACACCGGGTCCTCGATCTCGTCCATGATGAATTTGACAAGTGCGCCGTCCAGCGCCACCTCGAGCATCGGGATCACAGTTCCCAGGAACGACAGCGACATATCGTCGGCGTATTTGTCCAGGAAATCGATGACCAGTTTGACGTTGATATTCGGCTGCGGGATCTCGTCACCCTCGAGCATCCCCCAGCGCCGCATCAGCGCGAGTTCGGCATTGGCGTGCTTCTGCTCCTCGGCGTGGAAATACCGGTAGATCTCGCGCAAGGTCTCGTCGGGGGCCTTCTTGGCCATGGCGGCGAATCCGCGCGCCCCCACGTTCTCGATCCACATCAGGTCCGACATGAAAGGCTTGAGGCGCGCGTGCTGTTCGGGAGTGATCGTTTCCGCGCCGGGCGCGTCCCAATCGATATCGGCCAGTGCCCACTGGCGTTCCTTGATCTTGCCGAGCATGTCCTGGAAGTCCATGGTCGCCATATCAGACTCCTGTTCTCTGGGTGGTGGTCGGTGTGGCGGGCGCGTCCTGCGGCAACAGCCGCTCGAGCAGGCCCGCCACGGTGGTGTACGGGCCGGGAAAGGCCCGTTTGAGCAGCCAGATGAGCTGGGCGTCGGGCTGGGGGAGGACATGCAGTCGGCCGCGGTCGTGCGCGTCGAGGGTGATGCGGGCGACGCGCTCGGGGGAGAAACCGGTCCAGCGCATGAGGGTGTCGGCGAGATCACGCGAACCCGAGGTGATGCGCCCGTCCCGGGCGACATTGGTCCGGACGAAGGTGGGGCAGAGTACGGTGACCGCGATATCGGTGCCGCTGAACTCCGCGGCCATGGTCTCCGACAGGGCGAGCACGCCGGCCTTGGACGTGTTGTAGACCGCCATCGCGGGCGCGGCCGCGAAACCGGCGGCCGAGGCCACATTGATGATGCCGCCGCGGCCGGCGGCCCGCAGTCGGGGCGCGAAGATCTCGCATCCGTGCACCACGCCCCAGAGATTGATACCGAGGGCCCATTCCCAGTCGGTGAACCCGATCTCGCCCACTGGTTTCCCACCGATTCCGACGCCGGCGTTGTTGACCACCAGGGAGACCCCGCCGTCGAATACCGAGTCGGCGAACCGGGCGAGGATCTCCATGTCCTCCCGGCGGGCGACATCGCAGCGAAAAGCGTGGGCGGCGCCGGGGTATTCGCCTTCGATGAGGGCCACCGTTTCCGCGGCGCGGCTCTCGTCGATATCGGCGCAGACGATCTGTCCGCCCCGGGCGGCCAGTTCCCGGGCCAGCGCGCGGCCGATTCCGCTCCCGGCACCGGTGACGACCGCGCGGGCGCCGTGGGTGCGGCCCGAACTGCCGAACGGCAGGAGGTTGCGCAGGGCTGTCATCTCAGCTCACTTTCCGTGGGGTGCCGACCGCGAGTGCCGCGCACAGGAAATCGGCGGCCCGCCCCAGGGCGGCGTCGGCTTCGGGGGCCAGGCGCGGCAGCGCCTGGAACACGTGCACCTGACCCGGCCAGATCTCGAGGGTGCAGTCACCGCCCGCAGTCCGGACCATCGTGTGCAGGTGCCGGGCGTCGGCGCTGAGCATCTCGGCGCCGCCGGCCTGGACCAGCATCGGCGGCAGCGCGGTGCCCGCCGCGACGGTGAGCCGCAGCCGCGGGGTGTCGTCGGGATGCCCGCCGGTGTAGGCCCGCGGGAGCCGGCGGGCGGCGCGGGCGGAGATCACCGGATCGCGCCGCCGCCGCTCCTGGGCGGTCGCCAGGGCGAAGGTGAGATCGATCAGGGGGGAGAACAGGACGACGGCGGCGGGCTGTTCGGTACCTCGGGAGGCGTTTTCCAGAAGCAGGTCGAGGGTGAGGTGTCCGCCCGCGGAGTCGGCGGCGATCACCAGGTCGTGCGCGGCGAAGCCCTGTCCGAGCAGCCACTCGAAGCCGGCGGCGATATCGTCGGCGGCGGCCGGGAAGCGGTGTTCGGGGGCGAGTCGGTAGTCCACGACGAATACGGGCAGACCGGTGTCGCGGGACAGCCGGGAGGCGAGGCCGCGATGGGTCCGGGCCGAACAGAGTACGTAGCCGCTGCCGTGCACGTAGTAGACGGCCCGGTTGGCGGCCCGGACGCCGGGGGCGCGTACCCATTCGCCGCGGACACCGGCGGTCCGGACCTTCTGGACGGCTGTTCCGGGCAGGGGTGGCCCGGCCAGTTCCATGATCGTCGCGATGAGTGTGCGGGCGAACAGTATGCCCGGTGGGTTCATCGGCACCGCGCAGTTGATCGGGCGCAGACCGTATTCCGCTGCGGTGGCGGCCAATCGCGAACGCAGGGAGGGTGCACACGGCACACCGGAGCGTGAGGTCCTCGTCGACCTGGTCATGGGTTAAGAGTCATTCATAAATGTGCCATTTGTCAATGGCAGATTAAAGATCGCTCCATACCCTTCTGCGTGCCTATCAGGCTCCAGGGGTCGCTCCGCCGCGGTTCGCGCTGTCCGGAGGTTCGTCTCGCGAGTCGAAGCGTCGACACCGATCGACCTCGGCTTCGGCAAGTCGGTAGATCACTGGGCCTGCGTGGCGGCGTTCGTGGGGAAGCGGGGCGGACACAAGATCCGCGTGGCGCCCCCGGCCGGTGAGCGGTGGTGCGGCACGATGAAGAGATGAACATCGACCTTTCCGGACGGCACGCACTGGTCACGGGTTCCAGTCAGGGCATCGGCCTGGCCATCGCCACCGCGCTGGCGCGGGCCGGTGCGTCGGTGATCGTGAACGGGCGCGGGCCCGACAAGACCGAAGCGGCCCGCACCCGCATCCTGGAAGAAGTTTCCGGGGCCTCGGTGCGCGCCGTCGCCGCCGACCTGTCCTCCGCGGTGGGGGCCGGAAGCCTCCGGGAGAAGGTTCCCGAACTCGACATCCTGGTCAACAACCTCGGGATCTTCGAAGCCAAGCCGGTACTCGAGATCGACGACGACGATTGGCGGCGTTATTTCGAGGTCAACGTGCTGTCTGCCATCCGGCTCATCCGGATGTATCTGCCCGGGATGATGCAGCAGGGCTTCGGCCGCGTCATGAATATAGCCAGCGATTCGGCGGTGGTGACGCCGCTGGAAATGGTGCACTACGGCACAACGAAAACCGCGCTGCTCGCCGTAACCCGCGGATATGCGAAAGCCGCGGCGGGCACCGGGGTCACGGTCAATTCCGTGATGGCAGGCCCGACTCATACACCCGGAGTCGAGGATTTCGTCCGGGACCTGGTCGGCTCCGAGCTGCCCTGGGAGCAGGCCCAGCAACGCTTCATGCTGGAACACCGCCCGCATTCGCTGCTCCAGCGACTGATCGAACCCGCCGAGATCGGCAATATGGTGGTGTACCTCGCCTCGGACCAAGCCTCTGCCACAACCGGGGGCGCGGTGCGCGTGGACGGCGGTTATATCGATTCGATCCTGCCCTGATCGCGGCCGCCCGGCCGCCGCGTCGCGGTGGCGCGCGGCGTCAGCCGATCTCGAATTCGGCGCTCGTTCCCCGCACCGGCTGCAGGTGGCCGTCGGGGGTGAGCCGGTCGGCGAAGTGCACGAAACGATGGCGTCCCGGCGGGGTATCGGTGGGGATGTCCCAGGTGAAGGAGGCCACCGAGGTACCCGGGCCCCGTGTGCTCCAGTGGAAGCGCACGGCCCACTCGCCCTCGTTCGCGACCCGTACCCACCTCCCGTCCACCAGCCGCTGCACCTCGAGGAAGGTGCCGTTGCGGCGAGGGTTGTGTTTCGGGTGCGCGGAGACGAATTCCACCGCGGCTCGGGCGCCGCGGGTGTAGTGCGCGGCCGGCTGGGTGAGTGCCGCCCCGAAATCGTGGCCGGGCAGGGCCGTATCGGGACCGGGCGCGGAGACGAAGTTGGGCTGCAGATGCGAGAGGTCGCGGGGTGCCGGCCCCCGGTCGACGGGCGTACCGGCCGCGAGCGCGGTGGCCAGCCGGGTGAACTCCTGCTGGTAGGCGGGCAGGGTGTACCGGCCGAACAGGGTGGACGCGCCCTCGTACTGCTGCGCGTCGTATTCCTCCGGGGTGGTGACGTATTCGTGGTAGGCGTTGGCGTATCCCTGGAGCAGTACCTGATCCAGGGGAACCCCGAGGGTCGCCGCCACCGCCTGCCGCACCCGCAGGCCGGCCACGATGGTGAACTCGGCGCCGGCCGCCGCCAGGTACAACTCGCCGATGCGGACGATCTGGATCGGCACCACACTGGGCACCCATGGAGCCGGTGGCAGCAGACCGAACGGCACCGCGATCAGTTTGGGGGCCTGGGCGTCGGCGAGCCAGCCGGGAGCGGGCCGGTGCGGGTCCCCGAGGAAGTCGAGGAAGGGATTGCGCACGCCCTCCGGAATCGGGCCGCCCGGCAGTCCCGAGCCGTCCTCGATGCTCCCGGCGAGCAACGACACACCCGCGGCGGGCGGTGCGGTGCGGCGGGCGGCGCCGTCAGGAGTGAACTGTCCGTCTACGGTGATATCGGAGAGATCTATATAGCAGAACACCGACCCCACGGGACCGTTCATCGGGCTCGCGGCCGCGACCGCCGTGCGGGCGGCGTCGTGCTGACGCTCACCGAGGATGCGGGTGTTGTCGAATTCGTTGCCGGTCGGCCCGGAACCGGGCCGTAGATCCAGATTGGGTGACATATCACCGGCATTCGTCTGGGCGAAGGCGGCGAGATAGCCCGGTGCGCCGTCGAGATAGCGCACCCCGTGGTCGGTGTGCTCGCAGGCGAAGGCCGCGTAACCTTTGTTGTCCGAGCTGATCAGCCGGTTCTTGTTCGTCATCGAGGTGTTGTGGGTGGCGAACCAGGTGATCGCGCCGACCTCTTCGCCGCCCTTGCCGATCGATACCGTGGTGACCGCCGGGTCGATGGCGTCCGGGAAGTGTGCCCGGTCCGCGGCGGGGTTGCGGTCGAAGGCGACCCGGGACCGGTTCACGCTGGCGTTGCGCAGTTCGGCGCGGCCGAGAGCGAGTGTGCCGGGGGAGAGGTCGGCGTGCGCGGCCGCGATGGCTTCCACGAGACCGTTCACCTCGGCGTCGTACACCTGCTGCTGGAATCCCAGAATCGACAGGTTGTATGCGTAGTCGTGGGCGGCGCCGCCGCAGACCGCGTGCGAATGCGTGGACGTGAGCAGGACATTGCGTTCGGTGTACAGATCGCCGAAACGGCGGCCGAGCTCGGCGAGCACGCCACGATGCACCGATTGGAAGATCATCGCGTTCTCGGCGACGGCGAAGACGACCCGCTCGGACCCGGAGACGAAGACGAAGGCGCGGGCGCGGGGTCGCAGGTGGATTCCGGCGGTGGTCTGATCCTGCTGGGAGTAGCCCATCATGCCGCATTCCGCGGCGGGGCCGGTGATATCGGAGATACCCAGACCGACGAGATAACCGCCGGGTGTGGCGTGCGCGGTGGCGGCGAGCCGCCCGCCGAGACCCGGCGCGGTCGCGGTGAGCGCGCCCAGCGCGAATGTGCCGGCGGCCGCTCCTGCCAGTACCGTGCGCCGGGGAAGCGCCGGCTGTTCGGAATCCGTGGGCCGCGCCGCGGCACGTGGTTGGGAGGTTGCCACCATCGAGATGTCCTTCCTGCTCGACTGGCAGCGAACCATACTGTTGAACAAACGTCCAGATGTGGCCCGGTCCGGGCGGGCGCCCGGTCGCGACCTCGAATGCGCGCCGCGCCCGCTGCTCTCGGCCAGGCGCGAATTGCAGTGGTGTCGCGTCGGGCCGACCGACGATCTCCTGGACCATGGAGCAGTGCGCGGTCGCGACCGGATCGGCGTGGCGCAGGTCTACCACCGAGGCCAGGCGAGCCGGCCGTCTCGTCGGCGTATCGGCTACGCACGGATCAGTCCGGGAGTAAGGGCACCGACAGACCTTCACCGTGCCGCAGCAGCGCGGCGCGGGTGATCGCCCCGGAGCCGAACCGGGTGCGCAGGGCGTCCAGGGTCGTGTCCAGCGCCGGGGTGGGCCCGTCGCCGAACGGCAGGATGAGCTGCCTTGGGTCGGCGTTCTCCAGATTCGTCAACGCCAGCCCGATCAGGGTGAGGCCGCGTGCGGTGATCAGCGGCATCGCCTCCGCCAGCAGGCCCCGGGCGGCCCGCAGGATCGTCCCGGTGTGGTCGGTGGCCGCAGGCAGGGTGTGCGACCGGGTGGCGCGGGTGAAGTCGTCGAAACGCAGGCGCAGCACCACGGTGCGGCAGCACCGTTGGGCGGCCCGTAACCGGCGGCCGAGCCGGTCGGTGAGGCCGTGTAGATATGCCTCGATCTCCGCGGGTGGGTACGGTCGGCGGCCCAGTGCGCGCTGCGCGCCGAGGGACCGTCGCCGCCGCCCCGTCTCCACCCGGCGTGGGTCGCGGGCCCAGGAGAGGGCGTGCAGATGCCGGGCCGCGGCCGTGCCGACGATCGGCCGCAGCCCCGCTTCGCCCAGCTCGGCCAACTGCCCGATCCGCTCGATACCGTGCGCATGCAGGGCGCGTTCGGTCACCGGGCCCACGCCCCACAGCCGGTGTACCGGCAACGGATGCAGGAACCCGAGCTCGTCGGCCGGCTCCACCCGCAGCAACCCTTCCGGTTTCGCGACCGCGCTGGCCACCTTGGCCAGGAATTTCGTCCCCGCGATACCGACCGAGATCGGCAGGCCGACCTCCCGCCGCACCCGTTCCCGCAGGTCTGTGGCGATGGCCCGCGGTTCGCCCGCGATGCGCCGCAGTCCCGCGACATCGAGAAATGCCTCGTCGATCGATATCCCCTCCACGATCGGGGTGATATCGGCGAAGATTTCGAACACCGACCGGCTGGCTTCGGCATAGACCGGCATCCGCGGCGGGACCACCGTCGCGTCCGGGCACAGACTCAACGCCTTGCCGATGTTCATCGGCGTCCGGACACCCACGGCCTTGGCCTCGTAGCTGGCGGCCAGTACGACGCCGCCGCCCACCAGGACCGGCCTGCCGCGCAGCCGCGGTTGATCCCGCTGCTCCACCGAGGCGTAGAAGGAATCCAGGTCCGCGTGCAGGATCGAGGCGTGATCCCGGGCGGGGATCCGCGGCTGCCGAGTGGGCCGTGGGGGCGCCGCGTTCCCCGCCGGGCCCTCATGCCTCCCTGCGTCGGGGAGGTCCCGGTCGCCTTCGAACATATGTTCACACTAACAGGGTGGCCGTTCGACTCGCGAAACGGGCGACAACACCGCGAGAACAGGAATTAGTTGCCGGCGCCACCGGTTCGCGACGGGCCGGTATGCCGAAACCTCACCGCCGATGCCCGAAACCATCTATGGCTCGGCAGATCACTGGGCTCACCGAGAACGGATTGGACAATGCTGTCGCTCGCCGTGACGAGGTGAGCGGCTGCGTTCTGTATACCCAGACTGTGTAGCCGGTTTGGTTCCAGGAGTTCGGTCCACGCACTTGTCGGTGGGTTGGTTCGGCCGTCGAGCTGAAATTTCCGGTTCCGTCCACCCACTGTTTCGCCACCGGATCCGGGCGTTCTCGGGCGGCCGCAGGCGTAGTGCTGTGAGAATTGCGGTGTTAAAATCGAGCGGAAAATCATTTCTTCTTCCTGTCCGAGGTGACGAGGTGACGAAATGACGACCCACGCGACTTCGCGCCCCGACGAGTCCGCTGATTCTCATATCCGGTCCGAAGTGCTGCAAGAGTTCCGCAAGCATTCCGGCAGTGTCCTGGCCGGCGCCTTTGCCGGCGCCGCGTTCGACGAGGTGGCGCTGGTCCCGGTCGCCGCCGCGGTGGACCGGACCGGCCGGTTCGATGAGAATTTCACTGATCGCACTGCCCGCGGTGGCGCGTCCTCGATGATCGCGCTATGGGGTGATTCCGACGACCGCCGGGCCGAATCCGAATGGCTGAAATTGCGGCATCGTGATGTGCACGGTGCCGGTTCGGCAAAATTCGGCGGGGTGGAATACAGTGCGCTGAGCCCGTATACCTGGAAGTGGGTCGCGCTCAGTGGAGTATTCATGGTGCTCAATACCTTCACCTACTGCACCGGCACGGAGATGCGTCCGGATGAGGAAGAAGCCGCCTACCAGATGCTACGCGGGACCTTCGCGGACCTCGAATTGCCCAGCGCGGCCGGTAAGTTCCCGGCGGATCTGGCCGCGGCACGCGAGTACTACGACACCATGGCGACCGGGGAACTGGCCGAGAACCCGTTTATCGTAGAGAAATTCGCCGGCCTCACCAAGTTACCGTTGCCGACATTGAGATTATCGCGGCGGGCTCGCCGAATCTTGACTCCGCTATGGCTGGTGATCCGTCCGGTGGTCGGGCATGTGATCCAGGTGTGTTCGCTGAAGGCCATGCATCCGGCGGTGCAGGAACTGACCGGTTTCGATTTGAAGCCGCGGCACGAACGGGAGTTCGCGGTCTATGTGCGGCTGCTGCAGTGGGCATGGCGCCACCTGCCCGACCGGCTGCTGTTACAACCGCTGGCCTACAACCGGTTCCAGTACGAGAAGCTCATACACGACTTGCGTGGGTTCAAGCTGGAGTCGTTCGCGGTTCCCGAATGCCGGCGCTGAACGGGCGGGGCGAGGTCGTGCCCACGGGCATCGCCGCGGTGCCGGTGACGCGCCCCTGATATGGCCGGCCGCCGTCGCTGACGCGCTTTCTCTCCGCGTCGCGGACTACTGTCCCCGTGTGCGCCAGGGCGTCGGTATGGTGCTACGTAATTCAGAACCCGGCGTGGAGTCGAGCCCACTCGATATCCCACTGCTCCATTCGACGTAACCGGAGTCGCTGGGCGGTCGCGACTGTCGGAAGGCAGCAGAGCAGAACCGGCGCACTCCAGGCGAACAGTCCGACGAGGGCCGAGTCGAACAGGACCGACGAATCGTTCGGAGGTGCCGTGGTGTGCCTACCGTCGCGCTCCACCCAGATCTCGACGATTTCACCTCGGCGATAACCGGCCGGGGCGTACACATCGCCGGTGTGCTGTGCGCCCGCGGCGAACCAGGTGGCCGGGGTCGTGGGGTACAGATCGTATTCGCTGGGGGTGGGCGCGGAGTCTCGGAGCGTCGCGGGCACGCGGTGCCGTTCGGCCGCCGCTGCGGCAGCCGACTCGCTCAGGACTCGATGGGTGTGGATTCCGACCGCTGCCGCTATCGGGATCGACGATCCGGCGACGAGGAGCACGCCGCATACGAGCCAGGCGAGGAGCCGGTCCTCGCGGCGTAGCAGCGGGCTGTGGCGCCACGGACGCAGGTTCCACAGCCGTGTCGCGGCGGTGGGGTATCCGATCGGTGGGGGGATCATTTGTTCTGTCCGGGAGAGGAATCGGGTCGTATCGCTTCCTTCCGATCATCTCAGGCTCTCTGCGGAATACCGGTGTCGGGCGCCTGTGATACACCTCATGGATCGCCGCTCGCCGCGAACCGCATCGCTCGCCGATGCCGCACTCGGAGTCGCCCCGGCGGGCGGATCGTCTCACCGTCGATACCCGCGTGGTCGCCGGTCGAGTAGCCCGGCAGCGGCATCGCCGTGGCCGGGTGCCGTGGCGCCGGGCCGGCTTCACGTGGCCGGGATCATGGGAACGGTTCGCCTCGGTACGCGGGTCCACCACTGGTTCTTCGGCGCCGGATCGGCCGGGAATGGTTGCCCCACAGCGGCGTCGGGTAGATTGCCAATCCCGACCGGCGCACCGTCTGTCGTGAGTCGAGACCTGGGGTTCGATGTGAGACGCCGACGTATGAGGCCCGCACTGCTCATCGCTGTTGCCGCTGCGCTGTTCGCCGCGTCCGTCACGGTGTTCGGCGCCGGGAACGGCTCCGCCGACAGTGGTGATCCGATCGTCGACTCCGAACAGCTGCTCGCCGAACCGGTCTCGCCGAACGGCTCGCGAATCGTCGCGAGCAGAGTCGATGGCCGCAGCCTGACCATGCTGGTCCACTCCGCGGCGATGGACGAGAACATCACCGTCCGGGTGCAGCGTCCCCGCGACGCCTCACAACCCCGGCCGGTGCTCTACCTCGTCAACGGGGCGGGCGGTGGTACCGATGCGGCGACCTGGTGGGCCAATACCGATGTCGGCGATTTCCTGGCCACCAAGGACGTCAATGTCGTGATGCCGGTCGGTGGCGCGTTCGCCTACTACACCGACTGGAAACGCGACGATCCGGTGCTCGGCCGCAACAAATGGCGCACCTTCTTCCTCGAGGAGCTGCCGCCCCTGGTCGACGGAGCACTGGGCACCAACGGGATCAATGCCATCGCCGCGAACTCGATGACCGCCACCGCGATTCTGCAGATGGCCGAGGCCGCGCCCGGCTTCTACCGGAGCGTCGCCGGGTACAGCGGATGCGCCCAGATCGCGGACCCCATCGGGCGCCAGTTCACCAAACTGGTCGTCGAACTCTACGGTGGCGGCGATGTCCGCAATATGTACGGCGAAGACGACGATCCGGCGTGGGTCGCCAACGATCCGGTGGTGAACGCCGAGGCGCTGCGCGGTACGAGGTTGTTCGTGTCGACCGGCAACGGGCTGCCCGGGCAGTGGGACACCGTCGACGGCGACTACGCGCTGCCGGGCCCCCAGGGCTTGGCCAATCAGCTCCTGGTCGGCGGCGTCATCGAGGCCGCCACCGGTTGGTGCACCCGCAATCTCCAGGACCGGCTCGTTCGGCTCGGGATCCCGGCCACCTTCGACTACGCGCCGTCGGGCACGCACTCCTGGGGTTACTGGCGTGACGCGTTCTATCGGTCCTGGCCGCTCCTCGCCGCGGGGCTCGGGATACCCGCATAGGACGCGCTGTACAGCCCGCGCCACGCAGTGACGGCAGGCCGCGCACACCACCGGGACAGCCCCGCTGCTACCGCGGGCCTGGCGACCGGCCGCGCCGGCCGGCACGACACCCGACCTCTGACGGGGACGCCACCGGGCACTCCGGTGCGAGAAGCGGTTCGAGCCCGAACGGACCCGCACCGATCCGACGGCTGTACCGACATACCGCGTCAGCGGACGCGATCGGTATGGGCAACCGCGTTCAGCGAATCGGGCGTGCCGGCACCGGCGGCCGTCGCTGTAGCGGTTCGACGCCGCGCGCGCCGGAACCGTATTTCGCCGGCCACTATCGTCGCCGCGGTCATACCGCCGCCGCCCTCGACGATCGCGGCGCATATGTCGTGTGCTCGTGCCGCATCGACGTCGATCACCGCCAGATCGGCCGACCGTCCCGGCTCCAGCCTGCCGATACGGTCGGCCAGTCCCATGGCCTCGGCGCCACCCGCGGTCACGGCGTGGAACAGCCGGCAATGTAGATCACGCTGGTGATAGCCCTGGCGACGGGCGATCCGGTACAACTCCGCGGTATCGGCCAGGACATCCAGCGAGGGGCTGGACGACAGGGAGTCCGTGCCGACAGCGATGTGGTTCCCCTCGCGGAGGTAGTCGGCCACCGGGGCGTCGTCGAGGCCGAGTACCGCATTCGAGCGAGGGCACAGGGCAACGACCGTTCCTGTGCTGCGCAGGATTTCGCGATCGTCACCGTCGACGTAGACGCCGTGCGCGATATGCGTGAACGAATCCAGCGCGCCGGCCGACGCGGCGTAGGCGATCGGACTCGTCCCGGCCCCGCCTTGGCGGAGTAGCGAGAAATCGCCATATCCGCGGTTACGCCAGAAGTCGGCCAACGGCCCCGCTGCCCGGACCACGTACTCGTATTCGGCAGGTGATTCGGCCAGATGGATATGACTGCGCTGGCGCCGGGCGCGCGAGAGCGCACTCACCTCGGCGAGTACCCGGCCGTCCAGCGAATACGGCGCGTGCGGCGAGAGTCCGACAGCGCCGTGGCTGCTCGCGGCCGCGCTGTCGAGAATCTCGACCGTTCGTTGCCGGCCGCGATCGATCCAATCGGTGTAGCGCATGCCGATCACCTCCCAGAAGGCGATACCGTGCAGGCCGCCCGCCCAGAGCACGTCGAGGGCCTCGACGTGGGTGACCACATCGCCGACCGCTGTGGTGCCGGCGCGTAGTACCGCGTCCAGGCCGCGCTCCGCGGACTGCCGCCATTCACTTCGGTTCGCGTAGTCGGCGGCGAAAACCTTCGACCAGGCCTCGAAACTGGGGTAGGAACGGGTGCCCAGACCCGACATATCGGTGTACTGCAGATGGGTGTGGGCGTTCACGAGCCCCGGAATAAGTGCTCCGGACCATTCGACGACAGTGCATCCGGCACTCAGATCCCGACGCACATCGTCGAGCCGGCCCACCTGCACGATATTCCCGTGAGCCACCGCAACGGCCCCGTGGCGGAATGCGAGATCGCTTCCGGCGAGAACCCACGGGGCGGTATGTATCGTCGGTTCCGCGGCACCCGTTGCGGCCGGTGTCACCACAACCACAGCCCCGGCATGGCTCCGCTGATATTCGCCGCCGTGGCGGCGGCCGCTACAGCGACGAATATCGCCAGCACAGTTCGGTCGGCGGTGTCGAACCGGAGGGCACGGAGCCAGGTCCGCCGACCGTTGGCGAACCCGCGTAGCTCCAGGGCGTCGGCGACGTCCTCGGCGTCGACGAACGCACCCACGGTCACTGGAACGATCAACGGCTGGAGCCGACGGATCCGCCGGATCGGATTGCGGGTCGGCGCGGGTTCGTAGCCGCGTAACCGCTGCGCGGCGATTGTTTCCCGCAGATTGGCGGAGGTGGTCGGAAGAAAGCGGAACGTCAGGTCGATCGCGTAGGCGAAGCGGGCGGGGACGCCCAGCCGGGCGAAAGCGACCGAGAGGTCTCCCGGCCGCACGGCGAAAGCCAGTGGGAAACCGGTCATCGCGATCGCCAGGAAGCGTGTCGCCATATTGAGCGTGTACGAGATGGACGCCGTCGAAATACTCACGTCGATGACCGGTATCTGGAACAGTTCGGTCGATGTGTGATCGTATTTTCTGGCGCCGACGATGATGCCGTTGATACTCGCGAAGATCAATACGAAAAAGCCGACGAAGAACCAATTGGAACGGACGGCATGAAAGGGTATCCGGGCGGACGCGTAGAAGACGAACGCGAGGACCGCCGCCGCTGCCATGAGCCGGAAATCCCGGATCTGTGTCACGAGGACAACGGTGAGGGCGGGAACGACGATCAGGACCCGCGGGTCCCTGCGGCCGAGAAAAGAATTTCCGGCGAGATAACGAACAGCCTCCACTATCGCCCCGCACGGTTCGCCAGCGGCTGCCACGCCCGGTCCAGCACGGGCACCAGGAGCAGGGACACCGTAGCCGTCGTGGCGACGGCCGGGAGGTAGGCACCGGTGAACCAGTAGACGAAAGTATGTCCGAGGAGAACCTCGGTGATGGTGAACGCCAGACCGGCCGCTACCGCGACGAAGGTCAGTCCCGCCAGGCGAACGGCCTGGAGCGATTTGCCTTTCGCCGCGGGGAGGTAGTGGGAGAGCAGGCTCGCGATCACACCTATCAGGCCGTTGGCCAGGCTCCAGTTCCAGAAGGTCAGAAAACCGAATCCTTGGATCTGATCGGTGATCGCGGTTCCCACCACACCGGTGAAGAAACCGGCAACCGGCCCGAACCTGATACCGACGAAGGGCACGAGAGCCAGCGCCGGGCGGATGGCGACATTCGCCGTGCCCGGCAGGATGAAGCTGAATATCCCGAGCGCACCGTAGAGTGCCGCGCCGACCGCTCCGAACACCACGGTTCGAGAATCGACATGCCAGGGCCGGGTGATCACATCTCTAACCGCGGTCATGCGCGGTGCTCCTCTTCGTCTGTGCGGAACTTCCCGCGGGAATGGTTTCTTCTGCCGAACGAGCCGAGCCGAGTTCTCGGGCGAGGATGTTCGGGGGCGGAATCGGACCCGGTGCCGAACGAGAGCTACGCGCGGCCCGGACATAATCGGTTTCGCGGAGTACCGCGCGCTCGGTGGCGGGGCTACCGCTGTGCCACAGCGACGTGTCGTGAACGATTTCGTACGGAGTACCGTCGGCGAGGATCCGGCCGCCCGCGACGACGAGCAGTCGGTCCGAGCGCCACAGGGCGAGGTCTATGTCGTGGGTGATCAGATAGATGCTGTCCACATCGGGCAGGGTCGAAATGGCATCGAGAAAGCGGGCCGCCGAGCGCAGGTCCTGTCCCGCGGTGGGTTCGTCGAGTATCAGGGTGCGGGGACGCAGGGTCAGTGCCAGGGCGAGCGCGAGTCTGCGTTGCTGACCGAACGACAGCGTTCGCGGAGGTCTGTTCAGAATGTCGGGCTCATCGGCCAGACCGACCATTTCCAGCACTTGCCCCGAGATCTTCTCTATTTCCCCGGCCTCCACACCCAGGTTTCGGGGGCCGAAGGCCAGTTCGTCGGCGACGGTGGCGGCGAAGAAGGCCAGCGCGGGATTCTGGAACAGGTATCCGCTCGCGGCGGCCAGCTGTGTTGCCGGGTAGCTGTCGACGGGGCGGCCGTCCAATTCCACGGCACCGGCCGATACCTCCACCAACCCCACCGCGGCGCGCAGCAGCGTCGATTTTCCCGCGCCGTTGTGCCCCAGGACGGCGATACGCTCCCCGGCCGCCAGATCGGCGGTGACGCCGTCGAAAACAGCGGTGGTCCCGTAACCCAACCGGGCGTTCGTGTACCGCACGCGCGACTCGCCGGTGGGTCGCCGGCCCGGCCGGTGCTGGGGGCCGAGGGCGTCGGCGCGCGCGATCAGGGTTTCGAACGGTAACCGCACCACCTCGGGATCGGCTGTGCGCAGAAATCCCGGGACGTCGCCGGAGTAGGTGATCCGGCCGCGATCGAGAAACACCACGCGATCCGGTTCCACCGGGAGAACCTCGTCCACCCGGTGTTCGATCACCACACCGGCGCCACCGCGATCGACATACTCGCGCAGGGCACGCAGGACCTGTACTGCCGCATCGGGGTCCAGATTGGCCAGCGGCTCGTCCACGATGATGACGCGCGGCTCCAGTACGAGAATGCCGGCGAACGCGACAAGTTGCAGTTGGCCGCCGGATAATTCGTGTGTTCCCGCGGCGAGCAGCTCCGCGGACAAACCGAGTGTTTCCGCGACCCGTTGTACGCGTGCTCGTATCTCGCCCGGATCCAGCCGGCGGTTCTCCGGCCCGAAAGCGATATCGGCGGTCACCGAATGGCCCACCACCTGTTTCGCCGGATCCTGGAGTACCGTGCCCACGGTTTCGGAGATCTGCCCGACGCTCAGCGTCGAGGCGGGCGTACCGGCCACGGTGACCGCACCGGTGACCTCGGCGTTGTAGGCACGGGGGACCAAACCGTTGATCACGCGCATCAAGGTGCTCTTGCCGCATCCGGACGGGCCGGTGATCAAGACCAACTCGCCCGGATCGATCCGGAAACTCACTCCGTACAGCGCGGGTACCGCGGACGAGGAGTATGTGACGGTGACATCGTCGAGAGCGATCAGCGCGGTCATCGAACCGCCTCCTCGGTGTCTATCCGGACCCCCGCGCCGCGGAGCTTGGCGTGGGCCACCCGGGCATCGACCGAGGCCGGGAGCGCATGGACCTCGGCGGCGAGTCCGCCGCCTTCGATGGCCAGGTATTCGACCGCCAGTAACTGGACACCGAACGAGAGATCCATTATCTCGATCGGATTGCCCTCACCCGCCGTGCAGTTGATGCAACCACCGTTGTCGAGGACGAGGACGGTGCGTCCGTTGGGCAGGGATACTTCATCGATGCGATCGCCGGTGCGCCGCGTCGACGCCCCCGCCTCGAATGCGGCCTCGAGGGCTATTTCCTGGTCGACACCGCCGGCCACCGCGACCGCCGCGCCATCCGGGAGCGCCGAGAGATGCTCGACATCCACGGTATGGGCGAAGCCGGTCGCGGAGATCAGTATGTCGGCGTCGGCCGCGGCCTCCACAAGCGGCGCGACCCGATAGCCGGCGTGCAGCGCCTCGAGTGCCCGGATCGGGTCGATCTCGGCCACGGTGGTCCGCGCGCCGAGGGCGCGCGCCGAACGCGCCACACCGCGTCCCACGTAGCCGTAGCCCGCAACAACGACCGATTTTCCGGTCAGCACCGTGCCTAGGAGATCGGCGATGGTGAGAACTGTCGACTGCCCGGTGCCGTGATCGTTGTCGAACAGGGTTTTGCTGCGTGCGTCATTGGCCGCGACCACCGGAAACCGCAACCGTCCCGCTTCGGCCATCGCTCGCAGGGGGCGCAGACCACTGGTTGTCTCTTCGGACGCGCCACGGAGGGCCGCGAGGACATCGTCGGATGCCGAATGCGCCAGGCGGATCGAGCGCGCGCCGTCGTCGACGAGTATGTGCTGGCGGCGCTCGAGGAACTCGGTCCGGAGGAGCTGCTCGGTCGCGGCGGATGCGTCGGATCGAGCGAAAACGGCGATACCCGCCCGGTCCAGGGCGGCTGCCACATCGTCACGAGTGTTCACCGCGCGACACACCACCGACACATCGGCGCCGGCCTCGGCCAACCGCACTGCCAGGTTGGCGGTTTTGGGTTCCAGGACCAGCGATAACCCCACCCGTAGCCCGGCGAGGGTCCGTGCGCGAAGGAGTTCGTCGGCGAGAGTTTCGGTCACCGGCATGAACCGACGTGCCCAGTCGATCTTCTCTTGCCCGTGCCGCCACGCACCGGGCGTCTGTACGGCCGAGTTCATGCCAGCAACACCTCCGCCAAGGCGACGTCGGCGTCGCCCGGCTCCAGGGCGGACCGTAATACCGCGTAGAGAGCCCTGATATCCGCGCCGACACTGCCCAGGGCGGCGGGCGACGGCCGCGGCACCACGAAGATGGGCCGCGCCCCGGATAATTCGGTCAGACCCCGCACCGTACCGACCGTTTCACCGACAGCGGTGTAACCGTCCGTAGGCCCCGGAGCGGTGGCATCGACGGCCACGAGCGGTCGTTGCGTCGGCGTGATCGCCTCTCGAACCAACGGGGGGTGATTTCGTCCGGTGGCCAGGACGATATCGATACCGCTCGAGACGATTTCCCCGTCCGTGACGGTCCATACCGGAACGCCGTGACGGCCCGCGATATCGATCAGTCCGACGGGGTCCTGGGCAGCGACTTCGAGCCGACCGCCGAAGCGCGCGATCGCACTCGCCAGCGCATCGGCGAGAGTGCCGGTACCCAGCAGCAGAATGCGGGTGCCGGGCAGCAGTAGGTTCGTCTCCCGGGCAAGGGAACTCAGTATCAGATCGGCCCAGGCCCACGTTTCGAACCGGCCGAGCACCACAGAGAAAGCGAAGATCTCGTTCCCGACGGGAAACTCCTCCGTATGTCCGGGTGCGGTCGGCGCACCCGAGTGCGTCAGTTGGGACCACAGCGCCTCGATCGAGGCCGCGGTGGAGGCATCGACCGAGGCAGCGGCGACCGGATATCGCAAACGTTCGGCAAGCTCCTTGCGGTCTGCGAGGCGCGTCACTGCCCGGTGGAGACTTGGGGCACGAAATCGGTTTCCTGGCACAAGGATTCGTTATATCCCTCGGTGAAAACCTGAAGCGATGGTTAAGCTCAGGTTGACCGGAACCGTACGGCCGGTCATTCGTATGCTCGGCGGGCGGCCGCGACGCCGTCGTCGTAGCTGTCGACGACGGTTCCGCTGCCCGGTTCGTATCTCGAGCCGAGACGATCGGGGTCGTAGGTCATGAAGACGACGTCGGGCCGCCCCCCGTTGTACCGGCTGTAGGTGTCGTAATCCCACCCCTCCGGCGCATAGCGGTCGTCCCATGGCAAGCGTGCGACCGGCTTGAAGCCACAAAAGGAGTACAGGTCGGGTAGTACGGTGTCGAAACAGTTGAGGATCCGTCCGCCCAGGGACACGCGAAGGCCCAGCAGAGCGCTCGATACATGTGGGTGTGCACCGTCCTTGTGTGCCCACAGTGACAACAGTTCGTCACCCCGTAGCGCGCCACCGGCCTTCCCGTCGTCGGTGACGAACAGCCGCATATTGCGGTATTCCTCCAGACTGTGCACATTGACCGAGGCGGAATAGCGACTGCTGTCCTTCAGCGCCTGCATCTGACTACGGAAATAATCGGCATCGGCGGGATCCAATTCGTACAGCTTCGGCGTGCTCCGGCCGTGTTCACGAAGAAATGCGGCGTAATCATCCGGGAGGGTGTGTTCCGCAATGGGACGGATCTCGCGGTCGCCGAAATTCAGAACCCGTAGAACTTCGCCATGTGAATCGCCTCGTCCGTCCAGCGCTCCTCGATCAGCCGGCGTTCCGGCTCCGGGAGATCCGGTTTCCAGCCCAGGGTTCTCCAGAACTCCTCGCGCTCCGGTCGCGCCAGTTCCGGAATCGGGTCGTTCATGTGAAATCCCCTTACTCGCGTTCGAGTCCGTATCATCGGCAATATGATTTACCCCGCCGCGGACTTTACCACTGGTGTCCTTTGTCGCTTTGCTCGCGCCCGCTCCGATGCTTCGGGCGGCGTCGACCATTCGCTGGAGTAGCGCCTTACGCAGACCATCAAGAGGGTTGTCCACCTTAGCCTTTCGCTCGCGCCGCCGTCTTCTTCCGACGTTGTGGCGTCCGTTTTCCGGCGCCGCGAGAAGCAGGAACTGCGCAATTCGACGCCGACAGTGCGGGTTTTCGCTCCGTGTCATCGATCGGGGCGCAAGTAGTCAGAAACAGTCTTCGCTGTTACGACATAAAGGCGGCGGGAGCGTCGGGTTCCGCATGGTCGAAGGCAGGCAACAGGTAGTCATTGTTCTTTCTGGGCGCAGGATGGGTTGCTGTCACGTGAATACTGCACGCTCGGGATTTTGCAGTTCGACTTCGTCCCCCGAAACGCAATGATCATCATAGGGTCGAGTCCGGTGTTGGTCGCAGATAACAATCAGTCCGAGCCAAATGGAACATTCTCGGCCCACGCCGCGCGCGGAACTCCGATTCCGTGGGGAATGCGGACGGTCTGCCCGGGAGCGTGCCGACCGGGGAGTGGGCGCCGATGCCGCGGCCGGGCTGGATCTCGGTGCTCTCCGGCGCGGTCGCCGCCGGACCGGCCGTTGAGGGGCGCCATTGTTCTGTTCGGCCTGATAGGTCCGGTGGCGATCGCCCGGGTGGTTGACAGGTCTCGTGTTGCCGGTCACACTTCCACAAGTTGACATGACTGTCACGTCAGAAAACGGAAGTGCCGAGGAGGCAGCATGACCGCATCCGTAACCGATAGGTGCGAACCGGGGATCGATCCGCGCGCCTGATCACGACCCGTTCCGATCCCTCGCCGCCGCAACCCACGCTGCGGCGACCTCTCCTGCTTTCCGCCCCCTTCGCACCCTGGGAACGACCATGAAACGTACTCTCGCCGTGGGCCTGACAGCTCTGTGCGCCACCGCCGCCCTCACCGCCTGCTCGGGTCGCGACACCGCGACCGCGTCGGGCGATTGCGATCCCGGCATCACCGATACCGAGATCAGGTTCGGTACCAGCCTCATGCAATCCGTCGCCGGTGCGCAGGCCACCGCGGCGACCGCGCTGTTCGACGAGATCAACGCCGCGGGCGGAGTCGCGATGGGCGACGGCAAATCCCGCGAGATCGTGTACACCGCGATGGACGACGGCTACGACCCCGCGCGCACCGTCGGCAATGTGCGGTCACTGGTCGAGCAGGACCAGGTGTTCGCCATCCAGAATCTGATCGGTACCGCCTCGACCCTCGCCGTCGTCGATTACCTGACCCAGAAGAACGTGCCGCTGGTGTTCCCGATGACCGGTACCGACGAACTCCTCACCACGCACGACAAGCGCCCCGTCGTCGCCGGAGCGGTGAATCCGCAGACCGGATGGGAGGTCTCGGAACGAGCCCGACAGATCCGGCGCGACCATCCGCAGGCGAAGATCGCGGTGCTCTACCCGAACGACAGCCTCGGTGTCGGGAGCCTCGACGCACTGAAGTCCGCCCTCGAAGTAGTGGGACCCGGATCGTCGCCGAGCAGTCGTACGAGCAGACGACGCCGTCGGTGGACTCGCAGATCGTCAACCTCGCGAGTTCCGGCGCCGACGTCTTCGTCAACTTCGCGACCGCGAGCTTCGTGACCCAGTCGCTGAAGAAGGCGAACGAGCTGAGCTGGAAGCCCGACACCTACATCTACTCGGGCGCGACCGACACCAACTTCGTGCTCGCGCCGGCCGGTCCCGGAGCCGCGGAAGGTATCCACTCCTTCTACTGGATCTACGACGTCAGCAGCACCGAGCACGACGCCCATCCGGGCGTGCAGAACTGGCGCGCGTTCGCCGAGCGCAACGCGGGCAAGGTGAAAACCACCGACACCATCGCGGCCACCGGCTACAACACCGCGCAGCTGCTCGTCACCGCTCTCGAACGAATGAAGGGTTGCACGCGCGCCGACCTCCTCGACGCGGTCGGGAACATGCGGGGTGTCACCACCGACCTGTCCATCGAAGGCGTCACCTTCGACACCACGCCGGACTACCCGTACGTGATCACCTCCATGGCACCGATGACATTCCGCGACGGCAGCTGGCACTACGACGCTGTGGTCACGCGCGGCACCGAGGGATGACGACCGTGCCCGACGCAGCTGCCGCCGGAGCGGTACCCGCACTGCGCGTCGAGGAGGTGCGCCTGCGCTTCGGGGGCGTCGTCGCGCTCGACGGGCCCTCCTTCACGATCGAGCCCGGCCGCATCGTCGGGCTCATCGGCCCCAACGGTGCCGGCAAGACGACACTGTTCAACTGCATCAGCCGGCTCTACCAACCGGATTCGGGACGTATCACCTTCGGCGATACCGATCTGCTGGCCCTGCCCGCGGCCGGGATCGCCGAC
Source organism: Nocardia sienata NBRC 100364 (assembly GCF_001613205.1). GTDB lineage: Bacteria > Actinomycetota > Actinomycetes > Mycobacteriales > Mycobacteriaceae > Nocardia > Nocardia sienata. The sequence continues at coordinate 155,775 of NZ_BDBX01000005.1, read as the reverse complement.
GCCGGGATCGCGCGCACCTTCCAGAACATCGGGCTGTTCCCGACGATGTCGGTGGTGGAGAACGTGCTCACCGGTGCGTACTCGCGCACCCGGGCCGGGTTCGTCCGCACCGCCCTCGGCCTGCCGGCGACCCGGCGGGAGGAGCGTCGCGAACGCGAACAGGCGTGGTCGCTGCTCGATTCGATGCAACTCGCCCACGTCGGACTGGAGCCGGCGGGAAACCTGCCCTACGGCACCCTCAAACGGATCGAGCTCGCCCGGGCACTGATGCAGCAACCGAGGCTGCTCATGCTCGACGAACCGGCGAACGGGCTCATCCACGAGGAGGTGCTCGAACTCGCCGCCACGGTCCGCGCCCTGTGTGACGAACGGGGATTCTCGGTGCTGCTCGTCGAGCACCACATGGCCATGGTGATGTCGATCTCGGACCGGGTGGTGGTGCTCAACTTCGGTCAGAAGGTCACCGAGGGCGAACCCGCCGAGGTGGCAACGCATCCCGAGGTTGTCGAAGCGTACCTGGGAGGTGCGGCGTGAACCTGCTCGACGTCGAGGGGCTGCATGCTCGCTACGGCAGCGCGGAAGTACTGCACGGCATCGACTTCGCGGTGCCCGCCGGTGAGGTGACGGTGGTGCTCGGCGCGAACGGGGCCGGGAAGACCACGATCTTGCGGTCGATCTGCGCGATGGTGCACACCACCGGGCGGATCGTGTTCGACGGGCGCGATATCTCCGGACTGCGCACGGATCGGATCGCTCGCCTCGGCGTCGCGCACGTGCCGCAGGGACGTGGAACATTCGGCGACCTGACCGTTGAGGAGAACCTGCGGATCGGCGGATACACGACCTCCACCGCGGCCACCGAGCGGGCGATCGATCAGTGGTACGACTTCTTCCCGCGGCTGCGGGAGCGGCGGCGCCGGCCCGCGGCCGGGCTCAGCGGCGGCGAGCAGCAGATGCTCGCCATCGCCCGCGCCCTGGTGGCCGGCCCGCGGCTGCTGCTGCTGGACGAGCCTTCGCTCGGATTGGCGCCCCGCATCACCCAGGAGGTGTTCCGGGCGCTCGCCCGGATCAACGAGGACACCGGCACCACGATTCTCGTCGTCGAGCAGAACGCCCACCTCGCACTCGATATCGGCACGTCGGCGGTACTCGTCGACGCCGGTCGCGTCGTCGCCCAGCGCCCGGCGGAGAGCCTCGCCCGCGACGAATCGGTGCGGCGCGCCTACCTCGGTTATTGACCACAGGAGATCTGTTCATGCAAGTGTTCGCGCAACAAGTGGTGGACGGGCTGACGTGGGGCGCGCTGTACGCCGCGTTCGCGCTCAGCATCGTCCTGGTCTACCGGGCGTCCGGGATCGTCAACTTCGCCCAGGGCGAGATGGCCATGTTCTCGGCGTTCTTCGCGTGGCAGTTCCACCAGTGGGGTGCCCCGCTGTACCTTGCGATTCCGGGTGCGATGGTGGTGGCATTCCTCGCCGGCGCCGCGACCGAGCGAGTGCTGATCCGGCCGCTCGCCGGGTCGCCGGATCATATGCCGCTGGTCATCATCACGCTCGGGCTGATGCTCGTGCTCAACAGTGCCGCCGGCTGGATCTGGGGAGTGCAGAGCAGGGAATTCCCGGCGATGGTGTCGGGGCCGGTGATCACGCTGGGCCCGGTCGTGATGTCCCGGCAGTCCGTGGTGATCGTCGGCGCGGTCGTGGTGATCGCCGCCCTGCTGTTCGTGCTGTTCCAGCGGACGCGGGTGGGGCTGGCCATGCGGGCGGCCGCCGGTAACCCGGACTCCGCGCAATTGATCGGCGTGCCGGTCGGCCGGATGTTGATGATCGGCTGGGGGCTGGCCGCCGCCATCGGCGCGCTCGCCGCGTCCCTGGCGGCGCCGCAGCTGTTCCTGCAGCCGAATATGCTCGTGGCGTCGCTGATCTACTCGCTCGCGGCCGCGGTCCTGGGCGGGCTCGACAGCCCGGTCGGTGCGATCGTCGGTGGCCTGTGCGTGGGGGTGGCCGAAAACCTCGCCGGTACCTATATCTCCTGGATCGGCCACGATTTCAAGCAGGCGGTCGCGCTCGTCCTCATTCTCGGTGTGCTGTTGCTGAAGCCGGAAGGTTTGTTCGGCGTCCGGAAGGTGGCACGGGTATGAGGATCTTCGAGCTACTCCGCCGCCCCCGTGCCGAACTCGACGCGCCGGTGTGGCTCTCGCGCGCGACCATGATCCTGGTCGTGCTCGTCGCCGCGGTGGCGCCGCTGGTGTCCGCGCCGTATGTGAACTTCGATCGCTCGATGGTGCTGGTGTACATCGTCGTCGGGCTCGGACTGAACCTGCTGACCGGCAACACCGGCCAGATCTCCCTGGGCCACGGCTTCTTCTTCGCCCTCGGCGCGTACCTGAGCGCCGTGCTGGTGGAAAACCACCGGGTGCCGTATCTGCTACTGATCCCGATCGCGTTCATGGTCGGCTATGTCGTGGGCTATCTGTTCGGCCTGCCGGCACTGCGGTTGCACGGACTCCAGCTGGCGCTCGCCACACTGGGCCTCGCGCTGGTGACGCCCGCGGTGATCAAGCGGTTCGAACACGTCACCGACGGGCAGGCGGGTATCAACATCTTCGGCGCCGAGGCCCCCGAGTTCACCGGACTGGCCCGGGATCAGTGGGTCTACTATCTCTGCCTGGTCGTGGCGCTCGTCGCGTACCTGGTGGTGCGTCGCCTCGCCGCCGGCCGGATCGGGCGTTCGCTGATCGCGATCCGGGACTACGAAGCGGTCGCCACCACCCTCGGTGTACCCGCGACCCGCACCAAAACAACGATTTTCGCGTTCAGCGCCGCGCTCGCCGGGGTGGGAGGTGTGCTCTACAGCTTCGTGGTCCAGTATGTGGGCCCGGAAGCGTTCGGACTGCCGCTCGCGATCGCCTTCATCACGATGATCGTCGTCGGCGGACTCGGCACGGTGCCCGGTGTGGTGTTCGGCGCCTTCTTCGTCGTGTACGTCCCGCAGTGGACCGCCGACATCAACCAGTCGGCCGCCGGAATCACCTACGGCGTGGCGCTGATCCTGTTCATCTTCGTCCTGCCCTACTGGGTGATCAGCCTCGTGCGGCGGGCACTCGGGCCGGTGGTCGCACGCATCCCGGGCCGCCGGCAGGGCGGCCCGGACACAGCGGGCCCCGCGCGACCGGCCGCCCCGGACGGCCGCATCCGGGTCCACGTCGCGGAATCCGCCGCCCCGGGTCGGCGAACGTCATGAGCGAGCTCGCTTCGTCGGCCGCCCGCTCGGTTCCACGCCCGAATCGGCAGTGGACCGAAATGCGCTGTCGGGAGAGCCGCGCCCGCCACCGGCGCGGCTCTCCCGGGCGAAACACCCTGGCGTCGAGAACTGTTCTAGGTGCACTCGTCCGGTGCGGGCTCGCCGCGTAGACGCGCATCGAGCCAATCGAACGCCCCGGGGAATCCCGTGGTCAGACCGCTCACGTGTTCGCCCGGCTCGCTGCGGAAGACCGCGGGGACACCGCGGTCGCACTGTGTGCGATACAGCTGCCGTGCCCCCTCGAGCGGAATCCAGAGGTCGTGGGCGGCGTGGTAGATGTACAGCGGCACCGCCGACGTCCGGTCGCTGAGATCCGTGCGCGCGAAGATTTCGTCGGCGACGGCGCTGTCGAGCGGGTGGGGGATATTCGCGGCGATTTCGAGCGGTATTCCGACCACACCCAGCGGGCCGAGTGCCTCACCGCACACATTGTTGATCGGCGATGTGGCCACCCACTGGGCCAGATGGTTCATGTTGGCGAGTATCTCGGGGTGCTCGCGGGCGTAGGCGAGTACGACCGCCAGCAGCACCCCGGAGGCGAACTTGCCGTCGAAACTGTTCGCGACGACCCTGTTGTCGGTGACGAGGCCGCCCATCGACGCGCCCACCACCGCATCGGCCAGTTCCGGCGCGTACTCGTCGAGCAGCATGGCCGCCGCGTAGGAGGCGATCGCGCCGCCGGAGTATCCGGTCAGCGCGAACCGGCTGGCACCGAACTCGGATCCGGGCAGCGAGCGCACGGCGCGAATGCTGTCGAGGATGACATGTGCGGCGACATTCGGTTCCGCATAGGCCATGAACGGGCCTTCGTGATCGGGAATCAGCACCGCGTACCCACGGTTCACCGCCGACGCGGTCGTCGGTGTCAGCGCGTCGATGGCACTGCTGCTGGTGCCGTCCTCCCCGTGCGCCATCGCATAGCCGGGCGTACATCGCAGGCCGAGGGAATTGATCGGCTTGTTGTCCACCAGGACCGGCCGGCTGCCGGAACCTGTCCACGCCGCCGCCGGAACCACCAGGGTGGCCGTGCCGAAGGAGGGCGCACCCGCCGCGGCCGTCGATCGGAACTTCAGCAGCACGGCACGGCCCACCGGCGCCTCGATCCGCGGCGCGGCGATCGCGGTGATGTCACGCTGTTCGATCACCGCACCGGCGGCCGGCCGGTCCAATCCGGCCGGCCATGTGTCGAAGATCGGGTCACCCGTCCGCGGAGACTGCACCGCGTGCCACAGTGCTGCCAGTTGCGGCGGCAGATCGCCGATGGGCGGCGGGGGTGCGGCGGGCAGTGCCGGCGGGGGAAGGGCATCGTCGATACCGCGCTGCAGGCCGGAGGGGGCCGGCGGGGTCGGCACCTCCTCGGCGACCGCGGACGGCTGTCCCGCAAGGATCAGGCAGCATGCCGTGGTCACACCCGTCAGCGCCCGCGCGAGACCTGTTCGCGCACGGACCCAATTCATAGAGCTACCTCTCGAGATCGGTGAATATGCCTTCGGGTCATCGCCGTCGAAGACACGCAGAAACCCGCCGTGTGCCCGCAGTTCGTGTCGGTGAAATGCGTTGGTGTGCACGTCGGTCGGGTGACTCGAGGATATATGTTCCGGCTGGTGGCCCCGTCATCGAGCATCAGGTTCGGACTTTTCACCACGGTCTCGCGATGTCGTGTGATCCGCCACAACCACCTCGGTAGGACGGCCGGACCGGTGGGCGGATCAGTCCGGGAGTACTGGCCGGGTCTGTGGAACGGGTGCCAGGAAGCGAGGATCTGCAGGCGCTCGGCCGACGGGGAGCCGGGTTCTGCGGTGTAGATCATGAGGATGTGCCCGGGTTCTGCGGTGATGGCGAGTTCTTCGTAGGCGACGGCGGGCCCGCCCCGGTACGCCGCTTCCTGCCCGATCTGATCGAACTCATCATGCGCGGTGGGATCGACCCCGGCGCGGTGTTCGACCTCCCTCTGCCCCTCGAGGAGGCCGCCGAGGGCTACCGCGCCATGGACCGGTGCCGCGCCACCAAGGTCCTGCTCACCCTCTGACCTGCCATCCGGGCCGGCGTCGTCGCGGCCGCCGGATACGCGACCCGCGATGCGTCTCCGGTGAGCGCGACCTCGGCAGCACAGCCGAAGGCCCCACTGCGTGCGTTACGCATCGTTCCCACTGTCCAGGTGTCTGCGTAATGCGTCGAGTGGGCCGTCCCAGTCCCGCGCCATCGCCGCCAGGAACCGCTGTGCCACTTGCATGGGTGCGGAATCGAGGCGGTACCGGATGCGCCGCCGCTCCCCGGGTTCGGCGATCACCAGGCCCGCATCCGAAAGCAGAGCAAGGTGTTTGGCGATCGCCTGCCGAGTGATGGGCAGTCGGTCGGCGAGATCGGTCGCGGTGGCCGGGCCGCCCGCGGCGAGGGCGGCGAGGATCGATCGCCTGCTCGGGTCGGCGAGTGCGACGAAGACCTGTTCTGCGGTGGTTTCCTGGTCAGGCTGCATCGAGATACTGGACGAGTTCGGCGAGTTCGCTGGTCCAGCCGTCGGTATTGCCACCGAAGGCGATCCGGTGCTCGTCCTCGGGGAGTTGCGCGAAACCTGTCTCCACCACGGTGAGCCGCGTGCCCGAGTCGTCGGGTTCGAGGGTGAACTCGACATAGGTGCGTCGCGGGTCGTCCTCGGGCAATCCGTAGATCTGCCAGGTGAAACCGAAGACGCTCGGCTCCTCCACCCGCTCCACCCGCAGATTCGCGGTGTGCCCACCCTCCCATGTCATCCGCGCCGCGCCACCGGGACGCAGGTCGATCGTCGCCGTGTTGCCGAACCAGGAAGCGAGCCCCTCGGCGGTGGTGATCGCGGCCCAGATCTTGGCGGGCGGGTGTGCGAGTTCGATAGTGCGGACGATCTGATCGGGGAATCCCATGGCGTACTCCTTTATCGCAACCGATTGATTGCCATAGACAGTATTGCAACTAATCGGTTGCGTCAAGAGTGGCGCGGTCTCACGGGGCCATCCAGTACGCGAGGGCGCCCGGGGCTCTCGATACCCCGCCGTGCGCACCGTGCGGAGCCGCCGGACCGCTGCGACCGGCCGGCGGGCGCAGCGGTGTGTTCAGGCGGACACAGTCCCGGCAAGAAGGTGCGCGGTCAGCCGTGCTCGGTAGCATTCCAGCGCGGCGAGTACCGCGAACACCGCCGCCAGCCCGGCCGCGGCGATCCGGAAATACTGACCGACCTCGAATTCGGTTGCGGCCCGTTCGATCTCGGCGAGTGTGTGTTCGTTGCGGCCGTCGAACAGGATTGTGGCGCGGGGCCACAGGTAGCTCACCGAGAGCAGGAACTGGCCACTGACCAGAGCGGCCAGTGAGCAGGCGAGCCACCGGCGGGCGATGCGATACCGGACCGTGACCGCGCCGGCGATCAATGCGGTGCCCAGCATCGCGGCGCCGAGCGGACGCATGACATCACCGACCGCGACGACGCTCATGAATTCCTGGCTCAGCTCGAGCGATGCGGGCACATCACGGAAGATATTGGGATACAGCAACCATGTCTCGGCCGCGGTGGCGGCGAAGACGAAGAACGCGACGACGGCGTAGCCACCGAGAACCACCGCCGCAACAGTGAAGCGCTTCACGGTGTCCCCCCGGTGTTATCGCGGCGGGCTCGCCGGATCATCAGCGCGACCGCGCCGGCGATCAGCCCCCAGACGGCGTTCACGATCAGTATCGGAACGATGGTGAGGGGCCGGGAGAGGGGACCTTCGAGATGGCCGAGCAGGAGTGGGGAGAGGACCGCGCTGAGCACGATGGACAGCACTCCGTAGGTCAACCCGGCGTACAGGAGCGTTGTCAGGGGGTCCCGCACGCGGGTGAGCACGGCGGCGGCTGTCCAGACGACGGTGACGGCGATCGTCGCCGCGATCGGTGCCGCGGGCGAGAGGTCGAGACCGGCCCGGTCTTCGACGATGCGGATCGCGGGACGGACGAGCGCGAAGGCGCCGAGGCCGAGCGCCAGGGGCCAGTCGGCGGTTTTCGGGGAAGCGATACGGGCGTTCACGCCCTCGACGTTATGGATCGCGCCGGGCCCCGGGCATCCGTCCGGGCGCTCGACTCATCTCGCGTTCCCGCGACAGCCGGGTACGTCGAGAGGCGACAGGCGTTGTCGCCTCCGGACCCATGCGGCGCTCGGCCGGGTCTTCGTAGGATCGTGTCATGAGGGTCTGGGCCGACTTTCGTGGCGACACTGTGCGGCGGTGGTCGCACGACGCCCTGCTCGGGGCCGCTGTCGCGGGCGCGCTCGCATTGGTGATCTCGCTCGGCCGCGACGGTTACCGGACTCCGGAGGCGCCGGCGTATCTGTTCGCGATCGCTTTCGGCGCCCTCATGCTAGTGCGCCGCCGCGCTCCGCACACCATGCTGGTCGCCACGGTGCTCGGCACTTTCGGCTACTACACCCTCGACTATCCGCCGATCGGCGTGGCGGTGCCGCTGGTCGCCGCGCTCTTCGCCACGGCCGACGCGGGTTCGGCGTGGTGGGCCGGGGTGGCCGGGACGCTGGTCTTCGCTGTCGCACTGGCCTTCCGCATCCACGAGGGCGAATCCGCGGCGTACCTGATCGGGTACGAAGGTGTGGCGAACGCGGCCCTCATCATGACCGCGATCGCGCTCGGCTGTGCCGTGCGCTCACGACGGGACCGGCTGGCGCAGCAGGCGGAGATCATGCGGTTGCTCGCGGAACAGTCTGCGCGGCAGACCGAATCGCGCATCCGGGACGAACGGACCGACCTGTCGCGGGATCTGCACGATTCGGTCGGTCACGCGATGTCGGTGATTTCGCTGCAGGCCGGGGTGGCCGCCGAGGCCGTGGGCCACGACGACGAAGCGGCGCGGCTGGCGATCGGCCATATCGCGGATACGAGCAGGCAATCGCTGCGCGATGTCGGGTCGATGGTCCGGCTGCTGCGCGGCGAAGAGGAGGGGCCGGCGCGCGTGCTGTCGCTGGCCGAGGTACCCGATCTGATCCGGACCGCCCGCGACGTGGGTATCGATACGAAGTGCGTACTTCCGGCGGTGCCGGACCGGCTGCCGCCACAGCTCGACGCGACCGCGTATCGCGTGGTGCAGGAGGCGCTCACCAATGTGATCTGCCACGCCCGGGCCACGCGGGCCGATGTCGCTGTCGAAATCGAAGATGCCGTACTGCGGGTCACGATCAGGGACAACGGCACAGTCGCGGCAGAGGCACCGGCCGGCGGCGGCCGCGGTCACGGGCTGGCCGGAATGCGGGAACGGGTACGGCTGCTCGGCGGTACCCTCACCGCCGGTCCGGACACCGACTCCGGCTTCTGTGTCGAGGCCCGCATCCCGATCGAGGTGAGCCGATGATCCGCGTGGTGGTCGTCGACGATCAGGAACTCGTACGCACCGGTCTACGGGCGCTGGCCGAACGGGACGGCGATATCGGCATCGTCGCCGAGGCGGCGACGGGCACGGACGGAGTGGCCGCGGTGCGCCACCACCGGCCCGATGTGGTGCTGATGGATATCCGAATGCCCGTATCGGACGGCATCCGGGCCACCCGGCAGATCGCCGCCGATACCGCGCTGCACGGTGTGCGAGTGGTGATGCTGACGACCTTCGACGAGGACGACAATATCGTCGCGGCGATCCGGGCGGGCGCCGTCGGCTATCTGCTCAAGGATATCGGTCCCGCCGAACTGCGCGCCGCGATCCGCACCGTTGCCGCCGGTGACTCACTGCTCTCCCCGTCGATCACCCGCACCCTCGTCGACCGTGTGGCCCGGGATCTCGGCGCGACCCGTCCCGAGCTCATCGCCGGGCTGACCGAACGGGAACGAGAGGTACTCGCGCGCGTCGGTATGGGGGAGAGCAACAGCGAGATCGGTGCGAGTCTGCATCTGAGCCCGGCCACGGCCCGCACCTATGTGAGCCGTCTGCTGGCGGCGCTGGGCGCCCGGGATCGCGCACAGCTCGTCGTCCTCGCCTACGAGTCCGGGCTGCTCACCCCCGGAAAGTATCCGGCCCGCTGAACCGGCGAGCTCCGGTACCGGCCGGTCGCCGCCCACGTCGCGAGGGCTACGCCACCAGCGCTCGGCCGGCTCCTCGTCGCAGCGGCGTCGCGGGTGGTCCGGCCCGCCGCCGCGCCGTCGCGTGTTGTCTCCTTCCCGCATCACCGCGGTGTGCACCTGCGATCGGGACAACTGGAAAGGCGGCATCGAACAGCGCGGTGTGTGGGAGACTGTAGACAGCGGGTGGTTGCCGGTCGGCGGATCGACAGGGCCGCGGTATCGGGTGTTCGAACGCTCGGTGAGGTGTCCATCCGGCACTGATATTCGGGCGTGACCGTCCACCGGACGTGCACGTCGTTTCGGCGGGCGTGCGCATTTCCTACCGCCCGCGGCGTTTCCGAGGGCCATATCGGGACACGGCTCGGATGAGAGCTCGATCATGCGCATCGTCGTCGACCTGAACCGGTGCCAGGGGTACGCGCAATGTGTTCCGCTGGCGCCGGAGGTATTCGAACTGCTGGGTGAAGAGGCGCTGTCCTACGATCCCAACCCGGATGACGCGCAGCGTCTCCGCGTACTGCGGGCGGCCGCGGCGTGCCCGGTACAGGCGATCCTGGTGGAAAGCTACACCCCCGGCGGGCAGGGGCCGGCGCCGTGAGCGCCGCGTCGCTGGTCACCGACCTGGTCAGGGCGTTTCGGGCCGAGGGTCGCATTGTGATCGTGGGGGCCTCACTGGCCGGGCTCCGCGCCGCGGAGGCTTTGCGGGAGCGAGGTTTCCGCGGGCCGTTGACCCTCATCGGTGACGAACCGCACCAGCCCTACGACCGGCCGCCGTTGTCCAAACAAGTCCTCGGGGGCCGGGTCCGCGCCGATCACACCGAACTGCCCCGGATGCGTGCTGTCGATGCCGACTGGCGGCTGGGTGTGGCCGCGACCGGCCTGGACCGGGTGAACCGGCAGGTCCTGCTGGCCACCGGAGACACGGTGCCCTACGACCGGCTGCTGATCGCCACCGGCGTCCGGGCACGGCCTTGGCCGGACCCGGACGAGGGCGCGCTGCAGGGGGTATTCACCCTGCGCACTTGCGATGACGCGGCCCGATTACAGGCGGCGTTGCGTGAGGGCCCGAAGCGGGTGCTCGTCGTCGGCTCGGGATTCGTCGGCTCGGAGATCGCCTCGGTGTGCTGTGCGCTGGGGCTTCCGGTGACCGTCACCGAACGCGGCGGCGGCCCGCTGGCCGGACCGCTGGGCGGGGTCGTCGCCGATATCACCGGGCGGATGCAGCGCGACGCAGGCGTCGACCTCCGTACCGGAGTATCGGTGCAGGCGCTGGACGGCGACGCCGACGGGCAGGTGCGCTGTGCCCGGCTGTCGGACGGGACCACGGTGGAAGCCGATGTGGTGGTGGCGTCGCTGGGGTCGATCCGCAATGTCGAATGGCTGGCGGGGGCCCGGTTGGCCGCCGGTTTCTGGGGAGTCGGTTGCGACGCGGGCTGTCGGGCCTTCGATATCAACGGGGTGGTGACCGACAACATCTTCGTCGCCGGGGACGTCGCGCGCCAGCCACATGTTTTGTACGAGTACCAGTTCATCTCGATGGAACACTGGGACAACGCCGTGTGCGGCGCACAGGTCGCGGCGAACAATATGCTCAGCCTCGAGACCGAGCGGCGACCGCATCTGCCGCTGCCCTCATACTGGTCGGCCCAATTCGGAGTCAACATCAAGGGAGTCGGGGTGTGCTCCTTCGCCGATGAGATCGTGTTCACCCAGGGTTGTCCCGGCGACTATCGTTTCGCCGCGGTCTACGGCCACCGGGGCCGGACCGTCGGGGCGGTGACCTTCGATCACGGTAAGTGGCTGCAGTACTACGCGGCGATGATCGAACGCTCAGCGCCCTTCCCGCCGCCGGCACCGGGCTACGACCGGGCCTCCGACCCGATCCCGGTACCGGCCCGCTTCCCCGATCCGCGCGTGCCGACCGAAATCCCCGATGTGGTGCTGACCGGCCACGACCCCACCTCCCGGTGCGCCGAGTTCCATTGACCAAGGGAGCAGGCATGACTGCCGCAACTGCCTGGGCAGAGGCGATGAGATACGAACACCGCGCCGACCCGTATCCGTTTTTCGACCAACTGCGCCGGACCCCGGTCGCGCGAGTGGCCGACGATCAGTACGTGGTGACCGGCTATTGGGAAGTGCTGGCCCTGGCGCACGACCCCAGGGTCAGCTCCGATATCTCCCGCAGCCCCCTGGGCGCTGCCCTCGCGGCGGGCCCCGGTCCGGAGCCCGGCGCCCGGGACGAGCCGGCGTACGACCAGGTACCGAGCATCATCGTGACCGATCCCCCCGAGCACGGTCGGGCGCGCCGCCAGGTGATGCGCCACTTCGGGCCACCGCACGCACCCGATGTCATCCCGGGCGCGGAACCCGGCATCGTCGGGCTGTGCAACGAACTGCTCGACGGTATCGCCGCCGGTGGCCGGACCCGGCTGGACGTGGTCGACGACTACGCCTACCCGGTGCCGGTGACGGTGATCTGCGAGATCCTCGGGATCCCGATCGCCGACGAGCCCACCTTCCATGTCTGGATCCACGACATGCTGACCGGTACGGATCTGGGTCCGGACGCATCCACCGCCGAAGGCAGAATTCGCGCCGAAAAGGCGCGCGCCGGCCGTGTCGCGCTCACGCGATATCTGACCGATCTGATCGAGCGCATGCGGCGCGAGCCCCGGCCGGGTCTGTTGTCCGCGATGATCCACGACGACGGCCCCGGCGGTCCCATGCCCATCGAGCGGGTGTTGTCCAACGCGAGGTTGCTGCTCGTCGCCGGCCACGACTCGACGGTCAACACGATCTCCAACTGTGTGCTGACCCTGCTGCGCAATCCGGGGGCCTACGAGCGTGTACGCAGCCGGCCGGAGCTGATCCCGCGCGCGATCGAAGAGGTCCAGCGGTTACAGGCGGCCGTGCAGTTCTTCCCCAGCCGCAGCACCACCGCCGATATCGATATCGCCGGCATCACCATCCCGAAGGGGGCCGCGGTGCACCTGGTCTACGCTGCCGCCAACCGCGACCCGGCCCGCTTCGCCGACCCGGACCGCTTCGATATGCAACGCCCCGACAACGAGCACTTCGGTTGGGGCAGCGGCATCCACACCTGTATCGGCGGTCCGCTCGCCCGACTCGAGGTCAACCTCGCACTGGAAACTCTCGTACGCCGCATGGTCGCTCCCGGCCTGGTCGTCGATCCGCCGCCATACCGGCGCAGCCAGATCTTCCGCGGACCCCGGCACCTGCTCGTCCACTTCGACCACATCACCGACCGGAACGGTTCGGGGCCGCGGCCCGGGGGGTGAGACGACTCGGCGCCGATCAGTGATCCGCGCGCTGTGCGCACAGTTGGGTTCCGATACCGCAACGTGCGGCGCGCGCCACCTGGACGGCCCTTTCCCCCGCCTACACTCGCCCGAATGCATCGACCGATCACTCGGGAAGCCTGAGCGCATGCGGGGAATCGATCTCGGTGGGTTCGCGCGGCTCGCGGCAGGGGCGATGGCGTCGACCGTCCGTATCGGATCCGCTACGGCGCTGGTCGCGCCGGCGCTCGTGGGTCCGGCGGTCGGGCCGGTCCGCGATTGGGCCCGCGTGGTACTCGGCGGTCCACCGCGCGGTGGCACGGACGAGGCGGGTGTCGCGCCGGTGTGGGCGTCCGGACGCAGACTGCACATCGATCTCGACCGGGTCCTGCCGGGGGCGAACGGCGCCGAGGACGCCGCGGAGCTCGAACGGCTCGTCGCCGCCGGGCCCGGTGTCGTGTCCGCGCACGTCGAGGACATACTCGGGCGATTGGTGATCGAACTGGCGGAGGCCGCTGATCCGGACGAGATCCGCCGGATGATCCGCCCCGCCACCGGCCTGCCGAGTGCCGGGCAGGAGCCGAGAGCGCAATACCGCGGGCCGGCAACCGATCCCGGGGACCCCATGGCGGTCGCCGTTCCGGTGGTGGCCGCGGTGGCCGATGTCCTGGCGATCGGTACCTCGGTGATCGGATGGCTGGGCCGGTTTCCCCGGGCGCCGCGGGCCGCCCGGGCCGCCGCGGCGGTGATCAACCATCAGCCGCGGATCGTCGCACTGCTGGAGTCCAAGCTCGGACGAGCCGGCACCGATCTGCTGACGACCATGTTCTCCGCCACCGCGCACGGGCTCGGTCTGGCGCCCGCCGCGCCACTGCTGGATCTCGTCGCGCGAACCGCCCAGATCTCCGAGGCGCTGGCGCGCCGGCGGGCCTGGTGCGAGCGTGAACCCGGGCTCGCGGCCGCCACCCGGCCGCGCGGCCCGGCTCCCGCCGCGCTCTTCGCGGCGGAGCAGGCCGGCGCGGATCTCCGCCCCGCGGCCGAGGACACGGTCGCCACCGGGGCGACCGGCCCGGTCGAGGAGTACGCCGATCAAGCCGCGAACGGATCGCTCGTGGCGGCCGCGGGCACCCTGCTCGGGGGCGGTACGGCCGACGATATCGCCGATACGCTGCTGGCCGGCATTCCGAAGGCGGCGCATATGGGCCGGGAGGCCTACGCTCTCGTGCTCGGCCGGGGATTGGCCAAGGCGGGCTCATTGGTGCTGGACCCGGGGGTGCTGCGTCGACTCGACCAGGTCCGGGTGGTTGTCATCGACGGCGCGGCACTGCGTGGCGAAACCAGGGCCGTGCTCGAGGTCGAGGTCTCGGCGCCGGGGTGGCGACGGGGACGGATCTTCGAGATCGCCGATGCCCTGCTGCACGGTGAGCATATCCCCGCGTCCGCCGACGAGACCGGTTTCGACACCGCCGGCCTGCGGTGGCACGAACCTGCGGGTTCCACGGTGCCGGGGACCGACCGTGCCGACCTGCTGGCCGACGGCGCGGTGGTCGCCACCGTGACGATCGGGTGGGAGCTCGACCCCTGCGCCGTTCCGCTGATCGAGACCGCCCGGCGTACCGGTGCGCGGGTGGTGCTGCGCAATGTGGCCGGCACCGAGGAACTGGGCGCCTCCGTCACCGCCGCCTACGACCCGGGTACCGGTCTGCTCGACCTCGTCCGGGAACTGCGTGCCGACCGTGGCCCGGTGCTGCTGATCTCGTCGTTGCATCCGGACGCCGACGCGGTGGATACCCTGGCCGCCCTGGCGCTCGCCGATATCGGCGTCGCCGTCGACGATCGCGCGGCAGCGGCACCGTGGACCGCCGACCTCGTCACCGGCGCGGACCTCGCCGACGCTGTCCGGGTGCTCGCGGCGGTCGTGGCCGCGCGCCCGGCGGTCGACACCGCGGTGCGCCTGGCCAAGGCGGGTAGCACTCTGGCGGGCCTGCTCGTGGTGACCGGGGAAACCGGCCGGCGGAGCCGGCTCGGGCCGGGACGGTGGCTGGCTCCGGTCGACGCCGCGGGTGCGACCGCCTGGATCCTGTGCGGGCTGGCCGCGCAGCGGGTGGTGCGGTCACCGGACCCGCCCCCGCAACCGCTCACCCCCTGGCACGCACTCGATCCCGCGATCGTGTACGCGCGAGTCCTCCGTGGCCGTCGGGCACCGATTCCGAACCCCGCGCCGGGTTGGCGCCGGAGGGTCTCCGTCCTGTCGCACAGCGTGGTGGGCGAACGACTGCGCGTCCCCACAGCACTGCTGGGCCGGCTGGCCGGGGCGGCACGCCGGGAACTGAGCGATCCGCTCACTCCGGTCCTCGCCATCGGGGCCGCGGCCGCCGCGATCCTGGGCAGCAATGTGGATGCGCTGCTGGTCGCGGGCGTGATGAGCGTCAACGCGCTGGTCAGCGGTATCCAGCGGCTACGCGCCGAGGACGCCGCGGCGGCCCTGTTCGCCGAACAGGAACAGGCCGTCCGCCGGGTCGTCGTTCCGAAAGCGGCCACGGAGAACCGATTGGAAGCGGCGCGGACCTCCGACCGGTTCAGTGTCGTCCCCGCGACCCGGCTGCGGCCCGGTGATGTTCTCGAGCTGCGGGCGCCGGATGTGGTGCCGGCCGATGCCCGGCTGCTGGTCGCCGACGATCTCGAGGTCGACGAGTCGTCGATGACCGGCGAGTCGGTGCCGGTGCTCAAACATGTCGAACCGGTGGCAGGCCACGCCGCGGAACGCGCCAGCATGCTGTTCCAGGGCAGCACGATAGTCGCCGGGCGGGCCCGCGCGATCGTCGTGGCCACCGGTCCGGCCACGGTGGCCAATCGCGCGATCTCCACGGTGTCCGGCGTGGCACCGGCGACCGGGGTCCAGGGCAGGCTGCGCGATCTCACCGGCCGGGTGCTGCCGCTCACGCTGGCCGGCGGCGCGGTGGTCACCGGTTTGTCGCTGGTGCGTCGTGGACCGCTGCGCCGGGCGGTGGCCGACGGGGTGGCAATCGCGGTGGCAGCCGTTCCGGAAGGGCTACCGCTGGTGGCGACCATGGCCCAGCTGGCAGCCGCCCGCCGGTTGTCGAAACTGGGGGTGCTGGTCCGGGCGCCCCGGGCACTGGAGGCCATCGGCCGGGTCGACACCGTCTGCTTCGACAAGACGGGCACGTTGACACTGAACCGGCTCGCCGTCGTGACGGCGGTGCCACCGGATTTCTTGCCGGGTGCCGGCTATCCGGAGATCACCGACCCGGCGGCGGCCGCGGTGGTGCGGGCCGCCGGGCGGGCGTGCCCCCGTCCGCACACGGGGGAGGGGCATACCCATGCCACGGACGAGGCAGTCCTCACCGCGGCCGCCCGCTTGCCGGAGAACGGTCCCGAGCCGACCGTGATCGCGGAGCTGCCCTTCGAATCGTGCCGCGGCTACGCGGCGGCCGTCATCGTCGATGGCGACGGCGGACCGGGCACCTCGGCCCGGTTGGTGCTCAAGGGCGCCCCGGAGGTGATCGTGCCACGCTGCCGGTTCGACAGCGGATCCTCCGGCCGGGACGCAGCGGATGCGCTCGTCCACCACCTGGCGGATCAGGGCCTGCGGGTGCTCGCCGTCGCCGAGTGCGAACTCGACTCGATCGGGAACGGGACGCGTTTCGATCAGGACCGGATCGAGGAACTGGCGACCGATCTGACCATCGCGGGGTACGTCGGTCTCGCCGATACCGTCCGCGATTCGGCGCGCCCCCTCCTGCAGCAGTTGGCCACCGCTCACTGCGCCGTCGCGCTGATCACCGGGGATCACCCCGTCACCGCCCGCGCCATCGCACGCCAACTCGGTTTCCCGGCCGACGCCCGGGTCGTCACCGGCGCCGAACTGGCCGCCGCAGACGAGAACGGCCGCGCCGAACTGGCGGCCTCGGCGCAGGTTTTCGCGCGGGTCGGCCCGGAGCAGAAGGTGCAGGTGATCGCGGCCCTGCAACAGTGCGGGCGGGTGGTCGCCATGGTCGGCGACGGCGCCAACGACGCCGCCGCGATCCGGATGGCCGATGCCGGTATCGGGGTGACCGGGCGCGGTTCCTCGCCCGCCCGCGAGGCCGCCGATATGGTTCTGACCGGCGAGAACCTCACCGCCCTGCTCGACGCTCTCGTCGAAGGCCGCAATATGTGGATCGGTGTCCGCGATGCCCTGACCCTGTTGCTCGGCGGCAATGCGGGCGAAGTGGTGTTCACCATCCTCGGCACCGCACTCGGCCGCGGCGGCGCCCCGGTCAGTACCCGGCAACTCCTGCTGGTCAACCTGCTCACGGATATGTTCCCGGCGCTCGCCATCGCTGTGTCACCGCCGAGTCCCGCGGCCGCGGCGGGGACGGCCGCGTCCGGTACGGGCTATCCGGATGCGGTTCTGTCCACACCCGCTCCTTCGCTCGGCCGCCCATTGGTCGAGGCGATAGTCCGTCGTGGTGCGGCGACCGCCGCCGCGGCGACCGCCGCGTGGGCGATCGGTCGATGGACGCCGGGTACCCGGCGGCGGTCCGCGACCATGGGGTTGACGGCACTGGTCGGCGCCCAACTCGCCCAGACGCTGGTACTGCGGCACGATGATCCGCTTGTGGTGGCCACGGCGGTCGGTAGTGCGGCCGTGCTCGTGGCCGTCGTCGAGATACCCGGCGTCAGCCAGTTCTTCGGGTGCACGCCGCTGGGGCCGGTGGCCTGGGCCGGTGTGCTCACGGCGGTCACCGCCGCCACCGCGATGGTCGTGCTCTCCCCGGCGTGGTTCGCCCGGCGCACCGAGGAGTTGATCGATCGTGTCGATCGGTTGCCTTCCGCCCCACCGGAGCGCGATCATCGATGACGTTCACGCTCGCTGTCACACCTCTCCGGCGCGCGCCGGGGAGGCCGGAACCGGTAGTTCTCGACGACGAGAGGATCGTGTCCCGTGCCCTCACAAGGTAAAACGAACAGTACCGGCCGGGCCGCCGCGGCCGACGCCGGCGGATCGACCAGCGAGAAGACCTCCGGGTCCCGGGAGAAACCGCCCGGGCAGCCCACCACCGAGGCCGCACCCGCGGCCACACTGGCCCTGCCCTTCTTCGACGCAAAGGTCGCGATTCCCGGCCAGGGCATCAAGATGAAGGCGGGGCCGGTCGAGCTGTCCCTGCCCACCCGCTATCTCTACTACGGCGGGCTCGGTGCGCTCACCATCGCGGGAGCGGTCGAGTGGCCCATCGCCGGTGCGCTCGCGGCGACCGGATTCATCGTCGGCCGTTTGCGGAAACCCGCCTCGCGGCCCGAGACCGTGGGCGCCGGCGCGGCCGCGACATAGCGGCGACCCGCGTGGCGCGCCACGTCGAGTCTTCCGCGAGGTCACCGCGGCGGTGCCGGGCGTCCCGGTGTCGGTGCCGGCCGATATCTCCGCCGGGGTCGAGCCGGTCGTGATCACCGAACGGCACCGATCCATCGGTACGGCAGAGTTGTCGAGGAAACGGCACTTCGTGCCTCATGCCTTGTCGAGGCGTGGAAAAAGCACCTCCTGGGCGATCAGGTGCAGGGCGGCCGCGACGGGGATGGCCACCAACGCGCCGACCAGTCCGAGCAGTGCCCCGCCGATCAGGACCGCGAGCAGCGTGCTCAGGGGGGACCTTCACCGACCTCCCTATGATCTCGAGGACGAGTAGGCAGCGGCCGTCCTCGCTCGCGTCCGGTACGCGACGCGGGCTCTATCAGCAGTAGCTCGACACGGTCGACCGCGGCCACATGTGGAGCATAGAGCCGCACTACATCGCCGAACAGGGTCGGTCCCGCGATGATCTCCCGGCCGGGAGACCGCTCGTCCGGCCGGTGACGGCGTCCTGACCGGCCCCGGACCGAACCCTCGGCCGGACGAGGCGGTGGGTGGTAACGGCCGGGAGCCGGTGCTCGCACAGCCGGTGGCGCGCTCACTCGTGTTCCGTTGCGGGTAGCCGGCCCGGCCCGGGCGGTATCCATCTCGGCGGCAGGTATTTCGGGTTATCGACCACCTTCTTCGGGTTCGGGGCACAGTCGGGCCGCGCGGTCGTCGGCCGGGGCGCCGGAGCGCGATACTCCTCGGCGAGTATCCGGTGACCTCCGGGCCTGTCGAAAGGAATGCACGTGTCGACCACACTTCCCGCTTTCCCCGCTGCGAACGAGAATCCGCTCGAGACGTGCCGTCGGTTGCGCGAGACCGCGCCCGTCGTCGAGGTCGAATTCCCCGGCGGCGTACCCGGCTACCTGGCGCTGACCTACGCGGCCGTACGCGAAGTCCTCGCCGGTGACAACACCACGTTCGCCCGGGATCCCAAGCATTGGCCCGCCCTGCACAACGGAGCGATTCCCCAGGACTGGCCGTTGCGCGCGGTGGTCCAGGGCGAACATCTGTCCACCAAGGACGGCGGTGACCATCGCCGGCTGCGCGGTTTGATCGGTAAGGCGTTCACGCCGGGCCGGGTGCTGGCGCTGGAGCCGCGGATCCAGGCGATCATCGATGAACTCCTCGACGGGGTGATCGCCGCCGGCGACGGGGTCGATCTGGTGCCCGCCTTCACCGAAGCGCTGCCGATGGCGGTGATCTGCGAACTGTTCGGTGTCCCCGAACAGGATCGCGGCCGTTTGCGTGGCTGGACGGCAACTCTGCTGGCGCACAACAGTTCTCCGGAGGAGGCCTTCGCGGCGCAGAACGGGCTGCAGGCCTATCTGTACGACCTGGTCGAGCGCAAGGAGCGGGAACCGGGGACCGATCTCACCTCGGGTCTGGTACAGGCGCGGGAGCGCGACGACAGGCTCACCACCGAGGAGTTGGTGGCGGTCCTGTGGATCATGCTCGTCGCAGGTCACGAGACCACCGTTCACATGCTGGGGTATGCGATTCTCGCGCTGGCCCGGGATCCCGAGCAGCTCCGCCTGGCGAAAGCGGGTGATCGGTGGGCCGATGTCGTGGAAGAGACAGTGCGCTACCGCCATTCGGTGATGATGACCAGTTGGCGGTTCACCCTGACAGATGTGACCATTGCGGGTGTGGCGATTCCGAAGGGCAACGCGGTGGGCGTGGTGTACCAGGCGTGCGGAATCGATCCCGCGGAGTACGGCGAAACGGCCGACCGGTTCGATATCACCCGTGCCCAGCGGGCCGGGCATCTGGGCTTCGGGCATGGTCCGCGCTACTGCATCGGTGCGGGGCTCGCCCGGCTCGAGGGGCGGCTGGCGCTGGCATCGCTGTATCGGCGGCTGCCGGATCTGCGACTCGCCATCGACCCGGACGAGGTACCCTACACCCCATCGTTTTTCACCATCGGGCCGCTGTCCATACCGGTCTCGCTCGGCGAGCCGCGGTGACCGCAGCCCACCGGCCGGCCGGTCCCGCCGGAGCATTGTCGAGGACGGGACTGTGGAGTTCTACAGTGTGACTGCGCGGAGTTCGGCATCGTGGACCACCATCGCCGACAACCTGATGCCGATGGACCACGAGTACCACGAACCCGACCGGTGGAGCGCGACGATGTCGGTGCAGGAGAGCGCCGGCTACCGGCTACTGCGCTGGGATCAACGCGGGTCGCGGACCTCGAGCCGGACCCGGCCACATATCCGCCGGGTCGCGGGCGACGATTTCTACTGGGTCGTCGTTCCCGAGCAAGGAACCTACACGGTCCGGTACCGAGACGGCAGTGTCACCGGTGCCGGTCCCGGTCGGGGCGCCGTCACCATACTCGATACGGTGTGTCATCTCCACATCCCGCGATCGTCCGCCTACGCGTTCCAGGTGTCGCGCGAGGAAATAGAAGACCGCACAGGTTCTTTCGTGACGCGCAACGCGGAGCTCGATATGTCCTCGGGGCTCGGCCGGATCACCCGGACGCTCATCCGCAGCACCCACGCGGAGCAGGCGGCGCTGTCGGAGGGCGAGTTCGACGCGGTGTGCCGTCGTATCGGGGAACTGCTGTGCATGCTGTCGGTCGGTGAGGTGAGCCCGCAGCGGGGCCAGCACGGTGAGGTGACCGAACAGGTGCGGCGATATGTGCGCACCCATATCGGCCACCGGGACGTCCGACTGCCCGCCGTCGCCGCGGCGCTGGGTTGGTCGCCCCGCCAGGTGCGCGCCATCCTGGCCCGCAGTGGGATCACCTTCCGTGATCTGCGGCGCGAAGAGGCCCTGCGTGCCGCGTGCTCGTTCCTCTCGGATCCCGCCTGCTCCGAGGTGCCGATCGGTGATCTGGCCGCCCGGTGCGGGTTCAACGCCTCGTGGTTCTCCACCGCGTTCAAAGAGGCGACGGGAGAGACGCCGCGGGAGTACCGGCAGCGCCGGCGCGGCGAACTCACCGCGCGGGCCGTCGGCGACAAGGGTCGATGATCGTCTGCTGTCCTGGAGCTATCCAGCGCCCCGCGGGCCGGGCATCGCGCCCGGCCCCGAACAGCGCGCGACGTTCCTGGCCGGGGCGTGCCGGGCCACGCCGTCGTATTCCCGGCCGGACGGCCGGACCTCCTTTCCGGACGTAGAATCGTCGGTGGCCGGTCTCATCCGCCCGCGGTTCCGCTTCGGGCCCGCGGCAGAAATGATGTGCTCTTCTCGCGCGTAATTCGTCGTGTCCGTATCCACCGATTCGATCGGGAGGTTTCGTCGTGCGCACCGAAGGAGATAGGTGGGATATCGTCACCGGTGTAGGGCTCACCGCGTTGGGGGTGGCGACATTCCGAGCGCTGGAATCGGCTCTGCCGGATCCGCTCATTCGCGACGATTACGCGGAATTGTTCGTCCGCGCCGCCGGTGAGCCACACTTCCTGGACATACTGGCGGATCCGCCGACCCTTGCCGGTGCCCCGCTCGTACCGGGATTCATGGGGTTGCGGACCAAATTCTTCGACGATTTCTTCCTGTCGGCCGCCGAGAGCGGAATCGCACAGGTGGTGATACTCGCCGCCGGGTTGGACGCACGAGCCTATCGGCTCGAGTGGCCCCCTCGAACCGTGGTCTACGAGATCGATCAACCCGAAGTGCTCGAGTTCAAGAACCGGGTGCTGGCCGAACACGGGGCGATACCGCGCGCCGAACGCCGTACGGTGGCCGTGGACCTGCGCGCCGACTGGCCGGCCGCGCTGACGGCAGCCGGAGCGGATCCCGCCGCGCCCACGGCATGGTCGGCCGAAGGGCTGCTGCCGTACCTGCCCGGGGCGGCTCAGGACGCACTGTTCACGCATATCGGTGGACTGAGCGCGGCCGGTAGCCGGATCGCGGTGGAGAGCGTCCCTGCCGGGTCGGCGAGCGGCAATTTCGCCCGCATCGAAACGAAGTATCTCGACAAGAATCCGTTCGGCGATATCGACCCGGCCGAACTGTTCTACTCCGACGACAGGGCCGACCCGCAACAGTGGCTGAGCGGGCACGGCTGGTCGGTGCAGGCCGCGGCACCCGCCGATCTGGCCGCCACCTATGGTCTGGTGCTTCCCGATCTCCCCGAAGAGCTCGAGCAGCACTTGGAACAACCGCGGTACCTTTCCGCAGTGTGGAACGGGGCGCGGCCGGTGTAGTGGGGGTGCCGGCCGCGCATAGGCCGGCGGTGCGGACGGGCCCGGTGATCACGGCGGCCGCGGCGCACCGTTGTGCGCGCCGACCGGTTTCGAGGTGAGCGGATCGGCTTCCGGGACAGCGGGGTCGTGCACGAGCCGGTCGGCCATGGCCGAAGTGATGAATTCGGGAATGGCCGGGGCGAAGATCCGGAGGTATATGTCGATCCATTCATGGCTGGTGTCGAGGAAAAGGAAGTCGGTGGACACCATGTGTCGGACGGCGAGCAGGGGGAGTGGCGAATCGAGGGCCGGGAAAGCCGGATTGTGCAGCCCGGCGACAGTGCAGCCCGGATAGAACTGCCCGAGCATCAGGCCCTCGTGTACGAAACGGGTCTTCTGGTCGCGTTGGACGGCCTCGATACCGGTGTAATCGGTGAGATCGGGGAAGACCGCGAGGATGGCTTTGAAGCGGGCGTCCGGCTCTTTCGTGGGCTGCAGGGTGGGGAACAGTTCGTAGAGATCGTCGACGATGCCGGCGATACGTTCGATATCGATCCGGGGACCGTCGAAGAACGCCGCCCAGATGAACCGGCGCTCGACGGCGTGGCTCATATACGGACAGACGGGGCCGTGGCGGCCGAGGTCCGGATGAGGTCGGCACAGGTAATCGATGGTCCACCGCCGGAGTTCGGTGGTGCGGGGGTGTTCGATGGCGGCGCTCACCGGATCGGGCGCGAACAGGCTGGCGGGTTCGATTCCGGAGCGTCTACCTATGGCTCGGTCGGTGGTCATGATCGGTGTCCTTGCTGGTGTCGGGGCCGGGCGACGAAGAAGTCCGGACGGAGTGGAAGTGCTGGGTCAGGACCAGTCCGATTGCGCGCAGTGCGTCAGGGGCGGTCATCTGTTCGTGCCGGATCGGAATACGGTGTTCGGTGATCCGGCCGGTGATGTGGTCGGTCCACGCGAGTGCCGGTGCGACGCCGTCGTTCGTGTCTTCCGGCGCGGCGCTGAAATAGATCAGGTCACCGTCGAAGAGGCCGGGCCGATGGTGCCAGGTCAGGTCGACCAGCCGGGTGTAGTCGCGGTGCAGTCGGATGAGGTGCTCTTCGGTCAGGAGGGTGCCGAGTCCCCCGTGCCGGTGCAGCAGTTCGGCCGCGGCCGCCATCGTGAGTTCGGCGGAGTCCGGCTCGGCGGCGCCGGCCTCGGTCAACATCTCTCCGATGGTCGGCGTGGGCGCGCGGACGCTGTCGGCGGTGACGACGCGGGTGTCCATCATGGCCAGCGTCGCCACCTGCTCGCCGTCCCGGCGCAACCGGACGGCGATCGCGTGGGCGATGGTGCCGCCGAGCGAATAGCCGAGCAGGTGATACGGACCGTGTGGCTGGACGGCCCTGATCTCCCGGACATAGCGGGCCGCGAGCCGGTCCAGGGTGGCGAACTGCGTATCGGGTTCGGTGAGCGCCGGAGATTGCAGCCCGAAGACGGGGCCCTCGGAATCGAGATAGTGCACCAGCCCGCTGAAGCCCCAGGCCAGGCCGATGGCGGGGTGTACACAGAACAGCGGGGGGCCGTGCCCGGTGCCGCGCAGCGCAAGCAATACCGCGAGCGCGTTCTCGGGTGCCGGCTCGTCGTCGTCACCGCGGTGGCGGAGCTCGATGCGACGGGCCAGCGCCTGTGGAGTCGGATCGGTGAACACCCAGTGCAGCGGCACGTCGGCAGCGGTCGTTTCGCTCAATCGCGCCGCCAGCCGAGCCGCCTCCAATGAGTTGCCGCCGAGGTCGAAGAAGTTGTCGTCGGCACCGGCCCGTTCCCGCTCGAGGATGCCGGCGAAGGCCTCGCACACCGTGGCCTCGAGTGGCGTGTCCGGCGGCCGGTACACCGCGGACGGCCGGGCGGGCGCGGGGAGTGCCCGGTAGTCCAGCTTGCCGGTGGCGGTGAGCGGGAGCCGGTCGAGGGCGATCACGGCGGCCGGGATCATGTGGGTGGGCAGCCGCGTCGCGAGATAGTTGGTCAGGGCCGGGATATCCGGTGTGGTGCCGGGGTCGGGAACGACGTATCCGACGAGCCTGCCGGTGCCGTCACCCCGGTCGTGGACCGTGACGGCGGCCTGGGCGATATCCGTGCCGCTACGCAGGGCGGCCTCGACCTCACCGGGTTCGACGCGATTGCCCGCGATCTCGAGCTGCCGGTCGCTACGACCCACGTACCGCAGTGACCCGTCGGCATTCCAGGCGACCAGGTCGCCGGTCCGGTACATCCGGGTGCCGGGCGGTCCGTACGGATCCGGGACGAAGCAGGCGGCAGTGGTGGCAGGGCGCCGGTGGTAATCCCGGGCGAGACCCGGTCCGGACAGGTACAGTTCGCCGACCGCTCCGGTCGGCACTGGACGCAGGCCGCGATCGAGCACGACGGCGGTGAAGCCCCGTATCGGGCCGCCGATCGGAAGGGGAGCCGCCGGCGCGGTGCGCAGCGGCGCGGCGGCGCAGCTCATGATCGTGGTCTCGGTGGCCCCGTAGGTGTTGATCAGGGTATGACCCGTGGTCCATCGGGCTGCCAGCTCGGGTGGGCACGTCTCCCCGCCGAGAACCAGGGTCTCGAGCGTGCCGAGCGTGCCGGGGTCCAGCGAGGCGAGCACGGTCGGCGTGAGCGCCGCATGGGTGATGTGTCCGGCCTCGATCGCCGCGGCCAGTTCGGCGCCCGCGACCACTCGGGCGGGTGCGAGGACCGCGGTGGCTCCCGCGGCGGCGGCGCCGAGCCATTCCAGAATCGAGACATCGAAACCGGGGGAGGCGGCGGCCAGTACCCGGGCCGCGGAGGTGAGACCGAACCGCTCCCGGGCTTCGGCGGCCAGATTCGCAATGCCGGCATGGGTGACCACCACGCCTTTCGGGGTTCCGGTGGAGCCCGAGGTGTAGATCAGATACGCCGGGTGCTGCGGGCGCAGCGCTGTCGTGCGCTCGGAATCGGTGATCGCGGCCGGTGATGCCGCGGCTGTCGCCGTCGCGAAGGCCGGGCTGTCGAGGGTGAGCCATTCGATCGTGTCCGGCAGCCGGTGCCGCACGTCGGCCGAGGTGAGCCCGGTGGCGGCGCCGGAATCGGTGAGGATCCGGGTGATCCGGTCGTCCGGATCGGCGGGGTCGAGTTGTACGAACGCGCCGCCGGTTTTCGCGACTGCCCATACGGCGACGACGGCGTCCACCGAACGCGGCAGCACCAATGCCACGAACGACTCCGGCCCGACTCCGATGTCCAGCAGTTCCCGTGCCCATCGGTTCGAGAGCTCGTCGAGTTCGCGATAGGTCAGGGATACGCCGTCGCCGGCCACTGCTTCGGCGCCGGGTGCCATCGCCGAGGTGAGCACCCGCGGTAGCACCGACGGCGCCGCACCGGTCCGGCCCCGGACGGGGACCAGGGCGGCCTCCTCGGCCGGCGACAGCAGCCGGAGCCGGGTGAGTGGTAGGTCGACACATTCTGCGACGGCGTGCAGTACTCGCAGTACTCGGTCGGCGAGTGCTTCGATCCGCTCCGCGGGGATGAGTTCGGGGAGGTACTCGAAGCCCAGGCGCAGCCGGGTGCCGTGTTCGACGATCAGGCCGAGCGGATAGTGCGCGGCGTCGTGTCCGTGGATGCCCAGGACACGCAACCCGGCGATATCGGCGGATTCGGACAGCCCGGTCCGGTCGATCGGGTAGGACTCGAAGACGGTCACGGTATCGAAGATCGCGCCCGGGCCTGCCACATCCTGGATCCGGGCGAGCCCGAGGTGGTGATGGTCGAGCAACGCGGTCTGCTCGGTCCGGATACGCCGCAGCAGCCGGGCGAGGGTGTCCTCGGGGACGAGGCGTACCCGCACGGGCACCGTGTCGACGAACAACCCGACCATCGATTCGATGCCCTCGAGCTGCGGAGGTCGGCCGGAAACGGTGGCGCCGAACACCACGTCCTCGCGGCCGGTCTCGGTCGCGAGCACTATCGCCCAGGCGGCTTGGACGATGGTGTTGAGCGTGATCTCCTGTTGCCGGGCCACCGCGACCAGTGCCGCGGTGCGGTCTTCGCTCAGCTCCCGGTGGACCTCGCTCCCGGCCGCGGTCTGCCGGCGGCCGCGGTCGGCGGGCGCCAGCAGGGTCGGCTCGACCGCGCCGTCGAAGGCCCGGGCCCACGCGTCGGCCGCCGCGTCCCGGTCCTGTGCCCGCAACCAGGACAGATAGTCGCGGTAGGGGCGTACCGGGGCCGGTAGCAGGGCGGGATCGCCGTCGCCGACGTAGAGCTGCAGCAGTTCCCGGATCAGTAGAGGTGTAGACCAGCCGTCGATCAGGATGTGGTGCATGCTCACCAGCAGTCGATACCGCTGCGGGGCGAGGTCGATCAGCGTCAGTCGCAGCAGTGGCGGGGTGGCCGGGTCGAAGCCGGCGCGGCGGTCGGCCGCTGTGATCTGTTCGAGTTCGATCGCCGCCTCATCCTGTCCCGGCAGCCCGATCCGGGTGAAGGGTACGTCGACGTGCCGGTGCACCACCTGGACCGGCACCCCGGCGCTGTCGCGGTCGAAGGCGGTCCGCAGGTTCGGATGCCGCCCGAGGAGATCCCGCACGGCGCGCCGGAGACGATCCGCGTCGACGGATCCGCCGAGCTCCAGGCAGAGCTGCACCACGTAGGCGTCGAGGTCGCCGGCCGCCAGCTGGGCGTGGAAAAGCAACCCCGCCTGCAAGGGGGTGAGTGGCCAGATATCGCTCAGTCCCGGCTGCCGGGCCTCCAGCCGGTCGATCGCGGCCTGATCCAGGTCGAGGAGATCGAGGTCGGACGGGGTGAGTCCGCCGCTGCCCGGCCGGGCCGCGTGCGCGGCCAGTGCGGTCACCGCGTCGCGCCACAGTTCCATGAGCTCGGTGACTTCGACCGGGTCGAGAATGCCGGTGGGGTACTCCCAGGCGGCGGTGAGCGCCGGCCCGGCGGGTGTGTTCGTGGTGGCCGCGTTGATCCCGAGCAGGGCGGCTACGGGTGCGTCCGGATTCTGCGCGCCGCCGGCGGCTCTCGCCCCGGCCGGCATCCACTCGGCGCCCTGTACTGCCGCGGGCAGTGTGTCGAATCGGCCGAGATAGTTGAAGCTCACCTGCGGGGTGGGCAGTGCCTGCAGCACCCGGACGGTATCGCTGTCGAGATAGCGCAGCAATCCGAAGCCGATTCCGTGGCGGGGCACCTGCCTGAGCTGTTCTTTGACCGACTTGACCGCCGCTGCGGCGGCGGCTCCGGCGGCGAACGCATCGTCGATATCGATACCGGCCAGGTCGAGCCGCACCGGATAGGTGGTGGTGAACCACCCGACAGTGCGGGTGAGGTCGGCCCCGGGAAGTACGGTGTCGTGGCGGCCGTGGCTCTCCAGGGTGAGCAGTGCGTCGGTGCCGACGACGCCGCGGCGGTGCCGCCACCGGGTCAGTGCCAGCGCGAGCCCGGTCAGGAGCGCATCGTCGACGTTTCCGTGGAAGGCCCCGGGAAGCGTGGTGAGCACATCGTGGGTGATCGCGGGGGACAGCGTGATCTGGGCGGTGGCGAGTGTGGCCTGCACATCCACGGCCGGGTCGATCGACCGGTGGCCCAGCGGTGGATCCCCGGGGCCCAATGTGGAGCGCCACCAGTCGAGTTCGCTGTGATCACCGGCGGCGGTGTGCAGGGCGTCCGCCCAGCGGCGCATCGAGGTACCGACGGGCGCGAGGCGCGGCCGTTGCCCGGCCCGCACCTGGGCCCAGGCGGCGGCGAGGTCCGGGACGAGGATCTGCCACGACACGCTGTCGACCACCAGGTGGTGTGCGACGACGAGCAACCGGCCCGGCCGGCCTGCCGGATCCAGCCAGACCAACTGCAGCACCACGCCCGCGGCGGGATCGAGGCGGCCGGCCGCCGCGTCCGCCTCGGCCTCGGTGAGCGCGGCGACCTCGCTGCTGCCGAGGTCGGAGTCCACCGGCACGTGCCGGATGAGTGCGGCGGCCGATACCGCGGCCGGTTCCACGCGCAGCGCCCAGCCCGACGGGTGACCCGGTTCGCGGTACAGCCGGGCCCGCAGGATGTCGTGGTGATCGAGTACCGCCTGGACGGTGGCGCCGATACCGGCGGCGTCGATACCGGCCGGCAGGGTCAGCTCGACCCATTGGCAGAAGCGGTCGAAGCTGCCGCGTTCGAACATCCAGCACATGATCGGGGTGAGTGGCACCGGGCCCACGCCCCCACCCGGGAGCTCGGCCGGAAGCGCCGGTGCCGTGGCACCGCTGTCGGGCACCGCGACCCGGGCCAGCCCGGCGACCGTGCGGTGGTCGAACACCGCGCCCGCCGAGAACACCAGTCCCGCCGCCCTGGCGCGGGTCACCAGCTGGATGGCCATGATGCTGTCGCCGCCGAGCGCGAAGAACGAATCGTCTGCACCGACCTCGTCGAGTCCGAGTACCTCCTCGAACAGTCGCGCCAGCGTCTTCTCCGCCCCGGTGACCGGGGCCCGGGATACGGTCCGGGCCGCGGCGAAGTCCGGCGCGGGGAGCGCGGCGCGGTCGAGTTTGCCGGTCGCGGTCAGCGGTAGCGCGTCGAGCACCATCGCGTGCGCGGGCACCATATGGGAGGCCAACCGCTCGCCGGCATGAGCGAGAGTCGCCGCCGGATCTATCTCGGCGCCGGGTTCGGGGACCAGATATCCGATCAACCGGTCTCCGGTGGCGGGGTCACGGTGTACGGCCGTCGCGGCGCGGGCCACGCCCGGACAGGCCCGCAGCACCGATTCGACCTCGCCGAGTTCGATGCGGAACCCACGGATCTTCACCTGCGAATCCGCCCGGCCGACATACTCGAGTGCCAGGCTCCCATCGGGGTTTCGCGCCCATTTCACCAGGTCGCCGGTCCGGTACATCCGCTGCCCCGGTTCCGCGAACGGGTCGGCGACGAACCGCGCCGCGGTGGTACCCGTCCGGTTGCGATAGCCGCGGGCCAGTCCCGGACCGGACAGGTACAACTCGCCCACGATCCCGACCGGCACCGGGCGCAGCCAGGTGTCGAGGACGACCTGCCCGACCCCGCGGATCGGCCCGCCGATCGTCACCGCCGTGTCCGCCCCGAGTGGCGCGGTGGCATCGGTTTCGACCGTGGCCTCCGCGGGACCGTAGGTGTTGACCAGGGTCCGGCCGGGTGCCCATTGCGACACCAGTTCCGGCGGCGGCACCTCGCCGCCCAGCGCGACGGTGTGCAGACACTCCAGCCCGGCCGGGTCGATCGTGCCCAGCACCGTGGGGGTGAGCGCGGCATGGGACACGCGCTCGCGGCGCAGAATACGGGACAGTTCGGCGCCGCCGTAGGCGTCGGGGGGTGCTATCACGAGCTGTCCGCCCGAAGCGAACGCGCAAAGCTGTTCGAGGACCGCCGCGTCGAAACTCGGCGAGGCCGCATGCAGAACTCGGGTGGCCGGCCCGATACCGAAACGCGACTGTTGTTCGGCGACCAGATTCGCCAAGCCTCGATGCGATACGACCACACCCTTGGGCACCCCGGTCGAGCCGGACGTGTAGATCACATACGCCACCTGATCGGCCCGCACCGGCAGTGTTCGCTCCGCATCGGTCACCTGCGTCGCCGTCGTGGCCGCGACTTCCGCGGCCGTCGCCGGTTCGTCGAGGACCAGCCGGCGTACCCGGCCGGGCAGCCGATCCTGCCACTGGCCCGAGGTGATCCCCACCGCGACACCGGAATCGGTGAGCATGTGTTCGATCCGGCCCGCGGGGTAGGCGGGGTCGACCGGAACGAACGCAGCCCCCGTTTTGGCCACCGCCCAGATCGCCAGCACCGACTCGACCGACCGTGGCAATGCCACCGCGACACCGGTCTCCGGTCCGGCGCCCCGGGCGATCAGGCACCGTGCGAGCCGATTCGATTCCGCGTCGAGTTCGCGGTAGGTCCACCGGCGATCTCCGCACACCACCGCGACCGCCTCCGGGTCCCGGCCGGCGGCCAGCAGGTCCGGGAGGACTCGCTCGGTCACCGCCGGATCACCCGATACCGAGAGCAGCTCCCGGTACTCCGCCGGGAAGAGCAGATCCAGCCGGCCCAGCGGCCGATCCGGTTCTGCGACAGCGAGGTCCAGTACGCGCAGTATCCGGTGCAGTATCGCGGTCGCCGCGTCGTGGTCGAAGAGTCCGGGCAGATACTTGACGCGCAGGTGTAGCCGGGTATCGAGATGGGCGACCACGCCCAGCGGATAGTGGGCGGCGTCGGTACCGGTCACGTCGGCGACCCGCAGGCCGGCGATATCGGTTTCCGCGGTCACCCCGCCGCGGTCGACCGGATAGGACTCGAACACCGTCATCGTGTCGAACACCGCCCCCGGCCCGGCGGCATGTTCGATATCGGTCAGGCCCACGTGGTGGTGATCGAGCAGACCCGCCTGCTCCGCCTGGATCCGTTCCAGCAGGTGTCCCGCGCTCTCGGCGGGGTCGAGCCGGACCCGCACCGGCAGTGTGTTGACGAACAACCCGATCATCGCTTCGATACCCGGTATCTGCGGGGGACGCCCGGAGACCGTGGACCCGAATGTCACATCGTCGCGGGATGTCAACACGCTCAGGACGATCGCCCACACCCCCTGGATCACCGTATTGAGGGTGACCCCCCGGGCCTGTGCGAGACCGGCCAGTCGCGTGGTCTGCTCCTCGGTCAGTTCGGCGGTCACGTCACGGGATCCGGTGTAGTCGCGCCCGGGGTCCGCCGGAGCCACCAGGGTCGGTTCGTCGGCGCCGTCGAATACGCGGGCCCAGGCCTCGAGCGCGGCGGTCCGGTCCTGCGCGCCGAGCCACGCCAGGAAATCCCGGTAGGGCCGGACCGGGGGTAGCACCTCGACGGCACCGTCGGTGGCGTAGAGCACCAGCAACTCGCGGAGGAGCAGCGGGGTGGACCAGCCGTCGAGCAGCAGGTGATGCTGGGTCAGCACCAGCCGGTAACTGCCCGGCCCCGTGGTGACCAGCATCCAACGCAACAGCGGGGGGCGTGCCGGGTCGAACCTGGTCGCCCGGTCCGCGGCCGTCAGCAACTCCCAGTCGCGCGCTCGGGCGTCGTCGTCCAACCCGGACAGGTCGAGCTCCGACCAGGGCGCCGCCACACCGCTGTCGACCACCTGGACCGGTCCGATATCGGTGACGAAGGCGGTGCGCAGATTCGCATGCCGGTCGAGCAGCAGCTGTCCGGCTCGCCGCAGCCGCTCCGGATCGACCCGGCCCCGGAGTTCGAGGACCAACTGCACCACATACGCGTCCCTCGATTCCTCGGCGGCCAGCGCGTGGAACAGCAGACCTTCCTGCAGTGGGGTCAACGGCCAGATATCCTGCACCGCCGGATATCTGGCTTCGAGCCGCTCGATCTCGGACTGCCCCAGCCGGACCAGATCCAGATCCGACGGCGTCCATCCCCCGGCCCCGGGGCCCCGGGCATACGCCGCCAGCGCGGTCAGCACGTCCGACCACAAGTGCGCGATCCGGCGGACCTGCTCGGCGTCCAGCACTCCGGCGGGATACGACCAGATCGCCCGCAGGCGCTGCCGGACCCCGTCATCGACGAGCCGGGCGGTGATATCGAGCACCGCCGTCACCGGCATATCCGGATTCAACGCACGGGCGAGTTCGGCGCCGGAGAAGTCGCCGCCGTCGTCCACCGGCTGCCATGCCTGCGCCTGCCCGCGGGGCCCGGCGACGATGCGACCGAGATAGTTGAACCCGATCTGCGGCGTGGGCAGGGCGCGCAGTAGCGGCGCGGTGTCCTCGTTCAGATATCGCAGCAGGCCGTAGCCGATGCCGTGGTCCGGGACGGCGCGCAACTGCTCCTTGACGGCTTTGACCGCTGCGCCGATCGCCGGCCCGCCCGCGCACGCGGCGTCGACGTCGATATCCGAAAGGTCGAGTCGTACCGGGAAACTCGTGGTGAACCAGCCGACCGTCCGCGTCAGGTCCGCGCCCGGGACCACCTGTTCCTCGCGGCCGTGACCCTCGAGGCCGATGACCGCCGCCGCGGGCCGGCTGCCGGTGGTGCTCGCGGGCTCGCGCTCGCGGCGCCACTTCGTCGTCGCCAGCGCCAGCGCGGCCAGCAGGCCGTCGGCCACGGTGCCGTGGAACGCGGCGGGTACCTCGGTCGACAGCGCCGCGGTGACCTCGGCCGAGAGCTCGACCTCGACCGTGCGCACCGTGTCGGCCACATCGACCGCGGGGTCGAGGGGACGGGACCCGATCACCGGATCGGGTTCGGCGGCCACGGCCTGCCATCGACCGAGTTCCGCGGTCCGCTCCCGGCGATGGGCTGCCTCGACCAGTCCGTGCGCCCAGCCGCGCATCGATGTCCCCACCGGAGCGAGATCGGGCGGTTCGCCGGACTCCGTCCGCGCCCACGCGATCGCGAGATCCGGTACCAGCACCCGCCAGGAGACACCGTCGATCGCCGAGTGGTGCACCAGCATCAGCATCCGGTCGGGCACCGCGGGATCCACCGGATCGAACCAGACCACCTGCACCACGATGCCCGCACCCGGATCGAGCCGTTTCGCCGCGGCCGCGGATTCCGTGGCGGTCACGGCGCGGAACCCGGGGGTACCCGGCTCCGCCTCCGTGACCACCCGGTGGATGATGTCGTCGGATCCGATCGCGCCGACCGGTAATGTCTCCCAGGACCAGCTCCCGTCGTCGGCCGGGAGCAACCGGGAGCGCAGCATATCGTGCCGATCGAGGACCGCCTGCACGGTCTCGGCCAGCCGCTGCCGTCGGGTTCCGGTGGGCAGAGCCAGCATTACGGCCTGGGCGAGGCGGCCTGTTCCGGAACGCGTGTGCTCGGTGAACCAGTGCATGATCGGCGTGAGCGGGATCGGTCCCACACCTGCGCCGGGCAACTCCACCGAAGCGCGGGCCTTCGCGGCCTCGTCGTCACGGACGGCGACCCGGGCCAGACCGGCGACCGTGCGGTGGTCGAACACCTCGCGCGCGGAGAACAGTACCCCCGCCGACCTGGCCCGGGTCACCAGCATGATCGACATGATGCTGTCGCCGCCGAGCGCGAAGAACGAATCGTCGAGTCCGACGGTGTCGATACCCAGGACGTCGGCGAATGCCCCGGCGATAATGCGCTCGAGCGGCGTCTGCGGTGCCCGGAAGGGCGTGCTGTCCGCGCGGACCGGTTCCGGCAGCGCCTTACGGTCCAGTTTGCCCGCCGGCGTGAGCGGAATCTGTTCGAGAACTGTGATCGAAGGCGGGATCATATAGGAGGGCAGGCGGCTGCCGAGATATTCGATCAGCTGTGTGACATCTACCGATCGACTCGGTGCGGGAACGACATACGAGGCCAGCGCCATGGCGCCGGTAGCGGTGGGGCGGCCGACGGTGGTGGCGAATCCGACGGACTCGTGCGCGCCGAGTACCGCGTCGATTTCCCCGAGTTCGATGCGCAGACCGCGAATCTTGACCTGGAAATCCGACCGGCCCAGATACTGGATGGTTCCGTTCGCGGTCCACCGGGCCATATCCCCGGTGCGGTACATCCGCCGACCGGTTTTCCAGGGGCAGGCGACAAAGCGTTCGGCGGTCGTGCCCGGGCGGTGGTGGTAGCCGCGCGCGAGCGGCGCGCCCGCGACGTACAGTTCACCCCTGACCCCGGCGGGGACGGGTTGCAGCCGCTGGTCCAGAATCCACGCGGTGACACCGCGCATCGGACCACCGATGGTCACCGGTTCGCCCGCCACCATGGGGGTGGGTCGCGTCGCGGCGACCGTGACCTCGGTGGGCCCGTAAGTGTTGAACACCTCGTGACCGTGGCTCCAGCGCTGAACCAATCCGGTCCCGTAGCCCTCACCGCCGACCATCAGCGTGCGCAGATGCGGTAGCGGCCATCGGTCGGCGTCGACGGTGGACAGCGCGGAGGGGGTGATGAGGATGTGACCGACCCGCTCGCGGTCGAGCAGTTCGCCGAGCGCGTCGCCGCCGTTGACGTCATCGGGCGCGATCACCAGAGTCGCACCCACGACCAGTGCCGACATCAGTTCCAGTATCGAGACGTCGAAGCTCGGCGAGGACAGATTCAGGACGCGCGAACCGGGTCCGATGTGCAGACCGTCGTGGTGCTCGCTCGCGCAGCCGGCCAGCCCGCGGTGCCCTACCGCGACTGCTTTGGGCAGGCCGGTCGATCCGGAGGTGTAGATGACGTAGGCGAGATCGTCCGGACGCAGGGGGCGCACCCGGTCGGCGTCGGAGATCGGTCCGGTGTCGCCGTCCTGGTCCGGGGTGCCGATGGTGTCCGGGGTCTGCCAGTCGATGGTGTCGGGCAGCCGGTCGCGTACCGAGGCGATCGTCAGACCGAGTACGGCGCCGGAATCGGTGATCATATGGGTGATCCGGGCGATCGGATACGTCGGGTCGATCGGCAGGAACGCGGCACCGGAGGCGGCCACCGCGCAGACAGCGAGCACGAAATCCGCGGATCGTGGCATCGCCACCGCGACGATGTCCTCGGGACCGACGCCCCGCCGGATGAGCATCCTGGCCACTCGGCCGGCGCGTTCGCCCAGTTCCCGGTAATCGATGCGGTCGCCGTCGAAGACGAGCGCGGTCGCCGTGGGATCCCGTGCGGCGCCGGCGGCCAGCAGGTCGGCCAAGGTGCGGGGTGCGACACCGCGCGGCCCGGAACGCGTCAGCAGATCGGCACGTTCGGCGGGTTCGAGCACCTCGATCGATCCCACGGGGACCGCCGGATCGATGGCTACCGTGTCCAGTATCCGAACCCAGCGGCGCACCAGGGATTCGACCGTGCTCGCATCGAACAGCTCCGTCGAGTAGGTGACCGTTACCGCCAGCCCGCCGCTGTCGTCGTCGGCCAGCATCAGTTGCAGATCGAACCGGGAGACGTCTTCGGGCAGGTCGAGCACCGTTACGTCCAGTCCGGGCAGTTCCAGATCGGCCCGGGCCAGATTCTGGAAGGCCAGCAGCACCTGGAACAGCGGATGCCGCGACTGGGAGCGCTCCGGAGCGAGTTCGTCCACCAACTGTTCGAAAGGCACGTCGGCATTCCCGAAAGCGGCCAGATCGATCCGCTCGACCCGGTCGAGGAAGGCGGTGAACGACTCGCCGAGGTCGACGTCCGTGCGTAGGACCACCGTGTTGACGAACATTCCGATCACGTCGTCGAGGACGGCGGCGCCCCGACCGGCGACCGGTGTTCCGATCGCGATATCGCCGGATCCGCTCGACCGGGCCAGAGTTGCCGCGAGCGCGGCGTGGATCACCATGAACAACGACGAGCTGCGGTCACGGGCGAATGCGCGCAGCTTCGCCACCAGATCGGCGCCCAGTCCGAACCGGTGACTCGAACCCCGGTTCGACCGCACCGCCGGTCGCGGCCGATCGAACGGCAGGCCCAACTCCTCCGGCAGTCCGGCCAGTGTTTCCGTCCAGTGCCTGATCTGCCGGGCGCTCAGTGATCCGGGGTCGCCCGGGTCGCCCAGGGCAGCGCGCTGCCACAGGGCGTAGTCGGCGTACTGGATGGGCAGCGGTGGCCACGACGGTGCCTCGCCATGAGCGCGGGCGGCATACGCGGTCGCCACGTCGCGGGCCAGTGGCGCCATGGAGAAGCCGTCCGCGGCGATATGGTGCACCACCACGGCCAGCACGTATTCGGGGTCGGCACCGCCGGTCACCCGGAACAACCGGGTACGCACCGGTACCCGGACGCTCACATCGAAGCCTTCGTGGACGAACTCCGAGATCGCGCCGATCACCCGGTCCGGCGCCACCGGTACCGGACTCAACTCACGATCGACGGCGTCGACCGGTTCGACCACCTGGGTCAGCGTTCCCTTCCGTTCCGGATAACGCGTCCGCAGCGACTCGTGCCTGTCCAGGACGTCGGTCATCGCCGCGCGCAGGGCGCCGAGGTCGAGTTCGCCCCGCAGCCGGACCGCGATCGGCATGTTGTAGGCACCGGAGGCGGTGTCGTACTGGTTGAAGAACCACATGCGCTGCTGGGCGGGTGCCAAGGGTACGAGGTCGGGCCGGGGTCCGGCGATCAGCGGCGGGCGTTGCCGTCCCGTGCGCATCTGCTCCTCCACGTGGACGGCCAGCGCCGAAACCTGTGGTGCCTCGAACAACAACCGCACCGGGATCTCGGCACCCAGCGCCGTCCCGAGCCGGGCGGCGACCCGGGTCGCCGTCAGGCTGTCGCCGCCGAGTGCGAAGAACGAATCGTCGAGACCTACGGTGCCGACGCCGAGCACCTCGGCGAAAATTCGCGCGACGGTCCGTTCGACCGGTGTCCCGGGCGGCCGGAACGGCGCGGTGCCGGTGACGACGGGGTCCGGTAGCGCCTTGCGGTCCAGTTTGCCTGCCGGGGTGAGCGGAATATGCTCGAGCACCGTGATCGAGGGCGGGACCATATAGGAGGGCAGCAGGCCGCGCAGGTGTTCGGTAAGGAACGCGATATCTATCGAATGACCGGGCGCGGGTACCACGTAGGAGGCCAGTGCGGCGGTACCGGAGCCGGTGGGGTGGCCGATGGTGACGGCGAATCCGACCGACTCGCAGGCCGCCAGGGCGGCATCTATCTCGCCGAGTTCGATACGCACGCCCCGGACCTCGACCTGGAAATCCGACCGGCCCAGATACTCGAGGGTTCCCTCGGCGGTCCAGCGGACCGTATCGCCGGTGCGATACATCCGCCGACCGGGCTGCCACGGACAGGCGACGAAGCGCGCGGCGGTCGATCCCGGGCGGTGGTGGTAGCCGCGGGCGAGCAGCGCGCCCGCGATGTACAACTCACCGGCCACACCCGCCGGGACGGGTTCCAGCCGCCGGTCCAGTACCCACTCCGTGGCACCACGGATCGGGCCGCCGATGGTGACCGGGTCTCCCGGCGCCAACGCAGCGCTGTGGTTCGCCATGATGGTGACCTCGGTCGGGCCGTAGGCATCGAAGAACTCGCGTCCCCCGACGGCCCAGCGTCGCACCAGCTCCGGCGGGCAGGCGTCACCGGCGGCGACGACGACGCGCAGACTGTCCAGCCCGGCCGGATCCACCGAGGCCAATGCTGCCGGGGTCGCCACCGCATGCGTGACCCGGTCGCGGCGGACCAGATCGGCGAACTCCGCGCCGCCGTAGGTTCCGGGCTCGGCGATGACCATCGTGGCGCCGGCGCCCACCGCGAGCACTAGTTCCCAGACCGAGGCGTCGAAGCTCGGGGAGGCGAGATGCAGGGTGCGCGAATCCCCGGTCACCGTATAGCGTTCACGTTGTTCGGCGGCGAGGGACGCCAGCCCGGTATGGGTCACGGTCACGCCTTTGGGTGTGCCCGTGGAACCCGAGGTGTAGATCAGGTAGGCCGGATGTCCGGGCCGCAGCACCGTGGTCCGCTCGCGGTCGGTGATCGGTCGGGCATCGCCGTGCGGGTCGTGGTCGCCCGGTAGCAGCCATTCGACGGTGCCGGGTAGTTTCTCCCGCACCGCGCCGACCGTGAGTCCGAGCGTGGCCCCGGAGTCGGTGACCATATGGGTGATCCGGGCAGCCGGATACGACGGATCGATCGGCAGGAAAGCGGCGCCGGACTTCGCCACCGCCCACAGGGCCAGAACCGAATCGCAGGAGCGCGGTATCGCCACGGCGACGGTGCTTTCTGGCCCTGCGCCCCGTGCGACGAGTGTCCTGGCCAATCGGTTGGAGCGCTCGTCGAGCTCTCGGTAGTCGATCTGTGTACCGCCGCATACGAGCGCCGGAGCGCAGGGGTCCCGGGCGGCGGCCGCGGTCAGTAGTTCGGCGAGGGTTCGGGGAGCCGTGGTGCGGGGGCCGGACCGGGTCAGCAACTCCGCGCGTTCGGCGGGATCGAGTATGTCTATCGATCCCACCGCGACTCCCGGCTCTGCGGCCACCGATTCCAGGATCCGAATCCATCGGCGCATCAGCGAGTCGACTGTGTCCCCATCGAACACTTCCGCCGAGTAGTCCACTGTGACGGTCGCTCCGTCGGTATCGGCCTCGGATACCGCGACCCGCAGATCGAGCCCGGGTGCGTCGGGAAGGTCCGTCTCCGCCGCGTCCGGACCGCTCGGGTCCGCCGCCGCGTACGCCGGGGGCCCGCAGGCCACCATCACCTGGAACAGCGGATGCCGTGACGGCGACCGGAGGGGCCGCAACTCCTCGACCAGCCGCGCGAACGGGATACCGGCGTGATCGAAGGCGGTCGAATCGACCCGCGATACGCGGTCGACAAGCCCGGTGAATGATTCGCCGAGGTCGATTCCGGTCCGCAATACCACCGCATCGGCGAATTCCGGGGCCGCCCCGCCCGCTGTGGTGGCGCCGCGCCGGGCCACGGGAGCGCCGACCGCGATATCGCCGGAACCGCTCAGCCGTGCGAGCAGGACCGCCATTGCCGCATGGACCACCGTGAACAACGAGGTGCCACGTGCGCGTGCGAATCCGTCCAGCGCGCCGACCAGGTCCGCGTCCAATCCGAACCGGCGGTTCCCGCGCCGGTCCGATGCCACCGCCGGCCGCGGCCGATCGAACGGGAGCGGCAGTTCTTCCGGCAGATCGGCGAGCGTGGCCTGCCAGAACGCCAGGTTTTCGCGGCGGCGCCGGATCCGGGCGCCGGCCCGGGCACTCTCGGGATGGACCCGCTCGAGGCCGGAATCCGGTCCGGCGGCCGCGAACGCATCCAGGAACTGCGCGAATCGGATCCGATGCGCTGCCAGTTCGGCCGGGGTGTAGAGATCGGGGTTGGCCATGAAGTGCAGGATCGTCCGCGGGGGATCGCCGGTCTGGTACAGATCGACCAGCAGATCGTCGACCGGTCCGGAACTGAGAATGTGGAATTCCCCGGTGACCGGCCCGAGCCGGATCTCCTGGGGGAAGAACATGACGTTGACCATCGGGCCGGCGTAACGACGCTGTCCGTTGGTTCCGGCGGCGGCGCGGATATCGTAGAGGCCGCAGCGCTGATGTCGCAGGGCGCCGATCAGGTCGGACTGCACACGCCGCACGAGCGTCGCCACCGTTTCTCCGCTGCCGAGCTCGATCGGGAACGGTGCGACATTGACGAACACCCCTCCGGAGCGCCGGAGTACCGCGGTGGTGCGCCCCGAGACCGGGATATCGACCAGCACGTCGTCCCGGCCGGTCATCCGGGCCAGATAGCACCCGAAGGCGGCGATCACCACGGCGGCCGGACTCGCGGCCAGCGCTGTCGCGGTCCGGTCTATCCGGGCCACCGTCTCCGGTGCCAGTTCGCCGAGCACGGTCACACTTTCCGCGCACGCGGGCGCGTAACCGGTCGCGAGAGTCGATCCCTCCCCGACACCGGCGAGCCTGTTCAGCCAATACGCCTGGTCGTCGGTGAACCTCTTCGACTCCCGATAGCTGCGGTCCGCTTCGTAGAGAGTGCGCAGATCCGCCGCCCGGCACGGCTCCGCCGGGGCGTCGCTCTCCGCGGTCCCGTCCCGCACCGCCGCGGTGTACAGCGCCGCGACCCGGTTCACCATGGTCATCGCGCCAAAACCGTCGAGCGCTACATGGTGAACCCGGTTGTACCACAGGTAATGCCTGTCGCCGACCTGCAACAGTGCCCCGGCGAACAGGCGGTCCCGGACGATATCGAGCGGTGCCGTGTATTCGCGTCGCATCCACTGCAGACCCGCCGCCATCGGATCCGGTTCGCCGCGCATATCGAGGACCGGCCCCGTCGACGCCAGATACGGGTCGTACAACTGTTGCGGTTCACCGTCGTTCTCCACCAGGCGCAGATACCCGGATTGGAATTCGTGGCCGGCTCGAAGCAGACAACGGCGCAGCAGCTCGATATCCAGGTCCCCGTGTAGTTCGATGTACTGCGCCTCGGATATCGGAATATCCGGGCGTAGCTGCTGCGCGAGCCACAATCCCCGCTGCCCGGCGGACAGGGGAACGGGATTCCCGACCGTATTCCCGGATCGGGCCGGCCCGCTTCCTCCCGATCCTGGCTCAAAATTGGGGTCCGAGCGTTCCATAGCTCTCCTCCATAACCGGCCGCCCTCAGTGTAAGCAGAGGTTTTTGCCCGAGTACAGACCGAAACTTCGCTTCGCGCCCAGGATTCTTTGCCGGAAACCCGAAATCGGCAGAGTGTGCCGTAACCTGATCCAGTCTTCCGGGTATCGACCGTGTCGAGGTTCGCACATAATATCGGCGGACGTCACGTTCCGATAAACAACAACAGAGGAATTCGTTACACCTTGCCAACAGTTCGCGCACCGAAATCCGGTAAGCGTGTGTCAGAAAGAGAGTTCTCGTAACGGATTTCCGACTCGGTCGGCCGGATGTTTCCGAGTGTCGACGTCGAGGTGTTTATCCGTACCGGCGATACTTCTTCTTCATCCGCCCGGGCGGGGGTGTCGTCGAAGG
Organism: Nocardia sienata NBRC 100364; assembly: GCF_001613205.1. Taxonomy (GTDB): domain Bacteria; phylum Actinomycetota; class Actinomycetes; order Mycobacteriales; family Mycobacteriaceae; genus Nocardia; species Nocardia sienata. The sequence goes on along the minus strand of NZ_BDBX01000005.1, from coordinate 115,169 downwards.
AATGCCATCGTCGGGAGCGGGGGTGCGCTCCTCGGCGGACAAGGAATCGCGGCGACTGTTGCGCACCCCGGAATGCGGCTACTGCGCACGGTCTGCAGTATCGGGCGCGCCCGAAATACGCATATAGTTCCTATTGTCCGATTTGCCGGGTGTCGCTCTATCGGCAGTGACGAAGAGCCCGCGCGTACCCGGCCACGGTCGGGTCAGGGGGTGACGATGGGAAAGTTGCGGTCGGGAGTGGTGAGCAATTCCTTCAACTGGGCCAGCACCCCTGGGTTCCCGGTAACACCGATACTCCCGGCCCGGACGGCGTCGGCGACATCCCGGCCCGCCAGCAGCACCCCGAGCAACATCGCCCTGGTGAGTGCGAACGAGGCGTCGGGCGCGGGGCCTCGGTGTCCGGTGGGCAGATCGTAATGGACGAGGACACCGTTGCGCAGTTCCATCCGGTGCGTGCGCTGTTCGTCGCTGATCCGCCAATCCACGATCATCCGCCGATCCCAGGCCTTGGGGCCGTCGAGACGGACGGCGAGCGCGTCGAAGACCATATCGACGGTCAGGGCCGCGCGCAGCCCCGCGTTGTCCGAGGTGGTCGGCGTGCCGAACGGTCCGTTTCGTAGTTCCTCCGCTCCGGAGAGGTAGAAATTGCGCCAGGTGGCATTCTCGGCACCGTAGCCGAGTTGTTCGAAAGCCGCGGCCTGCAACTGTTTCGCCGCGATATTCGCCGGGTCGGCGAAAAGGACGTAGTCCACCAGTTGGGCCACCCAGCGGTAGTCACCCTCCGCGTAGGCACGGCGGCCTTTCCTCAAAACCTCCTCCACGCCGCCCATGGCCGCGACGTGCCGCGTGGCCGATTCGACCGGGGGATGCTCCCACAGATGCGCCGGGTTTCCGTCGAACCACCCCATATAGCGCTGGTATACGGCTTTGACGTTGTGGCTCACCGAGCCGTAGTAGCCGCGGGTGTGCCAGGCGGCGCGCAGGGCGGGCGGGAGCTGCAGCATCTCGGCGATCTCGCTGCCCACGTAGCCCTGATTGATCAGGCGGAGCGTCTGATCATGTAGGTAGGCGTACAGATCACGCTGCAGCGCAAGGAATTCGACGACCCGCTCCGCGCCCCAGGTCGGCCAGTGATGCGAGGCGAACGCGACGTCGGCCGATCCACCGAAGAGGTTGATCGCCTCGGTCAGATACGCGGCCCACATGCGCGGATCACGTACCGGTGCGCCGCGCAGGGTGAGCAGATTGTGCATGGTGTGGGTGGCGTTCTCGGCCGTGCACAGCGCCCGGTGTGCGGGGAAGTAGAAGTTCATCTCGGCGGGCGCCTCGGTGCCGGGGGTCAGCTGGAACACCATGTGCACACCGTCGACGGTCTCCTCCTGCCCGGTGTGCGTGATATCGCGGGTGGGCGGGATGAGGCCGATGGCGCCGGTCGAGGTGGTCTGGCCCAGGCCGGAGCCCACCTGCCCGCGTGGGCCCCGGTCCAGCGCGGCGCCGTACATGTATGCGGACCGCCGGGCCATGGCCGGGCCCGCGTAGACGTTCTCGGCCACGGCGTGTTCGAGGAAACCGGCCGGCGCGAGTACCGGACAGCGGCCCGACCGGACATCGTCGGGTGTCGTCACGCCGAGCGCGCCGCCGAAATGGTCGACGTGCGGATGGGTGTAGATCAACCCTGTCACCGGGCGGTCGCCGCGATGCGCCCGGTACAGCGCCAGCGCGGCGGCAGCGGTCTCCCGGGAGATCAGCGGGTCGATGACGACGACACCGGTCGCGCCTTCCACCAGTGTCATATTGGACAGGTCCAGGCCCCGCACCTGATAGATGCCCGGAACCACCTCGTAGAGACCTTGTTTGGCGACCAGTCCGGACTGGCGCCACAGGCTCGGATGTACCGACGGCGGACAGGGGTCCCGCAGGAACGCGTAGGAATCGTTGTCCCAGACGACCTTGCCGGTGGAATCGCGCACGACACCGGGGTCGAGCCCGGCGATCCGGCCCCGGTCTGCGTCGGCGAAGTCCGCGGTGTCCGAGAGCGGCAGGGTCTGCGCTGCCTGCCGGTGTTGTTCGACGATATGGTCGCTCGGCTCGGTCACCTCCGCGTAGGTGTGGGCGTCCGCGGGCGACGAGTCGCAGGCGGTGGCACCCACCGCGGTGGCCGCGAGCGCGGCCGCGCCCAGTCCCAGCACCCCGCGCCGGGACATCCACGGGCGGCCTCCGGCCTCCGGTCCGGCGGGGGCGCCGCCTGCTGCATTGATTTCCGACATGATCTCCACTCACCTACTGTCCGCGGACGAATACACAGCACACGAGAGCTCGGCCCGTCACTTCGCGCCGGTGCCCGCCGGAGGGGCCGGCGCGAGCGGGACGGGCCCCGGCCACCGGGCGGCGATGACAGCGCTGTCGCGCGCGTAGGGTCGGTACAGCGCCGCCGAACAGATCCCGTTCGCGGTGGTCAGCAGCACCGTGACCAGGAGTAGCGCCCCCTGCAGCCCGATGGCGTCACCGAGGCGCCCGACCAGCAGTGCGTAGCCGGCGTAGGCGAGGGCCTCGACCGTGGACACCGAGACCGCGAAGGCGAGGCCGCGCAGATGCGGGGGCACCACCGCCATGATCAGCGGCCGGTTCGTGACGGGTACCTGACCCTGGAGAAAGCCCAGCACGGTGAACAGCGCCACGTAGACCGCGGTCTGCTCCCAGACCAGCTGCGTGGCGAGGAACGCCACTGCCGCGAAGGCCAGCTGACTCACCTGGAGCATGGCGATCCGGCCGGTGCGGGGCCGGGCCCGGTGCCACAGATCGTTGAGCCGACCGCCCCCGAAGGTCCCCGCCATATAGCCGAGTGCGAAGGGCAGGGCGATCGCCGCCGCGGTCGCGGTGCCGAGGCCGCGCTCGGTCACCATGAATGTCGCGGCGAAACTCATGATCACGTTCTGCCCGGAGAACACCCGCTGCACCAGGACGTAACGGAAGGTACGAATCGCGAACAGTTCGCGCAGCGAGCCGCGAAGGCCACGGGCCCGGTCCTCGATCCGGGCGAGGGTCGGCATCTCCGCGTCGTGCCGGGCGTGCGCTGCCGGGTCGTCGAGACAGCACAGGATCAGCACCCCGAGCACCAGGGTGATCGCGCCGGAGAGATAGAAACCGTAGCGCCAGCCGTTCGCGAAACCGGACAGCAGGCCGAAGACCGGCCCGGAGATCCCGGTGACGAGCGCGACCCCGCCGTAGAGAGCGCCGGTGGCGCGCCCGCGATGGTGGTCGTCGTAGATATCGCCGAGGATCGCCAGCGCGATCGGCCCGGCTCCGGCGAACCCGGCCGCGGCGATACCGTAGAGCACCACGAACTGGCCGAAACTGTTCGCGGTGCCCGCGGCGATCGACCACACTCCCCAGAATCCGGCGCAGATCGCCAGCACGGTCCTTCTGGGGTAGCGGGTCGCGAGAAACATCCACGGCACCCCGGCGACCATGCCGACACCTTTGCCGACGGCCACGATCGTGCCCAGTGCCGAGTTCGACAGGCCGAGGGCTTCGCGCATCAGCGGGAACAGCACCGAGGTCACATTGGCCTCGGCATTGTCCATCGCGGACGAGCCGGTGAGCAGGGCCAGATTCTTTCCGCGCCGGAGCCGGTTGCCGGGCGCGGTGAGATCCGCGAGTCGCGTCATTGGGATGTCCTTCTCGAAGAATCCGCGCGCGTGCCCGGGGTGGAAACACCCGGTCCGTGTGCGGCGAGTCACACTGAATAGTACTGGATATGTTGTCTATAACAAGACAAATTGTTCAGTAAGATTCGAATGTGCTGGTAGAAGGCCGGCTCACGAGGGCGCGCCGGCCAGAGCGCCGCCGATCTGCGCGAACAGCGGCACCAGCGGCGGCGGTGGCACGGCAGGTGAGAGGATATGCGCGCCGTAATGCACGATCACCAGTTCCCGGCCGGGACAGACGTACAGCCGCTGACCGTGGATACCGCTGGCCATATACGAGCCGAGGCCGTCGTCGAGAATCCACCAGAAGTCGTGGTAGCCCAGCCGAGCCGGGGTGTCGACCGGATCACGCGGAAGCCGGACCCGCCGGGTCGGGCCGTCGGGCACCGCCGTGATCGACCGGGCCACGGCCTCCGGAACGACCTGCCGTCCCTCGACGGCGCCGCCGCAGCGCAGCATCTCACCCACCCGCGCCCCGTCGGCAGCGGTGGCGGCGAATCCGCCACAGGCCATTTCCCGGCCCGCGGAATCGACGACGAAATAGGCGTCCTCGGCCGCGCCGATCCGCGACCAGACCAGTTCACCGAACAACTCGGCGGTCGGGACGCCGGTGACCCGCCGCAATACCTCGGCGACCACTTCGGTGTTCGCGTTGTCGTAGCGGAACTCCGCCCCGAACGCGCCCGTCGCGCGACTGGTGGCCAGATGACCGAGGATGGTGGTGGGGCCGGTGTACCCGGCCGGCCGCAGACCTGGTGAGACCACCGCCCAGAACCGGTGCGCCTCCAGGACCCGGTCGTAGGGCCGGCCGCCGAAATCGACCGCGGTCGTCATATGCAGCAGTTGCTGCAGGGTGGCCGCGCCCAATCCGGTGCCGGCGAGTTCGGGTACATACGCTTCGGCGGTCGCCGCGCGCCGGATCAACCCCTGGTCCTCGACGAGCGCCGCGAGCAATCCGATATAGGACTTCGTCAGCGAGGCGTTCAGATGCGGCTCGTGAGGCCGGTACCCGTGCAGGTACTGCTCATACACCACCCGGCCGCGGTGCATCACGACCAGTGCGTCGGTATCGGATTCGTGCAGCGCCCGGCTCAGCGGCACCGTACGATCCCACGTCCAGCGGATCGGGAGTTCGTCCAACTCCGCCGACGCCTGAGGGAGCGGGCGCGGGCCCCCGGGACCGCGCCACACGGTGCGGGTCGGGCTCATCTCGCGGATGGTCGTGACGTGCTGCCGCACGTGAACGGGGTCGAGGAACCCGCGCGTCCACGCCATATCGGAGGGGTTCACGGTTCTGGTCATGGCGATCTCCAGTTCGTCGCAGCGCGGTGCCGGGGTCGGAAACGGGTGGTTCAGAAGAGCAGCGGGAAGACACAACCGGCGGTCAGTCCGATCCCCGCACAGATCACCGCGGCCGGTAGCCGGGGCATGGGCCGCGGATCGGCCGGGGCGCGCCTGCGGCGCACCCGGGCAGCGGCCGCGAGTGCGACCAGGACCACGGATGCGGCCCCCAGCGCGAGCAGGGCCGCCGCCGACGGTTCGCGCGTGAGCGCGCGCACGAGCAGCGCCGGCACCACGGCTGCGGCCAGCACCGTACGCTGCCAGGCCAAGACCGTCCGCTCGGGCTGTAACCCCTCATCGGTCACAGCGCCAGCAGCGCGACCGAGAGCAGCGCGGCCACGCAGACCCCGGTGACGGTCGCGGCGATCAACGGTGGTCGGGGGAGCGGGTCATTGCGGCGCATGGCCCGCTGCACCCGGCGCCAGTGCCCGAAGGCGCCGACCGCGATCAGGCAGGCCAGCACCGCGCAGACCGCGCCGATCGCCTTGTGTACGACCGGCGCCGCCCCGGCCGCATACAGCTGGCCGACCGCGATTCCGCCGGCGACCAGGCCGAGCGCGGTCCGGATCCAGGCGAGGAAGGTGCGCTCGTTGGCGAGGGTGAAGCGGTAGTCCGGCTCCCGTTCGGTCCCGGTATCGAGCGCGGAGGTCATGAGAGCAGCAGTTCGCGGGCGATCCCGTTGCGCTGGATCTCCGAGGAGCCGGTGAGAATGCGGAACATCCGCAGTTTCTGGAACAGGCCCTCGATCTCACCGCCGCGGATCACCCCGGCCTTACCGTGGATCTGCACCGCGTGATCGGCGATGGCGAAGGCCTTCTCCGCGACGAAGAGTTTGCACAGGAAGGCCTCGGTCCGCGGTCGCGCCCCGGCGTCGAGCGCGGCGAGCGCGTCGTAGGTCATCGAGCGGGCGGCGTAGTAGTCGGCGGCCATATCGGCGAGCCGGTGCTGAATCGATTGGAGCATCCCGAGCGGCGCGCCGTTGACCTGGCGGGTTCTGGCGTAGTCGAGGGACAGCCGCAGCGCCCGGCGGGCACCGCCGAGCGCGGTGGGGCAGTGCAGCAGACGGTTCACGGTGACCCGGCCCAGTCCGATCCGCAGCCCCTGCCCGAGCTCGCCGAGCAACTGATCGGGGCCGATATAGCAGTCGTCGAGCACGATGTCGGCTTCGATGTGCTCACCCGACATGGGCGTCGACCCGTCGGCCACGGTGCACCCCGGTGTATCGAGGTCGACCAGGAAGGCGGAGAACGTATCGGTGGGCTCGCCCGCGGTATCGGCCATCCGGGCCACCAGGATGGAGAAGTCGGCGAATGGGCCGGCGCTGGAGAACACCTTGTGACCGTTGAGCCGCCACCCGTCTCCCTCCGGGGTCGCGGTGGTGAGGATGCCGCGCACATCGGACCCGGCGTCCTGCTCGGTGAGCGAGAAGCAGCACGCGCGTTCCCCGCGCAGCACCGGCAGCAGATATTTCTCGAGCTGGTGCTGCGTGGCGTACTCGAAGATGGAGCCCACGCGCAGCGGTCCGCCCATATCGCCGAGCACCGAGGAGGAGAACAGCCGGGGTGAGGCGCCGACTTCTTCCTTGAGCGCGGCGAGCTCGGTGAAAGTCAGTCCCTGCCCGCCGTATTCGACGGGTAGGTGGATCCCGTAGAAACCCAGTTCCCGGCTGCGTCGCCACACCGGTTCCAGCACCTCGCGCCCGTAGCGGGATTCCCGGGTCAGGCCGAGTCCGGCCTCGTAGTCGGCGAGTTCGCCGTCGAGGTAGTCGCGCAGTCGCTGTACCAGATCCCGCAACCGCGGGTTGTCGTCGTAGGTCGGGCTGAGGGTGAAGGTCATCGAATCTTCCTGTCAGTTCACGCGTCGGCCGGTGCCGGCCCAGTAGCTGTCGCGGACGGCGCGGCGGTCGATCTTGCCGTTGCGGTTGATCGGCAGACTCGCCGCGAAATCCACCGAACGGGGTTTCTTCATCCGGGCCAGCCGGTCCGCGCAGTGGGCGATCAGTTCCTGTTCGGTGGGTGTCGTGCCCGCGCGGGGCACCACCACCGCCTTGACCGCTTCCCCCCACTGCTCGTCGGGCACCCCGACCACACACACCTCTGCTATATCGGGGTGTTCGTAGAGTGCGGCCTCGACCTCGCTGCAGTAGATGTTGAAACCGCCGGAAATGATCATGTCCTTCTTGCGGTCGACGATGAACAGGTAGCCGTCGCCGCGGAAGTAGCCGATATCGCCGGTGTGTACCCAGCCGTCCCGGAAGGTTTCCGCCGACAGTTCCGGTTCGTGCCAGTACTCGCGGACGCAGTCCGGGCCGCGGGCGATGATTTCGCCGATCTCACCCGCGGGCAGCGGCTTTCCCGCCTCGTCGACGACGCGGACCTCGGTATCGAAAACCGGCCGGCCGCAGGACTTCAGCAATTCCGGATCCGATTCGATGCCGCGCACCACATCCTCGGTGGTGAGTACGGTGATCCCGCTGGTGGTCTCGCCCAGACCATAGCCCTGCATGACCACCGGCCCGAACACGCGCACCGCGTCACGCAACCGCTGCGGCGACACCGGGGCGCCGCCGACGCCGAGCACTCGCAGGCTCGACAGGTCCACATCGGCGATCGCGGGGTGTTCCATGAGCATCGTGAGCATGGTCGGCACCACGAAAGTCGTGGTGATCCGCTCGGACTCGACAGTGCGCAGGAACCGCTCGGTATCGAACGCCGGCAGGATCACCACGGTGGCGCCCCGGGCCAGAACGGCCAGCAGCATCATGCCCGAAGCGTGGGTGATCGGCCCCGGAGCGAGGTATCGATCGTCGGACTGCGTCGATCCGGACGGACTCATCAAGCGCTTGCGCATATTGGCCAGCCGGTTGCCGTGCGTCTGCACCGCCGCCTTCAGTTTTCCGGTGGAGCCCGAGGTGTAGTTCAGCACCGCCGCGGCATCCGCGGACACATCCACGGCGATCGGGTCTGCCGATCCGGTGCCGAGTACCTCCTGATAGCGCTCCGTGCCCGCCACGGTGCCCGTGTAGTCGATCAGGGCGCAGTCGATACCGGCTCGCGCTGTCGCGGCGGCCGCCGTCTCCGCGTGCGCGGAGTCGACGAACAGCACCTGGACCTCGGCATCTCGCAGGATATGCGCCAGTTCGTCGCCGCCGAGCCGGGCGTTCACCGGTACGCGGACGAAACCACCCTTGGACAGCGCCATTTCGGTGACCACCAGCTCGCCCGAGTTCGCGGCATAGGTGCCCACCGCCTGGCCCGGAGCCAGCCCCCGGGCCAGAAGTGCCGACGCCAGCCGGTTCGATTCGGCCTCCAGTTGCCGGTAGGTCCAGCGCGCCGAGCCGCACACCAGCGCTTCCCGGTCCGGCCAGAAGGTGGCGCTGCGGGTCAGATAACCGCCCAGATTCATCGAAACTCCAAACCGACAAGGTGCCTGTAATTGGACATGTTGTCTAATTACAGCGGCTCTGTCAATGCACGCGATATGCTCGATCGAAGACGGATCTCTACCAGGAAGGGAACCCGTGCCAGCCGAAGACCGCCGGGTCCGCCGCAGCCGACGGGCGCTGCGTGATGCCCTGATCTCGCTGGTCCTCGAACGTGGCTACGCGAGCGTCACCGTCGAGGACATCACTGCGCGCGCCGATCTCGGCCGCGCCACCTTCTATACGCACTACACCGACAAAGACGACCTGCTCAACCACATCGTCACCGACCTGATCGACGAACTACAGGAACGGCAGCGGCCGCTGGTCTCCACCTCGTCGGTCGGGTTCACCGGCAAGCCGATCCTGGAGATGTTCCGGCACGCCGCCGAGGAGCGCGATACCTACCGGGTGATCCTGCGCGGCGAGGGCGACGGGCGCGCGCTGCGCCGGTTCATCGACGACCGGGCCGCTATCGCTGCCGTGGTGTTCGCCGCGCGCGCGGAGGCGCAGGGGGCCACGCCGAATATCGATATCGATCTGCTGGCCCGGGCCTGGGTCGGTGAGCAGATCACGGTCCTGCAGTGGTGGCTGGAGCCGGAGACTCCCACGATGTCACCGGAAGAGGTCACGAATATGCTCCGCGACCTGTCGCTGCGCGGCCGGTTCTGGGCCTCCGGGTTCGAGGGCGAAGCACCCGCCTGACCCGGTCGACGCACGAGTGGGTCCGCGAACCCGATTACTATGGCGGAATGCACTGACCCCGGGTCTGATCAGAACTCGATGCGCAGTTCCTCGCTGATCGGCCTGGCCTGGCAGGCCAGAATATAGCCGTCGGCAATATCCTCCTCGTCGAGGACCGAGGTGTTGCCCATATCGACCTCACCCGCTCTCAGCGTGCAGGCGCAGGAGCCGCATTCGCCCTCGCGGCACGAGAAGGGCACGGTCAACCCCTTGGAAAGCAGCACCTCGACCAGGGTCGCCGACCGCGGCCAGCGGAACTCGTGCTCCACTCCGTCGAGACCGACCGAGACGATCGCCGCGTCGGCACAATCCTCGGCCGCCTCGGGGAGCTCGACCGCGGCGAAGGGATCGCCCGCCAGCGAGGTGAACGTCTCGGCGTGTACCCGGTGGCGGGGCATGCCCGCGCGGGCGGCCGCGTCGTGGACGGTGTCCATGAACGGCTGCGGGCCGCACAGGTAGACCGAGTGATCCCGATGTGCCGCGATCAGGGCGGCCAGGTGCGCGGCGGCGGGCAGGCCCTGGACACTCTCGAGCCAGTGCGTGACCGAGAGCCGGTCGCTGTGCCGGACGGCCAGCTCACGGAGTTCGCGCGCGAAGATGACCGATTTCTCGTCCCGGTTGGCGTAGACGAGTGTCACCCTGCCCGATCCCTGTGTCAGCGCGGATTTGAGGATCGAGATCACCGGGGTGATGCCGCTGCCCGCGGCGAACAGGAGCAGGTCATCGTCCAGGTTCGTGGGCGTGAAGAGACCCGCGGGCGGAAGGACCTCGAGCGTGTCACCCGCGACCACGTTGTCACACAGCCAGTGGGAGGCGTAGCCGTCCCGGGTGCGCTTGACGGTCACCTTCGGCGGTTCGCCGGCGAAGGGTGAACTCGCCAGCGAATAGCACCGGGCGACCGAACCGGTCCGGTCGCTCGGAATCCGCAGCGTCAGGAACTGACCCGGCCGGTAGCCGAACTCGGCTCGGCGATCCGCGGGGACATCGAACACCAGCGAGCGTGCGTCATCGGTTTCCTCCACCACCGCCGCGACGGTCACCAGGACCGAACGTGCACTCCGTGGCGGTTCCATCGTTTCCGGCGTATCGATCGCTGTCATCGCGGCTGTTGCCCTTCCACTCCGGCGAACACGGCTTTCCCGGTCGAGATGACCGGCGTGCTGTACCCGACCACTTCGAATGCGATCCGCACCCGGTAGGGCGCGTCGGTCTCGGCGAGCGCCGGCCGCGGACGCGGTGCTGCCGGAGTGCTCCGTGGCTGCGCTCGTCGCACGGGTCGGTGCTCATGAGGGAGAGGGTGCCAGGCGGCGGCGGGCACGACAGCGCCGCTTCCGTTGAGCGAGAAAAGCGGACGTTTCTCGTCCGGCGAAGGCTTCCACTGAGCGAGAGGAGGCTGGGAGCCGTTACCGGCCGGCCATACGCTCGCAGCGTCGACGCAGTCGAGCCTGCGAACACACAACGGAACCGGAGGTAGGTCGGATGACCATGGAATCGGTGTCGCCGGCCGCGATGCGCAGCGCATTGAGCCAATTCGCCAGCGGAGTGACCGTGGTGACAGGGAAGGATGAACACGGCCCGGTCGGGTTCGCCTGCCAGTCGTTCGCGTCGGTGTCGCTCGACCCGCCCCTCATCCTCTTCTGCGCCGATCACCGGGGTCGCTCCTGGCCGCGCGTCCGCGCGTCCGGACTTTTCACCGTCAATGTGCTCAACGAGGACCAGACCGACCTGTGCGCGCGGTTCGGCTCGCGCGACGGACGCAAGTTCGACGGGCTCGACTGCGAGACCTCGAAGTGGTCGACTCCGTCGCTGCCCGGTGTGCTCATGCGGGTGCACGCCGAGGTATCCGAGGTGCACCGGGCCGGAGATCACGATGTGGTGATCGGCCGGGTGCTGGAGCTGGAAACCGTCACCCGGAAAGCGCCGATGATCTTCTTCCGGGGCAAGTTCGGGATCGACCCGCGTGCAGATCTGCTCAGCGCCTAGGAAGGTGTGCTCAGCCATGTCGGAATATACGTCGAACCATCGTCCGCCCGGTCTCTCGGCGGACGAAGCCGTGTCGGCGACAGAAGAGATCAAGCGTGTCTTCGCCGCCCGTCTGCGATACATGGACACCAAGCAGTGGCACAGGTATGCCGGACTGCACACCGAGGACGTGATCAGCGAGACATGGGGCGGACTCCCCGACGACAAACAACCCCGCAGCGGCGGCACCACGAACCGTGTAATCGGTAACCGAGTTCTGGCCGACACGATCCGGGCGCTGCTCGACGGCCCGGTGCCGGTGACCACGGTGCATCACGGGCACACCCCGGAAATAGAGTTCACCTCGTCCACCACCGCCCGTGGTGTCTGGGCGATGGAAGACCTGCTCTGGTGGTCCGACGGCGATGAGGAACTGCACCTGCACGGGTACGGCCACTACCACGAGGAGTACCGGAAAGTGGACGGGCGGTGGCTGATCGGCTACCGCAAGCTCACCCGCCTGCGGGTCGATGCCCCGCCGGACTTCTTCCGTTTCGCGAAAGCCCTGTGATACACGATGAACGAGCACCATGCCGCTCTGTTCCGGCCGCTGACCATCCGTTCCCTGGAACTGCCGAACCGGATCGTCATGTCCGCGATGACCCGGTCGGCTTCACCTGCCGGGGTTCCCGGCCCCGATGTCGCCGCGTACTACCGGCGTCGTGCCGCCGGGGGGACCGGCCTGATCATCACCGAGGGCGTCGCCATCGACCACCCCGCCGCGGTCGACAATCCGCGGGTGCCCCGCATGTACGGCGACGACGCGCTGACCGCCTGGCGGACCGTGGTCGACGAGGTGCACACGGCAGGCGGGCGGATCGTTCCGCAGCTCTGGCACGTCGGACCGCTCTGGGGCGCGATGAGTGCGGTCGACCCGGCGATCACGCCGATGCGGCCGTCCGGGCGGTGGGGCACCGTGGGCACCACGTCCTATCCCGACGACTATGTCGCGCGTGCCGCCCGGCTCACGCGGCCGATGACCGAGGATGATATCGCCGAGATCGTAACGGCATTCGCGCGCGCCGCGGTCAACGCGGCCGAGATCGGCTTCGACGGTATCGCACTACACGGTGGTCACGGCTATCTGCTGGATTCTTTCCTCTGGCGCGACACCAACACCCGGGGCGACCGGTGGGGCGGTGAGCCGTTGGCGCGCAGCAGGTTTCCCGCCCTGGTGGTCGAAGCTGTCCGCGCCGCCGTCGGCGACGAGCTGCCCATCTTCTTCCGTTTCTCCCAGCACAAACAGCAGGACTACACCGCACGCATCGCCGAGACGCCCGACGAACTCCAGGTGATCCTGGGAGCGCTCGCCGATGCCGGGGTGGATGTCTTCGACGCCAGCATCCGGCGCTTCGATCTGCCGGCGTTCGAGGGCAGTGACCTGTCGCTGGCCGGATGGGCCAAGAAACTCACGGGTGCGCACGCCATGGCGGTGGGCAGCGTCGGCCTCGGGAAGCCACTACGCGACAGCCGGATCGAGGGCGCTGCGGAAGTGGTCGACAATATCGGCGAGGTGGAACGCCGCATCGAGACCGGTGAGTTCGATCTGATCGCGATCGGACGCATGCATCTCGCCGATCCGGCACTGGCGACGACGCTGCGCACCGGAGCGCCGCTGACGTCGTTCGACCGCGCAGTTCACGAAGGCACCCTGCACTGACCCACCGGCGGCCGGGCCGGCGCCCGCGCGGCGAACCCCCGGAGGGGAAATCCTGTTACTCGGACTGCTCAGTACCGGACCGATCTGCCGGGCCGGCCGCAGCCGATGCTCGCGACTCCGACGTCGGCCACAGCCTTCAGCGCGTCCGCGGGAATCTGCTGTACCGCCTGCCCGGCGGCCGGCTCAACGGCCCGCGCGGCCCAGCAGGTCCCGCGCAGCGGCACTGCCGTCCAGCAGCCGCGCGGTGCGGCGCCGGATCAGCCACGTGCCGTCGGTACGGACGAGTTCGAAGCGGTTGGCGGTGACCCGCCACACCCGGAACGAATCACCTTCCACGTCGCGGCGCAGCAGCAGCGAATGACAGGTCGCCACCGCGGTGTCGCCGTCGATCCGGATGTGTACGGGGTCGAGCAGGTGCCCACAGCCTTCGTGGATGTAGTCCTGATGCGGTGCGGTGCGCACCATCTCGGTGATCGCGTCGCGTCCTTCCATCACCCGGATATCGATGTCGTATACGGCGTCCTCGGCCCATAACCGGCCGACCGCGTCGGCGTCACCGGCGTCTACGGCGGGCCCGTAGGCGGTGAGCACTTCGTGGACAGCGGCTTTGTCCTCGAGGGCTCGCACCCGGTCGAGCAGGGTGTTCACCAAATCCGCGGTGTCGGTCATATCGATCCTCTCCAAAGCCTCCGGGCGCTCGTGCGGGCGGCCCGGTCTCCTGTTCTACCGACATGGTCGGCGCCGAACCTCGAGCCTTCCGCTCAACGGAAACCCGGGTGTGCCGCCATCTCATGGCTGTCATGTTTGTCAGATCGCGCCCCGCGCGCCGCGCGGGCCGATCAGTTCGTCCCCGACCGGTTCCGGAGGAACACCGGTTTTCCCCGGCTCCTCGATGGGCCGAATCCCAGGAGAGTCGTATATGGGCCAGGTATTGGACAGCATCATGGCGCACGCGGAGGAGATCCGCGCTGGAGCCGCGGAGGGCGAGGCGCTGATGCGGCTGCCGGACGTTACCGCGAAACATCTGCGTGACTCGGGCATCGTGCGTATGTTCCAGCCGAAGGAGTACGGCGGTGCGGAAGGCCATCCCCGCGAGGCCGCCGAAACCGTCATGGCCCTCGGCGCCCTCGACGGCGCCGCGGGCTGGGTGGCGGGAATCGTCGGCGTGCATCCGTGGGAGCTGGCCTTCTTCGACCCCCGGGCCCAGGAGGAGATCTGGGGGGCGGACAACGATATGTGGATGGCTTCGCCGTACGCACCCATGGGCATCGCGGTCCCGGTCGAGGGCGGATACATCCTCAACGGCCGCTGGTCGTTCTCCTCGGGCACCGACCACTGCGGCTGGATCATGATCGGCGCCGCGGTCGGCGACAAGGACGGTAACCGCACCGGCGCGGTGCTGCATGTGGTGCTGCCGCGCTCGGACTACCGGATCGACCACGACAGCTGGAATGTGCTCGGTCTGCGCGGTACCGGTTCGAAAGATCTGATCGTCGAGGACGCCTTCCTCCCGGAGCATCGCACGATCGACGCCGATATCGTGCTCAGCGGCAACGGCTGGCGGCATGCGGGCCGCGATGAGACGCTGTATCGCTTCCCGTTCTCCTGCCTCTTCCCGTTGGGCATCACTTCGTCGCTGATCGGGATGACCGAGGGAGCGCTCGCCTGCTACATCGCGGCGCAGCGGGAGCGTGTCCAGGTCACCGGCGTGCCCATCAAAGAAGACCCCTATGTCCTGTTCGCCGTCAGCGAGGCGGCGGCGGAGATCTCCGCGGCCCGGCTCGCCCTGCTCGAGACGGTCGACCGGTTCTGGGACAAGACCGAGCGCGGCGAGGAGATCGGATTCGAGGAACGCGCGATCGGCCGGCGCACCCAGATCTCGGCGGCGTGGCGCGCGGTGCGGGCGATGGATGAGGTCTTCGCCCGGGCAGGTGGTGCGGCGGTGCATCTGAAGACGCCGATGCAGCGGTTCTGGCGCGATGCCCATGTCGGCCTGACGCACGCCATTCATGTGCCGGGTACGACCTACCACGCGGCGGCACTCGCGCAGCTGGGCGGTGACCCGCAGGGTCCGTACCGCGCAATGATCTGACATCCCTTCGCTTTCGAGGAGGAAACAATGACCGAACTCTCCAGGACAGAACTCCGCGGTCTCGGGTATCTCCGGGTCCAGAGCCAGGATGTCGCGCGCTGGCGTGAACTGCTCATCGACGGCCTCGGCATGGCCGTCGGCTCCGGTCCCGAACGGGACGGGCTGTACGCCCGCATCGACGAACGCCGCGCCCGTATCGCAATCCTGCCCGGAGATTCCGATCGGGCGCTGGCCGTCGGCTGGGAAGTGCGTGACGAGTTCGCGCTCCAGCGGGTGCGCGAAGCCGTGGAAGAATCCGGACACACCGTCGAGGTGCTGTCACGGACGGAATGCGCGTATCTGGACGTGGAGCAGGCCATCGCGTTCGACGATCCGGCCGGGACGCGCCTCGAGGTGTTCTTCGGCCCGGTCCTCGACCACAGCCCGCTGGTCACTCCGTTCGCCGGACGATGGGTCACCGGGGAGCACGGCCTGGGGCATGTGGTGCTGCCCTCGGCGAAGTTCGCCGAATCGTACGACTTCTACACCCGGGTACTGGGTTTCCTGCCCCGGGGTTCGATCCGGCTGGACGAAGAGGGCCACAGCCGGGTGCGGTTCCTCGGGATCAACCGGCGCCATCACAGCCTTGCGCTGTGCCCGGCCCCGCCGACGGCCGAACCGGGCCTGGTGCACCTGATGACCGAGGTCGACACCCTCGACGCGGTCGGCCGCGCACTGGACCGGGTGAACCGGCAGAAGTTCTCGATCTCGTCCACGCTGGGCAGGCACACGAACGACAAGATGATCTCGTTCTACGTCCGCGCGCCCGGCGGATGGGATCTCGAATTCGGGACCGAGGGGATGCTCGTGGACGAGCGCTACTACACGTCCGAGGAGATCACCGCGGACGCGTACTGGGGTCACGATCAGTCGGGCTCCGAGCCGTTGAAAGCGTTCATTCCGACGGCCGGCTGAACCGCGCACGGCCAGCCCTGACACCGAAGAGCACCGCGACGATCGTCGCGGTGCTCTTCGGTGTGGTTGTCTCGCTGGGATGAACGGTCTGTGGAGGTCCGCTGCCGCGTCGGTCATAATTGATTGTCCGATCAATCAATTCTGTCCATCTCGCTGCCGGAGTTGCCCGTGACCGCTGTAGACAACCGATCCCAGACCGTTATGGGGCGGGTCCTTCTGTTGCTCGAACCTTTCCGTGAATGCGAGACCCTGACACTCACCGAGCTGGCCGAGCGCGCGGGCTTTCCCCGGTCGTCGGCCCATCGGTTGCTGTCGCAGCTGGTGGAGGTCGGCTGGCTGGGGCGGAACGGTACCGCCTATCACCTCGGGCCGAAGCTGGTGGAACTCGGCTCCGAGGCGCGCCGGCACGATCGGATCTACCGGGCCGCCGCCCCGACGATGTACCAGCTGCGCAAACGCACCGGAATGACCGTTCAACTGACTGTTCTCGACGGTGACGAACTGCTGTTTCTCGAATTGATCGGTGGCCGGTGGGCGGCTTCGGCGCTGTGTGCCCGCGTCGGGCAGCGTCTTCCGGCGCGGGGGACCGTCGAGGGTGCCGCTCTGCTGGCGCTACGTGACGGGTGTGGGCCCGTGGTCCGGGACAGTGTTATACGAGGCCGCGCGGGGGAGTGGGTGCGCTGCGTCGCGCTCGCCTTCGATGCCGGGTGGCAGGAGGCCGCCGCGCTTTCGCTGGCCGGCCCGGCGGGGCGGACTCCGGAGGGCGCCGTGCACGACCTCGCTGTGGCCGCCGACATGGTGGTGTCACAGCTCTCCGCCTGAGGCGGTCCCGTCTTCTCCGCTCCTGTGATCGTGGGCACAAGGGTATAAGCGCCGAATGGTTTCGACCCACGTCACAGTCCTGCTATTGTCGCCTCAGCCATTGATTGAGCGCTTGATCAATAGCCCTGTGGTTTCCGGCCGCGGCGCGGCCTGCTCCCGATGGAGGTTCAATGAAGAACGGCGACGACTTCTCTCCGGCTGTCATCGACCGCGTCGCGACTCTGCTCGACGAGTTCCGCGACGGCGCCGAACTCACGCTGTCCCAGCTGTCCGGCCGGACCGGCCTGCCGCGCTCCTCTGTGCACCGGATGCTCTCCCGGCTCGTCGAGTTGGGGTGGGTCGGCAGGCGTGGTCGGATGTACGGTCTGAGTCGCTCGATGTTCGAGTGGGGAGCCCTCGCGCAGCAGCACGACCGCCTGCACCGGGCCGCGCATCCGATCTTGCACGAACTCCACGCGACGAGCGGGCTGATCGTCCATCTGGCTGTTCTCGACGGCAACGACGTGCGTTACCTCGACAAGGTCGGCTACGGGCGGATCGCCCTCCCCTCGCGCATCGGCGGACGACAGCCGGCCTCGCGTACCGCGCTGGGCAAGGCGCTCATCGCCCATGCCGGCGTGGATCGGGCCGCCGCATATGCGGCCGCCGCGGTTCCGGCATCGGGGGGAACGCAGGTGCTACCGCGCCATGAGATCGCCCGCATCCGTCAGCAGCGCGTGGCCTACGAACGCGAGGAATGCGTCGCGGGCATCGCCTGTGTGGCCGCCCCGATCGGCAACAGCCGAACCTGCGTGGGGGCCGTCTCGGTGACCGGCCCGGTCGACAGGGTGGATTTCGTACCGCTGGCCATCTCGGTCCGATCCGCGGCGCATGCGATCTGGCGCAGCCACGACGAGTACGGCTCCGCACAACGCGCGGGATGAGCGGTGGTCGGCGAACGAGTGCCTGGCCGCCGTCCACCGCCGGCGTATGACCCGGTGATGTAGCGGAGCCCGGGACCCATTGACCGTTTGATCAATGAGGTGTGGCACAATCGGCCGGACCGGCAAGTCGCGCCCGAATCCGACAGGGGATGACCGTGAACCCGCAGGAACGCAGAAAGCTGATTCTCGACCGCTCGGCCGAGATCTTCGCCCGTAAGGGGATTTCCGCGACGACCATCCGTGAGATCGGCGACGCGGTCGGGGTGTATTCGGGCGCGCTCTACCACTACTTCCCGTCCAAGGAAGCGATCGTCACCGAACTCATCCGCGAGTACATCGAGGACCTGGCGGCGCGCTGCGAGGCTGTGCTGGCACGGGAATTGCCACCGATCGAACGTCTCGAGGCGCTTACCGAGGTCGCGCTGGCGACCAGCGAGGAGTATCACGGCGCCACAGCGATCTGGCGCCGCGAAAGCGAATATATGCGGGAACGTGTGGTGGAGGCCGATATGTCGGCGACCGCCGACATCATGCAGGTCGCCTGGCGCGAGGCCATCAGAGAGGGGGTCGAGGCCGGCGAGCTCCGCGGAGATATCGATCCCGAGGCATTCCGGGAACTTCTCTACGATGCGGTCTGGCACGCCTCCCGCTGGTTCCGGTCGGATTCACAGCGGTCCCTGTCCGGCCTCGCCCGCACCGTGATCTCGGTGTTCGTCGACGGGATGCGCCCCCGCCCCACCCCGGCCGGGGCGGGGCGGACAGCGACATCACTCGCCGGAAGCTGACAGGTTCGCCGCCACTTCCCGATGCCATGACTCGAGCGCGCGGCCGGTGTCGACCTCGAACTCGAAGCGTTGCGTCATCTCCGGAGTGACGTCTTCGAGATCGACATAGAACTGGCTGTACCACCGGCGAAGCTGGTACACCGGGCCGTCCTCTTCGGTGAGCAGCGGGTTTTCGATGCGTGTTTTATGTTTCCAGATCTCGATGTCCTGCTTGAACTGCTCTTCGAGCCCGTCGGTGAACAGTGTGGCCATCTCCGCGGTCTGCTCCTCGGTCATCCCGTCGATCTTCTTGACGATCGTGCCGAACTGGAGGACGAACGAGTTCGAGCTGACCGGGTAGTGGCAGTTGATGAGTTTGGACTCGACGGTGGTGCCCTCGGCGACGGTGTAGATCGTGTCGAGCATGAAGGAGGGACCGTAGTAGAAGGCGTCCGAAATGGTCTGCGCTTCGGGAAGGTCCATCTGCACACCGGTTTGGATGTCGTCGCGACCGTAGGAGCGCATATGCTGTCCGGCGATGTGGCCGTCGAAAACGTTTTTGAAGTACTCCGGCATCTGATAGTGCACGTAGAAGAAATGCGCCATGTCGACGACATTGTCGACGATCTCGCGGCAGTGTGACCCCTCGACCCGGATCGTCGTCCAGGTCCAGTCGCTCCACTGCCCCTCCTCGTATCCCTCGATCTCCGGGATGGCCTGTTCGGCGGGCGGCTCGGAACCCTGCGGGCAATGCCAGACCAGCAGAATGCCGTTGCGCTCCATGGTGGTCCAGCTTCGTGTGCGGGCGATCTTGGGGGTGCGGCGAGCGTACGGGACCGCCTCGCACCGGCCGTTGCCGTTCCAGCGCCAGTCGTGGAAGGGGCAGGCGATGGTGTCGCCTTTGATCTCACCACGTGCGAGGTTGCCGCCCATATGCCTGCAGTACGCGTCGAGCACATGGATCTGGCCGGTGGAGTCGGCGAATACGACGACCTCGGTACCGAAGACCTCGACCTGGTGCGGTGTGCCGTCCCGGAAATCCTTGGCCAGGCCGAGGCAATGCCAGCCGCGGGCGAAACGCGCCGGATTCGTTCCGGTTTCGATGGTGCGGATCTCGATTCGCTCTGGTTCGACGGTCATGGGTTCTCCAGTGATGTGTGGGTAGATCGAACGGACTGGCTGTGGACTGGGGTCACCGGAGCGGACGCCGGTCCGAGCCGGCGGCAAGAGGCGCGACCGCCGGCTCGGACCGCGTGGACGGCGCGATCTGACCGCGGGCCACCGCGTCGTCCACCGTGCGGTCGAGGGATTCGCAGCGCGGCAGGTAGCCGGCGTGACCGACCCCTGTCAGTGCGGCCATTTCCCGGCATGTACGCGAGGCCTCGGCGGTCCATTGGATGCTCGTGTGGGCGGGGCTGTACTTCGCGACGGATACACGAGCGGTACAGGTGTGACAGACGAGCGGCTGCAATTTCCGGATCCCTTCCTCGGATGAGTCGAGGCTAGGAATACGTCTGTGGCGGAGGCCACAGGAATTCAGTCCAGCGGAACAGCACCGGCGGTGAGCACGGACAGCACCCGCTCACTCCAGTCGTCTCGGACACCGCCGCTGCGCGCGATCTCCGCGAGATAGGCACCGACGATCATGTCCAGGAAGGTTTCGACGTCGAGGTCCGATCGCGGTGCCTGGGCCTCGAGCGCTCGGCTCAGCGCCTCGGACAGTCGATGGCGATGCTGTACGAGCAGCGAGCGGATCAGGGTGGTGAATTCCGGATCGTCGTCGGTGAGCAGTGCGGCCACACCTCCTGGTCCGATACTCACGTCGACGACGTGCAGGGATTGTTCGACAACCCATCGCATCACTGTCGGCAGGCTCGCGGTGCCCGGGGGTAACTCCGGCTCGGCGATCGAACCCAACGACGAGGTGAGCATTTCACCGCGATTGCTGTATCGGCGGTAGATCGTCGTCTTCGCCACCCCCGACAGCGCGGCGACTGCCTCGACGGTGACTGCCTTCGGCCCTTTGGCGCGCAGCAGTTCCAACGTCGCGGCGGTGATCCGTTCGTCACGGGGTGCCGGCGCCTCGGTCATCGGAGCTCCTTGCCTTCGTGTCCGGTTCCTCACAACCGGGTCCATCATGTCAGCCATTTGCGCTACGATACGTGTAGCGTAGCGATTAGGAGGTACGACATGGACAGCACGGGTAGGAATTCGATCGTCGGATGGGGCGCCATGGCCTTGGGGCTCGCGACCGCGGCGACCCCGATGTGGATCGACACGACCGCGGCCGGTGCCGGCCTCACGCTCGGACTGGGAGCGTTGACCGTCATCTACGCGATGTGGTCGCTGCTCGCCCGAAATCCGACGAAGGACCACTGGGCCCTATCGGTCATCGGGCTGATGCTCTTCATCTCGCCCTGGGTGGGCGGGTTCGCCGCCGAGGGCGCGGGGTGGGTGGCCTGGACGACCGGTCTGCTCCTCGCCCTGCTGGCGGGCACGGCCTACGTGAGCGACGAAGCCGGCAATGTCGCCGAGACCGCTCGGGTCGAAGAGCTGGTGACCTACCGGCTGCGACAGATCCGGCAGCGAGAGATCGCCGATCGCCTCGGATCCGGTAGCACGGCATGAACGCCGAAAACCGTAGTCGCACCGCGCACTCGCGGGGCGCGGACCCCGCCGGGTCGGTGCCCGTTCCGCAGAGCCGCAGGCTTCTTCGAGAAGGTACCGGGGCGCGCCGCGCGGAGCAGCCGGCTCTCGCTGTGGTGAACGGCGTGCTCGGTGCCGGCGCCACGGCGTTGCCGTCACCCGAGCAGTTGCTGGCCGGCATCTCGGGCCATCTCGATACCGACGGTGCCCCGGCGCTGGTGGGCTTCGCTCATGAACTGGGTGGCCTACGTGCCGCACTGCCGGCCCATCCGCTGGACCCGGCCCCCCACTCTGTGTCGTTCGCGGAAGCCGATCTGCGGCGGCGGATCACCGCGGTGGTGGAACAGATCGACACCTGGCGGTTGCGGCACCTGCCGCACCGCACCGGGGCACGTACCCACACTCATTCGCTCGGACAGGTCATCGACCAGGTCGCGACGCGGTACGTCGATGCCCGGTGGGCTGTTCTCCACTGTGGGGATCGGCGTCTCCGTCGGACAGCTTGGTTTCACCTCGGCCAGGCCCGCGAAGGCTATGCCGATCTGGTCGCCGATATCCGGGCCGGTCGCATCGAACTCCCGGTGGGCTGGCGCGGTTTCCGGGCCGCGGTGCCGACTCGGTCGGCCTAGCACAATGGTCGGCGGCCGATCCGTCGGTCGCGCCGGCCGGGGGCGGGCCTGCTGGGCGTAGAGGACTCGGCCCACCTGCAGGCAGCGAGGAGGTCCGCGACGACTATCCCGCGGCGGGCCGGTTCGCTGCCGAATCTCAGACCCGCGGCAGCTGAAATCCCGGTCGCCCGGCCGGCGCCTTCCGGGTCCGCCCGCCGACTGCGACCAGGTCGCCCACCGCCGATGCCGCGACGAGCCGTTGTCGTGGATGTCGGACCCTGGTGCCAGACTCGGGGACGTGCGGTGGGCGGTGGCGGAGTCGGGTGACGGGGGCGCGTATCTGTGTCCACTCGATTCGGCCGGCCGGCCCGCCGCGGCGGTGATCCGTGAGCCTTCGCTCGCCGAGGCGGTGCGGTCACGCCCCGACGTCGAGCGGTGGGTGTGGCGGTCCACCGCAGAGATCTATCGGGTGCTGACGGCGGCCGGTGTGCGGGTCGAGCGCTGCTACGACGTGGAGGCCGCGGAGGCGCTGCTGATCGGATACGAGGAAGGGCAGTCGGGTCGGCCCCGTTCGCTGGCGGCCGCCTGGGCTCGGTTGCACAACCTGCCCGTCCCGCCGGACGCACCGGCGCGGGCCGCCGAGAGCCAGCCGTCGTTGTTCGAGTCGGGTCCGGTACCGCTGCCGTCCGGCATCGACGAGTTCACCGCCCTGTTGGAGGTCTACGCGGGTCAGCTCGCTCGGACCGCGGCCACCGAGCATCCCGAACGTATGCGGTTGCTGCTCGCCGCCGAATCGGCGGGCATGCTGGTCGCCGCGGAGATGTCACGGTCGGGGATCCCGTGGCGCGCGGACGTGCACCGCGAGTTGCTGGACACGATGCTGGGCGAGCGCTTTCCGGGCGGCGCGGAACCGAGCAGGCTGGCGGAGTTGGCCGATGAAGTGTCGCGGGCCTTCGGGGACGGGGTGAGGGTCCGCCCGGACCTGCCCAACGACATAATCCGGGCATTCTCCCGAGCCGGGATCCTGTTGTCCTCTACCCGTAAATGGGAACTCCAGCGCATCGACCATCCCGCCGTGACGCCACTGCTGGCCTATAAATCGCTGTACCGCCTGTATACCGCCCACGGCTGGTCCTGGCTCGAACAGTGGGTACACGGCGGCCGATTCCGGCCCGAATATCTGCCGGGCGGCACGGTGACCGGTCGCTGGACAACCAATGGTGGCGGCGCCCTGCAGATTCCGAAGGTGATCCGCCGTGCGATCCGTGCCGACCCGGGCTGGTCCCTCGTGGTGGCCGACGCCGACCAGATGGAGCCGCGAATACTCGCCGCCGTCTCGCGCGATCCCGGATTGATGGAGGTGGCCGGCCGGGACGCGGATCTGTACGCGGATCTGGCCGCCCGAGGCTTCGGCGGCGACCGCGCGCAGGCCAAACTCGCCCTGCTGGGCGCCATCTACGGCCAGACCTCCGGCGATGCCCTGACCCACCTGGCCGGTCTCCGCCGGCGATATCCGGCCGCGGTGGCCTATGTCGATGCCGCGGCGCGGGCCGGTGAGGAGGGCCGTCTGGTCCGCACCTGGCTGGGGCGGACGTGCCCACCGGCATCGGTCGCGTCACCGGACCAGGACCAATCGTCTTGGGAGAACCCAGGCGAGTACCGCAGCACTTCGGCGGCGCGGGCCCGGGGCCGCTTCACGCGTAACTTCGTGGTGCAGGGGAGCGGTGCCGATTGGGCCCTCTTGGTCCTGGCGGGTCTGCGTCATGCGATATTCCGTGCCGGGCTCCGTGCCGAGCTGGTGTTCTTCCAGCACGACGAGGTGATCGTGCACTGTCCGTCGGAGGAGGCGACGCAGGTCGCCGAAATGATCTCCACCGCGGCCGATACCGCGGGCCGGCTGGCTTTCGGGCCGACACCTGTGCGATTTCCCTTCACCACGGCGGTGGTGGAGTGCTACGGGGACGCGAAGTAGGCCCCTCACCTGCTGTCGCCGGCATGCGGGACCGAAGACCCCGGGCCGGTCCGCCCGGCAGAGTTGATCTACCGGGTCGCGGTCAGGGCAGAACCTGCGGGATCACGTCCGGACGAAGATAGCCCACCAGGGCGCCGATCGCGGAGCCGATAAGTGAACCGGCGCCGGACCCGGTGGCCGAGCCCACGGCAGAACCGACCGAGCCCCCCGCGGACGATCCGTTCAGCACCGGATCGGGAATCAGTGCGTGCGGGTTGGTGGCTATGTCCTCGCTCTTCTGCAGCGCAATGCCGGCCACGGGTGTGGCTCGGTCGGTAGCGGCCGCGGCGGCCGACGGACCCGCGAGAACAATCGTCGCGGCCATGGGCAGTGCACCGAACGCCACCATGCCTGTTGCCTTGACCAGGCTATTTCCCATCATCTTCTTCCCGCCTCTGCGACCCTCGCAGCAGGCGAGGGCGTAATCCGCGGGCCGGAGGCGCTCCGGCCGTCTGAATCATAGGCGGCCCGGTGCGGTGTTCGATCGAGGACTGTGATGAATAACCATGAGAGACAGCGGAATTCGTGAGAGGTCAGGTACGGGTGGCCACTCCCATGACCAGCGGTCGAACGATCGGAGGCATGCGCCGCCACGACGTTTCCTGCACGTCTTCGAGTTCCAGACCAGCGGCCCGGATCAGCTCGAGGGTCGCACGATTGCAGTGGCAGCCCTCCGCGAACCGGCGCCACGGGCCGGCGAGCCGGTCTTGCCACCGCGCAAGGCGCGGCGACTCGGAACGCACGTGCTCGAGAAACAACAGCTGACCGTGGGGGTGTAGAACACGCTCGATCTCCCGCAACACCGGAGCCGGATCCTCCACCGTGCACAGGACGAGTGTCGAGACGACGGTGTCCACGGTGGCATCCGCGAACGGAAGCCGTTCCGCCGATGCATCGACGACGCGCGCCCGACTTCGACCGCGATGCAGCCTCCGCGTCAACCGTGTACGCATCGCGGCTTCCGGTTCGGTCAAGGTCAGCTCGTCGAGGTCGCCGGGGTAGTACCTCAGGTTGAGGCCGGTACCGCTGCCGAGTTCGACGGTTCGCCCTCTCGCGCGGCCGAGTAGATCTCGCCGACGAGCGGCCATACCCGACCTCTCGCCCAACCAGAGCAGCGGATCGTACAGCGCCGCGAACACTCGTGCCCACAGGCCCGAGCCCTTCGCCGCTGCCACGGGTACGGCACCGCTGCTCACAGCTCCGACCGTACGCCCGGGGCCGTCGGTGTGCACGCGAATGCCGGTCGACGTGCGGAGTGTCCAACGGGTCGAGTGCAGGGAACCATCAGGACCGGGTGAACTATAAACCTGTACATACGTAGATATGCGCATTGATCTACGATTGGCTGGTGGACGGGCTCTGCGCGGAGAAGCGGCGATAGCGGTCGGCGCCTCGACCGACTCCGCCGGAGCGAAGTGGATCGGCCGTGATATCGGGGCTGATGACATTGGTCCTCGTCTCGGAGCACCTTTCGCACTGTCGGCGATGCCCGCAGATGACAAGTGTGGTGGTGAACAACGCCATGATCCGGGTGGTCGCCGGTGTGGAGGACGCCCGGACGGTGGATACGGCGCATGCTCCGTCCACTGATCGATGTGCCGGGACGGGCCGGGGCCAGGAGGTCGGCAATGGGGTTCGAGGATCGCCGGGATGCCGGACGGCAACTGGCTGCCCGCCTGGCCTATCTGCGGGACGAAGACGCAGTCGTGGTGGGGTTGCCCAACGGTGGCGTCCCGGTGGCCTACGAGGTCGCCCGCGAGCTGAACGCGCCGATGGATGTGATCGTGGTGCGTAAGCTGGGCGTGCCCTATCAGCCGGAGCTGGCCTTCGGCGCACTCGGTGAGGGCGGTATCCGGGTGGTCGACGCGGCGGTGCTCGCCTCCACGAGACTGGACCGCGCGGAAACGGAATCGGTCGAGCGGCGCGAACGCCGCGAGCTGGTACAGCGAGCCGATCGACTACGGCAGGCCCGTCCGCAGGTGTCGCTGTCCGGCCGGACCATAGTGGTGGTCGACGACGGAATAGCCACCGGCGCCACGGCCCGCGCCGCGTGTCAGGTGGCATGGGCGCACGGCGCGCAACGGGTTGTACTGGCTGTTCCGGTGGCGCCGCGCAACACGGCGGCGTTACTGCGGGATGTGGCCGACGAGGTGGTCTGCCTGCAGGTGCCCACCCTGCTCGGGGCGGTCGGCGGCTGGTATCGGCGTTTCGATCATGTCACCGATTCCGAGGTCGAGCGGCTGCTGCGCGCCGCGGCCCGGCAGCTCGACCTCTTCGAGCCGCCCGGCGACGACCCACCGCGGCGCGAGGAGGAGGTCGTCGTGCCGATCCGCGGCGGTCGGCTGGCCGGACATCTGACCGTGCCGGAAGACCCGCTCGGACTTGTGGTTTTCGCCCACGGCAGCGGCAGCAGCCGGCACAGTCCGCGCAACCGATTCGTGGGAGATGTCCTCGGCCGCGCCGGGCTGGCCACCTTGCTCATGGATCTGCTCACCGGGGACGAGGAGAACACGCGAGCGCGTGTTTTCGATATCGAGCTGCTCGCGCGGCGACTGGTCGAGGTCACCCACTGGGTGACGGCACGTGAGGACCTCGCGTCGCTGCGGCTGGGATACTTCGGCGCCAGTACCGGAGCGGCTGCGGCGCTGCGCGCCGCGACCGATCCCGGCGTCGTGATCACCACGGTGGTCTCGCGCGGCGGCCGGCCGGATCTGACCGGGGCGGCGCTCGAGGCGGTGCGCATGCCCACACTGCTGATCGTCGGTGGCAATGATCAACAGGTCCTGGAACTCAATCGATGGGCAGCGCGGCAGATACCCGGTGACACCGAATTGGCCGTGGTGCCCGGCGCCACGCATCTGTTCGCCGAGCCGGGGACCTTGGAGCGGGTCGCCGAACTGGCCCGCGATTGGCTGGTCGCGCATTTGTCGTCGGTACCGGCCCACCGGGGCGGTCCCGGCGCCCACGGTGGTGCCGATCGGTGACGACGACTACACCGACAGCCACCGCCGAGGGGATGTCGACGTCGGCCACGGTGTGGTGACGATCGAGGGCATCTTCGCCGACGAATCCGAGCAGCGGGTCGTCGCCGCGACGGCCCGCACGGTCGCCGGCGTCGGCGGAGTCCGGATCGTCGACACCGCCGCCGGCCGGTGATCCCCGCCGAGGGCGATCAGTTCTCGCCGGTGTCGAGCGTATCGAGGGCCGCCCGCAGTTTCACGGTGGCCTCCTCGGCTATCGGTTCCAGCGCTTGTTCATCGGTCACCTGAACCATGACCTGCGGATTCATCGCCTCGACGAGAACGGCGGTATCGGAATCGACGTCGCGGCGCACCACCACATTGCAGGGCAGTAACAGGCCGATCCGGCGGTCGACGCCGACGGCTCGGTGGGCCAACGGTGGATTGCACGCGCCGAGAATCAGGTAATCTTCCATCTTCTCGCCCAGTTTGGCCTCGAGTGTGGCCCGCATATCGATTTCGGTGAGCACCCCGAAGCCTTGTTCGGCGAGGGCGGCACGAGTGCGCGCAACGGCTTCTTCGAAGCTGGTGTGCAGAGTAGTGGACAGACCGATTTCCATATGTCGGCTCCTTTCGGGTGCTCTCGGTGGTCAGGCCAGTGCGAGGAACAATTTCTCCAGTTCGTCGACCGTCATGGGGTTCGAATTCTCCCCGGATTCGGTGAGACATTCGCGCAGCCCGGTGGCGACGATCTTGAACCCGGCGCGATCGAGTGCGCGGGATACCGCGGCCAGCTGGGTCACCACATCTTTGCAGTCGCGCCCCTGTTCGATCATCGTGATGACCCCGGACAGCTGGCCGTGGGCCCGGCGCAACCGGTTCAGCACTTCGTTTATCGCGGTCTCGTCGCCGACCATGTTCTGCCTTCCTTCTCTTCCTTCTCGCCAGCATACCCCCTGGGGTATGCTGGCGCTCGGCCTCGCCCAGGGGAGAAGCGGACGGCGGGCAGGAGTCTGCGCAACCATGCGGTCGGCCCTTGCCGCCGCCCTCGGCGAGGCAGTTCCTCGACCGCGCCCTCGTCGACGCACTCGCTCGGAGCGCACCTGCTCGGACGGGTGTCCGGACTCGGCTACGAAGGGCACGCCGGCTTGCTCAGGTGGCGTGGGCGACGAGCACCGGGCAGTGTGCGCGCTGGACCACGATATTGCTCTTGGATCCCAGGAGCAGTCCGTGGAAACCACCGCGTCCGCGACTTCCGACCACGATCAGCTGCGCGGACTGCGACCAGTGGATCAGATGAAGATCCGGTCCCGCCAGATAGATCCGGCGCGTCACCCGGACACCGGGGTATTTCTCGCTCCATCCGCTCAGCCAGGTGCGGAGCTGGGCGTCGGCCGCCTCCGCGATCGGCGGGTCCTCGATCATTTCGGGCATCCCGGCGAACCAGTGAGTGCGCAGATCGTGCCAGGTGTGGATCGCGACCAGGGGCGCACCGCGCGCGTCCGCCTCGGCGAAGGCGGCCGCCGCGGCGGCTTCACTACACCGGGAACCGTCCAGGCCGACGACGACCGGCCCGTGCCGGTGTGCGGGCCGGCCGGGTACCGCACCGCGTACGACGACCACGTGTCCGTGGCCGTGGGCGACCACGGACAGCAGCGTCGAACCGAGATGGGTGAGGGTCGATCCGTTGCCGGACGCGCCGAGGACGGTGAGATCGGCCGCGGCCGACCGCTCGATGAGCACCCGGGCCGCACCCACCTCGGACAGTTCGGTTTCCACCGGCAGTGACGGGTCGATGCGGAGAGCCTGTTCGCGTGCGGCCGCGAGGACTTCGGCGCCGCGACGGCGGACCACGTCGACCACCGGTGGTCGCACGGCATCGTGGACTCTGCGAACAGCCCGAGCCGCGGCCGAGTTGTAACCGTGCACGATCCGCAGTGCGCGGTGGCGCTGCGCGGCTGTCTCGCTCGCCCACCGCACCGCCAGATCGGACGCCTGCGAACCGTCGGCGCCGACGACGATCTGCCCGGGTAGCGCCGACGATGCGTCGTCCACCGGATCGGGGTCCCGTCGGGCTTCACCCGCCTGGTTCATCGCCCATCTCCGGGCACACGGCCCACGGACGCGACCGTGATCCGGTCGTGGTGCGGCTGTAGTTCGGGTGGGGCCGTCACGCCCGCGGCCAGGAGAATGCGATGGGCCTGCTGGGCGGCGGCGCGCATCCGGGCGTCGTCGGCCTCGTCCGGCTCGACCGGCGAGCGTTCGAGGCCCCGGGCGAGTACGCCCACGGCCTCACCCAGCGCGCGGACCGATTCGCTCAGGTCCGCGGCGCGCCCGCGGGCCCGGTTCTTCCGGCGTCCGGCTACGTCGGCGGACGGAGGCGCCGCGCCGCTCAGCAACCGGCACAGCGGTTCGGGCAGAACCCCGAAGACCCGGCCGAGCTGCCCCGGCGAGAACCTGGCGGCGAGTACCTTGGTGACCGTACCGGCGGTGTAACCGACCTCGCCGCGCTCGATCCCCGCCTCGCGGGCGAACCGGGTCGCGAAATCTTGCGCGTCGTGCCGTAGCGGTACCCGGCTCGGGACCCAGCCGCTGTAGTAGGTGCCGCGCAGCAGTTCGGGCAGCTGGGCGGCCAGATGCGCCGATCCGGCGACACCGAGTTGATCGCGCACCGAGTGCAACCAGGCTCGCAGAACTCGATAGGCGTGAGGTTCGTCGGTTCCGAGGGAGGCAGCTACCGCGCGTATCCACTCGTGCGCTGTGCCCGCGGCCGCTGCCACGGGATCATGGGAATGAGACATCGGAGGTCCTCGCTTACGGTCGGGCTACCGCGGCGTCTCCTCGATCCGCCTTCCGGGTTGCGGAAATACGTCGCGGACGCTGTATTGGCCAGTCTCGCGCCGCAGAACAGCTCCTGACAGAGCAGAAAGTCACCGGTGGATGGGCCGGCGGATCGCCGGCCCCGCTCGGCTCCGGCGCGCGGAAGCTGCGCGGCTTGCGGCGCGCCGACCACGCGCCACGAGCCGGGGTCGGGACCTTGCGTCCGGCCGGTGCCGGGAGGCTTCCACCTCCGAGACCAGGGCCGTGGCGGGGTGTCAGGGCAGCGGCGCGCTCCAATACAGGATGGTGCCGCCGGTGGGTCTGCGGCTCACCGTGCAGTGGCCGCCGGCCCGCTCCGCGCGCACCCGGAGGTTGGCCAGCCCGCTACGACGCCGGTTCTCCGGCGACAGCCCGACACCGTCGTCGGCCACCTCGAGAGTCACCTCGTCGCCCACGCGCAGCTCGACCGAGAGTGTGGTGGCCCGGGCGTGCCGCACCACATTGCTGACCGCCTCGCGCAGGACGGCCTCGATATCGTCGGAGAGGGGCGGGGCAAGGACGGTGACCGGACCGCTGAGCCGGATCGTCGTGCGCAACTCGGTCTCGGCGGTCAGTTCGGTGACGATACCGTGCAGGTGTCGGCGGTAACCGGCCGATTCGGTGGTCGTGGTGTTGTGCAGATCGAAGATCGAGTGCCGGATCTCCTGCATGATCGACTGCAGGTCGTCGATGGTTTCGCCGAGCCGTGCGCGCACTTCGTCGCTGCGGGCGCGCTGCAGGGTGCCCTGGAGGCCGAGGCCGAGAGCGAAAAGGCGCTGGATGACATGGTCGTGTAGATCGCGGGCGATCCGGTCGCGGTCGGCGACCACATCCAGTTCCCGCATCCGGTGTTGTGTCTCCGCCAGCCGGAGTGCCAGGGCGGCTTGGTTGGCGATCACCGTCATCATGGCCTGGACAGCGGGATCGAAGGTGGTGCCGCCGGGCGGCTGGACGGTGGCGAGAACGCCGATGATGGTGTCCTCGGCGCGCAGCGGGAGCACGAGTGCCGGGCCGAAATCGCCGGAGATCCCCGGCAACACATCGGTGGCGAGCTGCGCCACGGCGATCGTCTGCCCGTGCCGGAATGCCTTACTCGATTGCGAGCCGTGCAGCGGTAGCCGTTGTCCGCGTAATTCGTGGGCCTGCTCGCCGGATACCGCGGCGATGATCAGTTCGCGCACCTCATGACCGGGCATATCGGGATCGTCGGGCAGCGCCACGAACGTGCACGCGGCGCCGGTGAGTGTGCGTGCCCGCTCGGTGACCAGGTCGAGGATGTCCTGGGGTTCGCCGCCCGCGAGTAGTTCGGTGGCCACATCCCGGGTGGCCTCCAGCCAGTGCTGACGCCGCCGGGACTGTTCGTAGAGACGGGCATTCTCGATGGCGATCCCGGCCGCCGCCGCCAGGGCCTGCACCACCACCTCGTCGTCCTCGGTGAATTCCTTGGCCCCGATCTTCTCGGTGAGGTAGAGGTTGCCGAACACCTCGTCGCGCACTTTGACCGGTACCCCGAGGAAACTGTGCATGGGCGGGTGGTGTGCCGGGAAACCGACCGACGCCGGGTGCTCGGAGATATTGGTGAGGCGGATGGGTTCGGGTTGCTGGATGAGCACCCCCAGTACGCCGTGGCCGCGGGGCAGGTCGCCGATCCGGAACCGGGTGGCGTCGTCGATACCCTCGTAGACGAATTCGGCCAATTCGTCACCGGCCGAATCGGTGCCGCGGACACCGAGTGCGCCGTACCCGGCATCGACGAGTTCGATGGCCGTGTGCACGATCGACCGGAGGGTGTCGTCCAGGTCCAAACCCGCGGTGATGGACAGCATCGCCTCCATCAGCCGGTCCATCCGGTCACGCACGTCGACAATCTGGGCGATCCGTTCCTGGACTTCGTCCAGCAGTTCGTGCAGCCGCAGCTGAGACAGTGTTTCGGTCACCGGGGGCCGGTCACGCGTCGCGGGCACCTGGCGTTCCATACGCGGTATTCTTCCACCGGCCTGATGTCCGCCGCTACCGTCGGGACTGGTCACGGGCGGTTCGGGCTCACCTGCGATCGGGCGGGATCATCTTGGTCGCGAGGACCGCGGCCTGGGTCCGGCGCTCGACCCCCAGTTTGGTGAGCAACCGCGAGACATAGTTCTTGACGGT
The DNA here is from genome assembly GCF_001613205.1 of Nocardia sienata NBRC 100364. Classification (GTDB taxonomy): domain Bacteria; phylum Actinomycetota; class Actinomycetes; order Mycobacteriales; family Mycobacteriaceae; genus Nocardia; species Nocardia sienata. The sequence continues at coordinate 83,487 of NZ_BDBX01000005.1, read as the reverse complement.
TTTCTCGGCCAGGAACATGCGACCGGCGATCTGGCGGTTCGTGAGCCCCTCGCCCAGCAGCGCGAGCAGGGTGCGCTCCTGCTCGGTCAGTCCGGCGAGCGGACCCGTCGCGGTCTCGGCCTCGGCCCGGAACTTCGCCATCAACGCGGCCGCCGCCCGGTTGTCCAGCAGCGATTTCCCCGCCGCGACCTCGCGAATGGCGCGCACGAGTTCCAGGCTGGTGATGTCCTTGACGACGTAGCCGCTGGCGCCGGCCAGAATGGCGTCGAGCATGGCCTGATCGTCGGTGAAAGAAGTGAGGATCAGGCACCGGAGCCCTTGGTTCGCCGAGAGCAGCTCCCGGCACAATTCGATGCCGTTGCCGTCCGGTAGGCGCACGTCGAGGACCGCGACATCGGGCCGGAGCGCCGGGACACGGGCCAGTGCCTGGGAGACGCCTGCCGCCTCACCGACGACCTCCAGATCGGTTTCCGCATCGATCAGGTCGGCGACCCCGCGCCGTACTATCTCGTGGTCGTCGACCAGAAACACCCTGACCATGGTCCTGCCTCTCTTGGGTATCGGTTGTTCTCAGCGTACGGATCGGCGAGCCCGCGGGGCGGCGGTATGGGCCTCGCATTCGACGACCAACGGCACTTGACCGGCCGGTCGTGGTGTGTATGTGACCTCACTACCCGTGTGTGTGCGCGACTGCCGCCAATACCGCGATGAGGCGTTCGCTGATCTGCTCGGCCGCCGGCTCGAGTGCGGGTTGCCCGCTGCATTCGACGAGCAGTCGCGGGTCGGCCGTTTCGACGACAGTGACCGAATCCGCCCGTCGTACGGTGATATCGCAGGGCAGCAGCGGAGTGATCCGTCCGTTGACCCCCGCGGCATAGGTGGCGAGTTCCGGGTCGAAGGCGCCGAGAAGCAGGTGCTCGGCCGCGCCGGCGCCGGGCGCGTCGTCCGGGTCGGCGGGGATCGGCAGTTCGTACGAGATCTCGAAATCGTTGTCCCGCAGAGCGCTACGGACCGCCGAAGCGACCGCCGCGACGGACGCGGTTATCCGCACGCTCAGCGTGGTGGAGGTGACCGGGACACGTATCTCGGTGAGCAGGTCGGCGGGCGTGACGGCCTCGTCCGGCGCGATCCGGTAGATCTCGGTGGGTGGCCCGGTGGTCTGGAGACCGGAGTGCCGGAGCCAGTCGTCGAGCGCGCGGTAGGCGGCGCCGATACTCGTATAGTCGCCGTGGTGGCAGATGCGGGCGTAGCACCGGGGTCCGGTGCGGCGGAGGGTGAACTCGCCGTCCGAGGTGCCCGGCGCCGAGGCCGCGACCGGTAGGACCAACTCCACCTCGGTGGTCGCGCCGACCCGGAAATCGCCGTGGTAGGTCGTGGCCGGCGGACCGACAGGCAGCAGGCACAGGGTCCGGGCGAGGCGATAGAGGTCTGTCATGCCGTCCCGGATATCGTCACCCGCCCGATCGCTGCGTACCGTCCGGCGGATGGTGAGGACGGTGTGCGGAGCGGATTCGTGGAGGTCCACCTGATATGCCATGACGCGCCGGTCCTTTCGGCGCCGTCGGCCGCCGCGGCGGAGAGCGTGGCCCGTGTGGCGGGTGCGCGCACCGATGATCGAACCCGCCGCCGCGACCGGGGCACCGAACTCGCTTCCTCGTCTCGCGGTACGCAATGATCCTTTGACGGTACAGGGGCCGGGCAGCCCTCCCCAGGGCCGCTCGGCCCGCGGCCCGGGGACGTTCGGCCCCGGCCGTGGGCATGAGGCTTCTCTGGCGCGGGCGCGGCGAAGCGGTGTCCGGATCTGCCGACGCACCGGAACCCCGGCGTGCCGGGAAGGTACTTGGTGAGCGGTGGCAGGGGGCATTAGGCCCTGTCCCTTTCCTTTTCGCGGTGGTGATCTGGGGTGAGGCGCCGACAGAGAAAGCGGTGAAACGAGGTGATGGGTCCCGAAGTGTTCCCGGCCTACGACGGAGCTCCGCGGCGAACCGTGCCGCTGGAGCGTGCCGAAGCCCTGCGCCTGCTCGCCGCTGCGCCGTTCGGGCGCATCGTGTTCACCGCCGACGCGCTGCCCGCGGTGCGGCCGGTGAATCATCTCATCGGCGACGGCGGGGAAGTGATCGTGCGGACCCAGCCTTTCGCCGGTCTCGCCCGGGCGGCGTTCGGCCGCCCGGCGATCGTCGCCTATCACGCCGACGAGATCGACCCGGTGCGGCGAACCGGATGGTCGGTGCTGGTCACCGGCCCGGCGCGGCCGGTCACCGCCGGTGAACTCGCCGCGGAGTACGCGCGGCGGCTCGGCCCCTGGGGAGATCCGGACAGTGGCGTCGTCATCGGTATCGAGCCCACTCTGGTGACCGGGACGAGGTTGATCGAGGAGGTCGCGGTGTGAACCCGGTGACCATGCGAGCGTGGCGGGTGGACGCACCCCGGGGTATCGACCGGAAACCGATCATCGCGCGACGGGAGGCGCTCCCGCGACCGGGCCCGGGTGAGCTGCTCGCCCGCGTACTGGCATGCGGTGTATGCCGTACGGATCTGCACGTGGTGGAAGGCGACCTGCCCGTACACCGGCCGCATGTCGTACCGGGTCACGAGGTCGTCGCGGAGGTCGTCGCCACCGCGGAACGGGGTGAGTTCACGGTGGGAGACCGCGTCGGGATTCCGTGGTTGCGCCACACCTGCGGTGTGTGCGAGTTCTGCCGGAAAGGTACCGAGAACCTGTGTCCGGCCTCGCGGTACACCGGATGGGACACCGACGGGGGATATGCCGAATATGTCACTGTACCAATAGATTTCGCGTTGGCTCTGCCGGCCGGGTACGAGGATCGCGAGCTGGCGCCGCTGTTGTGCGCGGGCATCATCGGCTACCGTGCGCTCACCCGGGCCCTCGTGCCCGAGGGCGGGGCACTGGGTATCTACGGCTTCGGCGGTAGCGCCCACCTGACGGCTCAGGTCGCTCTCGCCCGGGGCGCTCGCGTCCATGTCATGACCCGCGGCGCCGCGGCCCGCGAGCTGGCGCTCGGGCTGGGTGTCGCGTCGGTCCAGCGCGCCGCGGATCCACCGCCGGAACGCCTGGATTCGGCCATTCTGTTCGCCCCGGTGGGCGAGCTGGTACCGCCGGCGCTGGAAGCCCTCGGCGCGGGCGGGACCTTGGCGGTGGCGGGTATCCATCTCACCGACATTCCCCCGCTCGATTATCAGCGCCATCTGTTCGGTGAGCGGCAGATCCGCAGTGTCACATCCAATACGCGCACCGACGCCCGCGAGTTTCTCGAGTTCGCGGCGCGCCATCGGCTGCGGGTGACGACCCACCCCTACCCACTGGAGCGCGCCGACCAGGCCCTGTCCGATCTGGCGCACGGCCGTTTCGACGGCGCTGCCGTGCTACTGCCCTGACTCCAGAGAACGATCTACGGTCTTCGAAGCGTCTGTGAAGGCGGTGGTCCGGACTCTCGCGATCGATCCGTTCAGATGCGGGCCCGGGCGATGATCAGCGGTACGGACACCCCGTGCAACACCGCCTGGCCGGTCGACCCCAGGCTCATTCCGGCGAAGCCGCCGCCACCGTGACTGCCGACGACAACCAGCTGCGCGCTCTCGGATTCGTGCAGCAGCCTGCGTGCGGGCCGGTCTTCGACGACCACCCGGGTCACCGCGACATCCGGGTACTGTTCGATGTGCCCGGCCAGGCTCTCGGCCTGCAGAACGCGGGCCTGCTCCTGCATTTCGGGGCGCGACAGGTACCGGAAGAATTCCGACCAGGTGGTGACGGCGACGAGACCGGTACCGCGGCGGGAGGCCTCGTCGAAGGCGATATCGACGGCTTCGGCACTGTGCGGAGACCCGTCCACCCCGACCACCACGGGCGCATCCGGGCGTTCTCCGTGTTCGCCGTAGCGCTGTGGAATCACGGCGACGGGGCAGTGCGCGTGCCGTGCCAGCGAGGTGCTCACGGAGCCGAGCAGCCCCCGCCCGATCGCGCTACGACCGTAGGTGCCCACCACGACCATGCGGGAGGTCCGGGATCTCTCGATCAGTGTGGGCGCGGGGTCCGGATCGACCACGATTGTGGTGATCTCCAGATCGGCGGCGATCTCGCGGGCTATTTTCGCCGCGGACGCGCACACCGCCTCGCCGTCGGCCCGCAGCGCTTGATTGTCGAAAGCGACGACCCCGAGCCCGGGCCCGAAATCCAGCGGCGCCCCGACGGCGTACACGAGATTCAGCGGGTTGCCGTGTCGTGCGGCTGTCCGCGCCGCCCACCCGACGGCCGCGAACGACGCGGCCGAGCCGTCGACACCGACGACTACAGGCTGTTCTCTATGTGTGCTCACGGTCGGCTCACCTTCTCGCTCATCGGCTCCGGAGTCCGGACTCGGCTCTCGGCCACGGTATCTCCGCCGCTCGGGATACAGCGAGATTAAAGGGCGGACCACGCCGAGGATGGGGGCATTGGTCCCCGGCCGAAAGGGTCCAAGGTCGATTCTCGCAGCATGTCTTCGGGTGCCCGGCGGGCGAACCGGCCGGCCGGGCCCTGGTTCTCCGGGACGGAGGACCTTCGGCACTCTCGCGAACGTGTCGGGGTCGGTCAGTATCAGGAAGCCGGGAACGAGACGGTCCGGTGATGCGGGTACAGGGCAGCGGAGGTGTTCGAATGCTCGACCGGAAACCCGACGACGCCACGGTGCGTGCCGTACTGGAACATGCCTGTCGTGCGCCGTCCCTGCACAACAGCCAACCCTGGCGGTGGCGCTGGGACGGCAGCACATTGGAGCTCTTCGTCGATGCCCAGCGGCTCCTGCCCGGTGCCGATCCCCTGAATCGGCAGGGCATCCTCGCCTGTGGCGCGCTGCTCGATCACGCGCTCGTAACGTGGGCGGCCGCCGGCTGGGATGTGCGCGTCAGCCGTTTCCCGGAGCCCCCCGTGCGGGCGAACCTGGCCGCGCTGTCATTCGTGGGTCGGCGCGAGCCGTTCGAGATCGATATGTTGTCCGCCGCCGCGATCGACAGCAGATACACCGACCGGGCGCCCCTGGCCGCGCCTGGGGGCTGGGCGGAACTCGAGCCGGTGCTGCAGAGTCTGTGCCGGCAGCGCGATACCTCACTGCACATGGTGGACGATCATCTCCGCGCCGATCTGGACCGTCTCTCCCGCACCACCGCGAAATTGCGCCGCCACGATCCGCGATATCAATCGGAACTGCTGTGGTGGGCCGGTGCCGGCGCCCACGGCGGCGCCGGGATCCCGGTCTCCCGGTTGCCCTCGGCGGATCTGTCGGCCCGGGTGCCGGTCAACCGCAGTTTCCCGGTGGGTTCGATGGGCGCGGTCGACGAGGACGCCCGCCCGGACGAAGCGATGGTCGTCGTACTGTCCAGTCGCGACGATACGGTCGAGTCGCTGCTGTGGTGCGGGGAGGCGCTCTCGGCGGTATTGCTCGAATGCACCGTCGAGAATTTGTCGACCTGCGTTCTCACCCATATCACCGAGCTCGCCTCGGCCCGCGCGACGGTCGCCGAACTGGCCGGGCCACGGTTCCCGCAGCTGCTCGTCCGGTTGGGGCGCCCGCTCGTGTCGCCGCCACCGCGTACCCCGCGTCGCGGTATCGGCGAGGTCCTCGAGGTCGTCGATACCGCTGCGGCAGGCCGAGCCGGTCACGACGCGCGCTGAGCAGGCAATGACGGAGCCGGCACCGGGGACGGGAGTGCGGACCGGAGGAAGAGCGGACTTTCGCCCCTGTCGGCCGCGCGCCGCGACGATCACACTCGATTCGTGGCTCACAGTGCGGCCTCGCCGCGGATCGATACGCGCCGCCACGATGCGGTGATCTTCGATATGGACGGGGTGGTGACCGACAGTGCCTCGATACACGCCGCGGTGTGGACCGAACTGTTCGACGCCTTCCTCTCCGCCCGGCCGGCCGCCCCCGGACCGGATCGGTCGCCGTTCACCGAGGTCGATTACCTGAAGTACGTGGACGGTAAGCCCCGCTATCGCGGAGTCGCCGACTTCCTCGCCTCGCGCGATATCCGGCTGCCCTGGGGCGAGCCGACCGATCCCGAATCGGCCGGGACCGTATGCGGTATGGGCAACCGCAAGGACCGCCTGTTCCGTGAGCGCATCGCACGTGACGGAGTCGTGGCGTTCGACTCCACCGTCGCGCTGGTTCGCCGGCTCCGTTCCGAAGGGATCCGGACCGCTGTGTTCACCGCCAGCCGCAATTGCGAGCAGGTGCTCGCCGCGGCCGGCCTCGCCCATCTCTTCGAGGTCCGGGTCGACGGGGTGGACGCGGAAGAACTCGGCCTGCCGGGAAAGCCGGATCCGGCCGTGCTCCGCGAAGCCGCGGCGCGGCTGCACAGTGCGCCGGGCCGGGTCGTCGTGGTGGAGGACGCCGAAGCCGGTGTGGCGGCGGGCCGCAACGGGGGTTTCGGACTGGTGGTGGGCATCGACCGACAAGGTAGCGGGGACAGGCTGCTGGCCGCGGGCGCCGATACGGTGGTCCACGACGCCGCGGGGATCGTGGTGCGCGGTGGGTTCCGGCGGGTCGGTGAGGTGCCCGATGTCTTCGAGTACTGGCCGCGCTTCGCGGATCTGCTGGAGACCGAGAAACCCGCTGTGCTGATGGATTTCGACGGGACTCTGGCCGAGATCGTCACCGACCCCGCCGCCGCCGAAATGGTGGAGAGCGCTGCCGTGACCGTCGCCGATCTCGCCGCGCGCTGCCCGGTCGCCGTGGTCAGCGGCCGTGGGCTCGACGATCTGCGGGCACGGCTGCCGGTTCCCGGTATCTGGCTGGCGGGCAGTCACGGGTTCGAACTGATGGCGCCGGACGGCACCCGCCACCTGCCCGGCGCGCCATCCGGCACCGAGGCCGGGATCGCCCGTGCCGCCGCGGATCTGCGGGCACGAGTGGGCGATCTCGCAGGGGTCACTGTCGAGCACAAACGGTTCGCCGTGGCCGTGCACTTCCGGACGGCCACGGACGCGGACGCTGTCCGGGCGGTCACCCTCGTGGACGAGGCCGGGCGTGCCCGCGGTCTGCGCGTGGCCTCCGGCCGCAAGGTGGTCGAGTTGCGGCCGGATATCGACTGGGACAAAGGCGACGCGCTGCGCTGGATACTGGATCGGATCGACGGACCGGTGGTCCCGCTGTACATCGGTGACGATGTGACCGATGAGGACGCCTTCGACGCCGTCGGGCCGGACGGGCTCGCCGTTGTGGTACGGGCCGCGGAGAACACCGGTAGGTACACCCGCGCCCACTTCTCGGTGGACGGTCCCCGCCGGGTCGCGGATCTGCTTTCCCGAGTCGTGCGCCTGATCGGAGCCGATTCGGCCGCAAGGGAATCGGAGACGTGGTCGTTCGCCTACGACGGCTACGACCCGGAGCAGGAAAAGCTTCGCGAGGCTCTCTGCACGGTCGGCAACGGCTATTTCGCCGTTCGGGGGGCGGCGCCGGAGAGCCGGGCGGGGCGATACCACTATCCGGGTACGTATGTGGCCGGGATCTACAACCGCCTCCGGGACCGGGTGAACGGCCGGATCATCGACAACGAGAGCATGGTGAACCTGCCGAATTGGCTGCCGGTGACATTCCGGGTCGCCGACGGCGACTGGTTCGATCCGGACACCGCCGACCTGCTGGATTACCGGCAGCGTCTGGACCTACGCCGTGCCGAACTGGTCCGGTGGTTCCGGTTCCGGGACGGCGCGGGGCGTATCACCCGGGTGGAGCAGCGGCGATTCGCGGCGATGCACTGTCCGCAGCTGGGAGCTCTCGTCACGACTGTGACGGCCGAGAACTGGTCGGGCACGCTATATCTGCGCTCGATGATCGACGGGGAGGTGAGCAACAGCCTGGTCGAACGGTACCGGGCGCTGTCGGGAGTGCATCTGGACGCGGTGCGAACCACCCGGTTGTCCGAGTCGGCCGTGCTTCTCGCGGCGCGCACCGGCGACTCGGAGATTGCGCTGGCCGTGGCCATCCGCGACCTGCTGCGCGGAGGTACCGCGCCGGCCGTGGAGGTGCGGGAGCGCAGCCGTATCGGTCACGAGTTCGGAGTCGAGATGGGGGAGGGCGACTCGGTAACCCTCGAGAAGACGGCAGCGATGTGCACCGGCCGGGATCGCGCCTCGGCCGGCCCCGCGGACCAGGCCGGACGATTGCTGGCGGCGGCGCCGGATTACGCGACACTCTTCGCGGGACACACCCGGGCCTGGGAGCGGATCTGGGGCAAGATGCGAATGGATCTCGACGGCGACGCGGGCTCGCTGCGCGTCCTGCGGTTGCACCTGCTGCATCTTGTCCAGACCTTGTCGCCGAATACCGTGGAAATGGATGTGGGTGTGCCGGCGCGCGGGTTGCACGGTGAGGCCTATCGCGGTCACGTCTTCTGGGACGAACTGTTCGTCTTCCCGGTGCTGAACCCGCGTATCCCGGCGCTGACCCGCTCGCTGCTGCGCTACCGCTACCGGCGGCTCCCGGAGGCCCGCCGGGCAGCGGCGGCGGCCGGCGTGCCGGGTGCGATGTTCCCGTGGCAGTCGGGTAGCGACGGACGTGAGGAGAGCCAGCAACTACATTTGAACCCGCTCTCGGGCCGATGGAATCCGGACCCGAGCCGGCGGGCGCACCATATCGGCGCCGCCGTCGCCTACACGGTGTGGCAGTACTACCAGGCCACCGGTGATCTCGAATTCCTGGCCGATTATGGAGCCGAGCTGCTGGTGGAGATCGCCCGATTCTGGTCCGGCCTCGCCGATTTCGATCCGCGGCGGGGGCGCTATGTGCTCTGCGGTGTCATCGGTCCCGACGAATTCCACACCGGCTATCCGCACGCGCCCGCGGCGGGCGTCGACAACAACGCCTACACCAACGTCATGGCCGCCTGGACCATCACCTGCGCGCTCGAAGCACTCGATACGCTCGCGCCCCGCGTCCGCGCCGAACTGCTGGAGCGGCTCGGAGTGGGTCCGGCGGAGCGGGCCCGGTGGCGCGAGGTCGCCCATCGGATGTACGTGCCGTTCCACGACGGGGTGATCAGCCAGTTCGACGGCTACGAGCGGCTACAGGAGCTGGACTGGGACCACTATCGGCGCCGATACGGCAATATCCAGCGGCTGGACCGGATACTGGAAGCCGAGGGCGACGATATCGGCCGCTATCGCGCGGGCAAACAGGCCGATGTGCTCATGCTCTTCTACCTGTTCTCCGCCGACGAACTCCGCGAGCTGTTCACGCGTTCGGGCTACGAGCTGCCGGGGGAGATGATCCCGCGGACGATCGACTACTACACGGCGCGAACCTCGCACGGTTCCACACTGAGCGCCCTGGTGCATTCGTGGGTTCTCGCCCGTGCCAATCGTGATCGCGCCATGGAGTTCTACGATCAGGTGATCCGCTCGGACGTGGCCGATATCCAAGGCGGGACCACCAGCGAAGGTATCCATCTGGCGGCGATGGCGGGCAGCGTCGATCTGCTGCAGCGCTGTTTCACCGGTTTGGAGATCCGACGCGACCAGCTCATCTTCTGTCCCTACTGGCCGAAGACCCTGGGTACGCTGTCCTTTCCGATGACGTATCGGGGACACCGGCTGATCGTGCGGGTCGACGGCCGCAGAGTCGAGATCGGGTCCGCGGCGGGAAACGCGCCGCCGATCGAGGTGGTCTGCCGGGACCGGTCGGCGCGGCTCGCGCCCGGAGAATCGGTCCGGCTGGTCGACCGTCCGCCCGTGGAGCGCGCCGGGAGTACGGCCGGGTGAGCAGACAGCTCGAAGCGAACCGGGTCGATCCGGGCGTCGGCGCGCTCACCTGGGGCGGCAGACGAGCACCGGGCACCTCGAATGGCGGAGCAGGGACATGACAGCCGGGCCGGGTGCGGCAATCGCACCGGCTGCGCGCCGGCCACCGATGACCAGAAGCTGCGCCGTTGCCGATCGGTGTGTCAGGACCTGTGCGAGGGGACCGGTTACCGCGGTTTCGCTCGACCTGACCACGGGATGTTCGCGGGCTATCCGCGCCGTCGAGTCGGCGATCAGGGACGGCGGTACCACCGCCGCAGCGCCGCACCGACCGCCGGGCATCCCCCACCGGGGGTGTACCACCTCGAGGGCGGCGCCGAGCGACTCCGCCAGCACGAAACCCTGGACCAGCGCCGGCAAGGTCGACTCGGTCCCGTCGAACGCGGCGACCACCGGCCGTTCCCGCGGGATCGGATGGCCTGGCGCACCCCGCCACACGGCCACCGGTGAGTAGGCCCGCGCGACGACTCCCGTCGTCGTCGGACCTGTCTTCCGCTCCCCGAACGCCGTTTGGGCACCCACCACCAGCATCCGGGCGCGGCGGCTGTGCTCCACGAGAACTGCGGTGGCCGATCCGGTGATTATTTCGGTGGCCGGATCCGCGACGGTGGGCGCCGAGCAGGTTCCGATGATCAGTGCTGTCCGGCGGACGACGACCGTCGGGTCCGGTTCCGGGTCCACCGGGTGGTGCCCGTGCAACCACGGCCGGGCACCCGCGGCGTGCCGGTGCCCGGGCACCGCGAGCACGTGTACCACCAGGAGCGGGACATGCAGTGATTCGGCGATATAGGCGGCCCAGCGCGCGGCGTTCAACGATGCGGACGAGCCGTCGGTACCGAGGAGCACCGGAGGTACCAGGCCCCGGGATTCGTCGTCCATGGCTACGGAGTCGCTGGTTCTAGACACGACTCGTCGGCGATCGGTATTCCCATGACGCCCTCCGAACATATGGTCTCGGATGTCCGGTTACCCGGTCCGGTGCACCGGTGAGGACAGCGTTGCCCTATCGCGGAGCAGACAGCAAGAGCCCGATGTCGGAGGTACCGGGGCCGTAAGTCCTCCGGCGGTCGTTTCGCGCGCTGATCGCCACTCGCTCGGCCGAATCGGTGACCTTGGCCTCTGCCCGCCGCACGGCGGTGGGGACAACAGTAGGGAGGTCGACTCCGCAGGGATCGACTCCGACCGATGAAAGCGACTGCGCATGGGTACTCACGAGTCCCATATGACCCAGTCGGACCTGTTCACCTGGAGCATGGAACAGGATCCCGCGCTGCGGTCGACGATCGTTTCGGTACTGGTTCTCGATGCCGAGCCGGAGTGGGACCGGCTGGTCCGCATCTTCGACCGTGGGACACGGGTCGCGCCCGGTTTCCGCCATGTGCTGTCCGCGGCGCCGTTCGGGCCGGCCCCGCCTCGTCGGCAATACGATCTGCACTTCGATCTTTCCTGGCATCTGCGGCATATCGCCTTGCCGCCGCTCGCGGACCAGGCTGCTGTGCTCGAATTCGCGCGCAACGAAGTGATGACAGCGTTCGACCCGGCGCGACCGCTGTGGACCTTCACCCTGCTGTCGGGGCTGCCCGGCGGCAGGAGCGCGGGGGTGCTGAAAGTTCATCACAGCCTGACAGATGGTGTCGGCGGTATGCAGATCGCCGCGGAGGTACTGGACCTCGCCCGGGAGGGAACCGAACGCGGGCCGGTGCGTGCAGAGGTACCACGCCGGGTCGGGCCGGTCGCCGATGTACTCGCGTGGCACGGGTCCGCAGGATGGGGGTTGCTGCAGGGTGGTGTCTCCGCGTCCACAGCACTGGCGCACGCAGTGGTCGATCCGGTGGGGGCCGTGCGTGATGGTGCGGCGATGGTGTCCTCGCTGGTTCGCCTGGCTCGACCGGTCACCGAGACCCTGTCGCCGATCATGACCGAACGCGGACTGAGCAGGCAGCTGACCGTTCTGGAAGTTCCGCTCGCCCGCCTGGAGGAATCCGCGGTCCGAGCGGGCTGCACCGTCAACGATGCTTTTCTCACCGCGTTGTTGCTCGGATTGCGTTCCTATCATCGACGTCACGATGCGTCGTTCACCCGGGTACGGGTGACCGTGCCGATCAGTATTCGGACCCCGAACGACCCGCCCGGCGGTAACCGCATCACCCTGGCCAGGTTCGCTGTTCCGGTCGACACGGACGAAGTGGTGGAACTGATGTGGGTAGTGCGCGATCTCGTGGAGCGCTGGCGCCGGGAACCCGCTATCCCGTGGTCGAACGCGGTGGCGGCGGTGTTCAACCGGCTTCCGGTCGGCGCTGTCGCACAGATGCTCAGGCATGTCGATTTCGTGGCCTCCGATGTGGCCGGATCACCGGTTCCGCTGTATCTCGCGGGCGCGGAGGTCGAGCGGGTGCACGTGTTCGGGCCGACCATAGGTACCGCGTTCAACGCGACGCTCATCTCCCATATGGGAACGTGCTCGGTGGGGATCAACACCGATACCGCGGCGGTACCGGATCCGGCCGAGTTCACCGAATGCCTCGCCTCCGGCTTCCGAAAAGTACTGGCTTTCGCCCCGGACCCGGACCCGCGCAGCAGCGCGGCGGTGGTGCCATCCGCCGATCGGTCGGGTGCATCGTGAACGAGCTACGGCCGCTCGACACCGGCTTCATCGAACTGGAGGACGCCGACCGGCGGATCAGCCTGGGCATCGCGGTAACCGCGGTACTGGCCGGCCCGCCGCCGCGACACGAAGAGTTCGCGGCCCTGCTGAACACGCGTATTGCCGATATCCCTCGGCTGCGGCAGCGGGTGCGCCGCACCGCGCTCGACCTTGCCGCACCGGAATGGGAAGACGACGTGGACTTCGACCTGGCCCGTCACCTGCGGTGGGTAACTCTTCCGCGACCGGCGCAGGACAGCACACTGTGGGAGTTGGTCGCGGCCGAGATCGAGGAGCGGCTCGACCGGGATCGCCCGCTGTGGGAGTGCGTCGCGGTGGAGGGATTGGCCGGTGATCGCTGGGCGGTGATCTTGAAAGCCCATCACAGCCTGGTCGACGGCATCTCGGGAGTAGCCGTATTCGAAACCCTCTGCGATCCTCGGCCGGGGGACGATCGGCGGGTGCGTCGCTTCGAAGGGGTACGGGAAGAGCCACAACGTCCAGGGTGGGCGAAGCTGCCTGCGGCGTTGCCCGCAGCGGTGGTCGGCACCGTGCGCAGCCTCGTGCCGGTCGGTGCCGCGCTTCTCGGGTCGGGGCCGGTGTCGTCGCTGAACGGCCCGATCGGGCATCGCCGCCGATATACCGCGGTGCGCGTATCGCTGCCGGTGGTATCCGGCATCGGCGCCGTCTACCACGTGACCGTCAACGATGTCGTACTGGCCGCGATCACCGCGGGATACCGGGAACTGCTGCTCGGACGCGCAGAGGAACCGGCGGCGCACACGCTGCGGATCCTGGTACCGGTTTCCATGCGTGCCGAACACGCGAAACATGTCATGGACAACCGGGTCTCGGCAGTGCTGCCCGACCTGCCGGTCGGCCGTGCCGACCCGGTCGACCGGCTCCGCGTAGTCCATATGACCATGGAAGCGCACAAGTCGGGCGGGGCGCCGGGTGCCGAACACCTTGTTCTCGGGCTGGCGCGCGGGCTGCCGTTCGCCGCCGTGGCGTGGACATTGCGGCTCGCGGCACGGTTTCCCCAGCACGGGGTCGCGGGGCTGGCGACCAATGTGCCCGGTCCCCGGCACCCGCTCGCTCTGCAGGGCCGGCCGGTGCTGGAACTGGTGCCCGCGGTGCCGATCGCCATGCGCCTGCGGACCGCGATCGCGATCCTGAGCTATCACGATCACCTGGTGTTCGGTATCACCGGGGACTACGACTCCACCCCTGATATCGACGTGCTCGCGGCAGGGATTCGTGGTGCTGTGCAAGAACTCGCCGAGCGGGCCGGATGCGGTGTGGAGACGGCCGACGGTCCGGACGGGGCTCCGTCCTGTCCACCACCCCGGTCTCCGGACATACGGTAAGCGCACACTGCCGGAACTCTCGGGGGCCGGAACCGGCCCCGGGGGGGCAGGCGGGGCCATCGGCTGTCCAGGCGCCGACCCGCGCCAACTCGGGTGAACACTTCGGTCTCCCCTGCTCCGGCCGTTGCCGCCCGGGGAATAATGTCCGGTCTGGACTGCCCCGGACCAGCCGGTGGAATTCCTGGAATGGCAGCCGGTACGGGCTACGGTGGGCAACGCGGTCGGGACCAAGGGTGAGTCGATGAATGACAGCAAAACACTGCGGGCCTGGTGGAACGACCCGGTCGACTACCGCTGGCTGGTGCGTACGCTGGCGGCGCGTTCGGCGCTGGGTCCACTCAAAGTGCTGATCGGCGTCGCGGGCGCGGCGATCGCGGTGATGGGCGCCGTGATCGCGGGCACGCCCGTGGGGCCGGCCGGTGATCCCGGCCTCGCTTCGACGGTCGGGGTGCTGTGCGGGACGCTGTGGGCGCTGCGCTGGTGGCTGCTGTCCTGGCCGAGCAAGACCGAGTCGCTGGTACTGATCGGCGGCGCGGATGTGCTGTTCACGGTGGAGTTCCTCCAGGTACCGGATCGGTTGTTCGGGGCGATGGGCGCGCTGCTGCTCGTGGTCACCGGCAGTTACCTGGGTTTCTTCCACAGCGCGCGGGCCCTCGCCGCGCATTCGGCGTGGTCGTTGCTGTCGGTGGTCGTGTTCTCGGTGCGAATCGCCACCGGGGGCGGCGATATCCGGCTGGCCTGCGCGGTCGGGCTGCTGCTGTTCGTGTCGGTGGTCAGCGCGCTCCCCGCGTTGCAGATCCTCTACTGGCTGTTGCGCACCGAATCGCTATCGGACCCGCTGACCGAACTGCTGAACCGCCGGGGTCTGGAGATCCGGCTGCCGCAGTTGGTCGACGGGTTTCCCGCGATCTGCGTCATGAGCTTGGATCTCGACCGGTTCAAAAGCGTGAACGATACCTGGGGGCACCGCGTCGGCGATACCGTCCTGGTGCGGACCGCCCGGCGGTTACACGCCGTCGTGGGGGAGAGGGCGGTGGTGGCGCGTACGGGTGGGGAGGAGTTCGTGGTGGCCGCGCCGATGGACGCGGCTGCCGCGCGCGCCGAGGCCGAACGGCTGCGGCGCGCGGTCGCCGACCCACCGGAGACCGCGGTGGAGGTCACCGCGAGCGTGGGTGTCGCGGTCTTCGACACGACGATCTGTCCCCGGTGCCCGCGCCCGACCCCCGATCGGCTGCTGCAATGCGCCGACGCCGCCATGTACCGGGCCAAACAGTCCGGCGGGAATCTGGTGGTGGTCGACGAACTCACCCCACCGCAGGATCACCGGCATCCGGCTGCCGGATGAGGCGACATCCCCGGCCGGGCGGTCTCGGTCTCGCCACGGCCGGACACACCGGGCTCGCAGTGGCGTTGGCTCTGCCCACCCTCCTCGTACTGGTAGTCGTCTATTCGATCGGCCGGAGCCGGTGAGGCCGGGCCGAAGTTTCTCGGTGCACCGCCCGGTTTCCGCGCTCGGCAACTGGCTGTATACAGGGTGCATGCCGACTCCGCACTGGCAGCCTTTCCTGATCGCTGCTCCCCTCATCGCGTTCACTCCCGGTGCGAGCCAACTGCTGTCGTTGCGGAACGCGGTACAGCAGGGCGCTGTGGATGCGTTGGTGGCCGTCTCCGGCCGGCTGTCGGCCTTCCTCTTGCTGGTGCTCGCGACAGCGGTGGGGCTGGGTGAATTGCTGGTCACCTCCGAGCCGGTGTTCACGGCCGTGAAATGGTGTGGTGTCGCGTATCTGCTCTACCTGGGCGTGGCCATGCTCTACCGGAGCCGCCCCGTCGGCGCGCCGGACACGTCCGGTAGCCCGCCGCCGGACGTGTCGTCGCCGCGCCGGACGCGTCGTCAGCTGACTCGGCAGGAGTTCACGGTGGCGCTCACCAATCCCAAGGCGCTGCTGTTGTTCGCCGCCCTCCTGCCCCAATTCGTCGACCACTCGGCGGGGGCCGTACCCGCGCAACTGATCGCACTGGGCCTCGGCTACCTCGTTGTCGAGTTCGTCGCGGCGACGGTGTACGCGGGCGTGGGTGGAGCCCTCAACTCGTTCGATATGCCGCCGCGCACCCGGCGCTATCTGGATCGCGGCACCGGCGTCACCATGCTCGCGGTCGCGGGCGGTCTCGCCTTCGCGCGCCGATGAGCCGGTCGATGCCGAACCCGCGCCGGTTTTGCCGGTGCGGTTCCGAGGGTCGCCGCCACCGCCCGGGTTCATACCGCACGAACATCAGTGAGCTGCCGCTCCCCGTCTGCCCGCGGCTTCGCCGCGGGCACGGGGGCCCGGAAGGCGCGGTCGTACTGTGGCGGATGCGGCAACCGCGCGCCGAGCCGGTCCGCGGCCTGCCGGATCCAGGCCGGCTCGCGCAGCAGGGCCCGGCCGAGAAAGACCGCGTCTGCCTGGCCCCGCGCGATGACCTGCTCTGCCTGCTCGGGGGCGATTATCATGCCCACCGCGCTGGTGCGTACCCCGGCTTCACCGCGTAGCCGCGCCGCGAACGGAACCTGGTATCCCGGCCGCACCGGGATGGCCGCATCGGGCACGGAGCCGCCGCTCGATACGTCCACCAGGTCGACTCCGAGCCCTTCGAGATGTGACGCGAGCGCAATCGACTCCGCCACGGTCCATCCCGGCCGGGGGTCCTCGGTGTCGCCGCCGAGCCAGTCGGTGGCCGACAGACGGAAGAACAGGGGTAGTTCCGCCGGCCATTCGCGGCGGACCGCGGTCACGACCTGGAGTGCGAACCGGATGCGGTTGTCGAAGTTTCCGCCGTAACTGTCGGTGCGGGTGTTGGACTGCGGCGACAGGAACTGGTGGATGAGGTAGCCATGGGCGCCGTGGAGTTCGAGCACCTGGAATCCGGCCGCGGCGGCGCGGCGGGCGGCGGCGGCGAATTCGTCGACAACAGTGGCGATCTCGGCGGTGCTCATCTCGGCCGGTGCGGGTAACCGGCCGAACGGCACCGCGCTCGGACCCACCGTGGGCCAGGCCCGGTGCGCGCGGTCGGGATCGGGCCAGGGGCGCCCGGTCGCCGCCTTCCGGCCGGCGTGTACGAGCTGGATACCCGGCACCGTGCCCTGGGCACGCAGGAAATCGGTGTGGCGGCGCAGCACCTGGGCCTGCCGGTCGTTCCAGAGCCCGAGGTCGTAGTCGCTGCTGCGGCCGTCGGGGGTGACGGCGGTGGCCTCGACCATGATCAGCGCCGCCCCCGCAACCGCCCGGGACCCCAGATGCTGTAGATGCCAGTCGGTCGCGGTACCCACGTCGGGTCCGTCGGGGACGGCGGCGAACTGCATCATCGGTGACATCCACGCCCGATGCGCGATGGTGATCTCCCGCAGGGTGAGCGGGGTGAAGAGCTGACTCATGGCCTGCCTGTCCTGATACACGATGGGACGCGGGTGGTGTCCCCGTTGCCTGTCAAAGCGACGCGAGGCCGAGAAATTCCCGGGCTGCCGCGACGAGCTCGACTTCGGTGACACCGTGGGTGACGGCGAAACGGACGGGATCCGCCTCTGCCATATCGAAGGGATAGTCGCTGCCGCAGACGATCCGGTCGGCACCTGCGTGGCCGCGTAGCAGGGTCAGCAGATGGGGGTCGTGGGCGACGGTGTCGAACCAGAGCTTCTCGAACGACTCCGCCGGTGGCCGCGCGGACCCGCTCCGGACATCGGCGCGTGCGTGCCACGCGTGGGTCCAGCGGCCGAGTAACCCGGCCGAGCAGCCACCGGCGTGTACGAAGCACAGGCGCAGTCGCGGGAGCTCCTCGAGGACCCCGCCGAGCAGGGCCGAAGCCACCGCGGTGGCGGTCTCCACCGGGTTTCCGATCAGATTGACCAGGTAGTAGTCCGGCCATTCGGGCCGGGGGAGTTGCATCGGATGCACCAGCACCGCCAGATCCAGCCGGGCGGCCTCGGCGAGCACATGGTGCAGCGGACCTCGGTCGAGGGATTCGCTGCGGAGCAGCGGCGGGATCGCGACTCCGGCGATACCTGGTGTCCCTGCGAGTCGTTCGAGCTGCGCGGTGGTCTGGCCGGGATCGCCGAAGGTGACCATGCCCAGCCCCACCAGGCTGCCCGCCGAGGTTGCGACGACTTCGGCCAGTGCGGCCTCACGCGGGCCGACGATATCGTCGAACTGCCGGCCGGCCTGTCGCCGGTCGCCGCGGTGACGCTGGGCAGCGCGGCGACCGTCGCGCATTTCGGCCTGGCCCACGCGCATTTCGCACCCGGTGAATCCGTGCTGGTACGCGGGGCGGCGGGCAGTATCGGTATCGCGGCGGTGGAGCTCGCGGCCCGCGGCGGGGCGAGCGCGGTCGCGGTCACGACCTCGTCGCCGGACCGCGGCAGCCGGCTCCGCGCCCTCGGCGCGACACATGTACTGGACCGGTCCGGGGAAGGCGATTCGACCGCGCCGCCGTCCTTCGACGTGATCCTCGATATCGCCGGCGGGGGCGGAGCTGCCCGCGTTCCTCGATCGCCTCGCACCGAACGGACGTTTCGTCCTGGCCGGCGTGGTGGCGGGCCTGCCGCCGGCGGATTTCGGTATGCGGCTCATGGGGGCGTTCCGGCAGTCCCGCTCGTTCGCCACATTCAGCCTCGATACCGTCAATCAGTTCGCCGAGTTCTACGAAGCCAACTTCAACGATTTGGCCGCGGCCGTCGAGAGAGGCTGACGGAATTCCCGGTTCGGCAGGGTCGTCGGTTCATCAACGAGAGGGACGGCGGGGAGTGTGAACACTGCTCGCCGCGAGGAGGTACGGAGGTCGAGGGCGCGGTCGCGGGCGACGAGTTCGGCTCCGCCCTCAGGACGACCGCCGGGGCGCCTGCCGCGGTGGAGGGAGGCGGTCGCCGAGTGTCTCGAGTACCCGCACCGGCCGCTCGGGGCGGGAGATCGCTACCGGTGTCGGTGGGGCTCGGTAGCGTCTGGTGCCGTGGACACCGGTGAACGTATCCAAGAGCTCGCGGACCGTGTGGTGACGCTGCGGGACGCCTATTACCGAGGGTCGCCGCTGGTCGCCGACGCGGAATACGACGCGATCGAAGACGAGCTACGGGGCCTGATCGAGGCGCACCCCGACCTCGCACCCGACCCGAACCCGCTGGAACAGGTCGGGGCGCCCGCCGTGCTGCACGCGCCGATCCGGCATTCGCGCCCGATGTTGTCGCTGGAGAAGGCGACCACCCCGGATCAGGTGGCGGCGTTCTTCGACCGGTTCCCCGGCCAGTCGGTGGTGGTGATGCCGAAGCTCGACGGCTTGTCCCTGGCCCTGGTTTTCGAGGACGGGCGGTTGGTGCGTGCCGTGACCCGCGGTGACGGCACCACCGGTGACGATGTGACGGTGCTGGTCCGCGCGTTGGTGGACGGTGTGCCCGACCGGATCGACGTCCCGGGGCGGGTGGAGGTGCGCGGTGAGGCGGTGATGCTGCGGTCGACCTTCCTCGCCTACAACACCGCGCACCCGGACAAGCCGCTGATCAATCCGCGCAATGCCGCGGCGGGCACACTGCGGGCGAAGGACCCGGCCACGGTTGCCGAGAGGCGGCTGCAGTTCTTCGGCTTCGATCTCGACACCTCTGCCGGCGGCGCCGCTGCCGACCTGGCAGAGGGGCTGCGGGCGCTGGGGATCGCGGGGGCGCAGATGCGGGTGTGCGCCGACGCCGAGCAGGCACAGGCGGCGATCACCGTGATCGAACAGGGCCGCAACGACCTCGACTACGACATCGACGGCGCGGTGCTGCGATTGGCCGACCGCGACGCCTACGCCGCGGCGGGGACCCGGTCCAACAGCCCGCGGGGCGCATTGGCGTTCAAGTTCGCCGCCGAGGAGAAGACCACCTTGCTCAACGAGGTGGTCTGGGACGTCGGCAAAACCGGCAAGATCGTCCCGGTCGCCTGGCTGGAGCCGGTGTTCGTGGGCGGCACCACGGTCACGAAAGCGACGCTGGCCAACCAGCAGGTGATCCGCGCCCGCGATATCAAGGTCGGGGACACCGTGCTGGTGCGCCGCGCGGGCGATGTGATCCCGTTCGTGGCCGGCGTGCTCGACGCCTCGAAACGCACCGGCGACGAGCGTGAAATCGTGCCGCCCACCGGCTGTCCGTCGTGCGAGCAGCCGGTGACCGAGCAGGGCAACAGCCGGGAACTGTTCTGCACCAACGTCGCCTGTCCCGCGCAGACGGTGCGCAGGCTCATCCACTGGGCGTCGCGGCCGGCGGCCGATATCGAGGCATTCGGCCAGGTGTGGATCGAGCGCCTGGCCGAGGCGGGCATCCTGGAGCGCCCTTCGGATTTCTACACGCTGACCACCGAGCGCCTGCTCGAGTTCGACCGTATCGGCGAGACCTCGGCCGCGCGCATGATCGAGTCGGTCGACGCGGCCCGCCGGGTGGGCCTGCGCCGCGCGCTGATCGGCCTGGCGATTCCGATGGCCTCCGAGGGCACCGCCGCTCGCCTGGCCCGAGCGGGATTCCGCTCCCTGGAAGAGGTCGCCGACGCGGGCGAGGAACGACTCGTGGCCGTAGAGGATATCGGCCCGAAGGTGGCGGCTTCCCTGGTCGAGCACCTCACCCGCCTGCGTCCGGAAATGGAGCGGTTGCGCGCCGCGGGCGTGAGTCTGGATGTGCTCGAGGAAGATCTACCACCGGTCGTCGCGGCGGGCGCGCCGCTGGACGGCAAAACGGTGGTGATCACCGGGGCGATCAGCGATCCGCGCTCGGGGGAGAAGGTCGCCCGCCCGACGTTCCAACGCCTGTGCGAGAAGGCCGGCGCCACGGTGGCGTCCTCGGTATCGGCGAATACCGACCTGCTCGTCACCGGTGCGGGGGTCGGCGAGAGCAAGCTGGCCAAGGCCGCGAAACTGGGAGTGGAGGTCGCCGATCAGGAGGAGATCTGGAACCTGCTGATCGCCGCGAGCGTCATCTAGACCTCGACCGGGCCGTTCGCGCGGAATCGGGGAGCCGCCGAGCCCGGACCGGCGGCCCCGAGCGGCGCCGCGACCGCCGGTCCGGGCTCGTAGCGCGGGACCGGCCGGTCACTGCGCGAGGGCATCGAGTGCCCGCGAGGTGGGCGTCGCGTGGCCGGTGTAGTGGGCCACGGGGCCTTCGAAGAGCACCGTTCCGCCGTGCCTGCCCGGGCCCGGACCGAGGTCGATCAGCCAGTCCGCGTGCCGGATGACCTCGAGATTGTGTTCGATGACCACTACGGTGTGGCCGGCGTCCACAAGGGCGTCGAGCACCCTCAGCAGTGTCTCGATATCGGCGGGATGCAGGCCGGTCGTCGGTTCGTCCAGCAGATATACCGCGGAGCCGGTGGCTTCCCGGAGTTCTCGGGCGATCTTGACCCGCTGGCATTCGCCGCCGGACAGTCCGCTCAGCGGTTCACCGAGCCGCAGGTATCCGAGTCCGACTTCGGCGAGCCGTTCCAAGGCCCGGGTGATCGCCGGCTCGGGCAGGCGTTCGAGGGCCTCGGCGACGGTGAGGTCGTCGATATCGGCGATGGACAGGCCCTCCACCGTGTGGGCGAGTGCTTCGGGAGTGAAGCGTCGCCCGTGGCAGCTGTCGCAGACGGTTTCCTGGCCGTCGAGGAACGCGAGATCGGTATGGACGACACCGAGTCCGCCGCAGGCCGGGCAGCCGCCCGCGGAGTTGGCGCTGAACAGCGCCGTGGGCATCCCATTGCGCCGGGCGAAGAGTTTGCGGATCGCGGGAGCGATACCCGTATAGGTGAGGGGAGTGGATCGGCGAGTGGCGCTCACCGGCTTCTGGTCGAGCGCTATCGCCTCGTGCCGGGAGGCGAATTCGGCGGCCAGACTGGATTTCCCGGAGCCCGCGACTCCGGTCAGCACGGTCAGCACGCCGGTCGGGATATCGACGGTGACGCCGCGCAGATTGTTGCGGTACGCCTCGGCCACGGTGAGCTTTCCGGTCGCTTGCCGCGGATCCCGGCGTGCGGCGCGCGGCCGCGCCAGTGCACGCGCCGTGGGTGTGCCGGCGGCGCGTAGCTCGGGGAATGTGCCTTGGAAAATCAGCCGTCCCCCTTCGGCGCCGCCGCCGGGACCGAGTTCCACGATCTGATCGGCGGACGCCATCACGGCGGGATCGTGTTCGACGACCAGCACGCTGTTGCCGCTGTCGCGTAGCCGGGTGAGCAGCCGGATCATCGATTCCACATCCGTGGGGTGCAGGCCGACGGTCGGTTCGTCGACCACATAGGTCATTTCGACGAGGCTGGAACCCAGGTGTTTCACCGTTTTGATCCGCTGGGATTCGCCCCCGGACAGGGTCGTGGTGGCGCGCCCGAGAGTGAGGTAACCGAGCCCGATGGTGGTCATCGCGTCCAGCCGCGCGTGTAGCGCTTCGACCACCGGTGCGACCTGTGGCACCTGGATGGTCGCGACGAGGCCGGCTAGCTCCCCGACCTCCATCCGGGCCATCTCACCGATCGTGCGGCCCAGCACGGTCACGGCGCGTGACGCTTCGTTCAGCCGGTCACCGCCGCATTCGGGGCAGCATTCGGAGCGGGTGAACCGACGGATCGTCTCCTGTTTGCGCTCGGACAGGTTGTCGGAGGTGTGCAGGTGGATGCGTTCGAACCGCTCGACGATCCCCTCGTAGTCCTTGGGTGGGCGCCGGTCGAGCCGGGCCGCGGCGGAGCCGCCGTACAGCAACGCCTCGCGCTCGGTCTCTCCCCACTCCCGCAGCGGGGTGTCGGGGTCGAAGACGCCGATACCGGCGTACTGGTCGTACCAGTAACCGCCGTGGCCGAATCCGGGTAGCAGAATCGCGCCGTCGGCGAGGCTTCTGTCGAGATCGAGGAAACGTTCGGTCGCGCTCACCACGACCTCGCCCAATCCGGCGCAGGCCGGGCACATACCCGCTGGTTCGTTGAAGGAGAAGTGGTCGGATTCCCCCACCCACGGTTCTCCGATCCGGGAGTACAGCAGGCGCAGATAGGTCCAGGTGTCGGTGATCGTGCCGACCGTCGAGCGGGCGTTGCCGCCGATGCGCCGCTGATCGATCACCACCACCGGCGACACCCCGTCGATCCGGTCGACGGGCGGCCGCGCCCATTTCGGCAACCGGTTGCGCACGAATGGGGGAAAGGTCTCGTTGAGCTGATAGCCGGCCTCCGCCGCCACGGTGTCGAAGACCAGGGACGATTTACCGGACCCGGAGCGGCCGACGAAGACGACCAGCCGGTGGCGGGGGATATCGAGGTCGAGACCGGCCAGGTTGTGGGTGCGCGCGCCGCGAATGACGATGCTGCTCGTAGCCATGGGTTCGACGCTAAGGACAGATGTGGCCGGATCCTGACCGCGATTCACGGAAGAATCGGACCGGTGGCGGATGTGACCGAACGAATGCTGGCGCTGTTGTCGACACTGCAGACCGGGCGTGCCTACTCGGGCGAGGACCTGGCCCGCCGGCTCGGTCGCAGCCCTCGGACGCTGCGTCGGGATATCGAGCGGCTGCGCGGTTACGGCTATCCGGTCGAGACGCGACCGGGTCCCGGCGGCTATTACCGGCTGCGGGCCGGGCGCACGATGCCGCCCCTGCACCTCGACGATGACGAGGCGATCGCCACCCTGCTCGGCCTGGCCGCGCTCGGCGCCACCGGCCCCGCGACCGCCGGCGGGCTCGACGACGCCGCGACCCGCGCCTACGGCAAGATCGACCAGTTCCTGCCCGCCCGGCTGCGGCCCCGGGTGGCGGCGATCCGCGCCGGTCTGGACACAGGCCGCAGGGTCGCACCCGCGGTGTCGCCGGAACACCTCGCGACCCTGGCCGCCGCGAGCGCGGACCGTGAGATCGTGACCTTTACCTACACCGACGTCCACGGTGCGACGAGCACGCGGCGGGTCCATCCCTACCGCCAGATCCATCAGCATCTGCGCTGGTACCTGCTCGCCTGGGATACCGCTCGCGCGGATTGGCGGGTGTTCCGGGTGGACCGTGTGGGCGAGTTGCTGCGCACTGGTGCCCGCTACGAGCCTCGGCCGCTCCCGGCCGATTCCGCTGTCGACTATCTGCAGCGCGGTCTGGATATCGGTAAGCATCGCGTCGATCTGCTGGTAGCGGCCGGGCCGGAGCGGGTCGCGGATGTGCTGGCCTATCAGCACGCCGAGATCGTCGCGCACGATGGTGGGCACACCGCTGTCACGGTCCGGCTGGACACCTGGCAATGGCTGGTCGGCGCACTCGCCTTCCTCGACACCGATTTCACCGTGACGGCGCCCGCCGGCTTCCTGGCCGGGTTCGAAACATTCGCGCGGCGCCTGCTCGCGGCGGTCGCCGACCGGCCGGGCGCGCGGTTCGACGACAAGCGGCCGCCTCGGCGCGGCTGAGCGAGTGTGCGGCGACACGGGAATGGGTTCTGGCACGGGAAGCGTGAACGCTGGTTCGACCGGGGTGCGGCAATGGTCGCATGCGTCGGCCTTCTTTGCCCGCCGTGGTGATGGAGTGGGGTGGTGACTCGACTGCCGCCCGGCTGCTGGGATCGAGCTGCGGGGCGGGGGGCTTTCGCTCGGCGGGTTCGGCCGGCCACCCCGACATTCGGATACGAGGGGATCATGGTGGGGAGTTGCAGTCACTTTCCCCGCCCACTGCCTATAGTTCGGGAATGGGAGGCTGCTATTTCGGCCATCGCGCTGCTTGCTCCGCCGAGCGCCATGCCGCCGTCCACTGGTAGAACGACGCCGGTGATGTAGTCGGCCAGCGGCGAGGCCAAGAACAGGCACGCTCCGGCGAGGTCACCTGGTGTGCCCCACCGACCGATCGGCACGGCATCGGTGAAGATGTCTCTTGCCTCCTGGGTAGGGGCGAGACGGTCCATACCTTCGGTTCCTTCGATCGCGCCGGGAACCACCGAATTGACCCTGACGCCGCCGGCGCCCCATTCCAGAGCCAGTACGCGGGTGAGCATGTCGACGCCTGCCTTGGCCGCGCACACATGAGACTGCATCGCCATGGGCAGGAAGGCCTGGGGTGCAGAGACGTTGATGACCAGCGCACCCGGACGACGCAAGAGTGGATACGCACTTCGTAGTACGTGGTAGGTGCCCAGCAGGTCGATGTCGACCACGGAGCGGAATCCATTGGGAGACATGTCCATGGCCGCTGCCGGAAAGTTCCCGGCTGCGCCGGACACGAGCACGTCGATGTCGCCGAATGCGGCGTGAGCGCTGTGTAGTGCCGCGCTCGTGGCCTCGGGGTCGCGCACGTCAGCGGCTGCGCCGGTTGCCTCGGCGCCCAGCGCGCGAAGCCGCGCGACTGCGGCATCGATCTTCTCCCGAGATCGGCTCATAACTGCCACCCGCGCGCCGGCGGCGGCGAATCCCTCGGCGATACCGAGGTTTATTCCGCTCGTGCCGCCGGCGACGAATACATTGGTACCGCTGAAGTCGATGTCTACTCGTGGCATGGCAGGCTCCTTCAAGTGATGTGTAAGACGGGTTTTCGTCCGAAGGCGGGGGCCGGTCGGTGTGGCAGACCGCTGAACCCGAGGGCTCGGTGCGAGCCGTCGCTGGACCTGGATAGCCGGTGCACGGTTGTGTCCGCGTGGCATGTCGCCACCTATGGAGCCGACCGTGGTTGCCGCCGATTGGAGGTCGGCGGCAACTTCTGCCGCCGTGGTGGACCGGTCAGCCCAGGGCGCCTGGTTGTGTTGATTCGTTGCGAAGTGCGGCCTTGTGCACCTTGCCGGACGGAGTCAAGGGCAAGCTCGGCCTGATGATGATTTCTTTGGGAACCTTGTAATCCGCGATTTTGTCCGCGCAGAAATGCTGGAGGTCGCCTTCGGCGAGCCGAGCGTCCGGCGTCAGGACAACGTAGTAGCGGCCGATCTCGCCGAGCACCGGATCGGGTACGCCGATACCGGCCACCATGAGGACCTGGGGGTGCTCTGCCAGTATGTTCTCGACTTCGATCGGGTAGATGTTGTATCCGCCTTGGACGAACATGTCCCTGGCCCGGCCGTGCAGGGTGATGAAGCCGTCGTTATCGGTCCAGGCGATGTCGCCGGTGCGCAGCCAGCCGTCGTCACCGATGGCGTCGGCCGTTTCCGCGGGCATGTTGTGATAGCCCGCCATGACCGAAGGGGTTCGGAGCAGGAGTTCGCCGGTTTCGCCGACGGCGACTTCGGTCCCGTCGGCATCGGCGATCTTGATCTGCACGGTCGGAAGCGGCCGACCGATCGCGCGCACGGTCGTCTCTGTGTCGGCGCCCCAGGGGGTCATCACGACTGCGCCCGAGGACTCACTGAGCCCGTAGAGGTTCATCACGGTGGCGTTCGGAAAGGAGCTGGTCAAACGTTCCAGCAAGGCTGGTTCCGCGTTGGCGCCGCCGGTGACCACGAGCCGAACCGCAGCGGTATCGATGGTGATGAACCGGGGCTGGTCGAGTAGCAGTGTGTGCATGGTCGGTACCCCGACCCAGATCGTGAGGTCGGCTGTATGGAACAGGTTGGCGGCGGCGGCGGCCTCGAAGGTCGGCAGCAGCACAGTGCGGGCACAGGTGACCAGCGCGGCGAGTACGCAACAGGTGATGCCGCTGACATGGTTGAGCGGTACGGCGACCGGTAGCGTGTCGCCAGGGCCGAGCCGCATGTGCCCCGCTTGGGCGATAGCGGCCGCGAGCTGGCCGCCATGCGTCAGAACTGCTCCCTTGGGCCGGCCGGTTGTCCCGGACGTATAGATGATCATGACCGGATCGTCTTCGCGGACGGCGTCCTCGGCTTCGGCGAGCAGCACGGTATCCGCCGGTGTGGACCAGAGCTCATCGAGGACGTGATCGCCGCCCGCGCCGAAGGTCACCACGGCTTCCAGCTGTGGAAGACGATTTCGCAGGCCGGCCAGCATGCCCAGAAAGTCGATGCCCTCGCTGGACGGCACGGTGACCACCACACGTGCCCCGGAATCGCCGAGGATGCGGGCGAACTCCTTTTCCCGGTATCGGACACTGAGCCCGACCACCACCGCGCCGATTTTGGCCGCCCCGAAGTACACAGCAAGCCAGTCGGGTGTGTTGGGCCCGTTGACTGCGATGCGATCGCCCCGCCGGATGCCCAGCCGCAGCAATCCACCGGCGACCCGGTCCGACCATGCGTCCATCTCGGCGAACCGGATTTTCCGGTCGTCCACTATCCAGCCCACGGCATCCGCCGCAGTGGTCGCCGCCCGGTGGAGGACGTCGTGAATCCGCTTCATCGGAGCACTCCTCTCGTTACGCGTTCGACGCCAGGTGTGTGGTCAGAAAGTCGATCTGATCGGCAACGATCTTCTCGACGGCCGGCGGATGGTAGACCGTGAAGTGATCGGCGTCGTAACGTTTCAGGACGGCCCGTGGTGCGGCTGCGGCCACCCGCCCCGCGATGGCGGGGTCGATCAGATTCTCTTGCTCGCAGGCGCACACCAGCAGCGGGCAGCGCACGCGTGGCGCGGAGGATGCGGCGTTGTAGAACAACATGCCCAGTCCCGAGGCGGCCGTGATCCGGTTGTCGAAGCGGTAACCAGGTGGTGTCACCGACTGCCATCCTTCGAGAGCGCCGGGCTGGTTCACGAACGCCAGGTCCCCGGGCTTTCCGACCAATGGGACGTAACGGCGCGGCCGGCCGAGTGTGGCGCGGACCAGGTCGGAGACGATCGGAACCGTGAACCGCAGCAGATGCCGTACCCCCGCCCGTGACACGACGGCACGCCCGCTGAAGACCGGACACTGAACCACCGCGGCGCGAAGGTCATCGTGGCGGGCGGCTGCGGCCAGGACGTGGCTGGCGCCGAATGAGGTGCCCCACAGCGCGATCCGGCGTGCGTCCAGTTCGGGGCGGGAGCGGGCGAAAGCCAGAGCGGCGTCGACATCCTCGGTGTAACGGCGCTGACTCACCAGCTGGCGCGGCTGACCACCGGATTCTCCGAGGTGGCGGAAATCGAAGGCGACCACGGCAAGACCCGCTTCGGAGAACCACTCCTCGTACTGGGCGAGCATCATCTCGTGGGTTGCGCCACCGCCGTGGACGAGCACCACAACAGGATGCGGACCGGGGCCGTCCGGGAGGGTCAGCCATACCGCGCACTCGTCGCGGCCGGAAGTGAAGGTAGTGCGAATGGTCATGACACCTCGATATAGGTACGTTGTACGTGAACAAGCTCAGTTAAACACGTACCTTGTACTTAAACAAGGAGGAGTATGCCCGCCCCCCGAAAATTCACGCGCGAGCAGCTACAGATCGCCGCACTGGCCTTGGTCGACAGCCAAGGCCTGGTCGGCTTGACTATGCGCAGTCTCGCGTCGGCGCTGGGCACCGGTCCGATGACGATCTACAACTACGTCGATGGACGTGAGGGCCTGGAGCAGCTCGTCACCGAGGCCGTGATGGCCGAAGCTCGCTGGGACTGCGTGCCGTCCCTCGACTGGGATGACGAGGTGCTCACCGTCGCCGAGGGAATGTGGCAAGCCGTGCGCGCACATCCCCACGCGATCCCACTGATTCTCACCCGGCGCAGCCTCGATCTGGCGACACTCCGGCCGACCGAAGCCCTATTGCAGGCGCTCGCGCGTAGCGGTAGGTCAGGAGCTGAATTGCTGGTGGCGTTCCGCGCAGTGTCCGGCTTCATCACCGGGTACGCGCAAGCCGAACTCGTCGGTCCCCTATCTGTGGCCCGCGATGAGGACCTCATGACAATCACCGACCGGATCGCGGCCTTGCCGTCCGAGCGGTTCCCCAAGCTCATCGAGATCGCGCACGCCGCCGTATCGAGCGACCCGGCAGCCGAATTCCGGGCCGGGGTACGCATAATCCTGGCAGGACTCATGGCGTAGATGTCGCGCCCGCCAAGGTCGCGGCGTCAGGATCCTGCCCGACGGGAATGTCGGTGAATCCGGTCTCCCTACCGCTGGGTACGTGGTCAGAATTCTTCCTGAGAG
Organism: Nocardia sienata NBRC 100364; assembly: GCF_001613205.1. Classification (GTDB taxonomy): domain Bacteria; phylum Actinomycetota; class Actinomycetes; order Mycobacteriales; family Mycobacteriaceae; genus Nocardia; species Nocardia sienata. The sequence goes on along the minus strand of NZ_BDBX01000005.1, from coordinate 54,718 downwards.
TGGTCGAGTGATCCGCTGGGTCTTGACGCGGGCCGGCGATTCCGGGAGGCCGCGGGCGGGGTCGGCGCGAGTGGGCGTGCGTTACGGCAGGCTGCTGTGGACCGGTTGGCCAGGCTCGATCGTGGGGGTTCTGTGGCGGTGGGTCGAGCGCGGCAACTGCCACCGACCCGCTCGACAGCCCTGGTTTGGCTTGCCCCCCACCTCGGGACCGCCCACCCGGTCATAATACATTGTTTTGTGAATCCATTTTCAGATGTACTATCCGGGTTCATGGGGACCCGGACCTTGCTGCATACCGACGCGCTCTCCCGTTTCGGGCACGCGCTATCGGACCCGACCCGCACGCGGATCTTGTTGAGCCTTCGGCAGGCCCCGGGCTACCCGTCGGAGCTGGCCGAGCAGATCGGGGTAACCCGCCAGATCCTGTCCAACCACCTCGCCTGCCTACGCGGCTGCGGGCTCGTGGTCGCGGCACCCGAAGGCCGGCGGGTCCGTTACGAACTCGCCGACGCTCGGATCGCCGCCGCGCTCGGTGATCTGCTGGGACTGGTGCTGGCGGTGGATCCGGCCTGCTGCCCGACCGCCGAGACCGAGGGCTGCTGCTGATGGCCTCCCTCGATATGCCCGCCCTGCCGTCCGCGGTGAACCCCGGGCCCGTTCCGGACCGGAAGGCGGTGTCGGCGCGGCGGATTCGCTGGTTCGCCGCCGAGACCATCACCTACAACGTCATCGAGGCGATCATCGCGCTGACCGAAGGCGCCCGGGGTAAGAGAAGGCCGCAACGCCTGCAAAGGCGACGCCTGCTGTCCCGCACCGACCATCATGACCGCCGCGGGCACCGGCCCGTCCCGCGACTGCTGCGTCCACCTCACCGGAAAGGAACACTGATGTCCCGGCTTCCCGAATCCGCCCGCGCCCGCGTCGGACCGCGGCAACCGATGCCGACACCGCCGGACCCCGCCGCGTTACCGGACCCGACCGCCGCCTGACCCATCGAAGGATTGGGCGGTAGTCGGACCGAGAGATCAACCCACAGATACAGGACGCCGGAGGGCAGGCGCCCACCGGCAAACCAGGGACAAGGAGTGAAACGGGCATGAAAAGACGCACTATCGTGCGCGGGACCGGTATCGCAGGAATCGCGGCCGCCGCCGCATACGCCGTCAGCGACGTCCTGCTGCTCGGCCGCCGCACGGATCCCGAACAACACCCCGCGCTGCGCGGTCTGGAACAGGTCGACAAACCCCTGATGCCGCTGCTGTCGATGGTGCCGGCCCCCACTCGCCAACTCGCCGCAGGTGCGCTGCTCGGGGTTTACGCCACACCGCTCTACCTCGCCGCCGCATGGCACATCCACCAGGGCCTGGCCCCGGCCGGCCCCCGCCGCGCAGTACCGCCTGCCCTGCTGCTGGCCGGTGGACTGGCCTTGACCTCGTTCGCCCACGGCTCGTTCTTCCACATAGGACGGGCCTACCAAGACCTCGAAGCCCTCGACGGCGATCCTGAGGTCCGGCAACGACTGCTCGCCACAGCCGAGGCATTCGAACAGGCCACCGTCAGCGCTTACATCCCACTCGGCGCGGCAACCGCGGCGGCGTCCGTGCTCATACTCGACACCATCCGACGTGGCGATACCGCCTATCCACGCTGGTCGGCGCCCCTCATCGCGCCGCTGATCCCGATCACCGCAGCTACGGCCCTCACCACGACCAAAATCCTGCCCGGGCGAGCTCGTTACGCGCTGCAAGGCGCGGGAGTCAACCTCGGAACCCTGGTCAGCCTCACCGCCAGCACCCTTCTCCTCTGGCGCAACCGCAAAGCAGGAACCGCCCGACCAAGCGGTGACGCGCCGAAAGCTCTGGCCGGCTCATAGGCTGGTGCGGACGCTCGCCGCCGCGCGAGCACCTCGCGAAACCATGCGCGATGGGTTCGGATCCCGGTGCGGCCGGGCCAGGCGATCTGTGCCACGTATGGCGACCGCTGTCCGAAAGCCGGCGCTGACGCCAGGGGGTGGCCGGGATATGCTGCCCTGCACGCGAGTTCACCATCCCGGTGCGACGAGCGGCACTGTCATGCGATCAACCGAGAGGATGTGGCCGGTAGCGTGAGTAGCTATCTGGTTGTCCAGCTGTACTGCACACCCGCGCAAGCCGACTCCGTGTGCTCGGCCGCGGCCGGTGAACTTGCGAAGTTCCCCGAATTCGCCGAGGCGAGAACAGAACTGGCGCCGAAGGCCGGTGGCGAACACCGGATGCATCTGGCCTGGGCCGAGGAGCACCCCGGCCAGGATCCGGGCGAACGCACCTACTTCTCTCTCGAGATGACCTCCCCGGTCGATGCGCCGGAGCCCGTATTGCGGAAAGTGGAGGACCAGATCCTCGAGTGGATCGACACTACCTTCAACGACGAGGCGAACGATATCGCCGAGGTCCAGTGGGCGAGCTTCGCGGAGATCAGACAGAACGCCTGACGGCTCCACGCGCCGCCGCGACGGGTGGCTGCCGGCTCCGGTCGGCCGGATGAGCGACCGCGACGCCGGCCGTAAATCCCGCTGTTCGACGAGGTCGGCCGCCACAATGTGGCGATGCGAACCTATGTCCGTGTACTGACGGCGGCCATCGCCGGAATACTCGTCGTCTTCGCGCCCACCGCTGCGGCGGCCCCGGTTCCCGGTGGCTCGGCTCAGCTCCCGTTTCCACTGACAACGCAACCGGAGGGCGTGCGGGCGCCCGCCGCGGCGCTGGCGGAGGCCGGTACCGGATTGATCGTGTGGTCGCGGCAGCCGGATACCCGCGTCCCGATCGCCAGTATCACCAAGGTGATGACGGCGGTGGTCGTGCTCGAATCCGGGGACCTCGAGCGTCCGGTCACAGTGCCGCGAGCGGCCGTCGACTATGCGGCCGCCTACGGCGGAAGTACCGCCGGTCTGGTTCCCGGAGAGGTGCTCACCGCGCGGGAGTTGCTGTACGCGATGATGCTGCCCTCGGGCTGCGACGCAGCCTATGCCTTGGCCGAGGCATTCGGGCCGGGTCAGGACGCTTTCATCGCCCGCATGAACGCCACCGCGCAACGGCTGGGGATGCCGAACACGCATTTCAGCGATCCCAGCGGTCTGCCCGCCCCCGACGATTTCGCCACGTACTCCACCCCGGCGGAGTTGGTGCGGCTCGGTCGGCATGCGATGGCCGATCCGGTCTTCCGGGAGATCGTCGGATCGCGGGTCCACCACCTGCCCGCCGGTCCCGCCAACCGCGGACACGTCTGGGAGACCACCAACGGACTGCTCCGTGATTATCCGGGTACCACCGGAATCAAAACCGGGTCCACGAACGCTGCCGGGACCTGCTTGTTGTTCGAAGCCTCCCGGGGTGCGCAGCGGCTGATCGGTGTGGTGCTGAACAGCTCACCCGACGACCTGGCCGCCGCGGCGGCCGACGCAGCGCGCATCATGGACTGGGGTTTCGTCCCGATCCTCAGTGGGCTGCCGGTCGGCTGACCGGGCGGCTTTCCGCGCGCCGGTTCCGGAGAAGCAGGGCACTCTGCGAACATCGCACAGCAGAGTGACCGGTGCGAGGCGGACGCCGAACCATCCGGTGCCCCGCCCCGCCCGGAGCCGGCTGTGCCGGTGGACCGGCTTCAGCTCTGTGGTGTCCCGCTGTTGCGGGCCTCGACTGCCTCGACCGTCTTGTGGAACGCCTTACGCAGGACGCCTCGGCCGACAGATCCCACCACTGCCCCGAGCACCCGGCCCGTCGCATTCTTGCCCTCGCGGACCACGACGACATCCACGTCGGTCTTTCCGTCGGGGCGGGGTGTGAACTGGTAGGTGTGGCCGGAACGACCACCCCACAGATTGGAGTCGGTGGTCGTCATGACGACCCGGTGCGGGTTCGACCAGTCGTAGTGCAGGCGTTCCCAGATTCCGCGCGACCCCTCCGTGACGTCGGCTTCGGTGGGGCCGCGGGTGTGCACCTCGAGGTATTTGTCCGCGCTGTTCCCGAACAGTTCCTCCCGGCCGGGCCCGAAGTCGGTGAGCGCGGCGACGAACTGTTCGGGCGTCGCGTCGGTCGTTTCCGTGAAGTGGACAGTGGCCATGGGTGCTCCTGTGCTCGCGGTGGCATCGTCTCGGTGACCAGGAACTACGCGTGTCCTTCCAGGATAGGAAGCGAGCGGGGTGCGGGGGAGTGCCGGCGGTGTCTCCGGACACACGGGCGCGGTATGCGCGCCGGAATGTCAGGGGTGGGGAGTAGGCAGGGGCCATGACTGCTTCCACCGCGGCACCGGGTCCGGTCCGGCCCACACCGGGACCACGCCTGCTGGACATCCGTCGCCTGTGGGCCGAACCGGACGCGCTGGCGAGCCCGCGCGGGCAGCAGGTGCGTGCCCGCTTCCCCGACGCCGAGATAATCCCCGTCGCGTCCCACTGGAAGATCGACCGGTTGCACGGCAACGCGGGCAATATCGACCGCTGGATCCGGGTCAAGACCGAGGACCTGGTGCTCGGGGTCAAGAAGTCACTGACGGCCCGGGAGAACGGGCGCTCGGCCGACTGGATCGCCCCTTCGACCGCCAACGGTTGCGCGATGGCGTGCGCCTACTGCTATGTTCCCCGCCGCAAGGGCTACGCCAACCCGATCACGGTGTTCACCAATATCGACAAGATCGTCGGTTACCTCGGCCGGCATGTGCGCAGGCAGGGGCCCAAGACCGTGCCGAACCAGTGCGATCCGCACGCGTGGGTCTACGACCTGGGAGAGAACAGCGACTGCTCGATCGACGCACTGGTCAGCGACAATGTCGCCGATCTGATCACGGCGTTCCGCGCCTGGCCCACCGCGAAGGCCTCGTTCGCCACCAAATACGTCAACCGTGATCTGCTCGATCTGGACCCGCGTGGCCGGACCCGGATCCGGTTCTCGGTCATGCCCGAGGCCGACTCCCGGCTACTCGACCTGCGTACCACGCCGATCCGGCAGCGCATCGCCGCGATCGACGACTTCGTGGCAGCGGGCTATGAGGTCCACGTCAATTTCTCCCCGGTCGTCGTCCGCCCCGGCTGGGAGCGGGACTGGGCGGAACTGCTGGAGCAGCTCTCGGACGGGACCGGCGCCGCCTTCAAGGCCCAGGCGGCCGCGGAGATCATCATGCTCACCCACAACGAACAGTTGCATGAGGTCAACCTCGGCTGGCACCCGAAGGCCGAGGACCTGCTGTGGCAGCCGGCGACCCAGCAGGCCAAGCGCTCCGGTTCGGGTATGTGGAACGTCCGCTACCGCAACAATGTCAAAGCCGCCGGGGTCGATACCCTCACCCGCCTCATCGCCGAGCGGACCCCCTGGCTGACGGTGCGTTACGCATTCTGAGGCGCCCGCCACCCGGCTTCGGGGCCGCGCTCGCAGGGGTCAGCGAGCGCGGGCGACGAGCACATCGACTCGGCGATCGGGTAATGCCCGGGCCTCGTCCCAGTCCAGGTGTTGTGTCCGGACGTGAGCGTCGGGAAGGCGGCGGCGCAGGTGGTGGTTCGCAGCTCTGAGATACGCCGATCCGTGACCGGAACGCCGCCGGGGGCCGGGCCACCCGGCGGCGTTCGGGGTCAGACAGGGATCGGGGCCGCGCTCACCGTGGCCGCGATAGCGGCGGCCAGTTCCGCGCCCTTGAGCTCGAAGTGGCGGGTGAAGTACTCCAGATGCTCGGCGTGTTCGTGGAAGTGATGCGGGGTCAGGACCGCCGAGAAGACCGGTACATCGGTGTCGAGCTGTATCCGCATCAGCGCGTCCACCACGGTCGCCGCCACGAAGTCGTGGCGGTAGATACCGCCGTCCACCACCAGGGCACAGCCGGCGATACCCGTGTATCGGCCGGTCGTGGCCAATTGTTTTACACGTAGGGGGATTTCGAAGGCGCCGGGGACTTCGAACACATCGATATCGACGAAGCCGCGCTCGGTGAGCCCGGTGCGGCAGGCCGTGACGGCCCGGTCGACGATATCGGCGTGCCACCGGGCGGCGACGAGTGCGATGCGGTTCGGTGTGGGTGACATTCTGTTCCTCCTGCTCGCTGTGTCACCCAGGGCATGACGACGCGAACAGGGGCCACCCGCGAGCGGGCACTCCGGTGCCGCGTTCTCTTTCATCCGGACTGTGACCGTCGGCTCCGGGCTCACACCGGAATCTGCTCGACCCACGGCGTCCGAGGACACCGTGGCGCTCGCGGGCTCGTGCACCGGCTCCGACCGGATGCCATGACCGCCGGTGGGGAATTCCACCCCGCCCTGAGAACGTGTACGAGACGGACAGTAACAATGCCGCGCCCCCGGGACAACCCGAGGCCGTCCGCTCGACCCCCGCGTGGTCATGGTGGTGGGAGATGCTCGCGGCGGTCGTAGCACAGCAGGCGATAGTCGCCGGCCTCCCACGCCCACGCGGTGACCGAGGCATTACCGGCCAGCCCCTGGGCGGCGACGGCGAGTGTCCCGGTGTCGTCGAGGTGCTCGAGCAACCGGCGCAGCAGCAGGATGACCGCGTCGTGCGCGACGATCAGTACCCGCCGGTGCCGGGTATCGGCGGCGATACGGTCGAGCACCCCCGTCATCCGAGCGGCGACATCGTGGAAGGATTCGCCGCCGGGCGGCCGGTAGCCGAGCGGGTCGGCCTGTTCGGCCGCGTATTGCTCGGGGTATCGCTCCCGGACCTCCGAGACGGGAATATGTGCCAATGTGCCGCGGAACCTGTCGTACAGGCGTGGGTCGGTCACCCGGCAGGGCAGTGCGACGCCTGCCGCCCGGAGTTCGGCTTCCGCGAGTTGCCAGGTCTGTACCGCCCGCCGATACGGTGAGCACAGGACAATATCCGGGAATTGCTCGGGCGGTAGCGCGGCAGCCCACCGTCCGAGCGCGGCTGCCTGGCGTTTCCCGAGGTCGGTCAGTTCGATGACCATATCGTCGGCTTCGGCAGGGGTCGCGGGCCGGACACCGGCATTGATGGTGCTCTGGCCGTGCCGGACCGCGTAGAGCAGCCGCGGGCCCGTGTTGTCGTCGTGCGTGCAGGAATTTTCGGGCGCGCCGGGAACCTCGGGGTCGGCGGGCGGCTGCGTACTCATACCCAGAGGATGTACCGGGAGACACCGCGGGTGCCACCGTGCCTGCGTTGCAATGCGGATGGCGGCGATAGAGCGGCCGCTGCCTCCCCCGGGTACGGGCGCAATCACCTGCCACACCATGGGCAAGGCTCCGATATTCGTACGGCAGGCGAGTCACTATAAAGGCACTTGCACTTCGTCGGGGGTCTTGTCGTTGCGTAGCCCCCGCCAGCTCGGATGCCGCAGACCTTCCCCGGTGTACTCGCGGTATTCGATATCGCCGACGAGCACCGGATCCACCCAGTGCGGGGTCCCGGGCCGGCCGAATCGTCCGGGAGTCAGTGGGAACAACGCGTCGGGACGGGCGATCTCATCGAGGCGGGCCCGCAGCGCCCGGCGCGCGGCCGTCGTGAATCCGGTACCCACATTGCCGATGTGCACCAACCGCCCGTCGGCGTCGTGGGCGGCGAGGATCAGCGAACCGAATGTCGCGCCCGCCGAGCCCGTGCCGGCAGTCCAGCCGGCCACGACGGCCTCGGTGGTCTTGCGGATCGGGGTCTTGATCCAGGACCGCGAGCGACGGCCGGGATGGTAGGTCGAGTCGAGGCGTTTGGAGACGATCCCTTCCAGCCCGTTGTCCCGCGCCACGGTGAGCAACCGGTCGGCCGGTACGTCCACCCAGTACGGCGGGGTCTGCAACGGAGCGGTGTCCAGTGTGAGCGCCTGGAGGCGTTCGCGACGGTCGAGGTAGGTCAGGCCGGTCACGTCCGCACCGGCGTCGGTGAGGATGTCGAAGGCGAACAACTGCACCGGCACCGCACTGATCAGCGCCCGGCCCGGCCGCGCCACGTGCATACGGCGCTGCAGCAACCGGAACGACGGCACGCCGGCGGGGGTCTGGGCGATGATCTCACCGTCGAGCACCAGGTCCCGGCCACCGAGGTGATCGGCCAGGGCGGTGACCAGGTCGGGATAGGAGCCGGTGATCTCGCGGAGGTTGCGGCTGTAGAGGCGGTAGTCGGTCCCCGAGCAGATCACGATGGCGCGGACCCCGTCCCATTTCATCTCCACCGCCCAGTCCGGGTCGTCCGGCGGGCGGCCCGAGGTGGCGAGCATCGGCGCCGGGACCGCCGCCCGGCCCGCGGGGCTCAGCGGCCGGTGCTCCGGCAGGCGACCACGGCCGCGGGCGCGCTCGGGCGCCACCGGAATGCCGCGGCCCGATCCCGGCCGCGTTCTATTTCGCCCGCCATGCCTGCCTCCCGCTCGAGTGAAGCCGGATAAAGCCTGGTCGGGCGCAGAATACGGTGTGTTCACGCGGCGGCCGGGCAGACACGCGGGACTGCGGTCGGCGATCCCTTCGGTGCTACCTGTCCGGTTCTCCTAGGCGATTCGTTCGAAGACGGCCGCCAGTCCCTGCCCACCGCCGATACACATGGTTTCCAGACCGTAGCGGGCCTCGCGGCGGTCCAGTTCGCGCAGCAGGGTGGCGAGGATGCGGGCTCCGGTGGCGCCCACCGGGTGGCCCAGTGAGATACCCGAACCGTTGGGGTTGAGGCGTTCGTCGTCGGGCTCGATCTTCCAGTTGCGCAGGACCGCGAGGGTCTGCGCGGCGAAGGCCTCGTTGAGCTCGATGACCGACATATCGTCGAGCGTGAGATCCAATCGGGCCAATGCCTTTTCGGTCGCGGGAACCGGGCCGATGCCCATGGTGCGGGGCGGTACTCCGGCGACGGCCCAGGAGGCGAGGCGAGCGAGCGGCCGCAGGCCCAGGGCACGGGCGCGGGCCGTGGTGGTGACGATACAGAGCGCGGCGCCGTCGTTCTGTCCACTGGCGTTACCGGCGGTCACCGTGGCGTCGGGATCGACACCACCGCGGATCGGACGCAGTCTCGCCAGGGCTTCCACGGTGGTGTCGGCGCGTGGGTGTTCGTCGGTGTCGACCAGGATCGGATCCGATTTGCGCTGCGGCACCGCCACCCCGACGATCTCGTCGGCGAAGCGGCCGGCCCGCTGGGCGGCTACGGCCCGCTGGTGCGACTGCGCCGCGAGTGCGTCCTGTTCGGCGCGGCCGATGGAGTATTCGGCGCGCAGGTTCTCCGCGGTTTCGATCATGCCGCCCGGAACCGGAAAATTGCTGCCTCCCGCGCTCACCCGCGCCCGGGCCAGCCGGTCGTTCAAGGCGAGACCGTCGCCCTTGACGCCCCAGCGCATATCGGTGGCGTAGAACTCCGCCCGGCTCATGGATTCTGTACCGCCGGCCAGCACCAGGTCGCTGCCGCCGGTGGCGACCTGCATACACGCCTGCAGGACGGCCTGCAGTCCAGAGCCGCAGCGCCGATCGACCTGTAGGCCGGGCACCTCGACCCCCAGCCCCGCGTCCAGCGCCGCGACCCGGCCGATTGCCGGTGCCTCGCCGTTGGGGGAGGCCTGGCCGAGGACGACGTCGTCGATCTGGTCCGCGGACAGACCCGTGCGGTCGAGGAGTTCGGTGATCAAGGTGGCGGCCAGGGTCTCCGGGGCGACATCTTTGAACACCCCGCCGAACCGGCCCACCGGGGTGCGTAAGGGTTCGCAGATGACGGCGTCGATCATGGTATTCCTTCGTCGTATTCAGGCGCGGTTCTGGACCTGCGCGAGATCGGTAGTGATGGCCGCGGCCGTGGCCAGCAGCGGGGGCAGCAGGTCGGCCCGGACGCTCTCGGCGGTGTAGCGGGCGGCGTGGGTGGAGATGTTCACCGCGGCGCACACCGTGCCGGTGTGGTCGCGGATGGGGGCCGCCATCGAGCGCAACCCCTGCTCGAGTTCCTGGTCGACCAGGCAGTAGCCGGATTCCCTGGTGCGGCGCACCTGTTCGCGCAGCTCGTCGGCGGTGAGAACGGTGCGGTCGGTGAGCGGGGTGAGGGTCACCTTCGCGAGGTACTCCTCGAATGCCGCCTCGGAGAGCCCGGCCAGCAGTACCCGGCCCATCGAGGTGCTGTAGGCGGGGAAGCGGGTACCGATGGTGATCGAGACGGTCATGATGCGGCTCACCGGTACGCGGGCCACGTAGACGATGTCCTCTCCGTCGAGAATGGAGACCGAGGTCGACTCGTGCACCTGGTTGGCCAGGCTCTCGAGATGAGGCCCGGCGACCTCGGGCAGGCTCAGACTCGACAGATAGCTGTAGCCGAGTTCCAGTACGCGGGGGGTGAGCCAGAACAGCGAGCCGTCGGTGCGTACGTATCCCAGTTCCACCAGGGTCAGCAGGAAGCGGCGCGCGGTCGCCCGGGTCAGGTCGGTGGCCTTGGCGACCTCGCTGAGGGTGCGCCGGGGATGGTGGGCGTCGAAGGATCGGATCACGGCGAGGCCGCGGCCCAGCGATTGCACGTAGTCCGGTGAGGGTTCGGTCATGGTCGATGTATTTCCTCGTCGGCGGGTCCGGCCGCGGTGTCGTCGGCCGGGCGGGACCCGACACCGTCGGCCAGTGCCGCCTTGCCGAGTCCGAAGGCGAGGTTACTGTTCGGCACACCCGCGTAGACCGCGGTGTGCAGGAACACCTCGGCGAGCTCGGCCGGCTCGAGTCCGGCCCGCAGGGCCGCGCGGATGTGCATATCGAGCTCGTGGGTGTTGCCCACGGCGGTGAGCACGGCGAGGGTGAGCAGCCGCCGGGTGTGCTGATCCAGGCCGGGCCGGCTCCAGACATCGCCCCAGGCGGTGCGGGTGATGAAATCCTGGAAGGGCTCGGTGAATTCGGTGGTCCCGGCCACGGCGCGGTCGACATGGGCGTCCCCGAGCACCGCACGCCGCATCCGCATCCCCTGCTCGAATGCCGTGGCGCGTTCGCGCCGCCCGGCGATATGCGTGGTGATCAGCGCCGACACCTGCCCGGCCTGTTCGACATTGGCCAGGTGCGCGGCGGGATCGAGCACGTGCAGTACGGAATTCGCGATCCCCTCGGCGAGGTGGCGCATATCGCCGGGTGTGGTGGCCGGGTCCTGGGCACCGGCGATCACCAGGGTGGGTGCGGTGATCCGGGCGAGATCGGGGCGTCCGTCCCAGTGCGCGAGGGCGACACAGCAGGCGGCATAGCCCTCGTCCGGCGTGGCGGCGACCATGGCCCGGCTGCGGGCGACGAGTTCGGGGTCACGGGCGGCCAGGCCGGTGGTGAACCAGCGGCCCACTACGGCCTCGGCGAGAGATCCGGTGCCCTCGGCGCGTACCGCGGCGGCCCGGTCCAGCCACGTCTGCGGGGTACCGAATTTCGCTGCGGTGCAGAGCAGGGTCAGAGTGTGGACCCGGGTGGGATGGTAGGCGGCGATCCGCTGGGCGACGGCACCGCCGAGCGACAACCCGACCAGGTGCACCGCGTCGCGGCCCAGCCGGTCCAGCAGCGCCAGTACGTCCCCGGCGAGCTCGGCGATGGTGTAATCGCCTGCCGGAGAAGGTGATTCGCCGTGTCCGCGCAGCTCGACGGCGAGTACCTCGTGGCCGGCGGCCAGCGCGACGATCTGCGGGTCCCACATCGACCGGTCCGAACCGAGCGAGCCCAGCAGAACGACGGTCGGCGCGTCACCGGTTGGGCCGAAAGCCCGGTAGGAAAGTTCGACGCCCATGGTTGGATCCGCTGCGGTCGACGCCATATCACCTGTTCCGTTCTGTTTGTTCTTCGTCGCGTATCCGGGTCACGGTGGCCCGGCGGCCTCGGGGGCTGCCGGGCTGCCGAGCTGGTCACCGCGTTCGTCGAGCACCCGCGTGACGAAATCTGCCGCGTGGCCCAGATATCCGGCGGGGTTCAGCAGTTCCCGAACCCGTTCCGCGCCCAGGTATTCGACTATCGCGGGGTCGTTGTGCAACGCCGGCGGGTCGGCAGTGGCCGCGGCGGTGACGATCTCGCGCGCCCGCTCGGTGTGTTCGGACAGTGCCGCGGTCACCCGCTCGGCCAGCAGCAACCCGCCGGTGACCGCGAGATTGCGCGACATCGCCGCGGGATCGACTCGCAGCCCGGCCAGGCTCTGGGCCAGCCGGTGGGCGGCGCCGCCGGTCAGGCGGAGCAGGTCGGTGACGGTTTCCCATTCGGCGTGCCAGGCTCCGGCGGCCCGCTGCATTTCGTGGTCCATCGCGCCGAGCGCGGTCGCGACCAGCCCGGGGACGCGCCGGGCCGCGGCGCGCGCGGTGATCGCGGCCACCGAGTTCCGCTTATGGGGCATCGCCGACGAACCGCCGGGCGAATCCTCGCTCACCTCGCCGATTTCGGTCGCGGACAGCGTCACGATATCGGTGGCGATCTTGCTCACCGCACCGGCGGCCACGCCCAGGGCGGTGGCGAGTTCGGCGAGGGGTGTGCGGTCGGTGTGCCATGGCACCCGCTGCGGCGCCAGCCCCAATTCCGCCGCGAGCGCGGCGGCGACCGCCGGACCGTGCGGGTACAGCGCGGCGAGGGTTCCCGCGGCACCGCCGAACTGGACCGGCAGGTCGGCCAGCGCGGCGGTGACCGAGCCCGCCGCCCGGTCGAGTGCGACGCACCAGCCGGCCGCCAGCGCACCGAAGGTGGTGGGTAGCGCTTGCTGACCGAGAGTGCGCGCGGCCATCGGAGTGTCCCGGTGGTCGCGCGCCAGGGTCGCGGCGGAGTCCGCCGCGCCGCGCAGGTCGTCCACGATCAGCGTCCCGGCCCGCTGGGCCAGCAGCAACAGGGCGTTGTCGAGGATGTCCTGGCTGGTGGCGCCCTTGTGGACGGCCGCCGGTGGCACGTTCGCCGCCGCGCAGGCCCGGCGCAGTTCACCGACGAGCGGAATGACCGGGTTACCGCCGGCCACCGCGGCACCGCCGAGCTGCTCCGGGCCCAGTCGTCCGGCCAACTCCGGTCCGGCCGCGTCGATGGCGTTCGCGTATTCCTCGTCGAGCACCCCGGTGGCGGCCTGGGCGCGGGCCAGCGCGCACTCGACCTGGATCAGTGCGGTGATCCAGGCGCGGTCGGACAGGGTGGCGCCGAGCTCGGCCGCCCCGAAAAGCGGATCGAACAGCTCTCCACGCGGCACTCGGATCCTCCTAGAAGTGGAAGAACGGCGTCTCGGCACCGTCCGGATCGGCGTCCTGTACGACGATGTCGAGGTGGTAACCCTCGGCGGTGGCTCGGGCGATCAGCTTGTTCCGCTGGGTCGCCGGCAGCGCGGCCAGGACGGGATCGGCGGCGTTGGCGGACTCTTCGTCGGCGAAGTAGAGCCGGGTGACCAGCCGGTTGAGCATGCCGCGCGCGAAAATCGACACGTTCAGATGCGGCGCTTCGATTTCCCCGTCGCCGCCGGTGAGGGCTCCGGGTTTCACCGTGGTGAACCGGACTGTACCGGTCGCGTCGGCGGGGCAGCGGCCGAAACCGCGGAAAGCGGGGTCGGTCTGCGGGCGCGCGTCGTCCGGATGCTCGAATACGCCGTCGCGATTGGCCTGCCAGACCTCCACGAGCGCGTCCGCGACCGGGGTCCGGGCCCCGTCGCTCACCGTCACTGTGACGGTGATGGCGCCGTCCGTGCCGGGGGCGACCACGTCGGGACCGTCCGGCCACGGGAGTCCGATATGGAGGAAGGGGCCCACGGTCTGTGACGGGGTGGGGCCGAACTCCACCGTGGTGACATCGCCGGTGGTCACCGGATAGCGGGGGGCGAAATCGGTGTCATTCATCGTGGTCGTCGTCCTCCTCGAACGGGGTCGCGTCGCGGCCGCGCAGCACGATGTCGAACCGGTAGCCCACCGCCCAGTTGTCGGTGGTGGCCTCGTAGTCGAATGCGCTCACCATGCGCTGGCGGGCGCCGTCGGGGACCGAGTTGTAGATCGGGTCCTGGAAGAACATCGGGTCGTCCGGAAAATACATCTGGGTCACCAGGCGCTGGGTGAAGGCACGCCCGAACAGCGAGAAATGGATATGGGCGGGGCGCCACGCATTGTGGTGGTTGCGCCACGGATAGATGCCCGGCTTGATCGTGGTGAACGAGTAGTGTCCGTCGCTGTCGGTGAGTACCCGGCCGACGCCGTCGAAATGCGGGTCCAGCGGGGCCGGCCACTGGTCGCCCTGGTGCCGGTAGCGGCCGGCCGCATTGGCCTGCCAGACCTCGACCAGTGTGTTCGGTACCGGTTTGCGGTCGCTGTCGAGGACCCGCCCGTGGACGACGATGCGCTGCCCGATCGCCTCGCCGCCGCGGGCGAGCGTCAGGTCGGCGTCCGCCTCGGTGATCCGGCCTTCGCCGAGCACCGGACCGGTGAGCTCGCCGAGTCGCTGGGGGAGCAGGATCAGCGGCTGTTTCGGGTGGCGGAGGGCGGTGGTGCGGTAATCGGCGAAGTCGAGCGGTGCTTCCTCGTCCTTGTCGATACCGCGGTACCGCGGGGGCAGTTGGAGCATGCGCGCGACCTCGCGTTCGGGATGTGGACATTGCTACGGGATGCGAACAGCATAGAACCCGGCTCGGGCCGGATCAATGACCGTGTGCGAGGTTCACTATACGCACATGAGTTCACATTCCGCACAATTCTGGCTACTGTGGAGCGCGTGATGGACAAAGTCATTGCCACAGCCGCCGAAGCGGTCGCCGATATCCCCGACGGCTCTTCCCTGGCTGTCGGCGGATTCGGGCTGGTCGGGATCCCGGAAATACTGATCAACGCGCTGCTCGACCAGGGCGCCACCGATCTGGAGGTCGTCAGCAACAACTGCGGCACCAACGGCTTCGGTCTCGGCGTGCTGCTCGCGGCCCACCGCATTCGCCGCACCATCAGCTCCTACGTCGGCGCCAACGAAGAATTCGCCCGCCAGTACCTGTCCGGCGAACTCGAGGTCGAGCTGACCCCGCAGGGCACCCTCGCCGAGCGGATGCGGGCCGGAGGCGCAGGTATTCCGGCCTTCTTCACCCCGGCCGGTGTCGGCACCCAGGTCGCCGAGGGTGGCCTGCCGCTGCGCTACGACGGCGCGGGTGGCATCGCGGTGGCCTCCCCGCCGAAGGAGACCCGGGTATTCGACGGGGTCACCTATGTGCTCGAGCGGGGGATCGTCACCGACTACGCGCTGGTCCACGCCTGGAAGGGCGACCGCCACGGCAACCTCGTCTATCGCGCCAGCGCCCGCAACTTCAACCCGCCCGCGGCCGCGGCGGGCCGGATCACCATCGCTCAGGTCGAGCACCTGGTCGAACCCGGCGAACTGGACCCCGATCAGGTGCACACCCCGGGGATCCAGGTCCAGCGGGTCGTACCCGTCGGCAAGGTCGAAGTAGGAATCGAGAACAGGACGGTGCGCGCATGACGCTGACCCGCGAACAGATGGCGGCCCGGGTCGCCGCCGAACTCGAAGACGGCCAGTACGTCAACCTCGGCATCGGCATGCCGACGCTGGTGCCCAACTATCTGCCCGGCGATATCACCGTCGTGCTGCATTCGGAGAACGGTGTCCTCGGGGTGGGCCCGTATCCGACCGAGGACGAACTGGATCCCGAACTGATCAATGCCGGCAAGGAAACCATCACCGTGCTGCCCGGCGCCTCGTTCTTCGATTCCGCGCAGTCTTTCGGCATGATCCGTGGCGGTCAGGTCGACGTGGCGGTGCTGGGGGCCATGCAGGTCAGCGCCCGCGGCGATCTGGCCAACTGGATGATTCCGGGCAAGATGGTCAAGGGGATGGGCGGCGCCATGGATCTGGTGCACGGCGCCCGGCGGGTGATCGTGATGATGGACCATGTCTCGCGGTCGGGGGAGCCCAAGATCGTCGAAGAGTGCACCCTGCCGCTGACCGGGCTGGGCTGTGTGGACCGGATCGTCACCGATATGGCCGTGCTCGACGTGACCGAGCGTGGGCTGGTGCTGGTGGAAACCGCGCCCGGGGTCACTGTCGCCGAGGTCCGGGCGGCCACGGGGGCGGCCGTCGAGGTCGACGACGCACTGGTCGAACGGGTCGGCTGAGGGCGATGCCGTGATTTCGGCCTGCTCACAGGGCCGGCAGCTTGTCCATGGCCGTCCGGATCACCTCCAGGAAGAAGCGCTGAGCAGTGCTGCGTCCGGGCGCGTGCCGCGTGTAGGCCGCCACCTCGACCGGTTCGATGGACCAGGGCAGCGCGAAGATCCGCACCGAATGGGTCCGGGCCAGCGCGCGGGCGACCCGCTCCGGGACGATCGCGACGAGTTCGCTGTCCTGCACCACGTACGGAAGTGTCGCGAACCGGGTGACCCGGACCGCGATGCGGCTCTCCAGTCGATGTTCGACCAGTGCCCGGCGCGGACCCAGATGACCGCTACCGCCGTCCACCACCACATGCCGCTCCCGCTCGAGGTCGGCGTGTGTCGGTGTGCCGGTGTGCAGCCGGGGATGATCGGCGGCGACCATACCCGCGTATCCCTCGGTGAACAGCGGTGTCCGCCGCAGCCGGGGCGAATCGAGGACCGGGCTGGCCACGATGGCGTCCATCTCGCCGCGGGCCAGCCGATCGGTCGCGGTGTCCATCTCGAACGCCTGGACCCGCAGGCCGGCCCGCGGGGCCTGGGCCGCCAGCTCGGCCAATACCAGCGGCAGCACCGTCACCTCACCCAGATCCGAGAGTCCGAGGGTGAAGCGGGTGGGCCGTCCGGGGTCGAAGTCCGTGGTCGCGCCCAGTGTTTCGGTGACCTCCGCCAGTGCGGCGCGCAATGGGGGGTAGAGCCGTTCGGATTCCGAGGTGGGGATAAGACCGCCGGGCCCGCGGACGAACAGTTCGTCGTCGAGCCGCCTACGCAATTTGCCCAGGCCGTAACTGACGGTCGGCTGGGTCACGCCCAGCAGATCTGCCGCGGCCGTGACGCTGCGTGTCTCGTAGAGCAGGACGAATGTCCGGACCAGGTTGAGGTCCACCTCGGATGTCATAGATCTCCTCTATTCCACTTCAGAAAATCATCTATTGGATTTCTGAGGAACCGGAGCTTAGCGTGAGTGCCGTCACAGACCGGGTCGCGTCGTCCGACCCGAAGATCAGAAGAGAACTCCCATCATGAACAAACTGCTGTCGTGGCCGGCCGCGCTGTGCTGGCTCACCGTGCTCCTCGACGGGTACGACCTCGTCGTCCTCGGGGCGGTCATCCCGACCCTGATCGACGAGAACCACGTCGGGTTCACCGCCTCCGGTGCGACTTTCGCCGCGACCATCTCTCTGGTCGGCGTCGCCATCGGCGCCGCCGGAGTGGGCCCGCTCGCCGACCGCTACGGCCGCCGCTCGGTTCTGCTGGCCTCGATCGCCCTGTTCTCGGTGTTCACCATCGCCGTGCCGTGGGCCGGATCGGTGGCCGTGTTCGGCGCCTTCCGGTTGCTCGCGGGGCTCGGGCTCGGCGCCTGTATGCCGACCGCGCTCACCTTCATGGCCGAGCATATGCCCGCCTCGCGCCGGGCGTTCGCCAGCACCTTCACCATGACCGGCTACCACTTCGGCGCGGTTTTGGCCTCGCTGTTCGCGCTCTGGCTCGTGCCGAACTGGGAGATCCTGTTCTATGCCGGAGGTATCGCCGGATTCCTGCTGTTGCCGCTCATGTGGTGGAAGCTGCCCGAATCCGATGCCTATCTGGCGGCCCAGAGCAAGACCGAACGCGTCGGCCCCACCGTGGTCCTGCAGCCGAAGTACCTGCGCACCACCCTCGGCGTGTGGGTCGGCTCGTTCATGGGACTGCTGCTGGTCTACGGGCTCAACACCTGGCTGCCGAAACTGATGCGCGACGCCGGGTACAACATGTCCACCTCGCTGACCCTGCTGCTGGTCCTGAACATCGGCGCCATCATCGGCCTGATCGTCGCGGGAACCCTGGCCGACCGGCGCGGCACCAAACCGACCATCCTGGTCTGGTTCGGCGCGGCCGCGGTGCTGCTCGCCCTGCTGAGCATCAAGGTGCCCAACACGTTCCTGCTCAATGCCCTGGTATTGGTGACCGGCATCTTCGTCTTCTCGGCCCAGGTGCTCGTCTACGCCTATGTCACCCAGGCCTACCCGGCCGAGGTCCGCGCCACCGCGCTCGGTCTCGCCTCCGCGGTCGGCCGCCTCGGCGCCATCTTCGGGCCGAGTATCACCGGTGCGCTCATCGTGGCCGGTTCCGCCCATCCGTGGGGTTTCTACTTCTTCGCGGTGGTCGCCGCGATCGGATTGCTCGCACTGGCGACAGTCCCGCGCCTGGCCGCCCGGTACTCCGAACCCACGGCACCCACCACCGGACCCGGCGATACGAAGGAGTACGCACTGTGACCACCACTCGGACCCAGGTAGCGATTGTCGGGGCGGGCCCGGCCGGGCTGCTGCTCTCCCATCTGCTGCACCGATCCGGAATCGACTCGGTGGTGATCGATATCCGCAGCCGGCACGATATCGCCACCACGATCCGCGCCGGAATCCTCGAAGCGGGATCGGTGCGCACGCTGGTCGACACCGGGGTGTCGGATCGGGTGATCACCGACGGCGACCGGCACGACGGTGTGGTGTTCCGGTTCGGCGGCGAGAACCACCGTATCGATTTCCAGGAACTGGTCGGCGAATCCGTCTGGCTGTACCCGCAGAACGATGTCTTCGCCGACCTGGCGGCCCGCCGGGAGACCGACGGGGGCGATGTGCGCTACGGCGTCTCCGATACCGCGGTCGACACCTCCGGTGCCCGGCCCGTGGTGTCCTTCATCGATTCCGACGGTCGCCCCGGCCGGATCGAGGCGGAACTGGTGGTCGGATCCGACGGCTCCCGGTCCATCTGCCGCAAGGCCTTCCCGGTCGGAACCCGGGCTGAATGGTTCCGCGAATACCCGTTCGCCTGGTTCGGGTTCCTCGCCGAGGCGCCGCCCTCGCATCCGGAACTGATCTACGCGCAGTCCGAGCACGGCTTCGCGCTGGTGAGCCAGCGCACGCCCACGATGCAGCGGATGTATTTCCAGTGCGCACCCGGCGAACGACCCGAGGACTGGGACGACGACCGCATCTGGGCGGAGATGCGCCGCCGGGTCAACGGGAACGGTTTCGAGATCCAGGAGGGGCCGATCAGCGCGAAGATGGTGCTGCCGTTCCGCTCCTTCGTCACCGCCCCGATGCGCTACGGCCGGTTACTGCTCGCCGGTGATGCCGCGCACACCGTACCGCCGACCGGTGCCAAAGGGCTCAACCTGGCGCTCGCCGATGTCCGTGTGCTGCACGAGGCGATCACCGATTTCCTGGCCGGCGCCGGGGACGAGGCCCTCGACCGCTATACCGAACGGGCTCTGGACCGGGTATGGAAGGCTCAGCACTTCTCCTATTGGATGACCACCATGCTCCACTCCGTGGAGGGGGCCTCCCCGTTCGATATCGCACGGCAGCGCGGCGAGCTTGCGCTGGTCACCGGTTCCCGCCACGGCGCCGCCTACCTGGCGGAGGCCTATACCGGATGGCAGCAGGCGGCCTGACCGCCTGCGGTCGCCCACCCGGCGGCCGCTGACGGATCGCCGCACGACCGAACGGTCGGGGCCTGCCCCGATTCCGGCTCGGCGGAGTCGCGGACCGGGGCGATGAGGGCCCCGGTCCGCGGCGCCGAAGCCGACATTTTTGGACACAGCCGGCGTGTGCCGCGAGGATGGTCGTCCTCGCGGCTACTGCCTCCGATATACGACACCGCAGGAGTTCCTCCATGACCACCCCCGCCGACTCGTCCGACACCGTCTGGCGCGACGCGCTGTTCGACGGCGCCTTCCGTCCCGCTTCCCGCACCCTGACCGTGGTGTCACCCGCCACCGGCGCGACACTCGACACCGTGGGCGAAGCCGGGAGCGCGGACCTGGAGACCGCGGTGCACTCGGCGACTGCGGCGCAACAGGACTGGGCGGCCCGTACCTACGACGAGCGAGTCGCCGTCCTGTTGCGTGCGGCGCAGTTGCTGGGGGAGAACCCGGACCGGCTGGGTTCCTGGCTGGTCGCCGAAGCCGGCTCGGGGCAGGGCAAGGCGGCCTTCGAGGTCGGTTTGGTGCGGAGCGAACTGCAGGAGTCCGCGGCCCTGGCCGCGCACCCGTACGGGGAGATGCTGCGTTCGGGGAAACCTCGCCTGTCGGTGGCCCGCCGGATTCCGGTGGGGATCGTGGGCGTGATCTCGCCGTTCAACTTCCCGGCCATCCTGTCGATGCGGTCGGTCGCGCCGGCGCTCGCCCTGGGTAACGCGGTGATCCTCAAACCGGATCCGCGTACCCCGATCTCGGGCGGGCTGGCCCTGGCCGAACTGCTGCGGGAGGCGGGGTTGCCCGCGGGGGTGCTGCATGTCCTGCCCGGCGGCGGCGAACTGGGCGCGGCCATGGTCGAACACCCGCGTATTCCATGCCTGTCGTTCACCGGATCCACGGCCGCCGGGCGCAGGATCGCCGCGGCGGCCGGGCCGCTGCTCAAGAAAGTTCACCTCGAGCTGGGCGGTAACAATGCTCTGCTGGTGCTGCCCGATGCGGATGTGCAGGCGGCCGCGTCGGCGGGCGCCTGGGGATCGTTCCTGCACCAGGGGCAGATCTGCATGACCACCGGCCGGCATCTCGTGCACCGGTCCGTCGCCGAGGAGTACGTGGCCGCCCTGGCGGACAAAGCGCGGCACATTCCGGTGGGCGATCCCACCGACCCGGGGAATGCGCTGGGACCGATCATCGATGCCGGCCAGCGCGACCGGGTCCACGGACTGGTCACCGCGGCCGTCGAGGCGGGTGCGACGGTGGCCGCGGGTGGGCAGTTCACCGATCTCTTCTATCGGCCGACCGTTCTCACCGGCCTCACGCCGGACAATCCCGCCTGGACCGAGGAGATCTTCGGTCCCGTGGCGCCGGTCCTGGTCTACGACACGATCGAGGAGGCCGTGGACATCATCAACGCCTCCGAGTACGGCCTGTCCGTGGGCATCCTCACCGGCGATGCCTTCAAGGCCTACGAACTCGCCGACCGGATCGTCTCGGGCGCCGTGCACATCAACGATCAAACCGTGGACGACGAGGCGCCGATCCCGTTCGGCGGCCTGAAGGCCTCCGGAGTGGGCGGCCGGTTCGGCGGGCCGACCGCCAACCTCGATACCTTTACCGAAACCCAATGGATCACTGTGCAGTCCGAGATCCAGCGCTATCCGTTCTGATCCGGGCCGCGCAGGTCACTTGTCAGGCGAGCAGGGCCTTGGTTTCCACCGCGTGCGGGGCGGCGAGTACCTCGGCGGTAGGGCCCTGTTCGACGACGGCGCCGTTGCCGAGGACCACGATCTGCTGGCAGTAGGCGGCGACCACGGCCATATCGTGGCTGATGACGAGTGTTCCGATCCCGCGGGTGTGCCGGGTGCGCTCGATCAGATCCATGATCGACCGGGCGGTCCGGTCGTCGAGCGCGGAGGTTATCTCGTCGCAGATGAGGAGGTCGGGCTCGGCGCCGAGTGCGCGAGCGATGGCCACGCGCTGGCGCTGACCGCCGGAGAGCGCACCGGGGTAACGGTGCAATAGTCCGGGGTCGAGGTCGACGCTGCGCAGCAGGGCGGCCGCGCGTTCGGGAATCTCGGCGCGGGCCGTGTTGCCGCTGAGACGTAGCGGTCGTGACAGGGCTTGCAGCACTGTGTGTTTCGGGTTCAGCGTGGACAGCGGGTGCTGCGGGATCAACTGGACGCGGCGCCGGTCGCGACGGGTTCGGCGGGCCCGGCCGACGGCCAGCGGACGGCCGTCGACCAGCAGGGTGCCGGTGGCCTCGGTGTGTATTCCGGTGAGAACCCGCGCCAGCGTGGTTTTCCCGGCCCCGGACGGGCCGGTCAATGCCACCGACCCTGCCGCCGGGACTGTGACAGCCACGGAGCGGAGCAGGCGCGTGCGCCCGGCCGTCGCGGAGATCGCGGCGGCCTCCAGTGCGGGCGGACCGGAGATCGGCGCCTCCGCGGCGCACGCGGCGAGCCGAGCCAGGGCCGTCCGTGACTCGCCCAGTTCGACGACATCGTCGGCAAGACGGTGCAGTATCTCGGTGTTGTGCCCGGAGACCACCAGCGCGATGTTGTCATCGGTGGCCAGTGAGCGCAGGAGGTCGGCGATCGCATTGCGCAGGTTCGCGTGTAGACCGGCGAGTGGTTCATCGGCGACGATGACGCCCACCTCGCGCACGAGGGCGATAGCGAGCGCCACCCGCCGCTGTTCGCCACCGGACAATTCGCCGGGTCGCCGGCCCAGGAATGATTCGGGCAGGCCCACCCGGGCGAGGGCGGCGCGGAGCATGCTGTCGCTGGGCCGGGACGCGGCTTCTCGGAGCAGGGTGCGCACGCGCAGGGCAGGGTTGAGCGCACCGCCCGGGTCCTGATCCACGAAGGCGATGTTCCGCCGCCGGAAGTGTTGCCGTGCGGCGGGACGCAGGGCGAAGACATCCTGCCCCGCGACGTGCACGGTGCCGCCCGTCCGGGTGGCACCGGGGGCAAGGTGCCCGAGCAGAGCCCGCATCAGCGTGGTCTTGCCGGTACCGGACGGGCCGGTCAACGCGGCCACCTTCCCCGGCGGTACCCGCAGCGATATCGGTGCCAATAGTTGGGCGCCGGACAGTGTGTGGATCGACAGATCGTCGACGACTACGCCGTCGCTCATATCGGTCGCTCTCCGGCAAAGGCCGTCACGGCGCTGTTGACGCTCACGGCCAGCAGGCCGATCGCCAGACTCGGGGCCAGCACCGCCGCCGGATTGAGCAGGATGCCCGGCGCGTTCTCCCGTACCATCACCGCCCAATTGGCCTCACCCAACGAGGCCGGCAACTGCAGAAACGACACCGTACTGACGATGTAGATGCCCTCCACGAACCGCAAACCGAGTTGAGTGAGCAGTGTGTGACGCAGGTTCGGCAGCAATTCGCGCAATACCAGGTAACCCAGTCGTTCGCCGCGCGCTCGGGCGGCCTCGACGAAGCCCGAACGCGCGACACCACTCGCGGCCGCGGCGAATACGCGTGCCGAATAAGGGGTTCCCGCAACGACCGCGACAGTGATGAGGCCGGCGGTACCGGACTCGGGCCAGGACAGCATGAACAGCAGAATCGCCAGCACCGGCGGCAGCAGCATGCACAGATCCGCGGCGCGTTCGATCCACGCGCCGGCGCGCGCGTGCAGCGCGGCCGTCGAACCCAGGACGGCCGCGCAGGTGGTGACCAGCCCGGCGATGACCGCTGCGACAACCAGCAACCCCCAGCCACCGTGCAGCAGCCGGCTCGCGACATCCTGGCCGACCCGGTCACCGCCCAGCCAGGCATGGCCGCTGGGCTCTTCGAACGCGATGCCCACCGGATGGTCGACCGGATGCGGCGCGAGGAAGGGGCCGGCCACCGCGAGCGCGGCGATCAGGACGGCGGGGGATACGGCCGCCGCGGCCCTGCGGCGAGTGAGTACGGGCATCATCGACGGCCCCGGTTCGCCCGGATACGGATGCCGTCGGCCGCCAGCAGTACACACATGATGGTTGTGCCGGTCAGCGCCACGATCGCGGCGACCAGCGCCGTATCGCGGTCGGATACGGAGCCGGCGATCAGCGCACCCACCCCCGGGTAGTTGAATATCGTCTCCACGACGAGGGCGCCGCCGAACAGGGTCCCCACCGAGGTGGCGAAGGACGCCGCGATGGCCGGCAGCGCGAACGGAACCACATGCCGGAGCAGGACCGTCCGCTCCGGCAGTCCGTTCAACAGGGCGTTGACGACGTGGGGAGCCGTCGCCGCGTCGAGCACCGCGCCCCGGACGACACGCGCGTTCCAGGCCGCCTGCGGTATCGCCAGCGCGAGGACCGGCAGCACCAGCATTTCCGGGCCGGCCGGGTAGCCCGATCGATCGGTGAAGGTCACCGAAGGCAGGACACCCAGCCACAACGAGAACACCAGCACGAGAAGGATCGCCACGACGAACTCCGGAATCGCGGTGGCGAAGGCTGTTCCCGGTTGCAGTACCCGCGCGGCGAGACCGGAGGGCCGTGCCGCCCACCACATCCCGCACAGCAGCGAGACCGTCACGGTGACCAGCATGGCGAGCGAGGCAAGCAGTAGTGTCTGGGGAAAGTTCTCGGCGAGCAGCTCGTTCACCGACTGCCCATGGGCGGTGGTACCGAAATCGCCCGTCACGGCACCGGTGAACCAGGACCGGAAACGCTCCGGCAACGGGCGGTCGAGACCCAGTTCGTGTTCTTTGGCGGCGATTCGATCCGCCGGCGCGTCCCGCCCGAGCACGGCGCGGGCGGCATTGCCCGGCAGCAGATCGACCACCAGGAAGACCAGGGCGAGCAGGACGAACAGCAGAGCGAGCCGGCGCGCCACCAGACCGGCGACCTTCCTCAACTCGACAACCACGCTCGTTCGAGCTGTACCCGGCCGTACCCGCCGAGGTCGGGCAGCCCCTGAACCGAGGCCGCGGCGATATCGATTCCGTCGGCCATGCCCCACACGATGTAACCACCACGGTCGTACTGGATCTGCTGGATTTCCCGGCTCGCCTCGATGAATTCGGTACCGGCGGGCGCGGCGAGTGCCCGGGCGTAGGCCTTGTCGAAGGCAGGATCGGCGAAGTGGGTCTCGTTCCACGCGGTCTGCGATGTCATGACCTTGCTGGCGAAGAACACCACCGAGTCGTTGGTGCCCCAGTTGACCGTGTAGAGAGGCGCCTGCAGCCAGGTCCGGTCGTAGAAGTCGTTGGCCTCTTGGACGACGACCTCGATCGTCAGGCCGGCATCTGCGGCCTGGGTGGCGAAGACTCGCGCGGAGTCGACTTCGCCGGCGGCCTCCTGTTTGGTCACCAGCCGATAGGTCTTGGACGTGTCGAACTTCGCCTCCGCCAGCAGTGCCTTCGCCCGGTCGATATGGCGCGTGCGCTGTGGCAGGGAGCGGTCGAGGCTCGGATCCGCGGTACCGAGAACATCGTTGGCGACCGTGCCGTACCCCGACAGGACCTGTGCCACCATCGCGTCGCGATCGACGATGAGACGCAGTGCTTCCCGCACCCGCGGATCGGCGAACGGCCCGTCCGAGGTGCGCATCGCGATCGCCACCGCGACATCGTCGGGCCGCCGGACGACCTTCAGATCACCTCGGCGTTCCGCGGTGCGCCCGGCCACCGCGCCGACACTGGAAGCCAGATCGATCTGACCGGCCATGATCGCGTTCGACATCGACTCCGGGCTCTCGAACAAAGTGACCTCGATCGCGTCGAGCAGGGGCGGGCCGCCGTGCCACGCATCGTTACGCACCAGCCGCGCGTTGCCGCGGTCGAAGGACTCGAGCCGGAACGGACCGCTACCCACCCCCCTGGCGAAATCGGTGGTGCCCTCGGGTACCACGAATGTCATCATCCGCAGCAGCAGCGGCAGCTGACTGTTCGGAGCAGCGCAGGTGAGCTCCACCGCAGCCCGGCCCGCGGGCCGGATGTCGGCCACCGAAGACACCGGAACCTTGGTTTCCCCGGCTATCTCGCGCAACCGGCGAAGCGACCACACCACATCCGCCGAGGTGACCGGCCGTCCGTCATGGAAACTCGCACCTTCGGCGAGAGTGAAAGTCCACTTGCGCTGGTCCGCGTCCGCCTCCCAGCGAGCCGCCAGCCGCGGAGCCACATTGGGGTCGGCGCCGGGCACGGTCAGCGGATCGTAGAGAAGCGACATGATCAGGAAATCGCTGTCGTTGCTCAGCGTGGCGTGGGGGTCGCGCTCGATCTTGGACGACTTACCCAGCGCCCCGACGCGCAGAGCTCCGCCACGTCTGGGCGGACCACCGGCGTCGTGACTCGAACCGGGCGAATTGCTTCCGCACGCGGCGACTGCCAGAATCGCGCTCACACCGAGGCCGGCTCGGAGCAGTCGGCGCCTGTTGATATCCACTACCCGACCTCGTCCGCTTGCTCGATCAGAGGTTAGCCTCTGCTAACTCGATTGAGGTTATCGCGCTGTGCACACCGGGACAACAGTTTTGGCCGGCCGTTGCCGACTCAGGCGAGTGCCAGGGCGAACCAGGCGCAGGCGGCGAGCAGGACGAGGGTGATCGCCCATACGGCGCGGGTGGTGTAGGTGTGTCGCACAGTTGGGCCTCCGGATCAGACGAAGGTGAATCGTTCGGTATGAACGCGGTCGGCCGGTACGCCCAGGGCGGCGAGGGCGTCCTCCATGGCGGTGACCATGGGGGTGGGCCCGCAGATGAAGAACTGCCGGTGTCGATATCGGTCGGGGAGGTGGCGCTGCAGCAGTGCGCGGTCCACGAACCCGTTCTCGCCTTCCCACTCCGGTGGTGGGTCCTGGGGGACCGGCACCGTGGTGAGGTCCAGACTCCGGGACAGCGCGCGGATATCGTCGCCGAAAGTCTGTTCGACCATGGTCCGGACCGCGTAGATCAGCAGAAAGGGGCGGCGGTCGCCGCGGTCGGCCATGGTGCGCAGCATCGAGACCATGGGGGTGATGCCGACGCCGCCCGCGATCAGCACGAATCCCGGGCCTTCATGGCGGTCGGGGCTGAACACTCCGTGCGGGCCGTCGAGGAAGGCGTGGGTCCCGGGTGCGATGTCGCCGACGGTGGAGCTGAAATCGCCCAGCGCCTTTATGGTGATCTCGACTCGGTCGGGGTCTTCGACGCTGGATGAGAAGGAGAAAGGGTGCGCCGTGACGGCAAAGGGGGATCGGCCGACGGTCAGCCACCCGAACTGTCCCGGCGCGAACCGCAGACCGTCGTGTCCGGCCGGAGTGAGGATCAGTGTCCGGGCATCACCACGTTCGGCGGTGTTCTGCTCGACGCGCCATGGCCGCCGCAGTCGCCGGATCGGCGCGAGGACCCGCACCCACACCAGCAGCCCGACCAGCGCGAGGGTCATCACCGTCCACAACCACACCTTCCAGAGGGCGTCTAGGTAGTAACCGACCAGCAGCATATGTGCCAGCGCCAGGGCCACCACCGCCACCGAGAGCACGCCGTGCGCCAACTGCCACACTTCGTAGCGGATCCGCAGGCGCCGCCGCCACACCGAGGTCGCCACCACGACCAGCAGCAGCACCGTGGACGCCACCGCGCAGCGGGCCCGCCACGGCGCCTCGGCGAGGTTCAGCAGCGCCACGGTGTCGACGCCCCCGATCTGGAGCAGGATCGGGTGGGCGAGAACGAACGCCAGTGCCACATAGGAGACCTGGCGGTGGAACTGCACCAGGGCGTCTTCACCGAAAGGTGCCGCGACAGCCCGGAAACGGGCGACCAGTGCGAACTGCGCGCCGAGCATCGACATTCCCACGAAGCCCAGCGCCACCGAGAATTCCACCCAGAACCCCCGTCCGCCCTCGACGGGTCCGATGACGGCGAAGATCAGCGGCACCACCGCCACCGCCACGTACAGCGTGATCCACCCGATCCCCCGGATCACCACAGACATCGCTACCTCCCGTCGAAGGGCGCTTCGCTGTGCCCGGCCGGCACGCCGCCCCACGCTAGCCCCGCCTGTCCGCCTACCCCGGTTTCCCGGCTCTCTGCGTGTCCGGGGTCTCCCGGTCGTGGTTTGCGCCGCCCGGCATACTCGGCGGGTGGCGAACGACGAGATCTGCGGTACCGCGGTGGCCCTGGACACCGCTGTGCTGGACGACCCGGTGGGCGAATCACTGCGCGGGCGCCATGCGCATCTGGCCCGCCGGAGCGGCCGGGCCCTCACCTACCTGCCCGATGTCGCGACCTTCGCCGCGGTCGGTGTGGATCCGGATCCACAGGCCTGGGCCGATCTCGCGCGGCTGCTCGGACCGGGCGAACTCGCCGATATGTTCAGCTGTGCGGCGGCGCCGCCGGTGGACTGGGAAGAGGTCTTCACCCTCGCGGGCCGGCAGATGATCTTCTCCGGCGGCGGCTCGCCCGCTCCGACGGCTGATCGCGGGGTGGTCGAACTGGGGGTGGACGACGTGCCCGAAATGCTCGACCTCGTCGCGCGCACCCGGCCGGGCCCCTTCCGGCCGCGCACCCGGGAACTCGGCACCTACCTCGGTATCCGCGACAGCGGCCGGTTGGTGGCCATGGCGGGGGAACGGCTCCGGCCACCGGGGTGGACCGAGATCAGTGCCGTCTGTACCGCCCCCGAAGCGCGGGGTCAGGGCCATGCGGCCCACCTGATCCGTGCGCTCATCACCCGTATCGAGGCCCGTGGCGAATATCCATTTCTGCATGTCGCGGAAGGGAACACGGGTGCGATCGCCCTCTATGAGCGGCTCGGCTTCCGGTCCCGCGTATCCGTGATCTTCCGGGGGTATCGCATTCCGTAGCCGCCGCAACCCGGCGCGTTGTCACGGAACTGCTCGTGTGGAGTCGCGCAGTGGCCGCCGCCTCGGTCGTTCGATGCGGCGGCGTGCTGCGCGGCGGGGCGCGGCGCGGGACACCACCGAAGCGGTGGTCCACCGGGGTCGTCGCCGGGTGCACCCCTCCACTCCTGGGCGCCCTCCCAGGCCGGAGGGACTGCTTCGCCTTGTTCGATGCGTCATATTTTCTACCGGCACCACTTGCACTCCTCTGTGGAGAGTGCTAAAAATTATCTCTGTCAGATGACACAGATAATCTTAGTTCCCTTCGACAGTGAAATGGAGTGAACTGGAGGTGGCGACCATGCTGATGCGTACCGACCCCTTCCGCGACCTGGACCGCCTGACCCAGCAGGTGTTCGGTACCCCGGCGCGCCCGGCAGTGATGCCGATGGACGCCTGGCGTGAGGGCGACGAATTCTTCGTGGAACTGGACCTGCCCGGGATCGACCCTGATTCGCTGGACCTCGATGTCGAACGCAATGTGGTGACCGTGCGCGCGTCACGGCCGGAGCTGAACTCGAGCCGGTCGATGATCGCGGCCGAACGCACCCGCGGGGTGTTCAGCCGACAGCTGTTCCTCGGCGAGAACCTCGATACCGAGGCGATCCGGGCCGACTACCGCGACGGCGTCCTACGGTTGGTCATTCCGGTGTCGGAGAAGGCCAAACCACGCAAGATCGAGGTCGCCCGCCACGACAGCGAGCGGCAGGCCATCAGCGCCTGACGGCCCCGCCCGGCGGCCGTACCGGTGAACGTGAAATGGTTCGGCCGACGCTGTCCATCCGATCTCTCCTAGTCCCTCCGGCGGTGGGCCCGCCGAATGCGCCGGGCCCGCCGCCCGCTGCCCAGGAGTCACCCGCATGTCAGCCAGCAATGTTGTCATGACCAGTACTGCCGCCGCTTCCGTGATCACCGGGTCGGCCTCCGTCGGCGAATCGTCGCCGGGCCGGGTCGTCCCGCGCGATATCGACGTGCAATGGCCCGACCCCAGCCCGCTGCAGAGCTGGTGGACAGAGGTCATGGACGGTGTCCCGATGCCCCGCGGCCGTAGGGCCGCCTGACCCGTTGCCGCCCCGGCGATAGGCCGAGTGGCGTGCCCTTGGCCGATTCGAATCGTGCTCCGGTGGGTTCTCGTCCAACCGGCGGCCGAGGGCTCCGAAAGAAATCCTAGGCGGTGCGCTATCCGGTGTTCCACAGCGAAAACCTCGGCGAGATAGAGGCATTTCTTCGTACCGCGTACCCCGGGGTGTCGATCGGCCACACCGGCCCGCGGCACACCTCGGTGGGCCTGCGCCGCGACGTGCTGGGTCCCGTCACACTGGACCGGATCGCTCTCGGGTTCGATCTCTCCTACGGTGTCGAGCGGTCGGACACGCTGTGTCTGGCGAGTGTGCACGCCGGAGCGATCGCACACAACGGTCCCGGCGGCGGAACCGAGGACCTCACGCCCGGCCGGATCGGGCTGCTCGGTGCGAACGAGCTTCCGTCCGCGGGAATCATCCACGCCGGCCGCTACGACCTCACCCTGTTCGATTCGACACTGTTGGACCGCTTGGCCGCCGGCGAGGGCGGGACACCGGTGCGGATCACCGCTGCCGCGCCGCGCACTCCGGCCGCCACCCGTCGGCTCACCGAGGCGATCACGCATCTGAAGAACCTCGCCGCCGACCCCGCCACCGCGGGCAATCCACTGCTGATCGCGACCGCCACCGACTATCTGGCAGCGACAGTACTGGCGACCGTGTCCACCACCGCGGTCACCGCACCGGGGGCAGCCGACCGCCGCGACGCCCATCCCGACACGGTGCGTCGCGCCATCGCCTACCTGGAAACCAATGTGCACGACGACATTACCGTCGCCGCGGTCGCTGCGGCGGCCTTCGTCACCCCGCGGGCCCTGCAGCTGGCATTTCGCCGCCATCTCGGCACCACTCCGCTGCGTTACCTGCAGCGGCTACGGCTGGCGGGGGCGCACGAACGACTCCTCGCGGCGGCCCCCGGCGATGGACAGACCGTCGCCTCTATCGCCCGTGCGTGGGGATTCGCCCACCCGGGGCGCTTCGCCGCCGCCTACTACCGCTGTTATGGGCGTAGCCCCTCCGACGTTCTGCACCACAGCGGGTGAGTCGGCCCGGAGGCCGAAGCGAAGGCTCCGGCGGTGCGGCGAATCGAGGAGATATGCGCACGATTCGGCGGCCGTGTTCACCGAGGAGGTAGAGCGCGCCCTGCCGAACGGTCCTCGTCCGTGTCGTCGAGTTTGTCGAGGATGCGGCCGGCGATCGACGCCAGGGCATCCACCTGGTCGTCGGTGAGGGCGTCGAAGATCAGCTCGCGCACGGTGTCGACATGTCGCGGCGCGGCTTGTTCGATCGCGGCACGGCCCTGCTCGGTGAGCGCGATGTAGGCGCCGCGGGCGTCGTCCGGGCAGTCCTCGCGCAGTACCAGCCCGCGCCGCTGCATCCGGCCCAGGTGGTGGGAAAGCCGGCTCTTCTCCCATTGCAAGGCCTGGCCCAGCTCGCCCACTCGCATCCGCGGCTCGGACCGGTCGGTGAGCTGGACCAGGACGTCGAAATCGGCCAGCGACAGACCCGAATCCTGCTGTAGCTGCCGGTGCAGGCGGGCGACCAACCGGGCATGCATCGTCAGGTAGCCCCGCCAGGCCCGGCGCTCGCGCTCGTCGAGCCATCGCGTCTCGGTCATACGTCCAGCGTAACCCAGTAGTTGACATATCACCAATAGCGGAGGAGGCTTTATATGACACATCAACAACCAGGACTCGGAGGCACAGGATGACGACCGCGACGAACGTGAACGAGCTGAGCGGTACCTACGTACTGGACCCGACCCACACTCGGGTCGGTTTCGTCACCAGGCACGCCATGGTGACCAAGGTGCGCGGCGCGTTCAACGACTTCACCGGCCGCGCGTTCTTCGACGGCGAGAACCCGGCCAACTCCTCGGGGGAGGTGACGATCCAGGTGGCCAGCATCGATACCCGCAATGCCGACCGCGACAAGCATCTGCGCGGACTCGATTTCCTGGGCCTGGACGAGTACCCCGAGATCACCTTCCGCTCCACGGCGATCACGCCGACCGGTCCGGACACGTTCGACGTCACCGGCGACCTCACCATCAAGGGCGTCACTCGGCCCGTGACCGTCCCCTTCACCTTCGAAGGCCAGGCCACCGACCCGTTCGGCAATGTCCGGGTCGGCTTCGAAGGTTCGGCCACCATCAACCGCAAGGATTTCGGCATCACCTGGAACGCGGCGCTGGAAACCGGTGGTGTGCTGGTGGCCGACAAGGTCGTCCTGGAATTCGAGGTGTCGGCGATCAAGCAGGACCCCGCGGCGAACTGACCATCGCCGCTCCGGATGGCGCGGGCAGGCGCGGTGGAGCGTGTCATGCCTCCACCGCGACGGCTCAGTCGCGCCGGGGACGAAGTGCGTCGGGTTTGTGAACGGCGTCGCGGCCGCTCTTCGCGCTGCGCACCCGGTACTGCGGGTCCTCGTCGGATGCGCGGACCGTGCGGCCGACCGCCTCGGTGTCGGAGGTGATCACCTCTTCCACCTCACCTTCGACCGTGCTGCCGTGGCTGTTCCATTCGACTTTGTCACCTGTGCGGAAGGATTTCTCGCTCACGGCTGCCTCCTGTCCTGTTCAGGCCCCCCGCCGGCCGCCTTACCCGTGGAAAGGCACGAGAAACCGGGTAGATCACCCCGGGCCGCGACCGCCGGGCCGGACCGTGCGGTACCAGTCGAGCAGATCCGGACGGTCCACCGCGCTGGGATCGACGACGCGAGCCGGGTCGGCGCCCTGGAACAGTTTTTTGATCGGTACCTCGAGTTTCTTGCCGGTGCGGGTGTGCGGGATACCGGGGGCGGGAATGATCTCGTCGGGCACGTGCCGGGGGGAGACCTCGGTGCGGATGGTGCCGGCGATGAGCGCCTCGAGTTCGGCGGTGAGTTCGGCGCCGGGCGTCGGGACCACGAACAACGGCATCCAGTAGCCGCCGTCGGGCTGTTCGACGCCGATCACCAGTGCTTCGGCGATACCCGGCAGCCGTTCGACCGCCTGGTAGATGTCGGCGCTGCCCATTCGGATACCGTGCCGGTTGAGGGTGGAATCGGAGCGGCCGTGCACGACGACGCTGTGGCGATCGGTGACGGTGATCCAGTCGCCGTGCCGCCATACACCGGGAAACGTATCGAAATACGCCTCGCGATATCGCACACCGTCCGCGTCGTCCCAGAAGCGGACCGGCATCGACGGCATCGGCGCGGTGATCACGAGTTCGCCCACCTCGCCCCGCACCGGCCGCCCCGCCGGGTCGTAGGCGTCCACCGCGACACCGAGGAAGGGCGCCGACAGTTCGCCCGGCCACACCGGTACGGTGCGTGCGCCGCCGAGGAACGCCGACACCACATCGGTGCCGCCACTGATCGAACAGACCCGTACGTGGTCGCCGGCGTGCTCGCTCAGCCACCGCGCCGAAGAGGCCGGTAGCGCGGAGCCGGTCACGCCGACTGTGCGCAGTGCCGACAGATCGTGGTCGATATGCGGAACCGAGCCCGCTTTGATACAGGCCAGCGCATAACCCGGACTGATACCCAGGACGGTGGCGCCGACGTCGGCGGCGATCCGCCACAGCGCGTCCGGGGCCATGGCGGTGGGGCTGCCGTCGTATGTGACGACGGTCGCCCCGGTGAGCAGACCCGCGACCTGGAAATTCCACATCATCCAGCTCGGGCTGGTGTACCAGAAGAAGGTATCTGCGGGGCCGATATCGGATTGCAATGCCACGGCCTTGAGGTGTTCCAGCAACACGCCCCCGTGCCCGTGCACGATGCCCTTGGGCGGGCCGGTCGTGCCGGAAGAGAACACGATCCATAAAGGATGGTCGAAATCCACGGGTTGCGTGACTATCTCCGGTGGCACTGGCCCGGGGTCGCCGATCGCGTCGTCCCAGGAGATCGCATCCGGTACCGCGAGTCCCAGACGTGGGATCACCACCGTGCCGCGGATCGAGTCCAGGCCCGCACGCAAGGCGGCGATATCGGCGCGTTTATCGTGTGCCCGGCCGCCGAATCGGTAACCGTCGGCGGTGACCAGGACGGTGGGTTCGAGTTGCCCGAGCCGGTCCAGCGCGGCTTTCGGCGAGTAGTCCTGTCCGCAGGCGCTCCATACCGCGCCGATACTCGCGGTGGCCAGGAACGCGACGATCGCTTCGGGAATATTGGGCAGATACCCGGCCACCCGGTCGCCGGCCCGGACGCCCAGGGCGCTCAGGGTACGGGCGAAAGCGGCGGTGTGGTCGAGCAGTTCGGCCCAGGAGATATCGCGGACCGGGGTGTCCTCGCCGACCGCTCTGATCGCGGGACGGTCGGAGCGCGCCTGGCTGATCACCTGGTCGACATAGTTGAGCCGGGTCCCGGGGAACCATCGCGCGCCCGGCATCCGCGTGTCCGCCAGCACTTCGCCCGCGATATCACCGAGTGCGAAATAGTCCCAGAGCGCGTGCCAGAATCCCTCGAGGTTTTCGACCGACCATCGCCACAGCGCGTGATAATCGTCGAAGTCCTCGCCTGTGCGTTCCGCGACGAATCGCGCGAAGTCGGTGAGGGTGGCCTCGGTGAGGTCCTGTTCGGTCGGCACCCACAGCGGTCGCATTCTATTTCTCCTGCCGGGCCGGGCGGCCGGAGCGCGCCCTCATCGCGCGCTCCAGCCGCCGTCCATCGTGTACGCCGCACCGGTGACCATCCCGGCCTCCGGGGCGGCGAGCCAGCTCACCAGGGCGGCGACCTCGTCCGGCTCGACGAGCCGTTTGATCGCGCTCTCGGTGAGCAGGACCTTCTCCAGCACTTCCTGTTCGGGAATGCCGTGCGCCGCGGCCTGATCCGCGATCTGTTCGTCGACCAGGGGAGTGCGCACATAGCCGGGATTGACGCAGTTGCTCGTCACGCCGTGCGGGCCGCCCTCCAGCGCGGTCACCTTCGACAACCCCTCCAGCCCGTGTTTGGCCGTCACATAGGCGACCTTGTAGGGGGAGGCGCGCAGGCCGTGCACCGAGGAGATATTGACGATCCGCCCCCAGCCCTGCCGGTACATATGTGGCAGGGCCGCGCGCACCAGCAGGAACGGCGCCTCGACCATCAGCGTCAGCAGGTCGCGGAACCGCTGTGGCGCGAACTCCTCGATGGGGGAGATGTGCTGCACCCCGGCGTTGTTCACCAGGATGTCGGTGCCCAGTTCCAGTTCCTCCAGTGCCGTGACGTCGAGCAGATCGACCGCCCACGACTCGCCACCGAGTTCCCCGGCGACAGCCGCGGCGCCGGCCGCGTCGATATCGGCCACCGTCACCGTGGCGCCGCGCGCCGCGAGCGCCCGGGCGCATGCCGCGCCGATACCGCTCGCACCGCCGGTGACCAGGGCGCTGCGCCCCACCAGGTCGCTCATCGCGCGGCCACCTCGGTGGCGCGCGGGGCCAGGCTCTCGGCGTCGGCGCGATCGATGCTCTCCAGGTCGAGTCCCTTCGTCTCGCGTGCGGCCAGGACGGCGATCGCGCTGACCGCCGCCGCGCCCGCCAGATACCAGGCGATCGGCACCGAGGACCCGTAGGTATCGAGCAGCTTGACCGCGATGATCGGCGCGAGGGATCCGGCCACGATCGAGGTCACCTGATATCCCAGGGACACACCGGAATAGCGCATGCGGGTCGGGAACATCTCGGCCATGATCGCGGGCTGCCCGGCGTACATGAAGGCGTGGAAGACCAGTCCGATGATGATGGCGGACACGATGATCAGGTTGTTACCGCTGTCCATCATCGGGAAGGCGAAGAAGCCCCAGGTGGCCGCCGTCAGCGCGCCGATCATATAGACGGGCCGGCGTCCGATGCGGTCGGACAGGCTGCCGACCAGTGGAACGACCACGAAGTGCACGGCGTGCGCGGCGAGCAGCCACCACAGGATCACCGAGGTGTCGGCGTGCACCTCGACCTTCAGATAGGTGATGGTGAAGGTGACCACCAGGTAGTACATGATGTTCTCGCCGAACCGCAGCCCCATCGCGGTGAGCACACCGCGCGGGTAGCGGCGCAGCACCTCGACGACACTCAGCGAGGTGGCCTTGATCTCCTCGGCTTCCTGCTGCGCGGCGACGAAGATGGGCGCGTCGGTGATCTTGGTGCGGATGTAGTACCCCACCAGCACCACCACCGCCGACAGCCAGAACGCGACCCGCCAGCCCCAGCCGAGGAACGCCTCGTCGGACAGTGTCGTGGTCAGCACCAGCAGCACGACCGTGGCCAGCAGATTTCCCGCGGGCACGCCCGCCTGCGGCCAGCTCGCCCAGAAACCGCGGCTGCGGCTCGGACTGTGCTCGGCGACCAGTAGTACCGCGCCACCCCATTCACCACCGACCGCGAAACCCTGGATGAAGCGCAGCGCCACCAGCAGGGCCGGGGCCCAGTAACCGATCTGGCCGAAGGTCGGCAGACAGCCCATCAGGAAGGTGGCGCCGCCGACCAGGACGAGACTGAACTGCAGCAGTTTCTTGCGGCCGTATTTGTCGCCGTAGTGTCCGAAGACCACGCCGCCCAGCGGGCGGGCCGCGAAACCGACCGCGTAGGTGACGAACGCGGCGAGGATCGCATCCAGGTCGCTGGTGCCCTCCGCGAAGAACACCTTGCTGAACACCAGCGTCGCGGCGGTGCCGTAGAGAAAGAATTCATACCACTCCACGACTGTGCCCGCCATCGACGCGGCCACCACGCGCCGCAGGCCGGCGGCCGTTCCACCGGATCCGGCGTCCTTCGATACCGCCGGGTCCGGTCCGGCGCTGTGCTCCCTCATCGCACTTCTCCTTTGTGCCCGGGGCCACCTCACCTCTGGTGATGTGACGGGCCCCACATTGCTCGGCTGCATCGAGTATTGGTGCAGACCGAGGGCCCCGCAATGACCATTACTGCAGTGCGGATGTGCAAAACTGCAGATATGAGCACGGCCTTCCCTGGTCGCCCCAGCGCGGACGACCTTCTCGTACTGCTGGCCGTCGGTCGTTCGGGACGATTCGTGACCGCGGCCGAGCAACTCGGCCTCAACCACACCACCATCTCCCGCCGGATCGCCGCGCTGGAGCAGACCCTCGGCGGCCGGGTACTCACCCGGGTGACCGGCGGCTGGGAACTGACCGATCTCGGCAGAGAAGCCCTGGCCGCGGCCGAGGCGGTGGAGTCGGCGGTGGAATCACTCGCTGCGGACGCGGGTGGGAACCGGGTGCTGGCAGGTGTGGTCCGGCTCTCGGCGACCGACGGCTTCAGTGCCTATATCGCCGCCCCCGCAGCGGCGGCGGTACGCCGGCGGCATCCGGATATCGCGGTCGAACTCGTGGCGACTACCCGGCGGGCGTCGCAACAGCGCTCCGGGCTCGACCTGGAGGTCGTCGTCGGGGAACCGCGGGTGCGCCGCGCCACGGCGACCCATCTCGCCGACTACCGCCTGGGCCTCTACGGTTCGCGCGCGTACCTGCGAGAACACGGCGTCCCGGCGACGATCGATGAGCTCGCCCGGTATCCACTGGTGTACTTCATCGATTCGATGCTCCAGGTCGACGATCTCGACCTGGCCTCCGGTCACGTCCCCACCATGCGGGAATCGGTGACCTCCACAAATGTTTTCGTGCACGTGGAGGCCACCCGCGCATCCGCGGGGCTGGGCCTGCTGCCCTGTTTCATGGCCGATCGCCATCCGGACCTGGTACGGGTCCTGGCCGATTCGGTGGCCGTGACTCTCGGTTACTGGCTGGTGGCCCGCACCGAGACCCTGCGTCGTCCGGAAGTCGCCGCGGTCGTCGCCGCGATACGGTCCGTGATCGACGACCAGCGCGACACGCTTCTCGGCGCCGGGTGAATCGTGCCCGGGCGCAGGAGCTCACCCTCTCGTTCGGCCGCCTCGTAGGCGCGGTCGCCCAGGATACGGCGCACGGTATCGATCGTGTTGTAGGGGCGGTCCTACCGATGTCGTCGATCTACCTACTGGGCGATCCTTGGACCGCTCACGACCGTGCGACAGTCCGACGGCCGCGGGCACAGACCTTGCACTGAAGAGCACCGTCCTGTCGCTGGAGTCGTCCACTTGCCCATACCCCCGGCCGTCACCGGCCATCACGCTTCGCCCGCC
This sequence comes from Nocardia sienata NBRC 100364, assembly GCF_001613205.1. Lineage (GTDB taxonomy): Bacteria > Actinomycetota > Actinomycetes > Mycobacteriales > Mycobacteriaceae > Nocardia > Nocardia sienata. The sequence continues at coordinate 17,224 of NZ_BDBX01000005.1, read as the reverse complement.
GGTCGCGACGAGCCCCGCGTACCCCTGTACTCCGCCGAGTTCGCGGCCGATCCGCACGCCGCATACCGCAGGATGCGTGACCGATACGGCTCGCTGGTACCCGTGGAACTGGCACCCGGGGTGCCCGCCACCCTGGTGGTCGGATATCGCGCCGCTCTGCGCATTCTCAACGATCCCGAACGATTCCCCGCCGACCCCCGTGCCTGGCAGCGCAGTATTCCCGCCGATTGCCCGGTGCTGCCCGTCCTGGAATGGCGGCCGAGCGCGATCCGCAGCGCGGGCGCCGAGCATGCCCGCTACCGCGGGGTCAACACCGCCGGTATCGACGGCGTCGATCTGCACGCCTTGTACGGTGTCGTCGGGCGGATCGCCGTCCCGCTGATCAACGCTTTCTGTGAGACCGGGGCCGCTGATCTCGTTACCCAGTACGCGTTTCCGCTGGCGTTCGAGGCGATCAACGCGATGCTGGGCTGCCCACCCGAAATCGGCCGGAAGGTCGCCGAAGCCACCCAGACAGTGTTCGACGGTGTGGACGCCGAACGCGGCAACCGGATGCTCAGCGCCGCGGTGCTCGAACTGGTCGAGTTGAAACGTGCCGAACCCGGTGACGACATCACCTCGCGGGTGCTCGCCCACCCCGCGAATCTCGACGAAGCCGAACTCATCCATCAGATCGTCATCCTCTACGGTGCCGGAATCGAGCCCCTGCAGAACCTCATCATCAACACCGTGCTGCTGATCCTCACCGACGACCGGTTCGCCGGTAGTCTCCTCGGCGGCGCGCTGGCCACCCGGGACGCGCTGGACGAAGTGTTGTTCACCGACCCGCCGATGGCGAATTTCAGTGTCACCTACCCACGGCAACCGATTCTGATCGACGACGTCTGGCTGCCCGCGGACCAACCCGTAGTGATCAGCCTGGCGGGGTGCAACAACGATCCCGCGATCATCAACGGAGACCATACCGGTAACCGGTCCCATCTGGCCTGGGGCGCGGGCCCGCATTCCTGCCCGGCCAGGTCCGCGGCATACCTGATCGCCCAAGGCGCCATCGATCAATTGCTGGACGCCCTTCCCGATCTGCGGCCGGCCGTACCGGCGGACGCGCTCACCCGGCGGCCCGGGCCGTTCCACCGGGCCCTGGCCGGTCTACCAGTGGAATTCCCCCCGTGCCCACCACAGTCCCCGCTGTGAGACCCACGCCGCGTCCGGCCGGGGCCACCGGCGCCATCGCGATCACCCGAGCGAGGCGGGGTCCGCGTCCCGGGCGGTGGTGAAGCGGACCATATCGGCCGGCCTGGCGAAAGTGTCGGCGAAGGCGTTCGCCAGTGCGGGATCGTCCTGCGCGGCCAGCATGAACTGCTGCATCTCGGCCGGCGGGTCGAGCACCGCCGCCGTCCACCGCGCGGCATGGTGCGCGGTCCCGGTGAGCCAGGGCGTCGCGGCCGACATCATCCAGGACCGGTCGAACGGCCCGTCCGGGCAGTCCAGGATCGCGGCGGCGTAGGCCTGCGCGCAGTGGGCGGCGTTGTTCGCGCCCTGGGCGCCACCAGGATCCATCCGGCACACCACGTCACCGCCCCCGAGCACCGGCCGCCCGGAGGGAAGGGTTCCCACCGGCCGGCGCACCGCCGGCTTCACCGCACCCGTCAGTGCGGCACGGGCATCGGTCAATTCGGCCGTGCGATAGCGATCCGCGAGATCGGCGGGCAGATGGGTGTCCAGCAGACGAAGGGCCCGCCGCAACTGCTCCGACGGTGGGTCATTCGGGGCGAAGACATCGAGGGGGCCACCGTGGCGGGCCTCGATCAGCAGCATCTCGCACCGCCGCTCCGCGCCGGGCGCACCGGTGAGCCCGGGATAGGAGATCACTTCACCCAGACCGGGAAGCGATACATAGATTCCGAGGTCGTCCGGGTCCGGGGTCACACCCTCGAGGTAGAGCACGGCCAGCTGCCGGGCGGGGCGGCCGGGCGCGGGCCAGCCGGGGTCGGCGGGAAAGCACGCGGCCAGCTCGCCCGACGCGCGGGTGACCACTGTCAGGTCGTATTCGGCCGCCCGGCGGTCCACTTCGGCCACCGGCGGATCGCCGATCTCCAGATCCCCGCCCGCGTCGACATAGTCGGTGAGCCAGCGCGCGAACACGGTGCGCTGATCGACGCTCTGCGCCGGCCGGGCGAACCGGCCGGTCCAGCCCAATACACGCTGGCCGTCCATCACCGCGGCCAGCCGGATGCCGCGTATCTCGGGTGCCGAAGATCGCCAATGTCCCAGTCCCGCAGTGGTTTCCAGGTCCAGTGTCGCCGGGAACTTGACCTGGGTGCTGGTCACCGTGCCGTTCAGCACGTCGGCGGCCGAACGGGCCGCCACCAGTGTTACCGGACGACCCGCGTGCAGCAGCCGATGTGCCAACGGGAGCCCGCATTCGCCTGCCCCCAGAATCCGGATATGTCCCATCACGCGTCCTCTCCTCTGACGATTCGGCCGGTTCGACGAGATGATCCTCGGCGCATAGGTGGGCTCGGCACATCGGTAACAGCTGCGCGAAATCAGCGGCGGCGATATGCCGGTATCCGCCGCACGAGCTTTCGGCCGCCGAACAGGAGGTGGCCGTCCCGGTTGCGGCGGGCACCTCGGCCGGGGGCTCTAGCAGCGGAGTCCGGCCGGGACAGGCGGAGGGGCCGGGAATACCCTTCCCGGCCCCTCCTGATAAACGAGTGGGATTCGAACCCACTACCGTCGGATCGATAGTCCGATGCTCTACCGGATGAGCTATCGTTCGTTCCACCTGTGATCGCCGAGTACGCGAGTGTGGTTCAGGGTGAGTAACCCCGCGCGTTTCCTTTACGCCACAGCGGCAGGGAGAGCCGCCACCGGGAATCGAACCCGGATCTCGGGGGTGCATCGCAGCACATCCGCCCGTCGTGCGATCGATGGAATTGTTGAGCTTGGAGCAAGAAGCTGAGTTTCTCGGCAGACCCTGGCAGCGTCTGCGCTGTGTAAGAATGAATTTCAGTCTCAGATTGTGCTCCATCCCCCCGCAGGGGGAGTCCGTGTCCCGGCTACCCGAACAGGTAGTCGAGGATGGCCCGGCCGGGCTCGACATCCGTCACGGGCGTCGCGTTCGCCGTCTCCCGGGCGACGCGCACCGCGTCGAGCAGCTTGCCGAGCCGATCGTCGATATCGCCGACCTCCTTCGCCGGCAGCGCGCCGGAGAACTTCGTGGTGGTCCAGCGGCCGACCACGACGTCCTCGTGATACACCTCCACCTGTGCCGGGTGCTTGTCGGTGGCCGGGGCCAGCACGTGGTTGCGCGGCACCTTCTTGGTCCGCACCGTCTGCGACGGCTGGGTGGCGTAGCAATCGCTGACCTCGTCGAACGACCACGACTCCGCCGGATCGAGGGTGGGCAGTTTGGCGACGAACTTCTTCAGCTCGCTGAGCTGCTTCTCCAGGAACAGCAGATAGGTGACCGGCAGGTCCCGCGCGACAGTCACGCCGTCGACGGTCACGTCGGCCTTGGCCGAGCAGTTCGCCGTATCCTTCGTCGCGGTCACATCGAACAACCGTGTCAGGGTGCTCTTCATATCCGCGATCACCTCACGCGCTCGTACCTGCACCCGCTTGGACTCCGCCGGTAGCTCTTCGCCCATATCGTCGAGCGGACGGTAGGTGCGGGAAATACCGGCCAGCAGATCGGCCTTGCCCACTCGCTGATAGGCGGCGGTCACATCCGCATTCGCCTGCGCCTTCGCGCCCTTCTCGATAGCGATGAGCTGATTCAGCTTGGTGGACAACGTATTTCCCTCCTCCGGTCACTTCGTCGCGACCCGGGAAACCGTAGCCGAGCGAGACCGGAGCATGCCACCGAATATCCGGCGCGCGGACCTTGCGGGCCGCGCGGCGGGTGTCACGACCGCGGATCTCCGGCCCTGCCGGGCGGCGTCCGATCAGGCCCGGCCGGGGGCACCGTGCGAGGCGGAACCGGGATCACCGGCGGCTTGCCGCTTTTCGAGCCACAAACTCACCGCCACCGCCACGTACGCGGCGGCGGCCGCCAGCCCCGGCAGGGCGAGCATCAGCGAAAGGAACGAGAGGAACGAAGACACAGGCCCTCCTGGAGCACGCGACGGGAACTGCCGAGCCGGTGCGCCACATTGCGTCACCGTCTCGCCGGGACATACCCATGTGCGGGCCGCGAAACGCACCTCGCCGCGCGGACCGTAGTGACAGTCGCCACCGAGCGCGGAGGAGAGAATGGAGGATTGCAGACGCGGGTTCGAGCGAGAACGCGGTAACCGGTGCCGTGCACCGGCTCGAGAACCTGCGCGCGCTGCGGGCGATCCCGCGTTACGTTCCACACTCGTGACCCCGAGGTGCCGATCGGCTCGGGGGCGCCGCGGTAACGGATCGTCCGCGCGATCACGGCGCACAGCAGGAGCAGTGGGACAGCGACGGTGGAGCCGAGGCCGCCGGTGGGCGCACGGTCGCCATCGTGCTTGCTCCTCACGGCACTCGTGCCCTGGCACGCCGCCCTTCCCGTCACCGCCGACGCCGTGCCGACCTGAGCGATCGCCCGTGCCCACTCCTTGCCGCCCGGTGGGCCGGGCCTCAGCGGTGGGGCACGACGTGCAGTGTTACCTCGATCAACTCCCCGGAGCGGATCTGCGCGGTCAGATAGGTGTGTTCGGGCTGTCGGCGGCGATCGGTCGGCGAACCGGGGTTGAGCAGGCGCAGACCGGTGTCGGTGACGCTGTCCCAGGGGATGTGGCTGTGGCCGAAGACCAGCACATCGGTCTCGGGAAAGGCTGCCGCACAGCGGCGTTCACGGCCTTTCGCGGGCCCGGTCTCGTGCACCACGGCCAACCGGAGGCCGGCGAGGTCTGCCCGGGCGATCTCGGGCAGCCGGGCGCGCAGCTCCGGTCCGTCGTTGTTGCCGTACACGCCGATGAGACGTGTGCTGCGTGCCGCGAGCCGGTCCAGCAGCGCGAGTTCCACCCAGTCACCCGCGTGTACCACGACGTCGGCCGCCTCCACCTCGTTCCAGAGAGTCGCCGGCAGATCCCGGGCCCGCTTCGGTACATGCGTATCGGACATGATGAGCAACCGCATGGGTCCGGTGTAGCACCCGGGCACTTCGCGCCGCATCCGCCCGGGAGCAGGACAGCGGCTAGAGCACGACCGGATGATCGGAGATCACGCGTCCGCCCAGATGAACCCATCCGGCGGGGTCGTGCCGGGTGAACAACTGGGAACCCTGTCCCTGGGTGATGGTCAGGTCGCGACCGAGCCGGGCGGTGAGGGCGATGGCGGCCGCGCCGGTGGCCTCGTCCTCGGCAATGCCCATGGCGGGTGCGAACATGCGGGAACGTATCACGCCACGAGACCGGTCGGTCCAGGCCCAGACGTAGTGGTGGCCCCTGTCGAAATCGGTGGGCGTCACGGTGCCGAGGAGTTCGGTGTCGTCGAATTCGTGGAAAGTGAATTCGGGTGCCCATTCCGGCCGGGCCCGCACCCAGGTGAGACCGGCATCCGAGGTGACGTTCACCGGCCCGGCGGGCACCTCGAGCGTTCCGACCGGCGTGCCCTGATCGGCCAGCCACCAGGCCGTCCCGACGGTGGGGTGGCCGGCGAAGGGGAGTTCGACGGCGGGGGTGTAGATGCGCAACCGGGCGATTTCGCCGGCCGGCGCCTCGACCACCACGGTCTCGCTGTAGCCGAGCCGGGCGGCCAGCGCTTGGTGGTCGTCGCCTTCCACATCGGCGGCCCGGGCGATACCCAGAGGATTGCCCCATCGGCCCGCGGTATCGGTGAAGACCCGGACGACCTCGACCTGTGTACTGTCCTGCTCTGGCGTGCCCACGGAGCCAGACTAGTCGAATGTGACCACCGTTCCGGGGGCCCGGAGTCGCAGCACGCAGCGGCACAGTACGGCGGTAGCGGCGGCGGGTGGATTCACCGTCGCGCACGACGACGGCGGCCGCCCGGTATGTCACCGGTGCGGCCGCCGTCGGCCGGTGCGGGTGTCGGCCGTTACCTGCCCTGATGCGAACGCTGGCGCGTCTCCTCCAGGTCGGCCTCGGAGCGAGCCTTTTCGGCCTCGGCTTCCTTCTGGGCGACCTCGCGTTGCGATTCGGCCTTGTCCTGCTGGGCGATACCCTCGTCCCGCAGGTCGTTGCGCCCGGCCACGGTGCCCGCGACCTCCTTGGCCTTGCCCTTGACGCCCTCGACGGCGCCTTCCAGTCCTTCCCGGGGGCCAGTGCGATTCTCGGCCACGATATCTACCTCCGATGTCGATTGTTCGGGTGGACACGGGGCGCATACCCGGCATGCGCGGGTTCAATCCGGATCGTCTTGGAGTCTCGATAGGCGAGGGCCGGGCTCGATCGCCGGGCGGACATGTGCTGACACATGTCGCCGCGTCGCCGGGAGCGGCGATGCCTCGGCGCACCACCAGGCATCTCGGGACGTAGTGGCGGGTGCCGTGGCGCACGGTCGCCGCGGCGGCGCAGGACACGACCCGTCGGCGCATGCGGGCGGGCCGCGCGGCGATGATCAGGCGCCGAGCAGCCGGATCTCGGTTTCGAGTTCGGCGGCCTGCACGGTCAAGGCGTTGTCGTCGGGGTCCGCGCCGACCCGGTCGACGAGGGCGGCCCGGGTGATGACGGGAAGCCCCTGGGCGGCGACATCGGGATCGGTCTCGACCCGGACCGCGCCGCCTGCCAGCGCCAGTGTGGCCTGCGTGTTCTCCGCGTCGAGCAATCGGCGCAGATCGTCGGGCGTGATCTGGGTGTGTGGTTGCTGTGGGGAGTTTCCGGCGGCCGGCCGATCCTCCGGTGTGGGGCTCTCGGTAGTCATGGTCCCCGGTTGCCCGGCCGGATCGGAGGGAAACCTACGCCGGTCAGCGCCCGTTTCCCGGACCGGTCGCTTATCGCATCTCTACCGGCGCGACGTATCCGGCCGCCTTCGCCGGGCAGGAAGACCCCGGTTATCGGGCGACCGCGGTGATGCTCGCCGAGAGCGATCTGCGCCTGGCCTTCGACGAGGCGGCCTCACCCGAGCGCGCCGGAGTGCTCACACCTACCACCGCACAGGGGAGGCTCTCAGCGACCGGCTGCGTGCGGCCGGGATGAGTATCGAGATGACGGCGGACCGGGCCCGGCGAGCGAATCGGCCGGAATCTCGCGGGCAATGGAAGTCACTCGGTGGGGCGCTGCGCGAGCATCCCCGCGAGAGCCGACGCGATGAGAGCGACGTCGTGATCGGGGTCGTCGGCCAGCTCCCGCAGAACGCCCAGTGCCGGGCTCACCGGCATCTCGGCGAGAGCCTGGGTGAGGCGTATCCGCACCGCCGGCTCGGTGGTGTGCGCGGCGAGCTGCGCGGTCAGGGCGTTCATGATCCGGTCGGTGAGTTCGGCGTCCCGTGCCAGTGAGCCCAGGACCTCGGCGGCATCCACGTCGTTGACGCCCTCGACCACCATATCGACGAGCACCGCGACGGCCGCCGGCTCGCCACGCGCCCCCGCGGCCAGCGCGGCGGGCCGACGCACCGCCGCGTCCGGGTCGGTGAGTGCGCCGGTGAGCGCGGCGCTCGCGTCGTCGCCGGACATCTCGGCGATCGCGAGTACCGCGCGCCGCCGGATAGCGGCGTCCGCGGCGCGCAGACCGGCCCGCACACCGGCCAGACCGTCCCCACCCGCTCGGGCGAGCGCCCAGCGCAGGGCACCGGCGACATTCGGATCGGATTCGGTGAGGACTGCCCCGGCCAGCAGTTCGGTGGATACCGGCATCTCCTCGGCCGAGGCCAGCACGGTTTGCTGCCGGCGCGCGGCATTCGGTGAGTTGAGCCCGTGCAGCAGTTCCACGATGCGCAGCACATCGGGCCAGCCCGCCGGCGTGGAGGCATCGACGGTGCGGAGCCGGTCGAGGAGCTCCTGCTCCCGCCGCACCCGCGCCTCGGTCCGCCGGATGAGCGCGCCGACCAGCTCCGCCGGGGTGAAGGCGGGATCCTGCAGGGCCCGCCCGACCTCCCGTAACGAAAGACCCAGCGAGCGCAGACTTTCCACGTGGAAGATCCGCCGGATGTCCGCGGGGGCGTACTCGCGGTAGCCGCCGACTGTGCGGCCGGTCGGGCACACCAGTCCGAGCGAGTCGTAGTGTCGCAGCATCCGGGTACTCACTCCCGACCGGCGCGCCACCTCCCCGATCAGCATGCCGCCGACCCGGCTTGTTCCGGACCGAGCGCGACGATCCGTTTCGCCTCGGCGATATCCGGATCGAAACCGGCATCCGGGTCGCGCAGCAACCGTTCGGTGGCACGGGCGTGTGCGCGCACCGCCGGATTCGGGTCGGCCATTCTCGCCTGCACCGCCGGTCCGGCATGGTCGCCGAGGGCCACCAGTGCCCGGCTGAGACTCAACTGAACGCTGCGGTCGCCGCGTCCGAGTTGCGTCGCCAGATCCGCGGCCAGCGCCTCGCGCCCGTCGGCCGGTACGAGGATCACGGCAGCGCGCCAGGCGCTCCGGGCGACCTCGTCGTCGGCGTCGTGCAGCAGCGACCGGGTGATCGCCGGCCATACGGATCCGTCGCCGATCTTGGACAGTGTGTGCAGCGCCTGACTGCGGGCCTGCGGGCCCGTGGAACGCAGTTCCGCGCGCAGTACCGGCACGGTGACCTCGGCCGGATGGCGGATCAGCGCCCAGGTGAGCATGTCGCGGACGTAGAAATCGGGTTCGACCGCGCACCGTGCGACCAGTGCGTCGACGAGGCCGGGGCCGGGGTTCGTCCCGGCGGCCAGCGCCGCCTGGAGCCGGGTCGACGAGTCCGGGGCGCGTAACGCCTCGAGCAGGCGCGTATCGGGTGAATCGAATTTCGGGTCGATGGGGACCACCTCCTGCGCTCAGTCAAGACCTTGTCACAGTGTCAGGGTCAAGTACCGGAGGTCCGGGCACCTCACGCGGGAGTCGTCGACGACATCGTCGCGACCTCGTACGGTGTCATCGGGTCGGTATGCCGGAATGTGTTGGGCGACTTGCCCGGATGCGGTATACCTGCGGGGTACCGACCGCACGACGTCACAAGGAGCATCCGCCGTGTCCGACGGCTCTATCGATCTGCGTACCGATGTCGCGCATCCCGCGCGCATGTACGACTACTTTCTGGGCGGCAAGGATTCCTACGATGCCGACCGAGCCGCGGCCGAACAGGCACTGCGCGATTTTCCGGCGGTCCGGCTGACCGCGCGCACCAACCGCGAATTCATGCGCCACGCCACCCGCTATCTCACCGAGCAGGGCATCCGCCAATTCCTCGATATCGGTACGGGTATCCCGACCGAACCCAACCTGCACCAGGTCGCTCAGGGCCTCGCGCCGGAATCGCGGGTGGTCTATGTCGACAACGACCCGATCGTGCTCGCCCACGCGCGGGCGCTGCTGGTGAGCACCGAAGAGGGGCGCACCACCTACATCCAGGCCGACGCGGGTGATCCGGAATCCATCCTCGCCGCGCCGGAACTGCGCACGACGCTGGATCTGTCCCAACCGGTGGCGGTCTCGCTCATGGCCCTGCTGCATTTCGTGCCCGGTGATGTGTACGAGATCGTCGACACGTTGATGGCGCCGCTGGCGCCGGGTTCGTATCTGGCGATGTCTCATGTCACGACAGAGTTCGACGAGGGCCCCGACGACCCCGACGGTATGGCCCGGCTGTTGCAGGTCTATGTGGATCGCGGGATACCGGTGCGGCCGCGTACCCGCGCGGAGGTGGCCCGGTTCTTCGATCAGCTGGAACTGGTGGAGCCGGGCGTCGAAGTGATCCATCGGTGGCGCAACTCGGGTATCGAGCATCCGCGAAGCCATGACAAGAAGGTGTCGCTCTACGGTGCCGTGGGCCGGAAGGTCTGAGACGTAGCGTCGCCCGCGGCGCGGACGGTTGTGGCCGGACACCGGTAGCGGTTCCGGCCACGATGGGCGAATTCACCGGGTGACCGCACCGTGGTCCGATTCGGTGACGGCCGGGATCGGCCGGTATCCCCGGTCGCCGACGCCCTCCGCGTCGGGTGGCGTGGGGCGGCGGGCCCGTTGGGCGTCGACCACCGCTCCCAGCAGCACCGCGAAATTGGCCACCCACAGCCAGACGAGGAAGACGACCGCCGCCGCCAGCGAACCGTAGACCTTGTCGAACGAGTCGAAATGGGCTGCGTAGAACGACAGGCCGGCCGAACCGGCCAGCCACACCGCGACCGCCAGCGCGCTCCCCGCGGTGAACCAGCGGAACGGCTGCCCGGTCACATTGGGCGCGACCCAATACAGCAGTGACAGGGCGAAACTCACCACCAGTGCGAGTACGACCCATCGCAGGATCGCCCAGATCCCGTGCACGAAAGGTAGATCGGCGAGGTCACCGCTGTATCGTCCGGCCATACCGTCGGTGATCACGAAACCCAGGCCGGTGAACACCATCATCGCGATCAGGACCACGCTGAGCGACAGTTGCAGGAGTACCGTCCTGGGCCGGGATCGGCTCTCCGCCACGGAGTACAGGGCGTTGGCGGCCCGGATGAACGCGCCGATATAACTCGATGCCGTCCACAGCCCCGAGACCAGTCCCGCGATCGCGATAGGCGCCGACCAGGCCCGGACCTGTTCGAGGTGGCGCACCGAATCGGCGAGCAGGGTCCGGCTGCCCTGCGGGCCGACATGGCTCGCCGCTCCGGCGAGCACACCGGCCGGCTCGGGTCCGGCCAGGCCGAGCGCGGCGACGGTGAGCAACAGGGCCGGAAACAGCGACAGCATGCTGTAGTACGTGAGGGCCGCCGCCCAGTCGGACAGCTCGTCCGACCATGCCGCCCGCAGTGTGCGCACCAGGATTCGGACCCCGCCGCGCCGCAGCACTTGAACGCGAACTCCGCGATAACGCCGATCCATCCCCGGCAACACCTCCGGTTCCCTCGGCTACCCGTGCTGTGCGCTGCGCAAACGCGACCGCGTCGGTGACTCACATATGAGAGCCTCCGTCGACGCGCACCTCGGTCCCGGTGACGAAATAGGCATCCGGGGAGCCGAGCATCGCCACCACCGCGGCTACCGCGTCGGGTCCGGCGAACGGTGAGCCGGCCGGTAGCGGGAGTGCCGGCGCGGCCTTGGCGAACAAGGCGATATCGGCATCGGCGGGCAGGCCGGGACCGAGGCTCTGTCCGGACGCACCGCTTCCATCGGTCATCCCCGACGAGATGGAACCCGGTTGGACGGAATTGAACCGGATGCCCTGTCGGCCGAATTCCATTGCCAGCGCGTGGGTCATGGCCTGGATACCGCCCTTGGACGCCGCGTAGGCGGACATATATGGGTGGGCGAACACCGCGGAGGTGGAGCTGAAATTCACGACCGCCGGTGCGTTTCCGGCCCGCAGTGCGGCCAGGGACTCGCGCGTGACCACGAAGGTGCCGACGAGATTGATCCGCAGGATCTGCTCGAAGTCGGCGACGGAGGTCTGTTCGAAATGTGCCGACCGTAGGACACCGGCGGCATTGACCAGGGTGTCGAGTCCGCCGAGCCATCGCAGGGCCGCGGCCACTCCGGCGCGGACCGACTCCTCGTCCGCGATATCCATGATCGAGGTGCTCAGCCGTGCCCGATCGGCGCCGGCCTTGTCCAGCGTATCCTCGAGTCCGGCCGCGCTGATGTCCGCGGCGACCACCCGGCCGCCTTCCCGCAGTATGCGCAGCGTTGTGGCCTGACCGATACCGGATCCGCCGCCGGTGACGAGGACGCGGCGGCCGCTGTATCGCTGGAGATCGGTCATGGGAGGGCTCCTGTCGGAAGTTGTGGCTCGGCGGGCGGTGCGAACGGCGCGCCGCCCGACTCCCGAGGATGCGGGCCCGAGCCGACGGCGGACCGCGAGATTCCGCTGAGTGGACGCTCGGCTCCGTGGCCGGTCCGGTGCCCTCGAGAATCACGCGTATGAGCGATGGACTTCCCACACCGGACCAGCTGACCTCGCTGACCGGGACCGTGACCGGCACGGTCACCGCCGAGACCTTGGACGGCGGCGACCATATGAATGTCGTGCAGTACCTGCGATGGGGCACCGCCGGGGCCGACGCGCTCGTCCGGGAAGTCGGCATCGACGACACCTACCGCGCCGAGCGGAAGATGGGGCTGTTCACCACCCGGCACCACCTGGCCTATACCAGCGAACTACGCGAAGGTGATCGATTCGCGGTCGCCGGCCGGATCCTCGACCGCGGCGCGAAGGCCGTGCACATGATGACCTTCCTCGTCGACACCGGCCGCGGCCGGATCGCCAACACGCTGGAGATCCTGCTGGTCCACGTGGACTTGCGGGACCGGCGTGCGGTCGAGCTGCCCGCTGATATCGCCGGCTCGCTCGACGAGCACATCGCGCGCTCCCGTGCGCTGCCCTGGCAGGCCCCGGTCTGCGGCGCCATCGGGATCCGGCGATAAGGCACGAGCCGCCCAGCGGCGCGAACCCCGTCGGGCAGGGCACGGCCCCGGCTGGCTACCGGGTCAGTCCGGCGCCGGCCGCACCGGCGGTGAGCGCCTCGAGACCGAACGCTTCGACGGGGCCCAGCGCACCGGTGCCCCGCAGACCACTGTCGAGCGCGGTCTGCGCGCCCCAGGCGAGGATGGCCGCGGTGAAGTCGTAGGGGTCGCCGCCCGTCAGGGTCACCGAGGCGAGGACCGCCCCGGCTGTATCGCGTGCCTGCGCCACCGCCCATGTCCGGGTCCGGGCCCGCGCGGTGGCCGCCGGACCCCCGGTCGAACCCTTCACGACTCGGGTCAAGGCGTTCTCGGCCAGTCGTTTGACCGGGCCGACGTGGGCGAGGGCGCCCGTGAGCATCGAGGTGATCTGCAGGCCGTGCGCCGCCTTGCTGGGCATACCGAGGTAGACGTCGGCATCACGCAGGTGCGGGTAGGCCCGGGTGAGCGCGAAATGTTCCGAACCGGGCACCGACGCGCCGGTGAACTCTCGGCCGGCGACGTCGAAACTGCGGACGTGCGCAGCCGTACGCTGGGGCACGACCCGGCCGCCGCGCAGGGCGAAACCCTCTTCGAAGAGCATGCCCGCCATCGATGCCCGCGTCCCGCCACTGGTGCCGGGATCGGTGATGAAGTAACCGATATCCGCGCGGACCGCCTCCGGGGCTTCGGCCAGTGCCAGACCGGCGGCCAGATTCCCGGGCACGTAGTCGTACCCGAAGGCGGTGAGCAGGCCGACGCCCGCCCGGCGGGCCACGTCGTCGTGCTCGAAGACGGTGCGGATGAACGGGCCCTCACCGGTGGAGTCGAAATAATGCGCCCCCGCCTCGACGGCCGCGGCCAGTGCGGGGGCGCCGTAGCGCAGGAACGGCCCGACGGTGCTGATCAGCACATCGCCGGGCCCGAGCAGGGCCCGGACCGAATCCGGGTCGGTCACATCGGCCACCGCGGTGTCGGCACCGCCGACGTCCGCAGCCAATTTCTCCAGGGCGGTCGCATTGCGTGCGGCCAGCACGGGTGCGGCGCCCCGGCCGACCAGGATCTCGGCGATGAGCCGGCCGGTGTAACCGGTGGCTCCGAAAAGAACGATCTTCGGCATCACTGGTACTTCCTTCTCTGTGCTCGGTGGGGCGGGACATGACGTCGCAGTGCGCCGGCACGGTCACGCGCGCCTGTCGTGGAGATGTCGCGGCCCCGACAAGTGCAGGGCCAGAAGCGCGGTGTCGTCGGTGACACCGGTGCCGAGCGAATCGAGCAGTTCGGTGACCGCGGCGATGGTTCCGGTGGCGGTCGCGGGAGCGAGATCGCGAGCGAAGTCGAGTAACGCCGACTCCCCGTAGAAGCCCTCGGCAGTGCGCGCTTCGGTGAGTCCGTCGGTGTAGAGCAGCAACGTCGCGCCGGGCTCCAGGGTGAAGGTGACGGTCGAGACCGCGGCGTCCGGGAACACCCCGACCAGTTGCCCGCCGGGAGTGTGCAGGTAATCGGCCGTACCGTCGGCGCGCAGCAACAGGGCCGGAGGATGCCCCCCGGAGGCGAGGGTGACGGTGGCACGGGCACCGTCGGCACCGTCGGTCAGGGTGAGCCGGCCATAGATAACGGTGCAGAAGCGGGGATGGCCGCGGCGGTGGTCACGCACCATGGTGGTGTTCAGATGCCGCAGCACCGCGGTCGGATCCGAGTCGTAGACCGCGGCGGCGCGCAGCGTGTACCGGGCGAGCGAGGTGATGGTGGCGGCGAGCGCTCCCTTGCCGCAGACGTCGCCGAGGAAGAAACCCCAGGTTCCCGGAGAAATGGGGAACAGGTCGTAGAAGTCGCCGCCGACCTCGTCGGGGGAGGCGGCGTGGTAGTGCGCGGCCACATCGGCTCCGGGAACCGGCTCGAGTGCGGCGGGCAGCAGCGAGTGCTGCAGGGTCGCGTTCAGCCGTTGCAGGCGTTCGCGGTCGCGTTCGGCCTCCCGGCGCGCGCGCAGCAGTTCGGTTTCGTAGGCGCGGCGCTCGCGGGCGTCGAAGACTGTGGTCCGGATCAGCAGCGGCTCCTCGTCCGCTCCGGTCTTCACCGTGGAGGTCACCAGTACGGGCAGCCGTGAGCCGTCGGCGGTCCGGAGTTCGAGTGCGATACCGCTGAGATGGCCCTGCATCCGCAGCAGCGGCGCGAAATGGGTTTCGTGGTAGAGACGCCCACCGACGGTGAGCAGATCGCTGAAGTGACGTCGCCCCACCAGTTCTTCGCGCCGGTAGCCGAGCCAGTCCAGCAGCGTCGCATTGATCTTGGCGATCCGCCCGTCGAGCAAGGTGGACAGATAGCCACAGGGGGCGTGCTCGTACAGGTCTTCGACGTCGTCCTCCAACAGGGCGGTGAACTCCGCACGTTGCTCCGGATCGTCCGGTTCGAACCCGGCGCGTTCCGGTCCTGAGCCGCCCGCGCGGCACATCATCATGATAGGTCGCGTACGAAGCCGGTGATCGCGGCGGCGGTCTCTTCGGGAGCCGCCAGTTGTGGACAGTGGCCGGTCGCGGTGAGGGTCACCAACCGGCTGCCGGGGATGCGGGAATGTACGAACTCGCCGACCTCCGGTGGGGCGATCGCGTCGTTCGAGCACTGTGCCACCAGCGTCGGGACCCGCACGGCCGCGAGATCGTCTCTATTGTCGGACAGGAAGGTCACCCGGGCGAAGATCTGGGCGATCTCGGGATCGGTGCGGCAGAACGTCGTCTCCAGTTCCTGCGCGAGTTCCGGGCGCTCCGGATTACCCATGATCACCGGCGCCATGGCTCCCGACCAGCCCAGATAGTTGGCATCCAGTGATTCGAGCAACTCGTCGATATCGTCGGCGCTGAAGCCGCCGCGGTACCCGCTCGCCGGGTCGTCGATGAAGCAGGGACTCGGCGCCAGCAGCACCAGACCCCGGAACAACTCTGGTTCCGCCGTGGCGGCAAGTACACCCATCATCGACGCCACCGAATGACCGACCAGCACCACCGGGCCGAGATCGATCGCCCGGCACACCTGCCGGATGTCCTCGGCGTAGCCGGCCATCGCCGAGTAGCGCTGGGGGTCCCACGCCGAGGGATCCGACCGGCCCGAGCCCACGTGATCGAACAGGACAACTCTGAACTGCTTGGCCAACAGTGGCGCTACCAGGCGCCAGAGGCCCTGGTCACAGCCGAAACCGTGCGCGAGGACCACCACCGGCGCATCGGCGGGACCCAGCACGACCACACGATTTCTGTTCAGCACATCGACCACGGAACTCATCCTCGCAGAAGTACCCCGTCGGGCCGCGCCCAGACGGCCGCCGCGGCTTACTTCGCTTTGCGTACCACCGAGTGGGCGCCGGCGACCCTCCGGGCTGCGGCCGGTGGCTCGGTGACCTCACGCCGTCGCTTGCGGTCCCGCCGGCGCCGGACCCGGACTCTTCCCATACCGGGAGAGTCGTCGTCATCGCGTGACGGACCGCAACGTTTCACACTGGTTCCATGTCTGTGCGCGTCATACCGTGGATGCCGGTCGAACTTATCCACGGCCCGGCCCGGCTGTAGTGACGACAAGCGGAGGCATCGTTGAGCGAGACTCCGAAGGTGAACACCGACGAGCTGCGGGCTTTGGTGACGACGCTGGAGAAGCTCATCTCCGATGCCTCCCGTGTCACCGGAGAACTGAAGGCCGCCATAGCCTCTGCCGAGGCGATATCGGCGCCGGGCACGGCGGACGTCGCCTCCTCGACGGCCGCGGTATCTGCCGAACACGGTGCACCGGTTCAGAATAGGCTCGGCACCGGTGGACTGTCCCGGACCTCGTCCGCTGTGCGCGCACCGGCTTCGAGCCCGTGGGCACGTAAGCGCGCAGCCACATCCGCTGTGGCGCGTCCCTCGGCCTCCGGTACGGCTCCCGCCGCGGCGCTCCTGGCATCACGCGCGGCTACAACAACCGAAATGCCGGCGGCAGCACGGCCGATGCCGGCCGCGCCCTCGCCGGCCGTGGACGGGGTGGGGCGACCCGCTTCGCCGCCGCCCCCCGTCGTGGCCGAACCGGCCGGGTCACGGCAGGCGCCACATCTGGTCGATCCGTCGCCCGGTCCGGTGCAGGCCGCCGCCGAGGGCCTGTCGTGCGAAACCCGGCGCGCGCCGGTACTCCCCGTGACCGGCGGTACGCCACCGGCCGTATCCGGTGCGCACGAACTCCATTCCGCGCTGCCGGACCCTCGCGAGGCGCTGACCGACACCCGTGCCGCTGCTACGGACAGCAGCGTGATCGTGGCCGCGGCGGGCGCAGGTGAGCGGGTGCCCCGAGAGTGCCCGGGTCCGCCCGAGCCCGCGGCCGGTTCCTCGTCGGGCCCGGCGGCGGGCTCGGGCGCTCTATACGCCGAGCCGGTCCTGCCCACGGGCCGAGCCGACGCGTCGGTGCCCGCGGACCGAGCCCAGGTCGCGGTCGGGCCACCCGAACGGCCGCGTATGGCTGCGCACAGCGAAACGACTCGGCCTCCGTCCCCCGAGCCCCGTCCCGCACCGCGCATGATCGAGTTGCCCCCCGAACTGTCGCTGCAACTGGCCCGGATCACGGCACCGGCCGGCGCCGGGCCGGTGTTGCGACCGGGCGGGCGGGTGCGCAAGGAGTCACCGGTCGGACCGGTGCGTTCAGAGGTGCCTGTGCCAGGGGAGTCACCGGTCGAGTCGGTGCGTGCGGAGTCACGGGTCGGGTCGGTGGGTCCGGTGGTACCGGTCG